>OZ244904.1:658382-1316764 GCA_965221615.1 Psychrosphaera sp. | reverse complement strand
GTATGCACGGGGTATGTACCCGATCCGCACAATAGTGCTTCTGGTGTGACTATTGGCTGTGGGTTTGATTTAGGAGCTCGTAATAAAGATGAACTCTGCCAGGCGTTTTCACAAGAGCTAGCGCAGAAATTAGTACCTTATGCTAGGTTAAAAAAGCTGGATGCTGTTCAGGCACTGGAAGATAACCCTTTAACATTGACCGATGATGAAGTGGTGGAAATAAATCGCTTTAGCAAACAACAAGCAGTACAGCGTTTATCTCTATTATGGGGTGAAGATCCTAATACCAGCGAGGCATTTTCTGAGCTTCCTGCACCTTGTCAAACAGTGATCGCATCTGTTGCGTTTCAATACGGTAATTTAAAGCTTCGTACCCCCAATTTTTGGCTGCAGATCACGACTAAGGAATGGGCTGCTGCGCTAGAGAATCTGCGTAATTTCGGCGACAGGTATGCAACACGTCGGAATAAAGAAGCGGATGTGTTAGAAGCTTGGCTGGTACAGGCATAACTTTTCTGGCTGCCTGCTTTTCAGGTTTTGTTTTAACTTTTATTCGTTAATTTTCGATTCTTTGAGTTTCGATTCTTTAAGTTTCGAGAACTGCGCCTTCTTCAATACTCACTTTATCGCTAGACCAATAAGCCTCACAGATTTTACCTAAGGGGAAATCAATGCTTCCCCACTTATTGCGCTTAATTACATTTTTATGCCTGTAAATTATTTTGATTTAGCTGCGGCGATAGGTTCTATCGTGAGCGTGGGTCGAAGAAGGGGACTTGATAATTAAGAAGGGTGAGATTTGATAATTAAGGAGCCCGACAATGTTATTGAACTTAATTAAACGATTGTGCTTTTACTTAACCCAAGCACTGATTGCTATCATGATTTTTTCACTGGTAGTTCAAGCGGAGGTATCTGGTGTTAAGGAACAGTCTTTGTTGACGCAAACGATTGACCAACGCCAAACCGTCGTCAGTCATTATTCAATTCCTATGACTCAATCAACTAATGACTCTCCCATGACGGACAATGCTGCTACACATTCAGTGTATCAAGGTCAGAGATTTGTTTTAGTGCCAGTTGTGGCTGCTCCAGATCCTCAGACTTTGATTTTCAGTATTACCAATAAACCAAGCTGGGCAGACTTTGATGAGAATACCGGTACGCTTTCGGGAACCCCTAGTAACAGCGATGTCGGTGTTTATTCAAATATAAACATAATGGTATTTGATGGTATAGAGTCTTATTCCATTGAAGACTTTTCTATTGTTGTTATCGATGTGAATGACGCGCCAACCATTTCTGGTGTGCCGTTTACGAGCGCGGATGAAGATCAACCATTTAGCTTTACTCCTATAGCGAATGATGTAGATGGTGACAACTTGGTTTTTTCGATTGAAAACATGCCATCCTGGGCGGATTTTAATACCGTAACCGGAGAGTTGTTGGGAGTTCCAGAGAATGACGATGTAGATACTTATACCGACATTCGGATATCTGTCTCGGATGGTGAATTCACTGTTGGTTTGCCGAGCTTTGATTTAACAGTATTAAATGTAAACGACGCTCCTTACATTGAGTTTCCATTTCTGCATTGTCCAATTTTCCGTGTAGAAGCCGAAGATACACTGAACTTTTTGCCTGTAAGTAGCGATATTGATAATGATGCTGCCAGTCTGAGTTATACAGCCACAGGTTTACCGTCATGGGCGTACATTAACCCAATGACCGGAGAGATAACAGCTACACCTCTTGCTTCAGATATTGGTGCATCCATTAGCGTATCGATAACCGTTAGCGATGGCGAATTAACTTCTACATTGGGTCCTTTTGATGTGCTTGTGGTGCAAGGACCCTCTATTAACGCCTGTATTCCTTCCTCCGTTTATCAAGACGATCTTTATAATTTTACGCCAATAGCAACCGACAAAGATAACGATGTGTTGGCTTTCACATCGGTGAACTTTCCAGACTGGCTATCTATTGATTCTGCAACGGGAGAAGTTTTTGGTACTCCTGATAACGACGATGTAGGTCTTTATGAAAACCTTACTGTTGAGGTGACAGACGGTGTTGACACCAACAGTTTAACGCCTTTTAGTATTACCGTAGTAAACATAAATGATGCACCAACCATCAGCGGTATAGCGGACTCGACGTTGTTTCAGGGAGATCCGTACAGCTTTACGCCAACCGCTAATGATGTTGACGTTGGTGATAGTTTGACTTTTTTCATTGATAACATGCCAGTCTGGATGAACTTTGACAGTAATACAGGAGCCTTATTCGGAACCCCAGATAACGATCACGTAAAGGTTTACTCGGGGATACAGATAAGCGTAAGCGACGGTGTTGTAACACAGTTCATGCCGGCTTTTACTGTAACTGTGTTGAATGTTAACGATCCACCAACTATCAGCGGCACACCTGCTGACAGCGTATCACAAGGTAGTTTTTATAGTTTTACTGCTATAGGAAATGATATTGATGCTTTGGTAGAAAACGGGCAGGTGCTTGAATATTCGATTATTAATTTACCTAGTTGGTTGGACTTCGATACTGCTACCGGTCAGCTTTCTGGCACACCAAACAATAGCGATGTCGGTGAGTACCAAGCTATTGAAATACAAGTTACAGATGGCGAACTAACTGCCGTTCTACCGCCTTTTGATATCAGGGTGGATAATGTTAACGATGCCCCCGATATTACTGGTACCCCCGATATTACGGTGGCTCAAGGAGAATCTTATCTGTTTACTCCCAGCGGAAACGATATTGATAACGATGCAATTAGTTTTAGTATTCTTGGTAAACCAGACTGGCTAACATTTAATCCTGTCATTGGAGCATTATCAGGAGTTCCAGGTAATGAGGATGTAGGCGTACATTCGGGAATACAAATTCAGGTCTCAGATGGCAATCTATCAACATCTTTAGCCGTTTTTGATATTACAGTAACTAACGTTAACGACCCACCGACATTAACAGGTATTCCATCAACGCATGTATTACAGGGACAACAATACAGCTTCGTTCCTGATGCTGAAGATATTGATGGTGACACCTTATCTTTTTCAATTACCAATCAGCCAGCTTGGTTGGAATTTAGCGTTATTACCGGAGCATTGATGGGCATACCTAACAATGATGACGTGGGCCAATACAATGGTATTCAAATTTCGGTCACTGATGGAGAGGTCACAGTAGACTTAGCCAGTTTTGATTTAGTGGTGGAAGGTGTTAATGATGCACCTGAAATTAGTGGAATACCCGATGCGAGCGTCGCTCAGGACGATGCATATAGTTTTACGCCGCTAGCGAATGATATTGATCAAGACAGTCTGGTGTTTTCGATAACGAATGCGCCAGACTGGCTGTCACTGGACGTAGACTCAGGTACGATTTCTGGAATACCCGAAAATCAAGATGTAGGAGTTTATAGTGGTATTGTGCTAACAGTTTCTGATGGTCATTTGTCTGCTAGTTTGACGCCTTTCACCATTACTGTAACTAATGTTAACGATGCGCCTACTATAACAGGTAGTCCAGCATCAAGTGTATTGCAGGGACAAGAGTACAGCTTTACACCAACTGCTAATGACATTGATGATGATGTTTTGTTTTTCTCGGCATCAAATCTACCAAACTGGTTGAATATCAATCCTGCGACTGGTGAATTATCTGGTATCCCTAAACATTCAAACGTAGGAATTCATTCCGGTATTCAGATCACTGTATCCGACGGTGAGCTAAACAGGTCATTACCTGCCTTTAGCATTGACGTAGTCAATGTTAATGATGCGCCTGAAATTCTGGGGGCGCCTGAGGGGGTTATTTCGCAAGATCAGAGCTATAACTTTATACCATCTGCCAGCGATATTGATGGAGATACGCTTAGTTTTTCACTGAGCAATAGACCAGCTTGGCTACAGATAGATACAGCTACTGGGCGGTTATTTGGCACGCCGAGTAACGATGACGTTGGTGAATACACGGGCTTGGTATTGCAAGTTACGGACGGGGAACTTGTCTCGTCACTGCCAGCCTTCGATATTAGAGTGCTTAATGTCAACGACGCACCTAGCATTGACGGAGTGCCCAATAACTTAGTATCGCAAAATGAAAGCTACAGTTTCGTGCCTTCAGCAATTGATATCGATGGCGATACACTTAGCTTTACGATTGTTAACAAGCCAGTCTGGCTAGACTTTGATAGTGCATCTGGCGCCTTATCCGGTGTTCCTCAAAATGAAGATGTTGGCGTTTATGAAAATATTTTGATTAGTGTAACTGATGGTCAACTGTCCGACACATTATCTGGATTTTCTGTGAAAGTTACCGATGTAAACGATCCTCCGTTAATCTCAGGTTCCGCACCGACTCAGGTCAATACTGGAGAAGAATACAATTTTTCACCTAATGCGACAGATGATAATACTGGTCTTTTGTCCTTTAGTATCAACAACAAGCCCAACTGGTTGAGTTTTGATGAGTTCACAGGGCGTCTGTCTGGAACAGCAGACAAAGAAGATATTGGTCTTCACTCAGGTATAACCATCTCTGTTAGTGATGGAGTGTTAACGTCATCTTTAGCGCCGTTTAATATAGAGGTCACTAATGTCAACGAAGCACCTGAGTTGCATCCTGAAACGCTGACAGTATTGGCGGATAGTCAGCTAAGATTTACTCCTAATGCATCTGACCCAGATGGTGATGACATTTCTATTGATGTTCTACAACTACCATCCGTTGGATCGCTTTTTATTGAAGGAGACACCTGGATTTATGTTGCGCCGCCAGGGGAGGCGAGAGAAGACTCCTTTATTTTAGAAGCGTTCGATGGACAACAGACATCTGAACCAGCGCTCTATGAAGTGAATATACAACAGGCAGAAGTACTAGTGTCAAACGATATCGTGGTTGAGGCAGAAGCTGAAGATGGTATTTACACTCTCGATGTATTGCAAAACGACGCAATAGGTATTGAACAAGATATTACCTTGGTAGCTTCATATAGTCCTTTTGGTTTAACCAGTATAGAGCAAGACTCTGTGCAATTAACATTGAGTGGGAGCGAGCGCCGATTCATTACGGTGAATTATGTCGTTCAAAGTGAAACTGGCCAATACGCGCTAGCACAAGCAATATTGGTTATTGAAAGCGAGGAATAATGATGTCTATATTGTGTGTTGACGGCGCCGAAGTCTTAATTCTTGTGCAAGGAGCACCGTTATTGGGCGCACCAACGGCCTCTATTCCTGCAACCTCAGGGAATAAGCTCTGTGTAAAAGGAAAACGAGCACTCACGATTAAGGATATTGAAGCTTGGTTGCCTAATTACTTGAGTGATTACATCAATGCTGCATTTGTCGGCGGTAAAGCCATGGCAACTAAGGTGAATGGCGAGCAAACGCTGACAGCCAAGGTAATCTCGAAAGATCCTCTACTGGTCAAAGACAGTGTTATTGATGTGGAGTTGACAGTGGGCCCTCCAGGGCAAGATCCCACGCCAGCTCCTGATCCCCTAACCAGCATTATGGTAAAGCTTCAATTTACCAACCCAGGGCAAACAAAAGCCGATATGAAGTAAAAAAGCTTCAAATTAATATCACACTTTCCAACGAATGGCGTCTATATAGCAACCCACATCACAGGGGGGCGGAGCCTGCCCAAAGCAAAAATATTTCTCAAATGCAGAAGCTCTTGGAGCACGACATGAATTGGGAATGAACAAAATAGGAGACGTTATGAAACGTTTGGTTAGTCAATTAATGAATAAAGTGGATGGAAGCAAAGCTGTGAAAAAACGACTATCTAAGATGCCCTTACTCCAAAAAAGTGGTTGGGGTATTCTGATCTCAGCTTTGCTAGTGGCTTTAGGTTTAGAAGTTGAGCCTGCGTTTATCGAGGAACTCGGCAACTTAATTCTCACACTTATGTAATCAATATTATTTTAGACCCCAATTATCCCCAAACGCTTGTTTTTGGCGTTTTAAGAATTCCAAAAGGGAAGAGCGAAAAAGGATTGATACTGAGCTAATTTATTTTGTTTCAACCTTTGTTATCTCCCTTTGAAACGCACACTTTGAGGTACTTGAAGAATCTTGGAATAGCAATGGTTGATTATTCCTTATCTCTCTTTTTCTAACACATACAAAGTTTGTCAACGCAACGCGTGGGCTGCGTCACTGCCCGTTTGTCATTTGTTTATTAACCCAAGCTCAATAAGGAACCCCTATGAGTCAATACAAAACCCCTGACGTTTATGTCAAAGAACGTTCGTTGCTAAGTCCATCAGTGGCAGAAGTCCCGACAGCAATACCTGCTTTTATCGGTTACACCAATATAACCGAAAACAGTAAAGGTGAAGATATCACTCAACAAGCTTATCGTATCACCAGCTTACTGGAATATACGGCCATGTTTGGTGGTCCTTTCTCGGAATCGATGACGGTAGAGTATCAAGCTGCCAGTGGCGAATTTGTACTGCCAGTATCGTCTAACGATGCCATGTCAAAGTTCTACCTATATCAAGCTGTATCTCACTTTTTTGCTAATGGTGGCGGTACTTGCTATATCATTAGTGTGGGTGGTTACGATACCCAAGCTAAGAGCAAAGCCGGCTTTATGACAGCGATTGAAAGCTTGAGTAAAGTAGATGAAGTGACGCTTATCTCATGTCCAGAGAGTGTTTTGATGGACGCCCAGTCTCACTACGATATCCAGAATGCGGCACTTGCTCACTCTGAAAAAATGATGGATCGCTTTGCTATCGTTGATGTACAGCAAAATGGCAATATCCGTGATGATGCTGCCGTGATGCGCGATAAAGTTACGCAAGGATTAAAATACGGTGCAGCTTACTACCCATATTTACAAACATCTATGCCACGTCATCACGATGAAGATAATGTGACGGTAACGCCGCCAAAAACATTCCCGGCATTGCACAGCACTATGAATGACTGCTACGTGTTAACCGTAGATGACAGCGGTGTTATCGGTGAAAAGTCAGTAGATGAGTTCGGCTTTAGCGGTTCAGATTTTTATCCTCAATACTTTATTAAACACAACAGTATGTATCTGGATTTTGCTGGCTATGAAGTGGACTCTACCAATGTAGAAACCTTGGGACAGCGCCTGCCTGATTCAGTGCAATACGGCCTTTATGCAGCTAAAGATGATGCCAGTATTACCTTAAACAGCCAAGGCCAAGCGATAGACAACTCTCTTGCTGATACCGACCGCAAAGCAGGCGAAACAAAACAACTGTCGTTCGATTACGCAATCTCACCTGTACCGTTGTCAGCACTGAATGACCCACGTTACCGTTTTGCATCAACAGGTTATTACAATCAAGTCAAAGCCTTATTATCTAAACATTATTTGGTTTTACCTCCTAGTGCAGCTATTGCAGGCGTTATGGCTAAAACGGATGCACAAAGAGGCGTTTGGAAAGCACCAGCTAATATCGCAATCAGCCAAGTGATTTCACCTACTATCAACATTGATAATGGTGAACAGGAAGATCTGAATGTTGACGTCAATGCTGGTAAGTCCATCAATGCTATCCGTAGTTTCGTTGGCAAAGGGGTACTGGTTTGGGGTGCTCGTACACTAGATGGTAATTCCAACGAATGGCGTTATGTACCAGTTCGCCGTCTATTTAACATGGTTGAAGAGTCGGTGAAAAAAGCCTCTTACTTCGCCGTATTCGAACCTAATACACCTTTTACCTGGCTGAAGATTAAAACCACGATTGAAAGTTATTTAGAAGGGTTATGGAAACAAGGTGCTTTCTTCGGTGCCAGTCCAGATCAGGCATTCTTTGTCAACGTGGGTTTAGGTCAAACGATGACAGAAGACGACATCAATAACGGCATTATGAATATCGAGATTGGTTTGGCTGCAGTTCGCCCAGCTGAATTCATTGTTCTGACCTTCTCTCATAAGAGCATAGAAGGCTAACCCAATTCGGCAGTGCGTAATGCAGCTTGCTGGCTGCATAAAAAACTGCCTCTCTCTTTTTATTACTATTTTGGAGTGTTAACTAATGGCTGAAACAGTCGAGAATCTAAAAAATGAATATCCTATTCCTGTATATCGCTTTCGCGTTTCCGTTGGAGGCGAATCCATGGCTTTTTCTGAGGTGTCTGGATTAGATATCGGAGTAGAAACTATTACCTATAAAGATGGTTTAGGTAAAAAACATATGCCAGGGCAAGAAAGTGACGTCAATATCACCTTAAAACGTGGCTTGGTGCGCAAGAAAAGCGAACTTTACGATTGGATTAATTCCATCAACCTGAATCTTATTGATAAGAGAGATATTACTGTGTCGCTTATTGATCCTGAGTCAGATGGCGGTGCTTTAGTAACGTGGACAGTGACCAACGCTTTCCCTAAAAAGCTTACTGCGCCTAGCTTTAACGGTGGTTCGAACGAAGCCAGTGTTGAGCAGCTAGAATTGATGGCTGATAAAGTTACAGTGGAATTTTCCGGCTAACTCGTATGCGCCCGGTGGTCTCTCACCGGGCATTCTATAGTTCAAAAAGCTTTTAATTAGAGACTATTCATTATGTTACTTGATAAAGGCGACGCCTTGGTCCGTTACCGTTTTACAGTTGTGATCCTTACTGCCGGTATTCCTAACCCCATTGATATTGCTTTCCAGGAAGTAAGCGGCTTAAAAATGAGTCGTAATATTCAGCGCCGTGAGCAAATGACCACCTTAGACGGTCAAACGGCCATTCAAAATTTAACATTAAAACGTGGCGTATTTACTGGAATTAGTCCGTTGACGATAGGTAACTCTATGGAGTCATTGTTTTGGACAACACGCTTGTTACGTAAAGACATACTGATCAATGTACTGAATGAAAATGGTAATCCAGCTAATGCTTGGCTTGTCAGTAATGCTTATCTGGAATCCTGGGATTGGGACAGCCTTAGTGGCAGCAGCAATGAAATACTAATTGAAAGCATGAGTTTTAAATACAGCGGTCTCAAATATATACCTCTGAGCTTCGGATAATAACCCAGATGAATCATTAAGGAGAAGATGATGTCAGGTGATACTTCTGCTAACAGTACACAACAAAGTTCTGCAGGTACCCAAATTCAAAAGGTATCAGTTAACGCTTCGGTCAAAGGCGGTGATAAGGAAATAAATAAAGCCACTCAGGAAGCTATAAACACAATGCAACGGAAAATTGATGAACTGAGTTGCTGCGTTCCGCCATTTGAGGATGCCTTATCGCATTATTTGCAAGATCAGTTTATGAACCAAAAACTCATTAAACGCCCATAAAGAGAATCTAAACATGTCGAATTTTCTGGATGCCAGTCGTTTCCTGCTACCAACCATTAAGATCACCGGTTATAAAGAATCTACCCGCACGGGTAAGGGCAAGAGTATAGCTTTACCTTATTTGCAGGAAAGCTTAGATGTCAAAATGGAAAACTGCTTTAAAACGGCAAAAACACAGAATGATCAAGAGCAAATAGTTGGCGCGACAGAAAAACCCTCAGGTTTGAAAGTGTCTTTTGTTCTTGACGATACCACTTACGGTACACCTCTATTGGCCCCAGTACTGTTTTTAAATCCGAAAAGCAGCATATTGCCAAATAGTGTCGAGAAACAAATAAAAAAACTGATGCAGGTTTGTTATTCACAAGACGAGCCTGGCAAGCCTAACTATTTGACCCTGCAGTCTAGCAACATGCCTTTACTTGAAGGAGCTTCAGGAACTTTTCATGGCGTAGTGAAAAACATCAGTGTGAAAAATGAATTAGTGGACGCTCTGGGATCACGAGTTAAGGCATTGGTCACTTGTGAGTTCAAGTTCTCAACTCAGGTCGGCAAAGCCGGAAAAAAAGCCAATAAAGCATTAGTTACTCAGACTGCGCTTTTAGCAGCAGGTGCTGGCTTGGCTGCAGCGGCAGCAGCCACTTATGGTACATCCGCCATGACAGGTGCACTGGCCAAAGCCAACAAAATGGACAGCATTCGAGGGGATAAATCAGGTGAGCAGGTACAAGCGCCACCTAAAGATAAGTTATACCAATCATCATGAATAATTAGCCATTCAGAGTCTCTCACAAGTGGGAGAATAAGAAAAATTTGTGCAGGTATAGCCATTCTACATCAAGCAAATTTTGCGCAATTATCGTGCTTGTGAGAGGCTTCCAAAGGACGAGTTTAAAAGCTCCCTATACGGCTTTATTGATTTTGAAAAGGGAATAACCATTCTCTGCACAAAAATGTCGGGAATATTTTTGAACAGCCGAAGGCTGACAAAGCGAAAGGCAGGAAGCCTGAAGTAATCAATGCATTGTCTAGGAAGCTTTTAATTCTCGCTGAATGACTGATTATTTATGATGATTGGTATTAACATAGGAGCATTTTGATGATCACCTATTCATTTTCTTTGGGTGGAGTTGATATTACTGATAAGAAAGTATCCGCTCACTGGAGCTATGGGGTAAATCGCATACCTCAAATGACTCTACGTTTGGTGAACTTGGATGAAAAAGCCAAAACAGAATTTCTCAAGGCGTTTAATGCCGGTAAGCTAAAAGATAAAATAAAAGCAGGAAGTAAATTTGATTTTGTCGCTAAAATCAAAGAAAACCAAAAGGATAAAGCAGAGGTTAAATTTTCCGGCTTTGTCACTGGCCAACATATTGGCATAGATCACCATCCATATCTCGAGATCATCGCGCAAGGTAAGTCTGTAAAGTTAACAGAAGGCCTAATGACTCATTACTTTGCAGAAAAAGATGGTGAAAACGATGCGGCAATTATGGCCAAAATTGCCAAATTAGCAGGCTCAGTAATCAAGGTCGATGATGCTAAGTCATCTATAAAACAAACACAGTTTTTCGTTTATCAACAATCTCCTTGGCGAGCAATGATGGCACGCGCTTTAGCCAATGGTTATCTATTTGTGCCAAGTGCCGACGGCGATAAATTGGTGCATCATGGAAAGATTAAGTATGACGGCGCGGCCGACATTGAATTAACTGAAGGTGGTATCGAAAATTTAAAACTAGAGCAAGATATTAGCTCTCAGTTTAGTAGCGTAAAACTATCTGGCTGGGATATTGAAACACAAAAGCTAACTACCGCTAGTGAAGCAAAAGAACATTCACTAAAAGGCCCGTTTAAATCCGAAGCGGGTGACTTGGGAGAGCTAAAACAGGAATTAAATTTAACCTTGCCTATAGGCAATATCGATAAGGGTGAATTTGATACCCGCGCCAAAGCCATTCAATTTTACCGAGCGCTAGATTTGGCACGAGGTACTTTAGTCATAAATCCAGCTGTAGCACCTAAAAGTGCGGCCTTAAAACCAATGGACGTAGTGAATTTAAAAGGGATAGGAGATACATTTTCCGGTAAGTTTTTGGTAACTGCAGTTATGCATCAAGTAACAAGCGCCGGCTGGCGGGTTCGTGTCGAGTTAGGGCTGCATTTAAACTACACCTTGTTTTCTGATTGGTATAAAACACCGCCTATTCCAAGCATGATAGGTAAAGTCGCGGATATAACCAAAGAACCCGATAAAGATCTCACCTATTTACCCATCTATTTGCCAGGAATCAACATTGCTGACAAGCCAATCAAGGCGAGATTAGCTATGCCTTATGCCAGTAAAGAAAAAACAGGCTTCTTTTTCCCACCGGATACAGGTGATGAAGTTATGGTTGATTTTGTAGGTGGTGATTGTCGTTGTCCCGTTATTTTGGGCTCAATGTACAGTAAAACCATGCCTGCACCGAAAACATTTGATGGCAAAAATGAAGAAATGGGGATCTACTGGTCCAAGGCTAAACTGGCATCTGTCGCCAAGTTAAAAGGTGGTGAAGAAGCATTGGGCTTTGAATGGGTTGATAAAGAAAACCAAGTAGTAATGGATAAAGATGGATATAAAATTCTGCTGAAGGACAAAGCAGGTATGGCTATGGGAGAAGAGCTAGAGCTAAAGCATAAAGACGCTTCTGTTATCACCATAAAAGACAAAGATAATGTTGCTATAGAGACAGGAAAGCTCGCAGTGACGGTCGCATCAAAAATGGAGATTTCCTAATGGTTACACAAACGTTATTGGGCAGTGGTTGGTCGTTCCCAATGCAATTTTCACTGCCAGCCGCTGGCCCACAAATGAATCAAGGAGAAGCCCTAATTCAACAGGCCTTATACGTATTGTTGAATACAGGTGTCGGAGAACGTGTTCATGATACTGATTACGGCTGCAATCTTAGTGATTACTTGTTTCAAATTCCTGACGCAGAAATGCTGGCAGATATGAAAGAGGAAATCGCTAAATCTGTCGAGTTACACGAACACCGAATTACGTTACAAACTATCGATTTTGATACCTCTGATATCTATGATGGTTTGCTAAATATCCATTTGCAGTACGTCATTAATGACACCAATAGTCCAGGCAATCTAGTGTTTCCTTTTTATCTACAAGAGGGATAAAAACAAAAGCTCTTAATAATACCAATCATCATAAATAATCGGACATCCAACTCGACTCTTTCCTATTTTCAAATTTACTTAGTGCAACAGCGGGCCGGTAACACATTGCCAAACCCGCCATCAGGACCTTCTATGGCAAACTCGTTAATACCTACTGGTGGACAGTCCACCAGCCTTAAGTCTTTGGCTTTTTCTAATCTTGGACAATTGCAGTCACAACGTTCATCTACACTGTTGTCACAGCAAAACTTCAGTGTTGAGCAACGAGATTTTAGTGATTGGATCGCTTATTTACGTCGTATCGCGCAAGACATTCAATTTTTTGATGTTGAACAACAAACAGCACAAGGAAATTGGTTATCAGCACTGCCTGACCATGAGCAGGCGAAAGCTTTGCAATCGTTAATGGCTGGAAAACCAGTGAGTCCTGAGATCAAGCAATTGGCTGAGCGTGCAGACATTGCTAGCTTAATGGCTTTTTATCACATGTTGCGTTACCCAATGGCGCAAATACAACGATTTACACAGCGCCATTTAAGTTATTACTTTGAACAGGTTTTAGGATTGAAACCAAAACCTGCAACGGCTGACCGCGCACATTTAGTACTGACGTTAGATCAATCTACCGAGGCATTAACCCTAACTAAAGGTACCCAATTTGAAGCAGGTAAAGACAGTGAAGGTAATGACCTAGTTTATGAGTCATTAAGCAATGCGCTTTTTAATCAGGCACAAGTAAAGCGTTTGACCTCTATGTCTCGTCTTTCTGAAGGAGGCCGTTTGCTATTGACCGACGCTGTTAATGTGGAAGAAGGGCTTGAGATGCCAGAATCAGGTATTTACAGTTTCGGCGAGCCAGCAGAGGAAGTACAAACATCGGCTCAGGACGAAGAGCAACCGAAGCAAGAACAACCGAAAGAAAAACAGGGCATAGAAATAGCTTCTTCCTGTTTGTTTTTAAGTGGCGGAAAACGAGTTGTAACGGTTTCATTTGTTCAAGCCAGTGAAACATCAGAATTACCAATTTCTTTGTCAGATCTTTTTTATATGAGTATTTCGACAGAGGAAGGGCCAGTTCCTTTGACGACAGACACCGAACATGTGACTGTAACTTGGTCAGGAAATCAGTTAACGCTGACGTTTGAACCACTATTTGCACCTATCACAGGTATAGAACAAGCCCTACCATCGTTACAGTTGGAACTGAAACCGGAGTGGTTGGACGATACCCAAATTCAACGTTTTCGTGAGGATATATTAACCAAGATAACGTTAGATGTTGATGTTCTATCGCTGCCATGCCAGTTGGTAGGGGAGTCAGGCAATATTTTGGACGGTACTGCACCTTTCCATCCTTTTGGTTTGGCCCCTCGTACGGCTTCTCGTTTTGATTTCACTCACCCGGAGCTTTTATGTAAACCCATCGACAATGCTAAAGTGAACTTTGCTTGGTTAGACCGTCCTGATGATTTCGAGCAGTATTACTTTGCTTATCGAGTACATAAGCAGCAGGATTTGGATTACACCAATCCGGAAAACTGGTCAAAGTATTCTCCATTGGGACCGTTTCAGGTGTCTGTGTTTTATTCTGATCAGCAACAAGCAATCTCACTAAACAATGAGACACACTTATTTAGTGACGAAATTCCACAAAATAACCTAGACCAACACGGTTTTTACTTCATTGAAGCAGCTCAAAAGGCAACAGCTGAATACGCAACGCTACCTTTGTCAGAAAAACAACCTAGACATTGGCCTAAGTATTTCAGTCTACAGCTGGGACAGCCAGATTTTGGTCATTTGCAATACCCGCAAGTGAACCAATATGCCGCGCATCTGAATAACAAACATTTTAATAATGAAAACTATCAGCCTTTGTTAGTTTTACCGCCATACACACCTGTTATGGATAGGATGACTATCAATTATCACAGTCAAGCGAGTTTTGACCTGATGCAAAATAGTGAGACCGAGGCGAAACCAGAGTTAGGAGCCTTGTCTGCTCGGCATATTCATCCTTTGGGACAGCCTAAAGTACCTATCGTTTCAGGTAACTTCGCCTTGTTGCCTAAATTCGAAATGCGCGGTTACTTATATATTGGAATTGGAGCTTTGTCTCTACCTGGACAGTTACGACTCTATTTCCAAATGGATCCGGTGGACAACAGTAATGTTCAAGACAATCCAGTGATTGATTGGCATTATCTGACTGATCAAGGTTGGCAATTTTTTGATGCCAGCAGTACCGCAAGTGCAAGAATTGTCGAAGACTCAACCTTTAAGTTATTAGACAGTGGGGTCGTGACCTTTGAATTTCCTGAGTTACAATTTTCTAATAATTTCATTGACCCAAGCTGTTTGTGGATACGTGTCGGAATAGCACCTGATTCGATAAAGGGTCACGAAAATCACACTCGTTATTCTCGTATCCGTGGCGTTTATTCTCAAGGAATTGAGGTTCAATTGGTGCAAGGGGATGTTGCCGCAGATCACTACACTAAACCTTTACCTGCAGAAACCATAGGTAGCTTAGTTGAGGAGAATAAGGATGTGTCAGAGGTGTTGCAGCCTTATCCTTCTTTTGGCGCTAAGTCAGCTCAAAATCAGCAAGAGTTTTATGTACGTTCCAGTGAAAGATTACGTCATAAAAATCGCGCTTTATTAGCATGGGATTACGAGCGTCTAGTGTTGGCGGAGTTTCCAGAATTGTATTTGGCACGTTGTTATTCCAACACAGATGCGGGAATAACCTCTGTGGCAATCGTGGTTGTGCCTATCAATCATAACCCCGGTATTCTGCAACCTAAAGTGCCTCTATATTTAAAACGGCAGATTCAACAATTTGTAAATAAGGTGAGTCCTGACGGAGTTTTGGTCAAAGTGCTCGATCCTATTTATGAAGAAGTGCAGATTTCCCTCTATGCACAGATACTGCCGGAATTTGACAAAGAACGTGTTGAAGGTGAGTTGAACGAATTGCTTATTCGCGCTATGACTCCTTGGGATTCAGCCAACACAGATACAATAATGCAAGCTGACGTGAAGCTAACTCAACTCACTCAGCAACTTGAGCAACACCCAGCGTTGCAATCAGTGTATGTGATGCGAGCCAAGCAAAAGATTCAGGTAAAGACTGAGGAAGGAATACAAGAACAGACCCTGCATTATCCCAATACTAGTGTGAGCAATGACTTAGCAAAGTTCCAACATGACAACACCATTAAAGCCAGTCAGCCAGACGCTATTCTAGTGCCTGCGAGAGTACATGATATTACGCTGTTTAATCACTATCAGCCTATTTTTGAAGGTATTGGTAAATGGCGCCTTGAGTTGGATTTCAAAGTGCGTTAGTTGCAAATCTAGTGTTCAACTTTTCCATCAAAACTGGGCACAAATTTTATTCTCAACTTTTATTTTTCAATTTTTCTTTCACAACTGGTCGATTAACGCGTCTTTATAGTGATTTAGCAATAACTATCCGCGTTGTCGCACCGGTGTGTGATTCTTTCTTATGCGTTTTTGCGCACGATTATTAATAACTATGGGGCCATCATGCTATCACCATTGCTTGCTTCTTATTCCTTCGAGGAATTGACAGAACAAGGGCAAAATAGCCTGTATTTAAAGGAACAGGCTACCCAGTTGTTACAGCAACTCGGTAGCGGTAATTGGACGGATCATAATACAGCTGATCCGGGGATTACTCTATTGGAAGTCTTGTCTTTTGCTATCTCCGATTTAAGTTATCGTTTGTCCTTTCCCGTATCTGATTTGCTTAGCCCTGATCTTTCTGCAGAGAATAAAGAGTCTCGTGCGTTTTATTTGCCTCAGGAGATCTTGCCATCCAACATGGTCACCAATGCCGATATCAGACAAGCTATTATCGATATTGTTGGGGTGAAGAATGTTGCTGTTTTACCCAGCAAACAAACTAGTGATGAAAGCACAGAGAATACTTTTGATATTACATCAGTACGGTTATTGTTAGAGCTTGAACCTGACTATGCTGCACTGCCATTACGTCAACAGCAACCTTTGCTGAATAAGGTCAGAGAACGTTTCTTATGCGAACGTAATGTTAATCAAGATCTACAAGAAATCCTGGTACTTGAGCCAAAACCTATTGCATTAAAAATGGCTTTAGGGCTGCAAAATGTAGCTGACCCTGTGACCAAACTGGTTGAAATACTCTCGCATTGCGCAGAGGTGATTTCTCCAAACATTCATAAATATACTCAGCAAGCGTTACTTGAAAAAGGATTTGGTAATGATGAAATTTATACAGGGCCTTTGCCAAAGAACGGCTTTGTAAAACCACATTCTTTGGATGATGTTACGCTGCCATCTCAGCTATTTTCCAGTGATGTATTGGATGTTCTAACACCTATTGTCGGATTACAGGACATTAGCGGTTTTAGTTTTTTTCTACCGAGTTCAGATATTGATAACGATAGTGAAAATGCTTATTGGCGCATTGCCATACCCGAAGGGCAGGTTCCAACATTTGATTTTGCTCGCACTCTGGATTTGTTGCAGCTCAGTATCGATGGGCAGGCGATAGAGTTAGATGCCTTGACCAGACAACAAGTACTAGCTGAACTTGAAGGGGCTGAATCTAGCACTGGGGATTTTCCACAACCTGAGATGTCTGACGTAATTAGCAGTCGTTACCGCCAGTTGAACCAATACGTGTCAATACAAAAAGAGTTTCCTGCAATTTATAAACTCAGTGAAAACCGCATGGACGGCACTAATGACCCAGCTGAGTACGCACAGATTTTACAGTTGAAAGGCTTTCTGACGTTATTTGATCAGATCCTAGCAGACGAGACAGCACAGCTTGATAACTTACGTCAATTGCTGGCAATCCCAGATAAAGGGATTTTCCAGCGACTTATGTGTGTGTTCAATACTATGCTGGCCAGCGAAGCACTATCAGCAACTCAAATCCAGCAGTTCTGGCAGGATGTCAGAGCATTACCAAGAACTTATCTGAGCCAGCCTGTGTTAGATGTATCTGGCGTGGGACACTTACTAAAAGATTATGTTTCTACCTATAAACAGCAAGGTTTCCAACAGCATGCAGAGCCAGCTTTAAGTGGCGAGCAATTGTTTCGTTTAACCAGTGCTTTTGATCACTTGCTGACACGTTTTGCTGAGCAACGTTTAGATGCAGGACTATTAAAGTACCGACCAGTATTTGCTCACTATGAAGCAGAGTTTTCGCCGATACCGGCGGATATTTCTCAGGACCAATCCATTTTAGATAAGTTGGTTTCTCTTAAGGTCGTCCTCGACTTAGCCGCAACATTGAGTAACTACCCTAAAATAAGTCGTCAGCGCACTGGTGGGATCAATTATCTTTCGTTGCAAGATTTTAAGACAGAGCCAGCCGGCTTATTGCATAGGCTAAGTCACTTTTTAGGTTGGTCTCATTTGGGGGAAATCCCCCTTGCAGTTACAAATAGGGAGAGTGTTTATCTACTCGAAAGTGAGCTAGTACGTCACGGTACCAACAGTGAGACTTATCAGGCAAATCAGTTGTATTTTGTGATACCTGAGTGGCCCAGCAGGTTCGCAAATACTGAATACCGTAAGCTACTGGAACAACAGTTACGAGAGCAAACACCTGTTCATCAACAAGCTTTCGTCGTTGCTCTTCCTCGGCAACTCATGAGCTTGTTTGAGCGATTGTACTTCAGTTGGCTAAATGCAATGAGTCAAAAGTCGCTATTAGTGACTAATGTTGGTACTCAGGAGCAGATCAGTGTGCCTGACTCTGCACACAGTAATGCTCATATTGCTTTGTTGTCAGGTTACCTTCGCCAGTTTATCCAACAACCGGATAAATTGTTGCAGCAAATCCTGGAAACTATGAGAGATAACTCTCTCCCTAACCCTTGGCAACCTGTGCTAGAGGCTATTAACAATTGGCTAGAGGTGCCTAAGTCAGAACAGATCAGCGGGACAAACTACAACGACATTGTAAAAGCTTTGGCGTCATATTTGTCGCAACACTCGATGCCCAATGATGTTGAACCAGTACTCTTTGCTATTGCTCATCACCATCTGATTGAAATGTTTAATCCTAATGGCATCAGTGAGGCGACAATCAATGATGATTTCCGTATTGGTTATCAACCTCTAGATTACCTTAAACCAAGTTACCCCGTTGGGCAGGCTTACATTAATACCGGCGGTGAAGGTACGCCTAATTTCACAGTTCGAATCAACGACCCCCTCTCTATTTAAGTATCAAATTAAGGAACCAACATGAGTGAGCAAGAGACTAACCCAGCTCAGACAAGTGAGACTGAGCGCAAGGAATTGAAAGAAAAGTTTGCAAACAATGAACGACCTACAGGAGCAGACTTTGCGCGAATGATAGACGCTGCTGTTATTCAACAAGATGACGGTCTGATAATCGAATCGCAGCAGGCATCGTTGAATAAACCTTTATCAGTCCAAGGTGATATTCAGCTGACAGCCCCTGAAGGCAGCGAAGATGTAGCATTAAAACTGACCAACGAGAGTCAACTAAACAGCAGTTCATTGGCTTTAGGCGAGAATGTGCTGTTGTCACAAGAACAGCTGCAAATAGGTGACCAATTACAGTTTCAGAAAGATGGCCACATGTCCGTATTTTCCAGCTTGGAGGTTAATCACCCACTAGGAGACAACGATGAAGATAACGGGCGAGTAGTTGTAAATCATCCTGAATCTACTTTGCATGTTGAAGGTAATGTCCAGATTTCAGATAGCTTACAAAGTGCCAATGGACAGTTTACCGATTCTTTATTAGTGGGCACTGGGCAATTTAATGAGACTGTGCTTGAAGTCGCTGGTGACGCCAATTTTGACGGCGAAATTGCCTTGAGGGATCAGGCTAAGATTGCTGGGCCTGTACAAATAGGGCAGGTCAGTGACATTGACAGCTTGGACGAATCAGCTTTGTTAACCTTACGTCAGTCAGATGCGGGTAACTTATTGGATATTCAATCTGATCACAGCACCATTGTTGTTGACCAAAACGGACGACTAGGATTAGGACACTCGAACCCTAGTAATAGCTTAGACGTCGCAGGTAATGTGGTTATCAGCGATAACCCGAATCCATTGGATATGGATCACAGTCTAGTGGTCGATAACAGAATAGGCATAGGTACGTTAAGTCCTCAATCTCGTTTGGATATTCGTGTTGAGAGTCATCAAGATGCGCTCTCGTTGCGCCAAAATGAACTATCAGTCCTTAACGTGCGTACAGGTATGGATAACAGCCACGCCAGTTTGAATTTTAGTGGCGACAGTCAGCTAGAAGGTGAGTTACAAGTAAATAAAAAAGCTACGCTTAGCGACACAAAGGTAAACGGCACACTCACTGCAAAAGAAACCCTAGAAGTCACTAGTACAATCACTGGACGTGATGACCTGCTGTTAGATGGCGATAGCCATATTAAGGGAGAGTTACTACTAGACGGCCATGCAAATATGCAACAAGGCGTTAGGGTAAACCAATTGAGTGAATTGGAGCGAGTAAAGGTACTCAGCGATACCGAATTGAACGGCCCGCTCACAGTAAAAGACAATGCGCACGTTGCGCAGACTTTAACTGTATCAACTGACAATAATCTACAGCCTAAAGCCAGCATGCACATCAAGGAAGACAGCAGCCGAGCGAGTCTAAGGATTGATGACAATAATGGTGATCCAACGCTATTGGTAAACAATCATCAAGTGCAGATGGGTATTGAGCAGCAGCCTATCGACTTTGATTTAAACGGTGATATGACCATAAGCCAGCAATTTTATGTGGCAGGTTCGGCACAAGTTGATAAAGGCTTGCAGGTACATAATGGTCTGCAAGTAGATGTCAGCTCTGGAATGGGAGAAGGCGATTTACCTGCCATTGGCAGCCTTTTTGAAGTGAATCATAATGAAAACTCGGTATTCGTAGCTAAAGCTGACAAGCTAGGTTTATTAAAAGCGGAGCCAGAGGCCGATATTCATATCGGTGGAGATGTATGGGTTGATGAACATCTAAAGGTCAGTCAAGGTTTATCTGTAGGTATTGAGGCGCAACCAGGTCAAAATGCACTATCAGTATCTGATACACAGATCCACCTCGATGGTAGAAACTTAGATGAAGGTATCTTGCTACAGGGAGACTCCAGTTTCGATGGTAGTGTGACTGTAGGTAATTGGCTAAGTATTGATCATCAGCATATGCAAATGACGCCTCATAACAATACAAGCGCCATCAAAATTCAGAATACGGAAGCTAGTCAAAGCCTTAACCTTGGCAGCGGCTCTATTGCGTTGAATACTAATCAACCGAGTGCAAACCTGCACATCAACGGTACAGCCATTGTCGAACAAAAGTTAGATACGGCTGATGTGAATGTTAAAAATCAACTTACAGTGTGGCAAGACGCTTCTTTTCATACCGGCTTTATGAGCACAGGCCGTGTTCGTTTCAATGCGCCTGAAGGTGGCAGCGAAAATGTAGATATGCATTTACGTCAATCTAGTGTCGAGAGCGTTGCTCTGCGTATTGATCAGTCTTCTTTATCGGTTCCGACGGTGATAGTGAAAGATGACCGTTTAGGTATCAACACAGCTGATCCGCAGAAACACTTTACTGTCCAAGGTGAATCACTGTTTTCAGGTGCAGTTACGACCCAAGGCTTAGCCCGTTTTGCTACCAATGTTCAGGTAGAAAATATGGCAACTGTTTTTGGTGAATTTCACAGTCATGGTTTGAGCCAATTTGATACTAAGGTAACGATTGGTGAACCAGAAACGAAACAAGGTCTAATGCAACTATATGGTGATGCCATAGTACAGGGACACGCTCGATTTGCTGATAATGCTGTGATTGAGAAGAACCTAGGTGTAGGAACAGAAACGCCTGGTGCGTCAATCCACATTGGTCATACCGATGCTCCTGTTGCATTCAAAATTGATGGTGAAGGAAGCAATAACAGTCAATTAGTAGTAACTCAAGGTAAAGTCGGTATCGGTGTAAGTGTACCTTCATGCGACCTAGACGTTGCTGATGACGTTCATATTGGTGATGAGCTAACAGTTGATGGCCGCGTTTACTTGAATTCCAGCTTAGACGTAACTCAAGATACTAATATTAAGTCAGATTTATTTGTGCTGGAAAAGTCGCGATTAAGAGAACAAACCATTCTAGGTGTTCCAGATCCGCAAATGATAGATGTGAAATCGCAGTTGTATATTGCTGATTCCAGCTATTCTGAAGCGGTTCGTATCGATTCCGTTAAGCATGGCAGTATTGTCATTAAAGATGGCTGTGTAGGTATTGGCCAACAAGATCCTAAAAAGTCACTCGAAGTGATGGGCGATGTGTCTATCAGTGAAGGCTTGAATGTTGTGGGTAACAGCCAATTAGATGGAGCATTAGAAGTAGAGGAAAATCTTACAGCCCGTGGCACGCTGGATGTTTCCAAAAAGTCTGAATTTGGCTCAGATGTTCTGATCAGCGGTGACTTACACGTTGAAGATAGAGTCCATATTGAAGAGTCTTTGACGGTCGAAGAAAGTACCGAGTTGCAGGATGATTTGTCTGTACACGGAAGTGCTCAAATAGCGGGCGGTCTGAATGTTGCCGCTAACGTTCAAATGCAACAATCATTGGATGTGGCTGGAAAACTCGAAGTTAACGAGGGGATCAAAGCTAAGCACAGTATTTATACTCAACAGCAGCTGGGTGTAGGTGTTGATAGCACCAAAGCCAGTCTACATGTGCAAAGCCAGGACGATAACCGTCCGCTACTCGTCGAACATAGAGCGGCAGGGGACACTGCACGAGCCTTGTTATCCTTAACGCAGGATGGTGATTTAGGTATTGGCGTGAAGTCTCCAACAGCTCGCTTAGATGTACAGGGTAAGGCCAATATCTCAGGTGATACTAATATTCAGGGTAGGTTACAGGTTGAACAGATTGAAAATGTAAGTTCGGTTTATGCTGAACGACTTAATCTTTTGCAACAACTTAAAATAGGCTCTGGTCCTGTTGTTAATGGGATCTCCGAAGATATTACACTAGGTGGAGATGCCGGATTAAATAACGTGTTACCAACCCAAGGCGCAGTGAAATCATACATTGATAACGTGGTTGTTCCCTTCGGCAGAGGTGGAAAAACCTACACCATCAGTAGTCAATTGGAGTTTGATCGCCTGTTCAATAAGGAAGGACAACAAACACGCCTAACATCAGGAACTACCGTTATTTTGTTGCCATTGAACAATAGAGATAATGGCACCACTGCTTACACCTTAACTCAAGTTGTATCCTTGGAATCAGATGTAAGCATTATTGGCTTCAATCCAAAAACCACGGTTATTCGCAAGCAAAACCATAGAGCAAGGTTTGAACTAAAAGGTCGACCAGATGCTTGGGTTGAAGGCGTTAAGATGGAAGGTTTTACATTCGACGGAAACAAATTGCACGGAAGTCAAAACGGCGGTGCTTTTTATCTAGAGTATGCAAGAGACTGCCAGTTGAATTGCCATATTTATCAGCACTGGGTTACTGGAAATGGTGCTGGCATTTATGCCCGTAGAATGGGTGAAAGTGATTACACGGCTAACCGAATCCAAGCCCTGTACGTACGTGAGTGTGAAGCCAGAGAAATGTCTGGGCAGGAAGATAACCAGCACAATGAAGGTGGTGCAGCTTGGGGATTATGTGACTCTGAAGTTCACGCTGAGAAATGCCTTGCCGATTTTGGCGGTGCTTTCGCTTACTGTCATGATAGCCAACTCAGTGCTCGTTATTGCCAAGCAACTAAATACGGTGGCGGTGCTTATCGCTGCGAAAGGCTGATGTTAACAGCACAGTATTGTCAGACAGGTCATGCTGGCAAGGGCGGTGGCGCTTATTACTGTACAGATCTAATGTGTGAAGGTTTCTGGCGAGGAAACAATGCCCAAGAAGGCCCTCACATATACGCGAATAATAATTTAACCGATGAACTTGAAGAGCGACATGCGTGGCGCGGTGACTATGTTGGACGCAAGATAGACGCTGGCGAAGGTGTGTGGCGCGTTCACAATGAGTAGATTCCTGTTGTTGTTTTTGCCCCTAATTTAGGGGCTTTTTTTTATCCCGAGTTCAGATTAACTTACGTTTTATGAGGTCTCTATGCCGACTAGCATCAATAATTTGGCTATTAATTTATCTTATTCTCAGACCTTGCAGCAGAGTCAGGTTGAACAATTTGAAACTACCTTGGCGCTCATGCTTGAGCAAGCGTTGACAGAGCTTAATTTAGCTAAGGAAGGAGAAGGATTTATTGAACATATTCAGATCGAATTGCCGGATATCGATATCGTTGCATTTTTGCAAGACCACCAACACTACTTCGACCACGACATACTACCGCAGTTGAAGCAAAGCTTGAGAAAAGAGGGTCACTCTGCTGAAGCTTCGAGACAGGATAACTTTAACGGTGATCCAAATTCCGAGCCTGAGTTAGCACTTGAGTCAGCACCTTCAGTTCAGGTTTCTTGTGACAATTTATCACCCAAGAAACTATTACATAAGCTTTTGTATGAGCACTCTATTTTATCTTTTGATGAATTTGTGCAGGCTTTCGAATACGGCTTTTGTTCGCATAATAAGCATCAACTGGAGTCCATACTGATGACATTGAGTCATCCAGAAATTTTCAGGCGCTTTGCTAAACATTTTACCTCTGACTTGGATGATGAAGCGGCATTGAAGGTGCTAGGTGCTTTGTTCGATGAATCAATTGCATTGCAGTTGTTAAATTGGGCAAAACAGGGAAATGCTTTGGCCGACTTAGGCTGGCAATTGGTGCCTAAAATTTTGCGACAAGGAGCTGGACGAATAGATAATTCATTGTGGCAGTTATCCGTAAAGGTGTTGTGCTTAGTGTACCAGTCTGGTGAACAGTTAACTTCAGGGAAATGGAATATATTACTGGAAGCGTTGTCATCAATTGCTGCGGAAACAAAGGTACAGCAAAATTTCTGGTATCGAGAGTTTAATAACTGGTGTTTGCTACAAGAAGTTGGAGGAAGCCAAAACAAAGCATCGACAGCTTTACTGGATATTGCGCTTAAAGCGAGTGCTAGCGGTTTACCATCGTCGAACTACACACCTCAGCTTGCAAAGGAGCAAGCAACTGACCAACCGGTTATGAGATCCGTTAGTGCGATAAAACCACAAATACAGCGTTTGAGGCGCGAGGTAGAGGAACGTTTATTCCTGCTAAGAAGTCTAAAACAACTCTGTGAAGCTCGTGGCATTAAAGATATTGAACCTTTGTTGGCAAACATTAATGCTCTTGCGATGGATAGGAGCTTACCAAAGCTATGGCGGCAAATACTGGCGGTCTCTAGTACACATCGTTATTCATCAAATGTGGCGCTTAATTTAGCCTTGCCAAACCTTGAACAGTGGTTAAACCAAACTAGGGTAGATCTGCCGCTGTTACAGAGTTTAACCTCTATGACAACAATACCTTTATCCACGCTATTGGAGATGCACCAACTGCAAGCACTCCTGAGTGATGATCTCGGAGAGTTGTCCGAACAAGGCATTACAAGGTTGCGCGATTTAGTCAAAAAAGTATGTCGAGTACTTTCAAAAAAAGATCTGGAAACATCCCTGGACAGTGACTACTGGTTACCAATGAAGATATCTTTTGCTGCGTATATGTCATTAGAAGAAAATTCGTTGAGACCTTCAGATTCATCGCTGGCGTCAGAAAAAACTCAAAGTAGGATGGCTTTCGCCCTGCAGGCACTTAAGGTTATGGGACGTTTACCTAACGATGTTCGCTTCAGGTTATTAAACTGGTTACAAGACATGGACTCTAAAACACGCTTGCATCAGCTAGTGATAGCTTTGCAAAAGTGGGGATTACAGTGGCAAAGCTTACCTAATGACATTACCAAGAATGCGAAAGTAGCTTATACACACAAATCTCAGCGTTTATCGTCACCGATGGATAATATCGAGCAACAATGGATGGCCTTAATTTCTCGCTTGATGCAGTCACATCTTGATATAAACTCTGATGTATGGAGAAAACTTAAACACTCTCTAAAGAACTCTTTTAGCCATCAACAAGTAAGTTATACTTCAATCGCAGAAGATCCCTTAGGTATAGTGCAACATATGGTTGCATTAGCACTTTGTGTTGACCAATTATTATTTCAAACACCAGTTAAGCAGATGCGGGGAGAGGATAGATCCCGTTTATTCACTATTAAAGATCTGCTGGAGAAAAGCCTTCAACAATTCCTCTCTGTGCTACCCAAATCAACACAGCAACAACTGTATTTACAAAGTTGGTGGTTGAGAGCCGCGAGCATTGCTCCGAGACTACTCTGCCTTGAAGAACACAATGCTTCCGGTGAAGTTATATCGAGTCACGAAGAGTGGCATTCGGCGGTTATTTCAATAAAAAAACTAGGCAATTTTTGTCATCATTGGGTTGAACGCTTTGATCATTCAGATGCTGAGCAATCTGTGATTCGATTGGAACAAAAGTTACAGTCTCAACTTGGTCTACTAAAAGCTTATCTCAAGACCAATGAAGATCATCAGGAAGGCATATCTCAAATCAGTCATTTTTCTCTCAGAGTTTCCTCTCTCTTGTCATTATGTGCTGGTAAAAGTGAAAGCATGACTACGCCGTCTCAAGAACTTTTGGAAGAACTTAAAACTCTGGTGTCGTTGGCTAAGAACTTACGAATTGTTCCTATAAAGCAACTATCAGCTCAGTCATTAAAGCAAAACCAAGCTGCGCACCATTCACTACGTCATAATCAAGGGCATCATAACCAAAGTAGCTCTCGTCGTTTTCAATCTGAGCCATTGTTCAATGCGCTTAATACGAGTGTTAAAAATCTAGAAAATGCACAAAACTCAAAAGCGTTTATCCAGGTTTGCTGGCGAGCTGTTCTGGCAATACAAGCCTATTTGGAACTTATTACAAGAAAGCAAGAAAATGCTTCAAAGTGGGAGCTATTGGAGTCTTTACTACGACGCGCGATGAAGTGCTGTACGTTAAAGTTAGAGTCGCACCAAATACCATTGCTGACTCGATTAGAAGAAGTATTAAATGAAATTCGAACAGTAAACAATAAGTACTATATACCTTTGGCGCGAGCATGTGATGCGTTAGCGATTGAACTATTAGAAGCAAAAAGTTCAACTTCAATGGCTGATTATGGCTTGGAAGCATTGGACGCTATTACCGAATCAACAGATAAAAAGTCAGCGCTGCAGTTGTTTAATAAGAAATTGTGTAGTCCGAACCTGTTTAATAAGAACTTGTTTAATCAGAGCATGCAGCAAGCTGCTTTTGCCAAGCAGGCCGTGATAAATAAAAATCTCAAGCAATTAAAAGCACTGAACTTCGAGGATTTAGAAGAAACACTGCAAGGACAGCTATCTCACTTGCAATTTATTTCTGACACCACACCAGATAAAGTATGGGATGTGGGAATATTGCTGTATTGGCCGTTCCTTAAATCCTTTTTTAATAAATTATCCTTGTTAGATGAAGAACAGCAATGGAAGAATGAGAGTGCCCAGACACTTGCGGTCGAGTTGCTATTAGTATTCTACGGTGAACAATTCCCTGAATCTCCACCTGTGTGTTGCAATTTATTGACCGGTCGCCCCATAGATGCCATGCCAGTTTTTGATGTGGAACTATCAGAGAGCCAGATTGAAGAATGTTCACGATTAACACAACATATGATCACCCAGTGGAAAGCGTTAAAAGGCATGACGCCAGAAACCTTTAGAGAGTTATTCATACAACGCGAAGGCCATGTAGAAGAATCTAATCAGGGTTACAAGGTCGTAGTCGATAAGCTAGCGCATGATGTTTTACTGACAAAACTTCCATGGGGATTAGGTTTAATCAAGCTCCCTTGGCTTCCAGATGTAATGATCGATGTGCAATGGAGCAGTGGTATATAGCTTAACGATAGGCGCCGCATGCTATTTCATCAATAGCGCCGTGTGTTATCTCATCTATGGCTTCAATAAAAGCTACGCAAATTTACTCAAGCTCAGGTTTTATGTTGACTAGATAGGTCTGTTAGCCTATATGTCTTAAACAAACATAAATAACTAGCTATTTGACAATCACTTAACTTCAAGAGTTAGGAAAAGATGGATAGCTCAGATAGGGAATTACCTACTGTATGAACTTGAGTAAAAAACTAATCATAGCTTTCTTGCTAGTTTCACTTGTGCCTCTTTCTATTGTGATGTCCTTGTCACTTTTTCAAGCGAGTAATTCGTTAGAAAACCAAGTTTACTCCCAGCTGGAAGCTGTAAGGCAAATAAAAAAGAACGCTGTAGAACGCTACTTTCAACAAATCCAAGGACAAGTATCTACCTTGTCACAAAGTAGCACTGTCATCGACGCTATGGTTCAACTGCCTACCTTATTTGACAACTATCAGCAATATAAAACCACTAGTGATGCAGACGCTAAAACAGAGCTCAAAGCGTTTTATGAAAACCAATTTAAAGTTAAGTATGAGCAGGAAAACCAAGGTAAAACGGTAGATGTTGACTCTTTACTCGATGGTCTTTCTGACAATGCAATCCAACTTCAATACGGCTACATTCAAGCAAACCAACATCCTTTAGGTAACAAGCATCTACTTGATGCAGCTTCTGATAACAGTCCGTATAGCGAACTTCATCAACAAATCCATCCTTATATCCGCAGTTTTCTTGAGAAGTTTGGTTACTACGACATTTTTTTAGTTGATATTCACACTGGCGATATCGTTTATTCCGTCTTTAAAGAACTCGATTTTGCTACTTCCTTAATTAATGGTCCTTATGCCGACAGTAATTTTGCGCGAGCTTTTGAACAAGCTAGTCAATTAGAAGCTGGAGATACCTTCTCTTTAGTCGATTATGCGCAATATCTGCCTTCATACGACGCGCCTGCAAGTTTCATTGCTTCGCCAATATTTAATGGCAACGAGAAAGTTGGTGTCCTGATCTTCCAAATGCCTATCGATGTATTGAACAACATAATGCGAGAACGAGAAGGATTGGGCGAAACCGGAGAAACTTACTTAGTCGGTGCAGATCAACTCATGCGTTCAGATTCATATTTAGACCCTGACAACCGCTCGGTAGTTAATTCATTTAGAAACTCTGCAACGGGAAAAGTATCAACCAAAGCGGTTGAACAGGCGTTTAAAGGCAAAACCCATGAAGAGATCATAACCGATTATAACGGAAACCCAGTTTTATCAGCATACACCTTAGTTGATGTACTAGGCTTAAAATGGGCGCTTCTAGCAGAGATAGACAAAGCCGAAGCGTTCGCGCCGATTAGCACTCTCCGATACACCTTAGGGTTTACGCTTATCATAGTGATAGTTGTAATAGTTCCTTTAGCGTTCAGATTTTCTAGCTCTTTAACAAAACCTCTGTTCGCACTTGTTTCAACAATGAAAAAAGTAGAACAAACAGGGGACTTCTCATTACGCAGCCCTAATTCAAGTAAAGATGAAATAGGCCAAGCCAGCGTTACTTTCAACCAATTACTCACCGCATTACAAACTGCACTAAATGCTACCAATGACGTCATGAACAATATGGCACAGGGTAATTTCCGCCAAAGAATAACTGTGGAATGTTCTGGCGAATTAGCAACACTTAAAACCACAACTAACAATTGCGCTGAGTCCTTAGAAGTCGCACTTGCAGAAGTTGGCTTGTTAATGAAGAACATGAGCGAAGGCAATTTTAAACAAACTATTGATGTTCCGTTAAGCGGAGATTTGGGACGTTTAAAAGACAGCGCTAACCAAACAGTAAAATCGTTAGATCTCACTATCAGCGATATTGTGGATGTGATGGCAGGCATAAGCCGAGGCGACTTTAGCAAGCAGGTAGAGTGTCAAGCTCATGGTCAATTAGGTGAATTAAAAACCGACATTAATCAAAGCGTTTTATCTCTTAATTCAGCCCTGACTGAAATTAGCAAAGTAATGGCTGCAATTCGAGCAGGGGATTTTGAACAGCGTATTTCTTTGCCATTGCATGGCCAATTAAACCAATTAAAACAAGACATCAACCAATCGGTAAATAACCTCAGTCATGTTATCAATGATATTTCTACCGTACTCGCAGCGTTTAAAGACGGTGAGTTTGACGCTCGCGTTGATATTAATAATAAAGGCGCAAGTGTTTATGAAGGAGAATTAGCAACACTTAAAATGGCAACAAACCAATGTGCAGAGTCTTTAGAAACAGCTTTAGGTGAAGTGAACGACGTCATGTTGGCAATGAGCCAAGGTGACTTCAGTAAACGAATCAAAGCTGATTTAAAAGGGGAGTTAGCTCAGCTTAAAAACAATATTAACACTTCGTTTAACACCTTAGATTCCACTATCACTGACATAGTTGATGTTATGGCAGCAATTAGCCAAGGCAATTTCAAACAACAAGTTGAAATTGAAGCTATGGGCCAACTGAATGAGTTAAAAATAAACATTAACCAAACGGTTCAGGCTCTTGATTTGGCTATTACCGACATCAGCAAAACAATGAACGCCATCAGTAATGGTAATTTCCAGCAAAGAGTTGAGTCAGAGCTCAATGGCCAACTGCAAGAACTTAGTTCAGATATAAACCTATCAATTGAAAATGTGAATGGCGCAATATCTGAGATAGGCACAGTAATGACATCTTTAAGAGATGGCGACTTTAGCTTACGTATACAGTCAGAATTTGAAGGACAACTTAAAGTCTTGAAAGAAGACATAAATGCGTCCATGACAACTCTAGACACCGCAATACACGACGTAATAAAAATACAAAGTGCAGTATCAAACGGTGATCTCACCCAAACAGTAGAAACTCGTTACCAAGGTGCATTTGAACAGCTAAAAGATGGTGTTAACACAACAGTTCATAAACTGACTGAAGTTATAGAAAACATTCATATGTCCTCTTCGTCGGTAGCGGCAGGAGCAAATCAAATTGCAACACAAAACCTAGAGCTAAGCACAAGAACTGAACAACAAGCTTATCAGTTGGAACAAACCAGCTTGAATATGGACGATATGCTTAAATCAACCAGAGAGATGGAAGACAAAGCTAGCTATGCAGTAGAGATCTCTAACAGCGCTGAATCAACTGCGATAGAGGGAGGGGAAGTAACTGAACAAACAGTTTCGTCTATTAATGGTGTTCACGACGCTAGTAAAAAGATCAATGAAATCATATCTGTTATTGATGAGCTTGCGTTCCAAACCAATCTTTTAGCCTTAAATGCCGCTGTAGAAGCTGCTCGAGCTGGAGAACATGGCCGAGGGTTCGCTGTTGTAGCTGCTGAAGTTCGCAATCTCGCTAGCCGTTCAACAGAAGCAGCAAAAGAGATTAAGGATATTATCAACTTTAGCTCTCAGAAAGTGGATGAAGGCACAACACTTGCCAGCCTATCAGGTGAGAAGCTAAAAGACATAGTAAACGCCGTTACTCAAGTAAACGAAAACGTCGTAACAATAAGCCAAAGCACAGAGCAACAATCAAGCAGTATTAATGACGTAACTAAGACAATTCAAACCTTAACCGACATGACCCAATCGAATGCAGCTATGGTTGAGGAAACCGCGTCAGCAGCACAATCTATGGCTGAGCAGGCATCAAACATGAAAGAAATGATGGAGTTTTTCACCACTCGTTAATGGTATTTATAGAAGGCTAGACTGGGGATAGATCAGTCTAGCTTTCTAAAAAGTGCACTTTTTCTCGATTTGAATTACGGACAAGAGATGGAAGTTTGCTCTTAATACTACGAGCAAATCAACTTGAGACCATTTGCTCCAATGAGCTCGCTTCATCATGAATAACCGTGATATTCACGTTGATTTCATCATAAGCGACACTTTGCAGCTCAACGCTTTGCTTTCGAGTACTCCTTTGTACTTCTTTCGCATGATTAGTTAGGAGCTCTTCTGCTTCTTTTCGTTTTTCAGCTAAAGCAGTAAGTGAAATATTTCGCTTTATTAACAACTTATAGCGTAAGAATGTATAGCGAAAGGAAGCGCTTTACCTTTGCTGAGAAAAACTTTTAAATTATTTAAGAGAACAGATTGTCCTATAATTGCCAAACTAATCTGGATAATAACCATAATGCAGTTTTCAAAAAATTAACACAGAATGATAAACAAAGTTAACGTCCCTCATGTTAACTACTGTTGCGAAAACTTCTCTGATAAAAAATCAATAAAACTTCTTAACCTTTGAGGTAAATAAGGTGAATTGTGGCGGAGCAAATACAAAGGCAACTCTTCTGTTCGCAAATCATTTAAAAGACTAATGACATCGCCATTTTCTAATTCGTTTTCGACTAGAAATGAGGGGATGTAAGCAATGCCTTTATGGCTCATCAAAAATTGCTTAAGCAACAAACTATTGTTTGATTTAACCGAATGTATGGGAGTAAAACTTAAGGTTTTATTATCTTTCTTAAATGTCCAAGGCTTTTGTATTGAATTTGTCTGCTCATAAGTAATAAGTAAATGTTCGTTCAGATCACTCAGTCTATATGGCCTTGTGTATTCTTCGACATAATTGTGACTACAGCACAGTATCAATTTATAGCGAGTTAATCGTTTAGCGATGAGATTACTGTTTTCTAAAGTCTCTGATAGCCTAAATACAATGTCATAATCTGATTCACCAATATTTATATATTTATCTTCTAAATCTAGGTGGAAAGAGACTTGAGGGTTAGCGTGTTGGAATTCGATCAATAAGTCACTCAACAGTTCAATTCCCCAACTCATTGGAGCACAAATTTTTATCTCACCCTTAGGCTGTTTTTCTTCATCACTAATTTCATCAACTAAATCATCCCAACTATGAAGAATGGCTTCACCACGGCGGTAACACAAAGCTCCTGCTTTAGTTAATTGAACCTTTCGAGTATTTCTGTGAAAGAGTGTAACACCAATGCTTTGCTCTAAATTGTTAAGCGACTTTGAGACTCTAGCGGTAGACAAGCCTAGTATTTTTGCAGCTTGAGAAAAGCTTCCCGTATCCGCCACTGCTTTTAGCACTTTTAAGCTGTTTAGTTGGTTGATATTCATTATTAACTTTAAGTTAAATGTACTTCAATGTTTATGAAGCTTACTCATTTTGGTTATCTCTGTAAAATCTATAAAAACTTTAGGAGTGTTTATATGTTTCACCACGGTTATATCAATCAATTACCTGTTAAAAATCGCCTATCAGTAGCACCGATGACAAGAATTAGTGCAACTGAAGATGGTGAAGCAACACAAATAATGCATGATTATTATCAACAATATATTGAAGGTGGATTTGGGTTAATCATTACTGAAGGTTTATACACTGACGAACTCTTTAGCCAAGGATACAAGTATCAGCCCGGTTTAGTATCTAGTGATCAAGCTCTGAGTTGGTCAAAAATTATAGAATCAGCACAAAGCAAACAAGTAAAAGTTATTGCACAACTGATGCATGCGGGGGCTTTGAGTCAATACGATTCAAATCTATCCAATGTAGCTCCATCTAATTTAAAACCAAAAGGCGAGCAGCTAACATTTTACTACGGAGAAGGAGACTACGGGCTCCCTAGGGAGCTTGCAATAAGCGAAATTAACCAAATAGTTTCATCATTTGCGCACGCAGCAAAGCGAGCACAAGAGGCTGGTTTTAACGGTGTTGAAATTCACAGCGCCAATGGTTATTTGTTGGATCAGTTCTTGACAGCAGAAACAAATAAAAGGCTAGATGCGTATGGTGGTAATGTTGAAAATCGCTTGCGGCTCCACGGTGAAATTGTCGATGCAATAAGAGAAGTAACAAGTGAAAATTTTGTAATAGGAATTCGTTTATCTCAGGCTAAAGTCAATGATGCAGGTCACAAGTGGCATAACTTAGAGGAAGCTCGAAATATATTTACATCAATAGAAGCACTCGATGTCGACTACTTGCACCTTACAGAGCCCAACATTTTAGCACCAGCTTGGAGTGGCGTAGACTCTCTGATGTCCATAGCCCAACAGTATTTCTCTCGAACCTTGATAGTAAATGGCGGCTTATCAGATAAAGCTCTAATCGAACAAGCAATAAAAACTGGGGCTGATTTGGTTGCTATTGGCACAGCTGCATTAAGCAACCCAGACCTTCCAATGAAACACGCAAACAACGAAGAGTTAGTTGAGTTTTCATTTGATTTGCTATCTCCAATAGCCAACTTAGAAAATCAGTACAAAAAACAAGCTAGAGTGCTGGGAAATAAATAATGAGAACACTTATCACAGTTGTCTTTGCTTTTTATGCTCACTGGGCAAGTAGTGCAGAGATTGAATGGAAGCAGTGGACTAGCTCGGCGTTCAAGTCTGCCCAGGTAAACAATAAGTTAATACTGATCAATGTAGGCTTGGAAGGCTGCACCGCTTGCGATCGAATGGCAAAATACACATATACAGACGAAAAAGTCAGGGAGATCATAAACGACAATTTTATTGCCATAGAAGTAGACTCACAAGCTAGACCAGATATTGGCGAAAGGTATTCAGACTGGGCGTGGCCAGCAACTATTGTATTGAAGCCTGATACTAAACAGGTATTTGCAATGGCAGGGAACCGTTTTCCACAAAACTTTATTCCTATCCTTGTCGATTTAGTGGAAAAGCACAAAACCAATGAACTGACAGTCTCCAATAATAGTCCATATAGTTATTTGCAAAGTCCCATAACAACCCCTTTGACTCAACTGAGAGATAGGTTACGAGAACAAATATTTAATCAGTTCAACTCTGATTTTTCAGGTTGGAATAATTGGGGACTAAACGCTGAGGTTGACGGAGCTAGGCTTAGGCATCTCTACTTTCTGGCGCATCGAAATAATGATGACAAATTGTTGCAACAAGCAATTTCAGTTACAGATGGTTTTTTTGATGTGTTGGATCCTGTTTGGGGAGGAGCTTATGAAGCAAGTATTCACCCAAATGCTGAAGAAGTTCCAGCTGAATTCTCTAAACTATTAGTCATTCCAGAAAAGCGAATCAGTAGCCAGGCTAATTCTTTAGAAGCCTTTGCTACAGCCTATAAACTAACAGGCAAACACAAATACATTGAAGGTATAGAAAACGTAGATCGATACTTATCTGAGTGGATGAGTAGTAGCGACGGGACTTGGTTTGCAAATCAAAAAGATACAGCTCCGCTTTTGCCCAATAATTGGTGGCCTCAAGATTATTGGGCTCTAACAACTGACGAGGAACGCAGAAAGTATGGTATTCCTCCAATAGACCACGCTGTTTATACAGACAAAAACGCTGAAATTATTTCTAGTTATGTAAAGGTCTACGATGCTTTAGGAGACAAAAAATACCTAGATAAAGCTGAGAAAGCGGCAAAATACTTGATTAAGCATAGACAAACTAAAGCAGGGTGGGTGAAGCAAAGTTCCGAGACATCTCTGATTAAAAACGACAAGCGAATAAGAAAATTAGATGTCGTGGAGAAGCCTTTTCTTGCAACACAAGCTCGAATGGGGACAGCTTTGTTAGCTTTGTATCAACATACAATGGATAAATCTTGGCTACACACTGCAGATGAAATCGCAAAAGCAATGTTAACAACGCTTTATGATAAAGATATAGGTGGATTTTGGTCTATCGCAGACGAAAGCAACCCATTGGGGAAAAGGAAACCTCTTGAAAATAACGCAATTGCCGGCTTATTTTTTTACCAGTTAGCAGTGCTAACAAAAAAAGAAGAGTATAAAGCGATAGCAGAAAAGGCTGTAAAAGCCGTTGCATCTGAAGAGGTAATAGCGCGTGAGGGTAAATTTACAGCAGAAACTTTGTTATTACTGGAGAATTTAACAGCAGAATATGTCGAGTTCACCGTAGTGACCAATGACATTCATTCTCAAGCTGCTCAAGCTTTGTATAAGGAAGGCTTAAATTCATATTTACCTCGAAAAGTCATTCATTTCGAACTACCTGGACGATATCCTGACTTGCGCCGACCAGCTATGTTTATATGTAATCCCAATCGATGTTCGGTGCCTTTAACGCGAGTTCAGCAAATTTCAAAAGTAGTAGAACAATACAGGTAGCGATAATGAGTAAAATAATAGAATACGTGGAGTTTAAAGCTAACAAAGAGATATCTCAGAATGAAGTTATTGAGGCTTTGAGAGATACAGATAACGTGCTTGATGAAATACAAGGTTTTGAAAAGCGAGAGCTTGCGACGAAAGAAGATTCATTTATTGAAATCGTGTATTGGACGGATCAAGCGTCAGCTATGGAAGGTTTGGAAAAATTTAAAGTAGATACCAGAAGTCAGCGTTTGTTTGAACTAATCGATCCCTCGAGTATTGTGATTCGTTATCTGAACAAAATTTGAATACTTATTGAAACGGTAGAAACGTCAAAAAGAGGATGAACATACTATTTAACATAATATACATTATGCGTATATTGATATATGTAATAGAATGGGGCTACTCCTTAAATCACTTGGACTTTACGCTCTTTTAGCTTTGTTCCAACACAACCAATTATGTCAATTTGTCATGTACAGTTTTAAACACGAATTTAAAAAACGCTACGGCTCTAATTACGAATTAGCTTCTAAAGAACTTGGTAAATCAGTTCGTACTTTACATCGCTACATTAAAAATAATAAATGCGACCTTACAGTTAAATATCTTCTTACGTCACTTAACCAGGAATATATTCATCCAGATTGGAAAAGTTGTTATTGGCGTTCAGATGGCAACTTAAATACACCTTATGGAATTGTCCGGTACTCAGATGTTCTTTTGGTACATCGTTACAAATGGCACTCTAAGGTTTCCTGTGAACAATCAGCTCTATTAAATAACTAGCAAAACTTAAAGAACTAAATTCCAACTCTGACGCCTATATTGATGATTTGATCTTTCAGCTATCAAACTTACTAGATAACGCTAAGAAATTGAAAATTATATGATTTTTAAATCGTGCGCTACGTGCGTGAAATAATTTTTTGTGGGTGCTACTTCAATTTCATGCACGTACGAGCACCATCAAAAATCTCTATAAAACTATGCTGTATGACTATCTATAGTCGTGACAGTAACTAGCCATTGATAACTTTTATATCTCTAGTTTTTTATATATTGAATAACGCTAAGGTTTGTTCGTTGTAGCTATTACTAACAGGAACTCGAATAAGTTTTAATCCTGTAGCGTTACATACGTCATCTTTAAACTTGTCGTTAACAAAAGCTTTAGCTTCGCTGTGACTAGAATCATCTAATTCAATGGCCAATAATATTTTTGATTCCTTTTTACTTACGATCACAAAATCAAAATGCTTAGCTTTAAATGCGATTAAAACCCTTATAAAAGCTTTTTCCTATGCTCACGCATTTAAAAACATCGGCTAATCGAACCTTTATTGCTATATGAAAGCTGTCTGAGTCTAAGTTGTTAACCAAAAACGTAAAGAATTTAAATTCTGCGTCGGTAAGCAAATTCGACTCTAACTTAAACTCAGGCTCTGAGCTTTTATTATTTATTACCAAAATCAGAAACTTAATTATAAACACACACGATATAACTAAGACTAAAGGCATTAAAATATGACTTAGATTAGAAAAATCCATTTATTGTCCTCCAATAATTTGTGCATTTAAACTAACATTAATTATTGAAATCGCAATAATGAAATCTCTTATTGTTCGTAATCTGGAATACAAGAATTGCGGGCGAAGCTTTCACACATACTAATCATCAAAACATGGGCTAACCTAACCAAAATATATAGTATGTTGTCCCCTGCTCTTAATACCGAATAAGTGAGCTAGAGTAATAATTAAGAAATCACATTTATACTTTTACTAACACTTAGTTTTCATGGCTTTTCTGTAACATTAAACATGCAAGATAAGCCCCTTACTCAGTTCTTGTTTATGATGTCGGACATCATTAAAAAGCCCATTATTTTGAATGGCAATGTAGATATGAATATCACTTCATTTGTTAATGATGACATTCCACCAAAGCAGCTACTATTTGCAGTGTTGGAGGCTAATAAATTAGATTACACCGAGACAGATAACTATATTCTGATTAATAAGAAAGTGGCCTTTTCTCAGTACGATAATTTCCAAACGGTTATTTATGACTTTAACCATGTTCAGGTTAACGATGTTATAGAGCCTCTAAACTCAGCTCTAGGAATGTTAGCCCTTGAATATACCTTTACTCAAAATGCGTTTAGAGCACATTCAGCTAACAATGGTACTTCTATAATCTTGTCGGCTCCGTCAGAAGCCATAGAACATATCAATAACTTACTGTCTGTATATGACAGACCTACCAAACAAGTTAAGTTTAAAATGGCTGTGGTAGAGACTACAGATTCAGATTTGTTTGAATTAGGTGTTACGTTTCAAAAAACATTGAATGGTAAAGACCAGTTATCAGGTAACTTTCCTGCTGACTCTACAAACGCATTTAGCTGGATTAGAAATGCTACGGACTTTACTTCTTTCCTATCCTTTCTAGATTCTAACTCTAATAGCCGAATAGTTAGCAAGCCCTCTTTAACGGTTAAGTCTGGTAAATCAGCTAGGATTTCTATAGGTCAGAATATACCTATCTTAACAGGTCAGAAAAGCTCTCAAACGGACGGCGATACAACATTCCAAGAAATTGAACGAATAGACATAGGTTTAATAATGGACGTCCACGCAGTAGTCACGCAAGGCGGAGTAATCAACGTAAGTATTGCTCAGGAACTGTCTAGCTTAAGCCGTGATGCAGAAGCAATAGACGTAATAACAGATAAACGCTTCGTGTCCTCTGAATTCCAAATGTTAGACAAACAAAGCCTCAACATAGGTGGTTTAATATCAACTCAGAATGATGATATCGAGTCAGGCATCCCCCTACTTCGTAATATCCCTTGGGTTGGAAAAGCCTTTCAATCAACTAAAGAACAAAAATCCGTAAGGAATTTATCCATCGTTTTGTTCGCTGAGATTTTGTAAAAAATTGTTTTAAATCAAAGATATTAATCTATTAATTCTGCATAAAGTGCACTGAACGAATATATTTCGACCAATGAGACTAACAACGTGTTGAATTGACTATTGTTTATGATAATTTGATACCACTTAGTTAGTAGGCTTTATTATTGAGTTGTCTACATAATAAACGTAAGCATTTGACTCAAAGAGGGAGAATGAAATGGGAATTTTTAAGGCATCTGTTCATTACAACGACTTAAAGGGATCTTGTGCAGCTGATGATGCAGACATTTCTAATGCAACTAAATGGTTAAAAGATCATAATTATATAAATTCAGGCGAGTATTTTGTCGGTCTTCGAATGTTTGCTGGTGAGAATCATGGAAAACATCGAGATCCTGTTGATGTTACTTTCCTAATCACTGATGAAACTGGTTATAGAGCTCTTGCAGCAAATTCAGACGAATACAAAATCCGCCGAGTAGATGTAAATATGGATGTTAAAGATTTCCTTAGTTTGTTCAAACGATTTGAAATTACTTTATCACCTAAGTCTTTTTTAGAAGGCAAAGAGTGCTAAAGTGTTAATAATGCATTTAAGCTGATTAACATAATTTTTCCCAGAGCCAATGGGGTTACAAGCATAGATGAATATATAACTAGAGGTGGTATGAATACTGAAGCTCAAGATCAACTTGATGGGGCTAGGAATTTATTTTTTGGGTTCTTAAAGGGGGTTGATAGTAAGTTCAATATTAAACTTCCTGACTATGTGTATCATTATACCTCAGTTGAAAATTTTTATTCGATGGTTGAATCAGATACCATTCGTATGTTCACAATTAGTAACTTTGAAGACAGATTGGAACGTAAGCTTCCGTTAGATATTGAAAGTCGGGTTAAAGCTTATATAACTAACCACGACACTTTTGAAGAATATGACTTTGCAGGTATGCTAAATACAGCACTGTCTGATGATCATGTTTTTATTCAATCAAATACACCGACGAGTCAAAACTCTTACTTGTGGGAAAATTACGGTAACAAAGGGCAAGGCGTTTGCCTTCGCATTTCAACTGCCAAATACATTACATTTCTCGAAGAAACAATTGATGACTTCGATTTACTCCCCAATTATTTTAAATGTTGTTTTGTATCGTACGACAATGCATGGCTTAACCAGTTTTTGGAGATGTTGCTCCCAGTAATAAAAGCTGTAGATTCAAAATTAAATAATTCAGCGCTTTTAATTTGGTTTTTCTTCATTGAATACTGGAAAAATTTCACAAAATTACCTGAGCCATACGAGAAAGAAAAAGAGTTTAGGTTTGTAGTTTCTGACAACTATTCACTATTTCTATTTTTGTGTAGTCAATTAGCTAAATGGGGATTATTTTCTGCCGGAGACTCAACAGTGATATCAGATGCTTTTCTCACTGAGTACGAAGACCGTAAAAACAAATTACGTCAAGCTTTAGGTTATACACAAACGAAGCAGTCAAGCTTTGTAACTATACCTTTTTCAAGAGTAGTTGACTCTGTATTAATTGGACCAAATTCAATACTAACAAAAACAGAAATCTCGAAGGGTACAAACTATAAAGTCAAAAAGAGTCAGATCGAGCGCATCTTAAGTCGCTTATAACAAGTCATTGAAAAATAAAATTAGGTAAAGCTTAAATTTAATATGACCCTAATTATTATTATAATTTAGAATAGCAAGTAATCACGCATGGAAAAATACACACATTACTCACTATTGGTTTTTATGTGTTAAAAGTCCACTTTGGAGTGCGAATAAATGGATACTTTTATGGATATATATAAATGGTTCACAAGCTCAACAGGGATGAGCCACATTGCCCTACTCTGTTCGTTTCTTGTTCTTGGTTCAACCTATTTATCTTCAAATTTCAAAGATAAAGAACTAAAAATTGAACGTGACAAACATAAAGTTGAGATAGAAGAAAAGCAGTCAGAGATCATCGCGCTTCAGAATAGAATTATTACTGAAATCAAAGCGCCTCATTTTGAAATTGGAACTGGAGTATTATTGCCCCAAGGAAAGTTTCAAATAATATTTAGAAATGTCAGCACTACTTACTTTCGTTCTTTCGTGCTGTTATTAGACGGAGAGTATGCAATAAAGGACACGGAAGATTTCAAAACAACTCCATATACAAACAAAGTTGAAACGGATGCTTTTAAGCTAAATGCTGTTGATTTATTCAAAACGCTTGATCCATCAGAAGAAAGAATATTGGAAGTTAACTTATTTCCTCCTGGGGAGCTGGAAATGCTAAGAAGCAAATTTGGTGGGAATAGTACAATTTTATATAATATTAACGTATCCCCAATCGTTGACTCTTACTATATCAAGCGTGATGAGGATTTGAAGAACGATGGGGTGCCACATATTGGAGTAGCTGCCACAATCAATGATTTCATTGCAGGGAAAAAGTTTAAAGCAGCTACCTATATAAGCAGACCAGATTTGGAGTACAATCCTGAGAATGAAATTCCACGCGATGCTTACCTGATAATTTCGTCAAAAAATAGATAAGTGCATTATGTTTGAAGAACTCTTAGAAATGGTAGAGAAATCACTTAAAGAAAGTGGTAATTACACCGACTATAAGGATGTTATTGAGCTTGCTTCGAAAGCACTCATCGACGATGCACTCTCACATGAAGAAGAGACAATCAGCAAGTTAATTTTAGAGAATGATGCGTTCATAAAAAGAAATCGGGACAGGTGGTCTCTCGGTTTTCAAAAGTTATATGCTCTAAAAGAAACTTCAATCCAAGCTGGAATGAACTTCCAAGCGCAGTTTTTGAAGTATGAGCAGTATAAAACTGATGAATTACTTGGTGTTCTACTTCGTCAACATGCACACGCATGTCGAATTACTGGCGAAATAATTCATTTGTTGGAAGGGGGATACCCTGATGCCGCACTCGCGCGTTGGCGGACACTGTCTGAAATTGTTGTCACTTGTTTGGTCATAGAAAAACATGGTCGAGATGCAGCCATTGATTATATTAAACATGGTACTGTGAAGAATGCCGAAGGTATAAATGAATATCAAAGGACAGCAAATAAAATGGGGGTAGCAACCTTTTCTAAAGAAGAAGTTGACTTTGCGAACAAGCAGAAACAAGAAATCACAGAGGGTGACACTAGTTGGAATTGGGCTAGAAAATATACTGGAGTAGCAAAAATGGAAAAGCTAAGAGAATATGTAGGCCTTGATAAGTGGTCACACAACTACAAGCTTGCTAGTCGAAATATACATTCGGATTACTTTGAAATGAGTTGTTTATATGCAATGTCTGAAGCTAAAAACGATATGCTACTTGTTGGCCAATCAAATTCAGGTTTAACCGAACCAGCGCAATTTACAGCAATCACCTTAGCTCAAATAACTTCAATATTTCTCACAACATATAGAGAAGATGAATCGACAGAATTGGAATACCGAGATTCACTGTTATTCATGAAAATAATTGATAATTACGTAAATGAAGTTGGCGAAGCATTTGTCAATGCTGAAAAAACACAACATGAGTAATTTGCGTATTGTTTAACTTCTCTATATTTTGGTACCAAAAGCATTTCCAAATTTATCGGGTCAGAGTCACTGAAAGTCAGATTAAGCTTAAATTTAACCTGACCCTAATTATTAGAAAAGTCCATTTATTACTCTCCATTAACTTTTGTGTGCATAAATTAACATTAATTACTGGAGTAGCAAAAATGAGGCATATAGTGTGCAGTCCTCAGCTCTTTACTGCCTATGTATAACAAATCTACTAAAAAGTTAGGTTTTAAATGGCTACGTTGAGATAAGATATTGAACGAATTGATAATAGACATTCAAGCAATAATCATAGAAGGTTGCGCAATCAATGTAAGATCAACTCAAAATGAAAATATTGAGTCTGGCATTCCTTTATTAAGTATTTAATTTCGAATAAAACATAACACAAGTGTTGATCACAGAGAACGATAAAGTTAACCTTTTGATATACATGGCTAGTAGCTATTTTATTACCGTTTAGCGTTATAACCGCAAAGAAAATCATGCGTAAATATCTATTCTTTTTGTACTCAGTGTGTTTTTCACTAGGTGCTACTTCCGTTCATGTTGATGAACATAAATTAAACGGAGAGCAAATTTCTCAACTTAAAATCCATCGAGTAGAACAAGAAAGTTTTGATGATAGCTCTCTAAGAAATATATATTTAATCTATCCTCAGAAAATAAAGACTGATGAATTTGTGTCTGCTTCTATACAAGTAAAGAAGCAAGGCGAATTGGCTTTTTATGCTAATTTGGAAAGTGAAGGTGCCCAAAATAATAGCCTCGGCTCAGTGTTTGGAATTCCAGCAAACCCAAACTATGACGTTACGGTTTGGCTAAGTTATGGTAATAAAGCGAATAAGCTTATTACTGACAGCTACATAATTACACCTGCGGAATTCTCTAATCTTCCATCTAAAACATGGAAAGACCATTTTTCAGAAGAAACTAATAAGTCAAACTAACGTAGTAATATCAAGTCTATAATGACAGAGAAATAAAGCACATGATTTACGTTTCTGAATTTTTATTGATGGCTGCGCAAGATACCAATTATCTAGAGTGGAAATATCCATCCGTGGAAAGTAATTCAAGAGGTTTTCAAAGACTGCGGCGAAGCTTGAGTAGCCAAGAGGTTTTGTTTCTTTCGGCGTCGTAGAAGACTGACATAGTGAAGAAGAACATAAGTAGTAAGCCTATGTGTGCTGCTAGGCTGATGCCGAAGATGATGATGCTGCCTAGGTATGTTGCGAATGCAAAGCTCCACATGGTGGCTAGGATCGTCATTATGTAGAAGCGGCTTACTGGATCTGGGATGTGTCTTAATGGGTTTCTTTTAGAATCGAAGATGTATTTGTAGTAGTCGTAGATGCGAAGTGCAGACTTTTTTATAACAGATGCTTTTTTCATGACATGTGCTCTTTCTATAGCAACTTCCTTATCGGGTTAATCGTACTATTTTTATACGGATTACCTAGCTCTTTGGATTTCATTTTTAGCGAAAACCATACGTGTTCTAGTCATGCATTTCGTTTCTGTAATTCTTAACATCAATAAGCGCCCTGCTTATCGCTTTATTCGTACCTCTATAACTTACAAAAACAGAAAAAGGCTAATTTGTAATAGTCCGTAATTGATGTGGAGTGAGTTTACCATCTAAGTTTATATTGCCTGTAAACAGTTTAAGGAAAGCAAGCAATGTTATCTCCATCAATTAACGTTAACACTTGGATAAAACAAGGAGCAGTGCCGTTACTACTTACGTCGCTCTTATTTACCACCTCTAATGCTTTAGCATATTCAAATGATTCCACCTGCGATACTAACCCTGAGTGGTTTACATCCCCTGTAGGAACGAACCCTGCGGAGCAAGGAAAAGACAGTCCATTTGCCTTTGTAAATGGCCAAGACGAATCTACCAATTGTGATTTTCATCAATGGTCATGGAACTCGTTTTTGAAGTTAACCCAAGAAGACGACAGTGCTCCTGGTGGCTTGTCTATGTTTGGCAAGGGGTTTTGGCAAGTTGATAATTCACTTGTTCCCTACTTTGCGCCTTGGAATGATCTTTTAAACCCAACGGGACTTCGACCTTCAGATACGCTTATTCTGGAAGATGTTAACCAAGCAGGTCCTGGCGATCCTCAGATATTTGGTAAATACGGTAATTTCCCTGTTCATTTTTCTATTCATGTGAATAACACTTTTATGACCTCAGCGTTAGAGCATCCCGTCGCCGATCCTAAAGCTGAGTTCAGTATTGGTTCATTAGAGCTGAAAGTTGCATGGATGGATTTAAATTCTCTAGAGAAAATACTTCCTGGTATCGACTTAACTCAATATTTTTATATTCGAAATGCCATTTATAAATCCGATAACAAATACCTTGGTACAATGCCCGCAGCAATGATAGGCATGCACGTAGTTGGCGTGGTAGAAAACCATCCTGAGTTTATATGGGCAACGTTTGAGCACCAGATGCTTGCACCTGACTATTATGTTTCGGGAGATACATTCAAGAAATCCACTGAATACTTGCAACAAGATAATATTGTGAGCACCACTAATAGTTTTCTTCTTTATGTTACTGGTTCAAGAGTTGAGCAAGCAAACCTGACTTACCCTGCTGGTGAGACTACAACAAATTCATTCCGTCTATACCAATACGGTGTACCAAACGGTAACCCATATGTTGCGGGTAAAAACTCAGATTACGTAGGCGCACCTGACCAACAAAAAAGAGACGCCGAGAACTTCAACAATATTGCTCATTTAAATGGTTTGGTACGAGATAAATTAACGAGTGAAAATTCCATATGGCGCAACTATTTTTACTCTGGCTCTATCTGGCTTAGTACCGAAAAGTACAACTTTGCCAACGGAATCAGTGGCAGTATAGTCGGCTCTGGTGCAAATGATTCTTTGCGAGGCTCGCTTGCTGTAGCAAACATGTCGATGGAAACTTATACCCAAACATTTAGCAATGTTACTGGCGACAACCCTCAAATAAAACCAGCAAATTGCTTTACTTGTCACGGTATAAGCAAAGGAAAATCAACCATGCAGGTTAGTCATATATACGATAACTTTTTAAAGTTGAACAAAGCACAACAGCAGGCTCAAGAATAAATAAGTTGCCATAACTAAAAAAGGTAGTGTTAATAACACTACCTTTTCTCTATATCAGCGCCCTACTTTATTTCTATATTACGCTGCTTTAGTAATTCTACTACTTCGTTATGCCCAAGCATGTAATAGGATATACGTATCTTTTTGCCCGATTTGAACGTTAACGAATACCAGTACATCCATTTGTTAAATCTTGCAGAGGTAAGGTCTTGCCATAATTCTACTTTCGTTCCTGTCCAAGGTGTATGGTAGGTGATTTGGTCATTATCGAAGTTTCCTTTCACTCGATAATATTCACCAAAGAGATAAATAGCACCGACTCCAAAGCCAACAAATAAGGCTACTACAGAAAACATTTCAGTTGCGTCGGTTTGTACACCTTCATTGTAAAAGAACGCCCATATTGCAAACAAAACGAAGAGTAATGAAGCTTGAGCAAGGAAAAAATAAGTAGGCTTTGTTTTAACTCGCCGTTAGTTCTTTTCTTTTTTGCCAGCGTCCCTGCGATTAAGCATATAAACAAAGCTGAGATTCCGCCTATCAAGCCGGAACTAATACCTGTATCCATTGGTTTCCTTTTAGTATTTGTTTCAAACGGCGCTATTCTATACCTTTTATTTAAACTTTGTGGCTAACTATTTATTTTTAATGATTTTTTATTGCTCTCTTGGGCTTTAAAAGTCAATAACATAGATAAACCAGGTGATCTTCTTTGGACCTTAACTTCTCCTTGCTGCGACACCATCAGCTGCCTTACTAACGCTAAACCAATGCCTGTGCCTTGGGTTGAGCGAGTTAGTTCGCTTTCTCCACGGTAAAACAGCTCAAAGATCTTTTCTTCCTGTTCTTTTGTTATCCCTGCTCCGTAGTCTCTTATTTCCAGCTGAACTTTTGGCTCACTTTCGGCTTTCAGGCGAAATACAAACTCAACTTTTCTTCGCTCAGTATCTTCTATTTTTGCTTGCTCAAAAAACTTAACCGCATTGTCGGTTATGTTTATCACTACTTGGGAAAACGCATCTTGGTCGACAAATACCGAGCACTTGTCGACGTTTTCAAACTCTATATGGATACTCGATTTAAAGTTAAATTTATCCGTGATAAATGCAGTTTTAGACTTAATGGTGTCAGCCAAGGTAACTAAAGGTAAGTATTCTAGATGGCTTTCTTGTGCGACGTTATGACTAAGCTTGTTTAGCTGTAAGATGTTGTTGATTAACCTTGTTAACCTTTCACTCTCTGAATAGATAAACTGATAGTAGTCTTTCTTGTATTCATCCGATATTACCGTGCCTTCCTGTAGCATCTGAGAATACATTTGAATGGAGGTTAACGGTGTTTTTAACTCGTGGCTCACTGCAGATACAAAGTTTAATCTTTGTTCGCCTAAGGCTAGTTGTTTCACTCCTAACCGATAAAAACCGTAACAAGCAACTAGAATGGCCAGAACCAAAACGATAAGAAAAGCCAAACTTAAAATCATCGACTGGGTCATTGATAGAGCTTTGGTCGATACTGTTACAGAATGATTTCTGTACGGCCACTCTAATCTTGTTTCAGCGATAACTTGCTGCTTTAAATTCTTAGCTTTATTTTCTAACTTGTCGTTAGCAAAAGGTGAATAATAAAACTCTTTGGCTTCATCTGAGTGTTCATTATCCTTTAGTGAAACTAGCACTGGCGTTGCAAAATCACTGACTTCTACGATATTTCCAACATGCTCTTTCAAGTATGCTTCGCGTTGTACTACATAGCCTTGCAGCTTTTTTTCACCTGCCGTAAATACAACTCGATAAAAAATAAGGTGATCGGGTATATCAAAGATAATACTGAAATAATGCAAGCTTTCATCGTAGTCTTTTTGCAGTAAACTTTGCAGTTCTTTCGATTCTAATAATCTCTGATACATGCTCACTGCAAGATTTTGTCTCGCCAGTAAATCAGAGCTGAGATCTTGGTTTGTACTTGGTTTAGCAGTATTAGAAATAGCATAAGGCCAAACAGGGCTATTGAAGTTTCCTGCGCTGCCGTACTGAAAGAAGCCAAGTAGCCCTTTTATGTTTTGTTGTTCACCAGCTTTCAACAAGTCCAAATTAGCAAGCTGAGAAATTCTGCGTTCACTTTGTTGAGTTACTGGGTTATAGACGTATTGGTAATAGCCAAATTCATCGGCCACCAGCGTATTGGTGAAAGTCAGTTTTTTATACAAGGTTCGATTAATTTGTAGAATCAAACTACTCGCTTCACGCTCATATTCGGCTAACAGATTGTCTTCCATTTGTTGCCAAACGAAATACAACAACCCAGCTAACGGCAGAATTAAAACAACAAAAAAGCCCAGAGCTTGAGCTCGTAGTTTGGATAATCGTTGTGAGTAATTTAGAGTCGATTGATTAGCCATTTGCCAACCCAATTATCCCAACATTCACCCCAAAACCGTAACGCGTGACTTTCATATTTCTACCGTAAAATAACCACTTTCAAATAAACCATCAATCCCAAATAGCACTTACCAAAAAACCTACCAAACATGAAGCTGATATCCTTCACCTCGATGGGTGATTAAGTGCTTTGGTGACTTCGCTTCTACTTCTATTTTCTTGCGTAACTTTGCAATGTGAATATCGACCGTTCTTGTGTCTATATCACTGGTATTTTTGTATCCCCATACCTTATTTAGTAACGCGTTGCGCGATACAGGCTCGTGTTGCTGATTTAAATAACGCAGTATATCAACCTCTCTACGCGTGTATTTTACTGGGCTGCCGTAGGATTCACCCGTTAATGTTTGAGTACAAATTGAAACTTCTGGGCTAAGTTCAATGGTATTGTCGGTATTGGCGTAGCCCGACCTTCTAACTAATGCGTTCACTCGTAACACAAGCTCAGAAGTAGAGAAAGGTTTGGCTACATAGTCATCAGCACCGAGTGTTAAACCATTGACAATGTCTTGCTCTGAACTCTTAGCTGTTAACATCAAAATTGGCTGCTTGCGTGACTCTTGTCTTATCTGATTACAGATTTCAAAACCACTCAATGTTGGCAACATAACGTCTAAAATCACACATGAGTATTCATTATTAAGCGCTCTATCTAAGCCCTTTTTTCCATCCGTTTCACTCTCCACTTCATAACCGTGAAAAACGAACAAATCGGTTAGGCCTCTTAAAATATGAACTTCATCTTCAACTATGAGTAACTTAGGTTTTATCGCAGTATTTAACATTCTTCACTTATCGCTTATAGCTCACCTCTCCGACCATACCTAAATTTCGCGCAAATCCAATGTAAACTTTTGTAAAACTTTGCCCTTTTAAGTTTTACATCCTGTGTCTATTTCTGTTTCCGTCTGAACCATATAGTTGTTTTGCTTTCAGTTAGTTAATTGATTATCTAAGTTAAGGAGATAATAGATGTACGCAAAATTACTATTTACCCTAGCACTGTTTGGTATAAACGCTTCAGTGTTTGCTGGTAACTCCTCTAATACCTATACCCCGCCTAATGGTGTGACTCTAGTGTCAGACATTTCTTATGGAGCAGATGAAGCACAAGCTTTTGATGTTTACATGCCAACAAAGAAAACCAAAGATGCTCCTGTGATCTTCATGATACACGGTGGCGCATGGGAAGGAGGCGATAAAACACGACTTGGTGAATTTGAAAACAAAGTTGCACACTGGGTGACTAAAGGTTTCGTTTTCATCTCAACCAACTATCGAACCTTACCTAAGTTAAGACCTGTAGAACAAACGGAAGACATAGAAACGGCAATCCGCTTTGCCCAGCGTTATGTCAGTGATTGGGGCGGAGCTTCTGACAAATTTATTCTAATGGGACATTCATCTGGTGCGCATTTAGTGTCTTTGGTATCTGCAAACTATGACAAACTGCTCTCTAGAGGTATTAAACCATGGATAGGCACAGTTTCATTAGACATATCGGGATATGACATCATTAAGAAAGTTACCGCACCTGAGCCTTCTCAGTTTTACAAAGACAAGTTTGGCGACAGCGTCGAATACATAGTAAAAGCTTCTCCTTATCACGTAGTAAGCAGCAAAATCCCAGCATTTTTAGCCGTGTGTTCAACTCGCAGTGTTGATGCCTGTAGCCAAGCAAAACGATTTGCTAAAAAAATAGAAAGCTTTAAAGGGCTAGCAAAAGTGTTACCTGTCGATCTTTCCCATGGTGAAATCAATTCTGAACTGGGTAAAAAGAACGAATACACCTCGGTTGTAGATAAGTTTTTATCAAAGATAATTCGCTAAGCACTGATCTTTACAATACGGCTCTAGACAAAGCGTCCTACACAAAAGCGACTTAAACAATACAGCTCTATACAATACAAAAACCTCAATCTATATCTAGATTCTAAAACAAGGATGTTTTGCCCGTCTCATTCCCTATTGTGCGCTTATTTTAACCTCTTAACCGAATCGTAACCCCTCTCCTAGTACTTTGCTCGCCATCATAGTTAGGAGAGAATTTTTATGCGCATTTTGCTCTGCTCAATGGCTTTAGTCTTACTGGGTTGTACAAGCAAACCTAAGATCTATAGCGAAGAAAGTGCAGCGATAGACTTTGAACACCAGCTCAATACTGTCAAAGTAAATCTGCCAACGGGCCAAGCTCAAGACATTTATGGCTTGGTGGGAAACCAAGATATCAGTCTGTGGCTCAATAGATACTTTAATGGCTCTTCCATTGATAGCTCTTCTTTTGATAACCCGCCCCAGCTAGTACGCATGTTAAATAACCTAGAAGTTTCTAGGCTGTCGACTGAAGTGACTAAGAGTAGAAGTTTACCTGAGGTAAGTTTATCTACATCAGGAACTAGAGCTAAACAAGATGGAGCTGTTCGTTCCACCAGCAACAATTTCAACCTTCAGCTTTCTACGCAATGGGAAGTCGATATTTGGGGCAAACTTGAGGCTGACAACATAGCAGCTCAAAGTGAGTTTAAATCGCTTGAGTTGGACACTGAGTACTTTAAACGTACTTTGCTAGCTAACATTATTAAGAATTGGCTATCTTGGACTAATGCCAAGAAGCAATTGCTAGTTGCTCAGGAGCAATACCGAACATCTGCTAAAAACGAAAGCATCATTTTAGGTCGGTACAAGTCAGGTTTAGGTGGTTTGGCTGATTTAGATTCTGCCAGAGTAAAAACGCATGAAGCCAAAGCAACGATAGAAGCAAACCAGCAATTAGTGTCTGAACATTACTCTAATCTAAAAACTTTGCTTGGCTCGGTCGATGCTATAGCTGATATCCCTGAGCAATGGCCAGAAGTAAACTTCCCAGCTGCTACGATATCTGGTGCAACACTGAGTTTAAGACCTGATTTACAGTCTGCGTATTACAAGATCATTGCTGCAGATAACAAATCAAAAGTAGCTTACTCTGAGTTACTACCGAGCTTCAAGCTAACGCTAAACTCAAGCTTAACGAGCAGTAAAGCTAGCGAATTATTCGATGTTGATCCTGTATGGAGTCTTATAGGCCAGTTTACTCAGCCAATTTTCAACTCTGGTAGATTGAAAAACAACGTCAAAATCTCAGAGTATCAAGCTGAAAATGCGTATCTTACTTACAAAGAAAAGCTCATCAGCGCAGTCAATGAACTTGAAATATACGTATTGAAAGAACAGCGACTGGCTGCACAGCAACAAGCTTTACGCAAAGCCTTAACTCAAGCTGAAATCAATAAACACAATTATGAAGTTCGCTATACCAACGGCGTAGTAGACATTCTTGATTTACTAAACACCCAGCAAACTGCCTTTACGTTGCAGTCTCAACTATTAACCATAGAACTGAATAGAGCAGCCAATCGAATCGATTTGGGCTTATCTCTAGGTCTTCCTCTAAAGCAAGGTACTTAATATGAAACGTCATTTTTTAACAAACAAGCGTAAAACAAGCACTTTGATAAAGCTTTTGTCTGCGTTGGCTATTCCTGCATCTATCGCCTATTCTGGTTACGCTATTGAAAATCAGCCAGAAGTTAGTGTTCAAAAGGAGCAAACAACGGCTCGTTTAGTTTCTTATGTGGAGGCAAAACCTAGCACTCACCAAGTTGTTCTTGAATCTCATGGGGAAGCAAAGTCTAAATTCAGCTTGGAGCTCAAAACTCAAGTCGGTGGCGTGGTTGAAACCATTTCAGATGCTTTTCAAAACGGACAAATCCTTAAGCAAGGTGAAATACTGTTAAATATTGACCCTACCAACTATGAGCAAGCTCTCGCTGCGAGTGAATACACTCTTTCCCAAGCAAGAGTTGGACTGTTACAAGAACAACAGCAAGTTTCTAGAGCAAAAGTTGAATGGGAACAATCTGGAGTTAACGCTAAACCACTCTCTCCTCTTCTTCTTAGAGAGCCACAGCTGCAAGCAGCACAAGATAACCTAAAACAGGCCAGAGCAAGTGTTAAAAAAGCAATGCAAGATCTTGAGAAAACCAAGATTCAGTCTCCTTTTAACGCTACCGTAGTATCTCGATTAGTTTCTCCGGGCCAGTACTTGTCACCAGGTGAACAAGTAGCGCAACTGTATGGTATTGACCAAATAGAAATAAGCGTGAGCCTACCTATTACTGATTGGCAATATCTACCTTCTGAGCAATCAAAGGTAAAAGGACAAGCTGTTGAAATGAAAGATAGATACGGCAATAGCTGGCAAGGCCATATTGATAGATTTGAGCATCATATCAACTCACAAAGTAGACAGAGAAACCTAGTGATCAGTGTAGAACAAACGGCAAACGCACAAAATCTCCTGTTACCCGGGACATTTCTTACCGTAAAAATACCAGGATTGGCATTTAATAACTTGCTTGAACTTCCTGCCAGCAGCCTTACTGCAAGTGGCTATATCTGGCACGTAAACTCAGCTAATGAGTTGGATAGATTCAAAGCTGACACGGTTTTTAAACACGCTGGAAAGCTTTATGTAAAACCTCCTAAAAGTGATGTAAACAACGACGGCAGTAACACAGTAGTTAAAGTTTTATTTAACCCATCAAAATCATTTGTCGTTGGCCAAAAGGTATCACCTACTTCTGTTGCTATGGAGACTCTTTAATGTCGAGTAATACTAAACAAGGCATCATAGCCTGGTTTGCGCAAAACTCAGTTGCAGCTAACTTACTTATGGTGCTGATCTTAATTGGCGGTTTTTTTACCGTAACCAATCTTCGTATCGAAGGCTTTCCTAGTATAGAGCCAAACACGATAACCGTAGATGTAACTTACTTAAGCGGTAGTGCTAAGCAAGCAGAAGAAGGCATAGCGATAAAAATAGAAGAAGCCTTGCAAGGAGTAGCAGGGATCAAAGAGGTTAGATCAACCAGCTCAACATCTGGCGCTGTTGTCACTATCCAAAAACAAAGTGGTTACAACCTAGATGTATTAAATGACGATGTGAAGAACAAAGTTGATGGTATTTATGGTTTTCCAGCTAGTGCTGAAAAAGCCGTGATCACCAAGCAGTTATTTGAAAGTCATGCTCTTTGGTTTGATGTATACGGCGATGTCGACCAAGACACTTTGCAAGCAGTATCAAGAGAGTTGGAGCTAGAAGTATTAAGATTGCCAGCTGTGAGTAAAGTTACTAAAACTGGCTGGAAAGCACCTGAAATTGCGATTGAAGTTAAAGACTCAGTATTACAGGAATACGAATTAACTCTAGATGATGTTGTTCAAGCTGTAAGATCTGAGTCACTGAGCGAAACTAGTGGTGAATTAAGATCTAGCCATGGCTTAATCCTACTTAAAGCGGATAAACAAGGTTATCGCTATCAAGATTTCTCTACTATTCATGTGAAAACAAATGCTGATGGCTCTATGGTTTACTTATCGGACATAGCAAATATTAAAGATGGGTTTGAAGAAACACCAAATATCCTCTCGCGATTTCAAGGCAAGCCTGCGATCAACTACTCTGTTATCGTAGATAAGCAAGCTGACATATTAGAGATTGCACAGCAAACAAAAGCTCTCATTGCCGACTGGCAAGCGTCGGACAAGTTACCAAAAAATGTAGACGTTGCGGTTTGGTGGGATCAAAGCCAATTTATGATTGACCGCTTAGCTTTGCTGGGTAAAAACGGTGTAATTGGGGTGTTACTCGTTATGGCGGTACTGGCTATTTTCCTCAACCTTAAAGTTGCATTTTGGGTTGGTATGGGACTGCCTATCTGCTTTGCTGGCGGTATGATCCTTATGGGAGAAAACTTCTTTAACTTAACCCTTAACGATTTAACAACCTTTGGTTTTATTATAGTACTGGGCATACTGGTGGATGATAGCGTCGTTGTAGGTGAAAGTATTTATGCTGAAAGACAAAGTAATGGCGACACAATAGAATCGACAATTGTTGGTGTTAAACGTATCGCTGTTCCAACTTTGTATGGCGTGCTGACAACAATCGCGGCGTTTTATCCTATGTCTTACATTGCAGGTGATTTAGGGCAAATATTTAGCCAATTCGCCTTGATTGCTGTGGCTTGTTTGATCTTTTCCTTGATAGGCTCAAAATTGATTTTGCCAGCTCATCTTTCGCATCTAAACACACATAAAAAGCCGTCGACCTTCCCTATTTCCAGAGCTTTTAAAGCTTTACAGCACAAAGCTGACGGCCTAATGCAATACATTAACGACAAAATGTATCAACCGGCTATTCGTTGGTCAGTGGTTAACCGATATAAAGTTCTGAGCATCTTCCTAGCTATCTTTATCTTAGTTGTAGGCTTAATTCCTAGCGGTAAAGTTAACTTTGTCTTTTTCCCAGATATACCGAGAAACATAATTGAGGTTAAGTTCAGCTCTGAAGACGGAAGCGGTTATGGTATTAGTCATTCTCAGATCACTAAGATAGAAAATATCGTGACTAAGTTAAATCAAGACTGGCGTAATACACTAGACTTGGATGAAGACATCATCCTACAAATCCAGTCACAAGTACTTGATGACAAAAACGGTCATATAGTTATGGAGCTTAGCGACGATGGTAATCGAGCTGTTTCCGCAACAGAGATTGAACAAGCTTTACGCCAGCACATTGGAGCGACAGAAAACCTTAAGCAATTAAAAATTATCACAAACTTCGAAACCGTTGATGCTTTTGCGTTAAAGATCTTGGCTGATGACTTAGAGCAACTTAGTTTTGCTACCCTGCAAATTCTGCAAGAGTTAAAAAGTACGGATGGCGTAGCGGATATTCAAAATGATTTAACTCTAGGCCAACAGCAAGTTGCTTTTGAATTGTCAGAAGAAGGCAGAGCCAGAGGTTTAACAACAGCAGCTTTAGCTAAACAAATCCAACAGGCTTTCTATGGTGCGGAAGTACAAAGGGTTCAACGTGGCAAAGATGAAGTAAAAGTACGAGTACGCTATCCAAGTGAAGATAGAAAAGACATCACTAATCTAGAAAATGCTCGTATTAGAACTAATGATGGCTCAATCTTACCACTATTAGCGGTTGCCAATCTTACAACTGAATATACCAGAACTGAGATCAAACGAATCAATGGACGATTAGCCGTTACCATTAGCGCTAATATAGATAAGTCAGTTACTTCACCAGCTAATGTTACTGCATTACTGGAGCAAAGTAGCATGAAAGCGGTATTAGCTCAGTATCCTAATACTAAGTTCATCAAAGCCGGAGAATCTGCTGAAGAACAAAAAAGTATCGACTCAATGTTGCTCATTTTTGGTCTTTCTATGATCCTTATTTATGCTTTAGTTGCTGTTCCTTTGAAGTCTTATTGGCAGCCAGTGATCATTATGTCCGTTATTCCTTTTGGCATTGTAGGCGCGATACTAGGACATTGGTTTAACGACTTATCAATGAGTATTCTTTCACTAAACGGTATTTTAGCTTTGAGCGGTGTTGTGGTGAACAATAGTCTATTATTAGTGGATAGATTCAATGAGTTACGAACAAAAGGATTGGATTTTATCGAAGCGGTAGCAGGCTCTGGAAGCCAAAGATTAAGAGCAATTATTCTTACTTCTTTAACCACCTACGCCGGTCTTGCATCTTTGTTACAAGAAGATGCCGAACAAGCTCAGTACTTAATACCGGCAGCTGCGTCATTGGCTTATGGTATTTTATTTTCAACGGTGATCACTTTGATCTTAGTCCCTGTTCTTTTGTCTATTACAGAAGACTTAAAACAGCTGTGGAAAGTAATTAAAGGTCAGCTATCTTCTGCTCAGGCCAATAATTTAAATCAACCAAACTCAATCAAGTAACGGTTATGAAAATACAAGCAATTTTAATTGAAGACGACTTAGACCTTGCCAAAACCATAGTGCAATACTTGAGTTTAGATGACATAGATTGTGACTTTGCTGCCGATGGCCAAAGTGGTTACAACTTAGCGTTAGAAAACCCATATCATGTCATCTTGCTGGACGTTAACTTGCCTAAAGTTAACGGTCTTAATGTCTGTTCTAAGCTTCGTGAACAAGGAGTAGACACACCTATTCTGATGTTAACAGCCAAGGACACTATCGAAGACAAACTAACTGGTTTTAAAGCTGGTACAGATGATTACCTGATAAAACCTTTTGATATGAGCGAGTTGATCGCTCGTATTCAAGCGTTAGCAAAGAGAAAAAGCACGCAAGCGCTAAAATATAAAGTTGGCGACTTAGAAATGGATTTGTTTAATAAAACAGTACAAAGGCAAGCCACTAACATTGAATTAACGCCAATTGAGTGGAAGTTACTCAAAGTGCTCATTTCTGAAAGTCCCAGAGTTATGAGTAAAGAAGAGCTAGAGTTTGCCGTTTGGCATGATGAGTTACCCGATACAAGCGCATTAAAGGTGCATTTGTTTAGATTAAGACAAAAGGTTGATAAACCATTTTCAACCGCGCTTATTCACACCATTAATAAAAGAGGCTTCGTTTTAAAAAGTCATGAAGAAGAATAACTACACTCTAAGGCGGAAACTATTCACATTAATGCTGGGTTACGGCTTATTCGGCATTATTGTCATTGCGCTTTTACTTGCGTATTACTTTTCGTTAGGCCTGAATGTAAATACTAAATATATTCTTGAAAGAGAAGCGTCTCACTTTGCTTTGCAATACAACAAAGGGCATGAACCTAAGCTTCCAGATAGCTCTTTTTTAAACAGTTATAGAAATTTGTCGGACATCCCAGAAACAGTATTAGCTCTATTTCCTGAAGATCAACACAAGCACAGAAAGATGCACATTTTTGACTATCATCTTGATTTGCAACAAAGACCACAAGCATTGAGCGATAGCTTAACAACGCTGTGTGACGGTACTTACTGTGAAATGGTATTTTTTTACACTTATCAACTTGATGAAAGTAATTGGTTATATCTAACTATATTACTTGCTGAACACGACTTTGATGCTGTGCAGGATGCAGATTTTGAGTCAATTGCGTTTCGGCTCATTCCTATCACCCTCACCTTTTTTGTCACCACGCTTATATTGGCGTTTGTTATGATCAACAAAGTTAATAAGCCCATTAGAGCCATCGCGGATTGGGCCAATAACTTGAAGCTTGAAGATATAGGAAAACAGCCACCAAACTTTTCTTATCGTGAACTAGATACAGTCGCAGAATGCTTAAAAGAGTCCTTTGAGCGCATAGGTCAGGTGTTAGAAAACGAGCATAACTTTTTGCAAAACGCCAGTCATGAACTGAGAACGCCAATTGCGACAATTAAAGCCAATATAGAACTACTGGAAAAAGTGAGAAGCTCTGAAGTCCAATCTGAACTAGAAACAGAGTCATTAGGCCGACTAAAAAGAGCGAGCCATACCGCCAAGCAGTTAATGGAAACGATTCTTTGGTTAAGCAGAGACACTTCCAACTACCCTGATTCAACATTAGTTAAGCTAGAAGGTTTGCTTGATGACATCATAGAAGATAATAAGTATCTGCTAATTGACCGAAACGTCACAATCAAAGTAAAAGCGGACGATTCTAGTATTCAAGCTCCCGAGGCTTTGTGCCGGATAACTTTGCTTAATCTAATTCGTAATGCATTCCAATATACCATTGATGGTACCGTCACTATTACCATCGAAAACAATGTGGTGAGTGTTGAAAACAATTGTGCCTATCAACAAGAAGATAATTGCGAAAGCAACGATTATGGCTTTGGTGTAGGGCTAAAGTTGGTGGAACAAATAACCAATAAAATGAGTTGGGATTACAATTATTATCAGTCTAACAAAGGTCACTTTGCCTCTATTCATTTCATCACAATTTAAAAAGTACTATAGGCGTTACTCACACCTTTGGCAGTAACGTCTATACTTGCTATTGTTGGTTTTGACCAATTCAACGAGCTTTAAATGAAAAGGAGTTTTAACACAATTATTACAAGGTACAACTTTGCTAAACAATATGCCGTCTATTTTAATCGCTTTCTTCCTTTTACTTTGCCAAGTACTTCCGCTTTACAGCCTTGCTAACAGTACATTAACCGTTGCTTTTAACAATACGCCACCGCGGATGATCCACGAATCACAAAGCGGCATTTATCACGAATTGTTTGATCATTTAGCAATGGAAACAGGCTTTAACTTTAATATTGTTTATTACCCTATGGCACGTATCGAAAATGAATTTACCTCTGGTTATATAGATATAGAACCAGGAATCGCTCCAGAGTGGCGAGCTGATTCTACTGAGCCTGGTTTATACACAGAGCCCTTCTCTAAGCTTACCGACTTAGTGTTATTTCAGCCTGGTTTAAAGCAGGCACTTTGTGACCGAGATCATTGGCCAGATCTTACCCTTGGTATAGTTCGAGGCTATCAATTTAGCTATTTACACCCTTGCATCAAAGATAAAGACTTTAGCTATGTGTATCTTATTGATGAAGAAAAGTTATTGAATTTTTTTATCAAAGGACGAGTAGACATTATTTTTATCGATGAGTTTGTTTTTCATTATCTCAGCGATGATCTGATTACTTTAGAAAAGGATCTTTCTAATTGGGACGTATTACAAGAAGTTGAAATAAGCCTCAGAGTTCACCCAAATAATAAACAACTGATGTCGAACCTAAATAACGCAATTCATCGTTTAAAAACGAAAGGAACATTAGATTCGATTAATAACAAATATAAGTCGTTGTAATGCTAAGTGACTGAGGCGAGCCGGTTATAACCACCAGCTCAGCCCTTTTGCAACTAATTTAACAACGCTAGAACTTGCTTAAAAGCGATAAAAATAACCTAACGAAACAGATAAGCTACTTGAATCATCGACAATAGGACTGTCTTTTATTTCGTCAGAATAAAAAGTTCCAGCCACATCAAACATGATGTTATGGTGAGCATTAATACTATAAATGGTGCTTAAACCAGCATTGTAGTTAACACCAGCCTCAGGCATGTAAAACTCTCGCGTATTGATGACATCAGCTTGGCTAACACCATAATAATATTGATTAACTTCTTCACTTACTTTTTGAACACCAAAATATGGCCTGAATTCGAATCGGTTAAATTGCATTGGATAGCTGTAAGATAAACTAACTACATTACCATCGTGCTTGTCACTAATGTCTGCATCATATTTAAGCTCAAACTCGCCAAAGTCTGATTGATATATCATTAGTAACGTACCGTTTATAACAGTATCAAGCTCAGTCATATCGCTGAGCAATTTACTATCGCCTCGGTCTTTATCCGCAATAAAGTCTGGAGATATGCCTGCAGCGATAGCAAAGTTTTCATCACCGTAAATAAAGGTACCTAAAGTGCCACCTCTAAAAAATAGAGGACCCCAACTGATATCTAACATTGGAAAAACAAAGCTTTGATCTTCACCGCCAAGATAAGGTGATTGCATTTGTCCTCCCATCAAACCAATACTGATTTCAACACCATCTTGTTCCGACTCTGCTGCAAGTAAAGGACTAGCGCAACCGACAAACGCTATCGTTAAGCATGTTTTTTTAAGCATAATATCTACCTTTGAGTAAAACAGGCTTTAACTTATTATTCTGAGAGTTACGAACCGGTTAAGCGCTAAGCTAAATATAAAATTCTTCCTAACTAATTAAGCTAGACGACCTTTTAAGAAGATGTAACCTACATTTCTGATGGTCTTAATTTTGATCTCCGTTGAACTGACAGCTAATTTTTTTCGAATGTTGCTGATGTGCATATCGACACTTCGGTCATCATATGACAACCCTCGTTTAAGCGCCTTTTGCGCTATATCAGATTTAGAAATAACACTACCGGCTCGTTTCATTAAACAATGCAACACATCAAATTCTTTGCCAGTGAACGCAAGTGGCGTGTTGTGAGAGTAAACTTCTCTAGTTGCAAGGTTTAATAAGATGTTATTCACTTCAACTTTGTGATCTAATTTTGCGATTTGTAGCTGTTCAACTCGTCGTAGCAAAGCTTTAATCCTAGCAATAACTTCCCTTATATTTGTTCCTTTTACTATGTAATCATCAGCCCCTAACTCTAGAGCATAGATGCGGTCAAACGAGTCATCTTTATTTGCATACATTATGATAGGTACATGAGTGCTGTTACGCAGCTGCTTTAATAGCTCCAAACCGTTTATTGAAGGCAAATTAATATCTGCAATAACTAGATGATAAGTTTCGGAAATAACATAACCAAACCCATCCAGTCCGTCTTCACAAACAGTTACGTTAAAGGATTGTTCTGTTAACACATGAAACAAAGTTTCGCGTGCCTCAGTATCGTTACTGATCAGCAATATTTTACATTGACTCAAGCTCTCTCCTTTTGTTATCAAAAAAGGCAAAAATTTAGGGGACCCTAATTTTCCACAGCGTGGGTTACAGATGGGTTAAGTTTCAGGCGATATTTGAATTCTTTTATATGTCTGATTAATGCAACAAACCGTTATCTTATCTGTGGTTTTTCTATCGATTTTTGAAATGTAAATTAACTTAACTTTACATTGATGAGGAACTGCCAAATGGCTTCTCCAGAATTAAACTTTATTGTTGATCCATTATGCGGCTGGACTTATGCAGCTGGGCCTTTAATGGCTATTTCACAAACACTAGAACCACTTACTATTCGCGTGCATTTAGGAGGCATGCTTGTAGGAGATAGACGCAAGCCTGTAACGCCTGAGTGGCGAGAGTTCGTAAAACCGCATGATGCTCGTATTCAGCAAGTTAGCGGGCAAGATTTTGGTAATGATTATTACGAAAATCTACTCTCAAATGAAAAACTGATCCTCGACTCAGAGCCCTCTTCCATCGCGATTAGCGCAATCGAACGAGCTGGAGGTTCAGCGGTCGATGCATTAAACAAAATCCAACAAGCCTATTTTTATAACGGGCAAAACATCTGTGATGACTCAGTCATAATGGAATTGGTTCGAGATATAGCAATACCAGAGCCTACTTTTAAAAATGCCCTTACCTCAGCACGACAAAATATAGAGGCTCAATTTGAGCAATCCCGTTATTTACTCAACAAAGTATCAGGCCAAGGTTTTCCTACCGCCTTTTTAAGGCTCGGAAGTGGAATTAAAAAATTGGATATCTCAAGTTTCTATGGCCAACCGCATGAGTGGTTGAACTACCTCAAAAGTTATTTAAACGACCAATAACTAAATTATTCATCAAAAAGAGAAAAATCCATGAAATTTACAAAAAGCTTAATGGCAACATCAATGTGTTTGTTAGCAATATTCTTATCCAATAGCAGTTATGCAGGAAATAAAATGACTAACCTAGAAATTGTAAAAAGTACGTACGAAGGAAAAAACTCAGAAGAGAATGGACAAAACTTACAACGCCATGTCGCTGCTAATATTCGTTGGAAAGAGGCCGACGGGTTTCCATATGCAGGTGTGTATATTGGCATGGAAGCGATCAGCAAAAATGTATTTCAACGCTTAGCGACGGAATGGATAGATTATCGCTTCACTGTTGAAGACTATGTAGCCAGCGATAATAAAGTGATGGCTTATGGTACGTACACAGGAACAAACAAAGCGACTAACAAATACTTTGAGGCTAGAGTTGCTCATTTATGGAAGCTGCAAGACGGCAAAATTACTAGTTTTGAACAATTTGTTGATAGTCACAAGGTTGTGGAGACATTACCTAAATAATTTTACGCTGCATATATCGATAGATATATGTGGCAACAAACTCCACGCTTTTCTTTTATGTTTGTCTGCTCTTTCTTACTCCTGCTACAGGTCACCTGCGCACTAACACCTCATAAAAATTATTTTAATTTTCAATGATTTTTAACAAAGTTTTGCTTATTAATTGGCATTACTAATTTTTAATTTACTCATGCCGATAGCTATAATAGTTTAAACCTGTTTTATAAAAAGCAATGGAATCTGCTCTGTTGCCCTTGTTAAGGAATGCATATGTTTATTGGTAAAAGCCGTTGTCAGGAACTACTTAATCAATGGTCAAACAACTTAGATTCATCAACATCAGTCTCTATCCCTTCAGAATTAACCTTTATCGCGCCTCAATTGCAAAAAATCTTAGATAAGATGAACTCGTTGCAAGCTCAAATCGATGAAAAGGAAAAAGAAAGCCAAAGACTTCATCAATATGCAACTTCTGCAGGAGCTGGTTTGTGGGATGTAAAATTAGTCAATGGCGATCCTGCGCATGCTGATAACGAAAACTTTTATACTCAAAGATTTCGCCAGTTGATTGGCTATAGCGATGAATCAGACTTTCCCAATACAGCAGAAGCTTGGGTCAATTGCTTGCACCCAGATGATATCGCTGGAGTATTTGCTGCGTTTGGTGCTCACCTAAACGATAAAACAGGCCAAACACCATACAATCACGATCTCAGAATGAAAACTAAGCAAGGCCAATACAGATGGTTTAATGTTCAAGGTGACTGCACACGTAACAGCTCTGGTATTGCTGAATTCGCATCTGGTTCTGTCATCGATATTCACGATGGTAAAATGTCCCAATTAGAAAAGCAAGAAAGTGATTTGCGCAGAGATGACTTAATTCACAACGTGTCAGCAGTTGTACAAGAGGTCTCAGAAGCCATGAATACCAGTTCATCTGAATTAGAGAATACTAAATTTAAGATGTCAGATACCCTTTCCTGTATTCAACAAGGCAATCAAGCCGTGAACAAAATGTCGGAATTAATAAATCACGTTTCTGATAAAAACAGTGAAATCATTAGTATCGTGGATAGGATCCAAGGTATAGCTGAACAAACTAATTTGTTGGCATTAAATGCTGCAATTGAGTCAGCAAGAGCTGGTGAGCAAGGTAGAGGTTTTGCTGTAGTAGCTGATGAAGTTAGGCAATTGGCCCATCATTCAGCGCAGTCTAGTAAAGAAATAACACAACTCGTTTCTGACGTAGCGTCTGATAGCCAAGCCAGTGTTGAGATTTCAGCAACAGTGCTTAACAACATGCAAACTATCAGTGAATCTGTTGATCAATTGCAAACATCAATAGAACAATCGTCCAACGATATTGCTCAAAACAAGACCCAAGTCGAACAAATCAACGACATAATGTCAGCTCTTTAAGATATTTGGCGAAGGTAAACGGTCATGGGATTTGAGGTATCGTTGACTAAATAAGCTTTTATTGTTAACAATAGCGTGGATTTAAACTAACCATACTTTAAGGATAAATATGAAGAAGTTAGCAAAAACAATAATAGCAACAGGAGTTTACCTCTTTTCATCAAGCGCACTTTTTGCGGATAATTCACCTCATATAGATTTATATTATGAAGACCCCGTTATCTTAAAAAATACAAAATCTAAACTAAAGTGGAGTTTTCAAAATGTTGACTACTGTGAAAGCTCTAATGGCTCTAAAATATATAGCGGAGGTTCTTGGGAAACAACACGAACCAGATTAGGTGTTGGCTCCAGCTATATAACCTGTTACAAAAATGGTGAAGCCATTAAAAAGAATGCTCACTACTATGTAATACATGACGGCCCTTCAGGTGCAACGACGACTTTTAAAGATGCTGGTGGTGGTAGATATTACGATGACAAAGTGAGTTCAAATTATACTTACGGTTGCTTGAGTGCGCGTAGTCTGCAACAAATAAACCAATGCATGGATGCCAATGCGAAATTGATATTTATTCCTAAAGATGTGACGATTGAAGTCAACCAATCCACAGGACCACTTGTCATCAAAGAAGGTGTCACTATCGCTTCAGACCGAGGTCTTAATGGTTCTTCAGGTGCAACTATCAAGTATCTAGGTAGTAGCTTTTTTCCTGCTGTAAGAATGAAGTCAAACTCTAGGCTTACTGGCTTTAGAGTTGTAGGTCCAATTCGCCAATCCGATAATCAAATGTATCGTGGTAACGCCTCTGGTATTGGTGTAGCTATTGGGTATATTTTTAATTATGACGATATCAATGGAGAATTTAATCCTCAAAGTGAATATCTGAATGTTTCAAACGTAACTGTAGATAACAATGAGATATATAATTGGCCATACACAGCAGTAAGAATTGGTTATAGTTCGCGTATAATTAATGTCACTCATAATTATATTCATAACAACAAACATGAAGGTACAGGTTATGGCGTTTTAGCTAATGGCACTGAACCAGAAAATTATAATTATAGCTCGACGTTTATTTATAAAAATATATTCAGTCTGAACAGACACGATATAGCGAGTTCAGGATACGCTGGCAACTCTTACCGAGCTCTCTACAATATTGTTTTTGATGGCCCTATTGCGGCAGTTAAGAGTGGTTCTAACAGATATTTACATCATTTTGATGTACATGGTTGCTATGCACGTAGTAGTGATACATGTGAGTTTGTTGGTGGTAATGCCCAAGCTAAAACAACAATAGATGGGTACTTCCCCAATAATAATGGTGACTTTAGCACTATAGAAAATGGCAATGACGCTGGGATGTTTTACTATGTCGTGAACAATATTTTCAGTCTTTCAAATCCAAATCACCAACGTGCCGTTCAATTTAATGGTAAGCCAAGTGCAACTTACGGTCCGCGAGATTTTATTTCAACTGTAGGTTACAACTGGATGACTCATTCTCAAATAATGGCTACAAACACAAGTGGTAATGGTCAAGCTAGAGGAGCCGTTGAGGTAAGAAATTATGATAACGGAACATTGATAGTAGAAAGCGACATAAATCATGTTCGCACTCACCGTAATGTCGATGTCAAATCTAACGATTTAAACTAGTCTTTGGTAAATGGCATACTCCTCACAGGGGTATGCCATTTAAAAACCAGAATTGGGCAGCTTTAAAAACTCGATTTCTTCAGCTGTCGATTCTCTAGCTAAAATTTCATTTCTATGTGGGTAACGACCAAATTTATCTATGATCACTTTATGCTTAAGTTCGAAATCTAGATTACCTTCTAGCCCTTCTTTGCTAAATAGCTCTACTGCTAACTCATGAATAAATTTTGATTCGCTATGCATATAAGGCATATACAAAAATGCTTTTTGTTGATCGGACAGCAAATTGTCGCAACCTAAAGATATTGCTTCTTGTGCTAATACCAAAGCTAACGGATCTTGGCTAAAAGCCTGCGGCGTATCTCTAAATATGTTGCGGGAAAATTGGTCAAGTACAATGATTTCAGCAAGTCTGCCTTCTGCAGATCTTCTCCAATGAACCAGTTCACAATGACTTGCGCTGGTATGCAATTGTAAAAATCGAGCGCTGATCTCTTTATCAAGCTCTTCATCTTTAGCAAACCATTGTGCGGGAGATAATTCAGAAAACCAAAAGTCTAACACTTCATTTAACATATTCATCTCCCGTTTTGACAAAGATATTAGGGGTTTAGGCTTGCATAGATATCTTTCATTGTTTGAATTGGATCAGCTGACTTGGTGATAGCTCGGCCAATAACAAGGTAATCTGAACCTGCTTCAACTGCACGCTCTGGCGTCATAATACGCTTTTGATCGTCTGCAGAAGCGTCTGCGGTTCTAATTCCTGGAGTTACTAAGTTAAAGTCTTGACCATAAGTATCTTTAAGCATAGTTGCTTCTTGCGCTGAACACACAACTCCATCCATGCCTGCTTTATGTGCTAGGCCAGCTAAAAACTTAACGTGCTCTTGTGGTGATTTTTCAATGCCTAAATCTAGTAAATCTTCTTCAGACATTGAAGTTAATACTGTTACAGCAATTAGCAACGGCGCTTTATCACCATAAGGTTCTAAAATTTCTCTAGCCGCCTTCATCATTTTAGAGCCGCCTGATGCGTGAACATTAACCATCCAAACTCCTAAGTCAGCAGCCGCTTTTACCGCCTTTGCAACCGTATTAGGGATGTCGTGGAACTTAAGATCTAAAAACACATCAAAACCTTTCGCATGCACTTGTTTGACAAACTCAGGTCCAAAATGGGTAAACATTTCCTTGCCTATTTTTAATCGACATAGTTCAGGATCTAATCTATCAATTAACGCTAGTGCTTCATCTTTTGTATCAAAATCTAAAGCAACAACGATATTTTTGTTTTGCACGTTTTATCTCTCTCTATTAAATGCCATCTAAACCAGTTAATGGTTTAATTGTTTGCCAGTTATTACAAGCTGGACAGCGCCAACTGAAGTGATTTGAAGAAAAACCACAGCTTTTGCACTCATAATTTGGCTTAAGTTCTAAGTATTGATTAATTAAAGTTTGAAGCTGCTCAAAATGCTCAGAAGACATAAAGAATTCTTGTTCAAGCTCTATCAACTTTGAAAAGCCACGAACACTTGGAGTTTCTAATAGGTGTTTAATAATATATTGTCGACCAGCTTCCAAACCTTTCTCTTTGACAATGTAGTTGGCCATTTGATTATGTGCCGACACACTTGAGATGTTTTTTTCTTGTATTAACCAATATAACCAAGCAGCTTGCTCAAATTCATCGACAAAACATTCAGGTGCAATGTTAAATAATGCAGGGGCAAAGCTAGGCTCGTTATCAAGGATTTGAATGATCAGTTCACGGGATTTTTGTTTTTGGTTAACTAAAAGATAAAGCTTAGCCAAAGAAACCATTGCTCTGACGCTATTGCCGTCAACCTTAAGTGCCCTTTTATACGCTTGCTTTTTACTTTTTACGCTTTCGTACGCATCTGCTAGCTCGCAATAAAAGTGACTAACCATTTTTCTATTTTTACTACCGACTTGGCTTGTTGGCACCATAAGGTATGCATCGATACCAGCTTGCCATTCACGGGTTTGCTCATAAATATGCAACACCATCCCAAGCGCGGTATCACAATGCTGGCTTTCTAGTAGTGCCAGAAGCGGAGCCAATGCTCTTTCAAACATACCGGCTGACAAAAAGTCTTGAGCAAGTTCTAGCTCTATACTTTCTTTTTCATAACTAGATAATTCTACTTGCTCAGCATTTAGCAAACTTTCATGAATTGAAATGGCCTTATCAATTTCGCCTTTCTTGCGAAATACTTGCGCCATTGTCATGTAACTTTCAATGCTTTGAGGATTGTTGTCTAAATATTGGATTAGCCCTTCAAGCGCTTGCTCTTCTTTGTTTTTGAGTAACAAAGTTACGCTTGAAGTAAACGCTTTGTTCATTGAATCTTGCTGCTTTTGCAGCTCTTTTCTTGCGCTATGCTTACCCATTACCCAGCCATAAGCCACGGTAAAAGGTAACAAAAGAAAAAGCAGTTCTAACATTATGTATGTTTTGGTGTGACTTTATTAAGTACGCGGAACGCTACGCTTGTTAAAATACCTAGCACAAAGCTAAGATAAATCAGCATAGCTAAGGAAAGCTCTAATTTCACAACTAAAAGGTTAAGCGTTACAGCTTGACCATTTTCACTGCCAATGGCTAACGCCAAAAGCAAAAGAATCAGCGAGAAAAGATAGGAAAATAACTTAAAGACCTTCAACCATATACCCCTTTATTTTAAGGGTATAAGGCTATTGTAAGTTCCTGTCTGAGTCAATCTTAGATCACTTAAAATCGACTCTTTCTCTTAACTCTTTACCAGGTTTGAAGTGAGGGACGTACTTCGCTTCTAGCTCAACAGACTCACCTGTTTTTGGATTTCTACCAACACGCGGTGCGCGGTAGTGTAGTGAAAAGCTACCAAATCCTCGGATTTCAATTCGCTCTCCACTTGATAAGGTTTCAGCCATATTATCGATAATACTTTTAACCGCAGCCTCAACTTCTTTAAGTGGTAGGTCTGAATGTTTATCAGCTAATACTTCAATCAATTCTGATTTGGTCATAAATAACCCCAAGTAACTCAGTTATCTTATTTTAGTTTCATAAAACAGTTTAGCATCATAATATATTTATGCACTTCAATAAGTTACATTTTTATTATTTTCTTGAATATATTATGCTGTTGTTTTTTTATACACCAGTTTTTTTTATTCTGCACATTAAAAAAGGGAGCTAAATGCTCCCTTTTTAACTAAGACAATTAAATATTAGTCTTTTTGTGCGTTTTTGAATGCAGCTGCCATTGCATTTTCAAACTCAGGAGCTTGATTTTGCAAGTTGTCTAATGCTGCTTTCTCTTCAGCTTGGTGAATCGCTTTGATTGATAAGCTGATTACGCGGTTCTTACGGTCAACGCCAACGAACTTAGCTTCAACTTCTTCACCTGCATTTAATACAGTAGAAGCATCTTCAACACGCTCTACAGAGATGTCAGATACGCGGATGTAACCTTCAACGTCTGCTGCTAATTCAACAGTTGCGCCTTTAGCGTCTACATCTTTAACAGTACCCTTAACTAAAGCACCTTTCTTGTTCGCTTCTAGGTATTCGCTGAACGGATCAGAATCCATTTGCTTAACGCCTAGAGAGATACGCTCACGCTCTGGGTCAACTTGAAGAACAACTGCTTCGATAGTGTCGCCTTTCTTGAATTCACGTACTGCTTCTTCACCTGCAACATTCCAAGAAATGTCAGATAAGTGAACAAGACCGTCGATACCGCCTTCAAGACCGATGAAGATACCGAAGTCAGTGATAGACTTGATGCTACCAGATACGCGGTCACCTTTGTTGTGTGACTTAGCGAATACTTCCCAAGGGTTGTCTTTACATTGCTTAAGACCTAGAGAAATACGACGACGCTCTTCGTCGATTTCAAGAACCATAACTTCAACTTCATCACCTAAGTTAACAACTTTAGATGGGTGAATGTTCTTGTTAGTCCAGTCCATTTCAGAAACGTGTACAAGACCTTCGATACCGTCTTCGATTTCAACGAAACAACCGTAGTCAGTAAGGTTAGTAACACGACCTTTAAGACGTGAAGACTCTGGGTAACGACCAGCGATGTCGCCCCAAGGATCTGAACCTAATTGCTTAAGGCCTAGAGAAACACGGTTTTTCTCTTGGTCAAACTTAAGAACTTTAACGTCGATCTCGTCACCAACTGCAACGATTTCACTTGGGTGCTTAACGCGTTTCCAAGCCATATCAGTGATGTGTAGTAGACCGTCTAAGCCACCAAGGTCAACGAACGCACCGTAGTCAGTAAGGTTCTTAACGATACCTTTAACTTCTGCGCCTTCTTCAAGGTTAGCAAGAAGCTCTTCACGCTCTGCTGAGTTTTCAGTTTCGATAACTGCACGACGTGAAACAACAACGTTGTTGCGCTTCTGGTCAAGCTTGATAACTTTGAATTCTAATTCTTTGCCTTCTAGGTGAGTAGTGTCACGGATAGGACGTACGTCAACTAGAGAACCTGGTAAGAATGCTCTGATACCTTCAACTTCAACAGTGAAACCACCTTTAACTTTACCAGAGATAAGACCTTTAACGATTTCTTGTTCTTCACAAGCTTTCTCAAGGCGTACCCAAGACTCGTAACGTTTCGCTTTTTCACGAGATAGGATTGTTTCACCAAAGCCGTCTTCGATTGAATCTAAAGCTACGTCAACTTCGTCGCCAACAGCTACTTCTAATTCACCAGCGTGGTTTTTGAATTGTGCTGCAGGGATAGCAGATTCTGACTTAAGACCAGCGTCTACTAAAACTAGGTCACGGTCGATAGATACGATAGTACCTTTAACGATTGAACCTGGGCGAGTTTCGATAGCCTGAAGGCTTTCTTCAAATAATTGAGCAAAATTTTCTGTCATGATTTTTCTTCATTAATACCAACAATGCGTTCCTGCAAAATTGGGGTTATTGTTTAACTTGTTACATCCTGCTAACAAGGCTGTTTAAAATAGTTTATTTAAGTTTTTGTTCAATAATATCAATAATTTGTTCAAAAACTTCCTGTGCCGAAACCTTTGTTGAGTCTACCGATATTGCATCCTCTGCAGGTACCATAGGTGCCACTGCTCGGTTCATGTCTCGGTCATCTCTTGCACGGATCTCGGTCAAAAGGTCGCCGATTTTAACATCGTGTCCTTTCTCTTTCAACTCTAAAAACCTACGATTGGCGCGCTCTTCAGCGCTCGCAGTTAAAAATACTTTTACTGATGCATCAGGGAATACAACCGTACCCATATCACGACCGTCAGCAATTAATCCTGGTTCTTGTCTGAAAGCTCTTTGTCTTCTTAATAAAGCTTCTCTAACACGTGGTAAAGCTGCAATCTGTGACGCTACGCCACCAACCTCTTCTGTACGGATTGAGCGAGTCACTTCTTCACCTTCAAGAATGATCTTTGAGCCAGCTTCATCTGCTACAAATTGAACGTCCAAGTGAGCAGCCAGGGGGACTAAGCTTTCTTCATCGTTTGGTTCTATATGATGGTGGATCGAGGCTAATGCTAAAACTCGATAAATTGCACCACTATCTAAAATTTCCCAACCTAGCTTTTGTGCTAAAAGTCGACAAACTGTTCCTTTGCCAGCGCCACTTGGGCCATCGATAGTGATTACAGGAATTGACTGCTCCATAAATTCTCCACTGGTGTGAATTTGCGGGCGGCATTATACGCGAAAAGATCAAAAATAAAATTGATTTAGCTATAAAAAATTAAAAGCTTCCGAAGAAGCTTTTAAGCAAAAATGAATAAAAATTCAGTTTAACAAACTGATTATTTAACTAATGAATTAAAACGATCAAAATAATCTGGGAATGTCTTACTCGTCACTTTAGGATCATTAATTGTTACTGACGTAGGATCAAAAGCTAATAACGAGAAACACATCGCAATTCTGTGATCATCGTATGTATCTACTGCAGCGTGAATAACAGGAGCTGGAGTCACAGTAATATAGTCTTCACCCTCTTCTACAATAGCTCCCACTTTTTTAAGCTCTGTTGCCATTGCATTAAGCCTGTCTGTTTCTTTAACACGCCAGTTATAGATGTTGCGAATTGATGTTGTACCTTCTGCAAACATAGCTGCAGTAGCAATAGTCATAGCTGCGTCAGGAATATGATTCATATCCATATCAACAGCGGTGAGCTTACCATCTGATTTTACTGAAATATGATCATCAAAATACTCTACTTCAGCGCCCATAGCTTTTAGTACTTCAGCAAATTGAATATCACCTTGTACACTGTTTTTACCTACACCATATACATTAACTGGCCCACCAGAAATAGCGCCTGCCGCTAAAAAGTAAGATGCAGATGAAGCATCACCTTCTACCATAAAAGTTTCTGGTGATTGATACGATTGGCCTTGTTCTACAACAAAGGCTTGGTAGTCTCTATTGATAACTTTAACGCCAAATTTCTCAATAATATCAATAGTTAAATCTACGTATGGCTTAGACACAAGTTCACCAATCACATTAATTGTGATGGTTTTATTTAATAGTGGCGCCGCCATTAATAACGCAGATAAGAACTGGCTGGAAATACTGCCATCAATATCAACTTGATCTGTTTGTGAGTCAGTAGCTGAAGTTATTTCTAATGGAGGATATCCTTGATCTTTTAAATAACTTACTTGTGCACCTAAAGGTTTAATTGCATCAATTAAGTGACCAATCGGTCTTTCAAACATCCTAGGTTCACCAGTTAACTCAGCATTAACACCCGCAAAGGCTAATACTGCAGCTAAAGGTCTCATTGCTGTACCCGCATTACCTAAAAATAAAGGTTCAGACGGATTAGAAAATTCACCAGAGACACCGTGAACTACACATTCTGTTTTATCTTCTGATAGTTCAGTTTTAACACCTAACTTAGATAATGCGTTTAGCATGTGACGAATATCGTCACTGTCTAATAGGTTAGTGATTTTAGTTTTTCCTTGGCACAGCGCTGCTAATAATAACGCTCTGTTCGATAGACTCTTTGAGCCTGGAACTGTGACATCACCGGAAAAAGATTTTACATGTTCTAAAGTAATCGACTCTGAATTAGCCATGAGTACGTTCAAACTCCTTCATAAATTCTACTAATTGTTGTACACCTTCAACCGGCATTGCGTTGTATATGCTCGCTCTCATTCCACCGACGATACGATGACCTTTTAACGCTAACAATCCCGCCTCTTTTGACTGCTGTAAAAATACCTCATTCAATTTTTCATCCGCTAAGAAAAAAGGAACGTTCATACGAGAACGATTGCTGATCGCAATATTGTTAGAATAAAAGTCTGAGCTATCTATCGCTTGATATAGTAATTCAGATTTTTCTTTATTCACTTGTTCAATAGCTTCTACACCACCTTTACTCGTTAGCCAATCAAAGACTAACTTAGCTAGATAAATAGCAAAGGTAGGTGGAGTGTTAAACATACTTTCTTTAGCTTGGGTTAATTGATAATTAAAAATGGAAGGTATATTTGCTGGACTGCGTGCAAGGAGCTCATTTTTTATGATCACAATGCTTAGACCTGAAGGACCTATATTTTTCTGCGCCCCCGCATAAATAACATCGTAGGCATTTACATCTATCGTTCTCGATAAAATATTAGATGACATATCAGCAACAACCGGAACATCAAAGTTTGGTTGTTGAAAAATCTCAATACCGTCTACCGTTTCGTTTGGACAATAGTGCAAATAGCTCGCGCCTTTCGCAACTTGCCATTGGTTCATATCAATGACTGATTTTTGGCCATCTTTTTCTGAGACTATATCTTGTACATCAATAGAGCCAAACTTTTCAGCTTCTTCTACTGCTGATTTTGACCAAGCTCCAGTTCTAACATAATTAGCGTGACCGCTATTTAGTAAGTTCATTGGAACAGCTGAGAACTGACCTCTGCCGCCACCATGCATAAACAATACTGAGTGTTCTTCGCCTATGTTTAACAGCTTTTTAATACTCGCAATAGCCGATTCATAAACCGAAATAAATTCTTTGCTTCGATGACTTAATTCCATTACAGAACAGCCAGTGTTATTCCAGTTGATAAATTCTGCTTGCGCCTGTTGCATGACTTCAGCAGGCAACATTGCTGGGCCAGCACAAAAGTTATATACAGACATGAGTCTCTACTACCTATTTGTAAGATTTAATAAGGAGGGTGATTCACTCTAACCGCATTAGAGTTTAAGCTCAATTGATAATTTCACAATTTTGTAATTTATTTACAGCAACGCAGAAGTTTGTCTCTGCTGTGCCCTATCTGAATAGATATTCTTTTGCTAATTCAGTAAATTAGTCTGGATTAAAAACAAAAAAGGCACCCTAAGGTGCCTTTTTATGAAAACTCAAATCTTACTCTTGTTCAGAAGATCCTTCCGATTCAGCTTCTGCAGTTTCCACTTCAGTAGCTTCGCCTTCAATCACTTCACCTTCAGGTGGTAGGATTGGGTTGCCATCTTCATCCAATTCAACTTCATCTTCGATTTCTTCAATCTTAGCTAAGCCAACAACTGATTCACCTTCGATAGTTCTAATTAAACGAACACCTTGAGTATTACGGCCGACGATTGAAACTTCATTTACTCGTGTACGTACTAAAGTACCTTTGTCAGAAATGATCATGATTTCATTAGTGTCAGCCACCTGACAAGCACCAACAACCAGACCATTACGCTCACTTACTTTAATCGATACAACACCTTGCGTTGCACGAGACTTAGCTGGATATTCGTGCTGAGGAGTACGCTTACCATAGCCATTTTCAGTGATTGTAAGAATATTATCTTCATGGTTTGGAACAATCAGAGATACAACTTTCGCATCTTCTGTAAGTTTGATACCACGAACACCCGTTGCAGTACGACCCATAGAACGTACTTGGTTTTCGTGGAAACGAACAACTTTACCGTTTTGCGAGAATAGCATGATCTCGTCTTCACCATTAGTGATAGAAGCACCAATTAGCTTGTCGCCATCGTTCAAGTTAACCGCAATGATACCGTTTGAACGAGGACGAGAGTATTCAGTTAATGCTGTCTTCTTAACTGTACCATTTGCTGTTGCCATAAATACGTATTTATCAGCTTCGTATTCTTGTACAGGTAAGATAGTTGTGATCTTCTCATCTTGTTCTAAAGGCAAGATGTTGATGATAGGACGACCACGTGATTGACGGCTCGCTAAAGGCAATTGATAAACTTTCAACCAGTATAAGCGACCACGGTCAGAGAAACACAAGATAGTGTCGTGAGTATTGGCAATTAATAGCTTCTCAATGAAGTCTTCATCTTTCATCTTAGTCGCTGACTTACCACGACCACCACGACGTTGTGCTTGATAATCCGTCAATGGCTGATACTTACAGTAACCTTCGTGAGAAAGTGTTACTACAACGTCTTCTTCATTAATTAGGTCTTCTAAATTAATGTCGTGCGATGCTTCTCTGATCTCAGTTTGACGTTCGTCCCCGTAAGTTTCACGGATAAGCTCTAACTCTTCACGAATAACTTCCATTAAGCGCTCAGGTGAGCCTAGGATCTCTAGTAGTTCTGCAATTAACTCTAAGATTTCACGATATTCATCTAAGATCTTCTCGTGTTCTAAGCCTGTTAATTTTTGTAAACGTAGATCTAGGATTGCTTGAGCTTGTTGCTCAGTCATATGGTAGTTTCCGTCATGGATACCATATTGATCTTCTAACCATTCTGGACGAGCTGCGTCATCGCCTGCTCTTTCAAGCATTGCAGCTACGCTACCTAAAGGCCAGCCTCTAGACGTTAGTTTTTCTTTTGCTTCTGCACCTGTTTTTGAGCTTCGGATAGCTTCAATGATTTCATCAATATTCGCTAATGCAATAGCAAGTGCTTCTAGGATGTGTGCTCGATCACGAGCTTTACGCAAATCAAATACCGTTCTTCTTGTTACAACTTCACGACGGTGTGACAAGAATGCTTCAAGCATTTCTTTTAGATTTAGTATCTTAGGCTGGCCGTGATCTAAGGCAACCATGTTGATACCGAATACAGTTTGTAACTGAGTTAATGCGTATAAGTGATTTAAGATAACTTCTGAAGGTTCACCACGTTTAATTTCAATAACAATACGCATACCGTCTTTGTCAGACTCGTCACGTAATGCAGCAATACCTTCTACTTTTTTATCTTTTACTAACTCTGCAATTTTTTCAATTAAGCGAGCTTTGTTAACTTGGTAAGGGATCTCTGTAATGATAATTGTATCTTTACCAGAGTTTTCATCGTGCTCAATATCAGCTTTAGCACGGATATAAACCTTACCACGACCCGTTTTGTAAGCATCAATAATGCCCTTTTTACCGTTAATAATAGCGGCAGTTGGAAAATCAGGACCTGGAATGTGTTCCATTAACTCTTCAATAGTCATATCTGAGTTATGTGACAGTGCTAATGTGCCATCAATAACTTCTGTTAAAGAGTGAGGAGGAATGTTTGTAGCCATACCTACGGCAATACCAGAAGAACCATTAACTAATAAGTTAGGTACCTTTGTTGGTAAAACTGCTGGGATATGTTCTGTACCATCGTAGTTAGGTACGAAATCTACCGTTTCTTTTTCTAAGTCGGCAAGTAACTCGTGCGCTAACTTTTCCATTCTAACTTCGGTATAACGCATTGCTGCCGCAGAGTCGCCATCAACTGAACCAAAATTACCTTGACCGTCTACTAATGTATAACGCAGAGAAAATGGTTGAGCCATACGTACAATAGTGTCGTATACAGCACTATCACCGTGAGGGTGATATTTACCGATTACATCACCAACGACACGCGCTGATTTTTTGTATGGTTTATTCCAATCATTTTTCAATTCATTCATCGCAAATAGAACACGACGGTGAACTGGTTTCAAACCATCACGCACATCTGGTAATGCACGACCTACGATTACACTCATTGCATAATCTAGGTAACTGGTTTTTAATTCTTCTTCTATATTAATAGGACTGATGTTATCGGTCAGATCTGTCATAAACGCACTGTATCCCTGTAGCCAGAATAGTTTGGCTTTTTATTAGAATTATGTTGCTCGCGATTGTAACACAATCGTTAACAGGTGCTAGTGCATTTTTGTGCTTAATTAAGGGTACCCCAGCCTAATTGGCTTATTTCTGTTTAGAGCGCCTTATAACTGCTTTTTTATTGAGCAATAAATAAAATCTTGCCAACCAATTAATAAAAAGTCTCAACTAATAAATTACCGGAAAATAACTGTACTCGTTACAAATTAATAAAAGTTACTTTCTTTTCCAGTCAGCCGACCTTTATAATCTCTCTATCATATTTACTACATAATAAGTGTCTAGTCATGACTGTTGAAAACGTCGATTCACAAGAAATAGATAAATTTAACTCTATCGCTTCTTCATGGTGGGATAAAGAAGGTGAATTCAAGCCTTTGCATAAACTAAACCCTGTAAGATTGTCATTTATCCAAGAAAAAGCCCAAGGACTGGCCGATAAAAAAATTGTAGATATTGGCTGTGGTGGCGGAATTTTAGCAGAATCAATGGCTAAGCTTGGTGCTGACGTAACAGGTATAGATTTAGCTCAAGATTCATTAGATGTAGCTAAACTTCATGCGCTAGAAAGTGGCTTGAAAAATGTTACTTATCAGAACATACAAGCAGAAGAATTTGCCGATGCCAACACAGAGCAATTTGACATAGTAACTTGCATGGAAATGCTAGAACATGTTCCTGATCCAGAATCAATTGTGGCAGCTGCAGCAAAAACTTGTAAGTTAGGAGGTAAGGTATTTTTCTCAACGTTAAATAAAACAGCTAAATCTTATCTTCTTTCGATCCTTGGCGCTGAAAAAATACTAAAACTTGTGCCTGAAGGTACACACGAATTTGATAAGTTTATCAAGCCCGCTCAACTGATCGATTTTGCTCATAAAAACGGCTTAAAAGTGAAGCAAGCAATTGGTTTGCATTACAACCCGTTAACAGAACAATTTTCTTTAAAACCTGGGGTTGATGTGAATTACATTTTATATTGTGAAAAAATAGCCTAAATCCCTTCTAAAAATAGGTGAATTTGCTTTAAGAACAAATTCACCTTTTTCCTACAAATAAGTTAAACTTTTTCTCTTGTATTTTTGGCATAAAAGTGCTTCGTTTAAGAATAATTAAAATTTAAAAAAAAGTATTTTTTAGATCATTAAACCTTTAATTTTTTATTGCCTAAAAGATAGCTATATTTCAAAGTAAGGATCTACTTACGAGGCAATTTTTTAGCCAAAATTTGGGGTTGCAATCGCGCTAGTGACACACTATCTTGTGCCTATCAAAAAACACAAACACTAGATGATGTGTTTTTAATCAACTACACCACAATATGTAGTTGTCAACAAAAAATTCACGATATAAGTCGTGCGCTAATAATAAAAACAAGGTACATGGGCCAAAATGAACAACACCCTTTCTGTAACTAAAAGAGACGGTATAAAAGAGTCATTAGATCTCGATAAAATTCACCGAGTTATAACTTGGGCCGCTAAAGGATTAGATAACGTATCAGTATCGGAAGTTGAGATAAAATCCCACATTCAATTTTATGATGGTATTAAAACTGAAGATATTCATGAAACTATAATTAAAGCTGCGGCTGATTTAATTTCTGAAGATACACCCGACTATCAATACCTATCCGCTCGTCTAGCCGTTTTCCACTTACGTAAAAAAGCATATGGCCAATTTGAGCCACCTCGCTTGTTTAACCATGTGAAGAAAATGGTCGCAGAACAACGTTATGATGAACATCTACTTTCTGACTACACCGAAGCTGAATTCGATGCGATGGATGCATTTGTTAAGCACGAACGTGACTTAGACTTCAGTTACGCTGCAGTAAAACAATTAGAAGGTAAATATTTAGTTCAGAACCGTGTTACTGGTGAGATATATGAAAGCGCTCAGTTTTTATATGTTTTAGTTGCGGCTTGTTTATTTGCTAAGTACCCAGCAGATACTCGTTTAGATTATGTACGTCGTTTCTACGATGCAGCATCTAAATTCAAAATTTCATTACCTACACCTATCATGGCAGGTGTACGTACACCGACTCGTCAGTTTAGTTCTTGTGTTCTTATTGAAACAGGTGACAACTTAGACTCAATCAATGCAACTTCTTCTGCGATTGTAAAATATGTGAGTCAACGTGCAGGTATTGGTATCAATGCAGGCCGTATCAGAGCTTTAGGTAGTTCTATTCGTAACGGCGAAGCTTTCCATACAGGTTGTATTCCTTTTTACAAACACTTCCAAACAGCTGTTAAGAGTTGTTCTCAAGGTGGTGTTCGCGGCGGTGCAGCTACCCTATTCTATCCACTGTGGCACTTAGAGATTGAATCTTTATTAGTACTTAAAAATAACCGTGGTGTAGAAGAAAACCGAGTTCGTCATTTAGACTATGGTGTTCAGTTTAACCGCACTATGTACGCTCGCTTAATCAAAGATGACTACATTACTTTATTTAGTCCATCAGATGTACCAGGTTTATACGACGCTTATTTTGAAGATCAGGATAAGTTTGAAGAGTTGTATGTTAAGTACGAAAATGATGATTCAATTCGTAAGAAACGTATTAAAGCAATCGAACTGTTTACTCTATTCTTAAATGAAAGAGCAAGTACAGGTCGTATCTACATGCAAAACGTAGATCACTGTAATACGCATAGCCCATTCAATCCGAAATATGCGCCAGTTCGTCAAAGTAACTTGTGTTTAGAAATTGCTCTGCCAACTAAGCCGTTACAACACGTAAATGACGAAAACGGTGAAATCGCGCTTTGTACTCTATCTGCATTTAACTTAGGTGCCATTGAGAGCTTAGATGAACTTGACGAATTAGCGCAACTAGCGGTTAGAGCATTAGACAGTTTATTAGATTACCAAGATTACCCTGTTCCAGCTGCATACAATGCAACTATGGGACGTCGTACTTTAGGTATAGGCGTTATTAACTTCGCTTATTATTTAGCGAAAAATGGCGCTAAATACTCAGATGGTTCTGGTAATGCCTTAACCCACAGAGCATTTGAAGCTATTCAATACTACTTATTGAAAGCGTCAAACGAATTAGCAAGAGAACAAGGCGCTTGTCCTCTGTTTAATGAAACGACTTATGCTGAAGGCAAATTACCAATCGACACTTATAAGAAAGCGGTTGATGAATACTGTGATGAGCCTCTGCACTTAGACTGGGAAGGTTTAAGAGCATCAATCTTAGAACACGGTTTGCGTAACTCTACGCTGTCAGCATTAATGCCTTCTGAGACATCTTCTCAGATCTCTAATGCAACAAACGGTATTGAGCCACCACGCGGTTTAATTTCTGTTAAAGCTTCTAAAGACGGTATTTTGAAGCAAGTAGTTCCTGAAATCGTTAGATTACGTGACCAGTATGAATTGTTATGGGATATAGGTAATAACAATGGTTATCTGCAATTGTGCGGTATTATGCAAAAGTTCATAGACCAAACGATCTCAGCAAATACCAATTATGATCCAACTAACTACAAAGATCATAAAGTACCTATGCAGCAATTAATTCAAGATCTACTAACTGCATATAAGTATGGCGTTAAGACCCTGTACTATCATAATACTCGTGACCAGGCTGGTGCGCCTGCTGCTGCAGGTAAAACGAGTCCTACGACAGTTGTGATAGAAGAAGACGAAGGCTGTGAAGGCGGCGCTTGTAAGATATAGGGAATAAAAGCCAGTGATTTATCACTGGCTTATTTGAGAATAGAAAGAAGTATAAGACCATGAGATACACCACTTTTAATCAAAATAAAGTAGACGCATTAAAAGAACCTATGTTCTTTGGTGAAGCAGTAAACGTTGCGCGTTATGATGTTCAAAAACACGCTATCTTTGAAAAACTAATTGAAAAGCAGTTATCATTTTTCTGGCGTCCAGAAGAAGTTGACGTAAGTAAAGATAGAGCTGACTTCCAGTCTATGACGAACAGCGAAAAACACATCTTTATTTCAAACCTTAAGTACCAAACTCTACTCGATTCAGTTCAAGGTCGCAGTCCAAACATTGCGCTTCTTCCTATTACATCTTTACCAGAGTTAGAAACTTGGATTGAAACATGGTCATTCAGTGAAACCATTCACTCTCGTTCTTATACTCATATTTTAAGAAACCTATTCACCGACCCAGGTGAAGTTTTTGATGATATCGTTGATAACGAAGAGATTTTAAAGCGTGCAAAAGATATTTCTAAGTACTATGACGACTTAATCTTCTACACTCAGCTTTACCAAACACAAGGTGAAGGTGAATTTGTTATTGATGGCGAAACTCATAAAGTTACTAAGCGTGAGCTTAAAAAGAAATTATATTTAGCAATCAACTCAATTAATGCTTTAGAAGCGATTCGTTTCTATGTGAGCTTTGCTTGTACTTTCGCATTTGCTGAGCGTGAAATTATGGAAGGTAACTCTAAAATCATTCGCTTAATTGCGCGTGACGAAAACCTTCACTTAACTTCTACGCAACACATCATCAACTTGTGGGCAGATGGTCAAGATGACCCTGAAATGCAAGAAATCAGCATGGAATGTTTCCAAGAAGCAAAAGACATTTTTATTCATGCTGTAGAGCAAGAAAAAGAATGGGCTAAGTACCTATTTAAAGATGGTTCTATGATTGGCTTAAACGAAGAGATCTTATGCCAATACGTAGAATATATTGCTAACCATAGGCTTGCAGCTATTGGTATACCAGCAATTTACGATATAAAAAGTAATCCGTTACCTTGGATGAACAAGTATTTAGAGTCAGATAACGTTCAAGTTGCACCACAAGAAGCAGAAATCAGCTCTTATCTTGTTGGTCAGATTGACTCTGAAGTAGATGCGTCAGCTTTCGACGATTTCGAACTGTAATCCAGCTATCTCTTAGCTAAATGGCTAAAGTCAAAGTTCATCGCAATGGGGTTGTAGAGTCTGAATATGAACATACAACCTCAGATGGAACTCTATTAGAATCACTGCAAAATAATAAAACGGAAGTTTTATATCACTGCAAAGAAGGGTTTTGCGGTGCATGCCGTTGCAAATTAAAATCTGGTTCTATCAGCTATGTCAATGAACCTCTAGCTTTTGTTCGTAAAGGCGAAATCTTAACTTGCTGTAGCAAACCTGAGCAAGATATAGAGATTGAGTTGTTGTAATTATAATCCGCATAATTAGTCAGATATAAAAAAGGTCGAACTAAGTTCGACCTTTTTTGTTTTTAATACGTGTATGAGTTTACGAATATATCTTTGCTGAAGTTATCTCTTTATAGAAATATCTCTTATTGGATATAAGGGACGGCTTTAACTGGTTTATGGTTAAATTCAACTTCACTGTCTGATTTAACCAAGTCACCTTTTAAAATAGTACAACCAGATTGTTGGTTACATTCACCTAGAGCTGGATTTGTCATTTCTGGTGTAACGTCATCAGCAAACTTAAAAGTAATACCTCGAACTTTAGGTAACATAAAAGACATCATACCGCCCAAGTCATCAAATGCAGCAGCAAATTTGTCCGTTAATTCTAAAGTATGTTGTTTAGAAACTTTTGCATCAAACAATTGATTCGATTCAAGCCTCATATTTAAACCACACTCTCTGCTGTCTTTTTTATCAATGACTAACAGAGCTTTATCTTGGTCCAACAAAGGTTCATAAGGCAGTAACATTTCGCCATTATCTAATACGTAAACGTCTTGTTGTTTTACTTTTGTTGATAACTTAGCAGTTGTTATTGGACATGGCTGCCCTTCTCTATCCATCAAGTAAAAGGCTAGCTTTACACCTTGATATTCAGGTTCTTCCAAATCTTTCATTCGATCAAAAAAGCCATCATAGTTTAACTCTAACTTATCTTGAGCTAGCACGGCAGATGGTGCTAAAGACAAAGCTAGTAACAAAGGTTTTATGAAATTCATATTCAGCCTATTTTGAAATATATTTAGAATTGATAGAGATCATTTTTTGAATTTCGTCTATGTATGCTTCTCGACGAGTTGAGTACGCTAATAACCCTTCAGCAAGCACCATAGGATCTAACTCTTCACCTATATCTCGCAAAGTTCTTCTTACAATGCGTAAGTCTTCGTAAGCATAACCAGTATTTAAATTGAAGTAATAACTGCGGACTGAGTCAGCTGGATGAGAAAACTTTCTTACTTCGTAAGTTTCACCTTCAGGTCGTCCTTCTGGGACAACACCACAACCAGGTTTAAAACACCATTGACCAAATAAGTTGTTTGCTTGCACTGCGAAACGAGAAGTGCCCCACGCACTTTCATTTGCAGCTTGCATTAAAACCAACTCAATAGGAAGTTGGTCAACTCTGCTTAAAAGCTCAAACTTTACCGACTGAAAATCTTGTTTTTGTTTAACTCTATATTTTTTAGCTAGTCTAGCAAGATGCTGTGCATCCTGAGGATCATTCGGATTGTCATTCAACGACAGAATAAACTTTCGCTCACTAGCAAGATCATCGTTTATTTTGTTGATAAATGGCGTTAAATAGTCAAAAAACGCTCGCTTTTTTGTTTTAACATCATAGATAGCAGCAAAATCAGGAAGTGCGGTTTTAATTTGGTTTTCACTGACTGTGTTATCAGTGGTTCCCTCTTTTTCATTTTTTTGTTCTAAGCTCACATCCTGTGGCGGTTTAATAAAAGGCAATGCAGCCATATAAAGTACTAATGCACCACCAGAAATTTTAAACAAATTAGCTAACACAAACACTCCTAGAGTAAAAAACCGGCGCTATGTTAACACTGATAGCAATTAGTACAAACTATTGTGCTTAATGCTGAGTACTAAACTTTTACTTTATCCCAGTAGATATTTTTGCCGCTTATCTCGAAAATACTGTCATTTAAGCTTTGGAAGCGTGTTAGTTCACGTTCTTTGCCTGTTAAACAGTAATTAACAAAACGATGACAGTTATTATGGATCACATCATAACCTCTATAACTGAATACCTCGTTAATTGCTCTTTGCTCTGCATTAGGTATGACTATCGCCTTATGATTATGGTCACAAGCGACAAAAATGTTGTCACCAGAGCGTTCAGCTAAGAATCGTTCCACTGACACTGCCTTGACCAGTCCATTATTACCCAACTCAACAATAGTATCGCTATCTATCCAAATTCCAGTGTGATCTAGAACACCATAAACTTCACAGCAAACAACACTGCCAGCTTCCGGAGCAACATGAATATTCGAGGCGTAATTGTCAGAAGGAGACTTTTTGACCACGTTTTTTTCGTCTTTAGTAGAAGAAAAGCGCTCAGCTTCTAATCTCTTATAATGTGATTTTTTTGTTTCGTGATACACAGCTGCGCCTAAGGCAACAGCAGCTATTATTGGTAATGCCATATAATCATCTGTTTTTAATCAATTAATGTTAATTATTATTTGACATAAAACCTGACTTATCTGTAAAAATGTGAAACAGAATATGTCAACTGAGAAACCAATGAAAACCGTTAAAAAATCAACAAAGTTAGAAAATGTATGTTACGACATCCGCGGCCCTGTTTTAGAGCAAGCCAAGATGCTAGAAGATGCCGGTCACAAAATACTAAAACTTAATGTTGGTAATCCGGCCCCGTTTGGTTTTGAAGCACCTGACGATATGTTGAAAGACGTGATTAAACAACTTCCTAAAGCACAGGGGTACAGTGAGTCACAAGGCTTATACTCTGCTCGAGTTGCTATCATGCAGTATTACCAGCAAAAGGGTTTAAAGAATGTTGCAGTAGAAGATATTTATATAGGCAATGGTGTAAGTGAATTAATCACAATGTCTATGCAGGCTTTGTTAGATAATGGCGATGAAGTTTTAATCCCTAGTCCTGATTATCCGCTTTGGACCGCTTCAGTAAATTTGAGCGGAGGAAAACCAGTCCATTATATTTGTGATGAAAATAATGATTGGTTCCCTTCAATTGAAGATATCAAAGCCAAAATCAGCAAAAAAACCAAAGCAATTGTGTTAATTAACCCAAACAACCCAACTGGGGCAGTTTACAGCAAAGAGTGTTTATTAGAGATTGCAGAAATTGCTGAAGAACATGGCATCATCATTTTCTCTGATGAAATTTATGACAAAGTATTGTTTGATCAAACCCAACACCACAGTTTAGCTGTATTAAGGCCGGATCTATTTGTTGTTACTTTTAGCGGGTTGTCGAAAAACTATCGCGCAGCTGGATTCAGAACTGGCTGGATGCTCTTATCTGGGCCTAAGCAGCCAGCAAAAGATTACATTGAAGGATTAAATATGCTGGCTTCAATGCGGCTTTGTCCAAATGTTCCATGTCAGCACGCAATTCAGCAAGCCCTTGGTGGATATCAAAGTATCAATGATCTGGTATCAGAGGATGGTCGCTTGTATAAGCAAATGGAATACGCATATGAAGCTTTGAATGCCATTGACGGTATAACTTGTACTAGACCTAAAGGAGCCATGTATCTTTTCCCTAAAATTAACAGGAAAAAGTTTGGCATCAAAGACGATGAAAAAATGGTGTTAGACTTGCTCAAAGAAAAACACATTTTGTTAGTTCACGGTAGAGGTTTTAACTGGCATAAACCAGACCATTTCAGATTGGTGTTTTTACCTCACTTAGACGAGTTGAAGCCTGCAATGGAAAAGATTGCAGACTTTTTTGCCCACTACCAACAGCAGTAAGTAAACTATGAATACTAGCCATTTTGTCGCTAACTTATCTCGATTAAAGCTAATCCAACGATGGCCGTTAATGCGCACAGTAACTCCTGAAAATGTGCAGGAACACAGCCATCAAGTAGCTGTCGTAGCTCATCTACTCGCTTTGATTAAAAATAAAATATTCGGCGGTAATGTAAATCCAGAAAAAGCTGTATTAATAGCGCTTTATCACGATGTTTCTGAGGTACTAACTGGTGACTTACCTAGTCCGATAAAGTACTACAACAAAGAGATCGCGACTGAATATAAAAAGATAGAAGCAATAGCAGAAAAAGAACTCGTCAATATGGTTCCTGAGCAATTCAGAGAAGACTTTGAGTGCTTAATCGAGCATGACAAAATCGATCAAGAACTGGCGCTTATCGTCAAATCCGCTGACGTTATCTGTGGCTACTTAAAAACGGTTGAAGAAATTGCAGCTGGCAATCATGAGTTTGAAAAAGCCAAAAACAACATTTTGGGAACCTTGGAAAAATACCGCAGTGACGAAGTAAACTATTTTATGGAGGTGTTTGTGCCAAGTTTTTCACTAAGTTTAGATGAGATATCTACTACTTTATGAGTTATTGGGAACAACGAATTTCGGGTGATGGAACTACCCGCCCTAAAGATCACAGAGATCCTTATCAAAGAGATAAGGCTAGAATTCTTCATTCGGCAGCTTTTCGCAGGCTACAAGCTAAAACCCAAGTTTTAAGTGTTGGCCAACACGACTTCTACCGAACTCGGCTAACTCATTCTCTTGAAGTAGCACAAATTGGCACAGGATTAACGGCGCAATTACGACAAAACAAACTAGTTGTGGATGATCCTGAGTTGAGTGATCTAATACCTTCTGATCCATTAATAGAAGCTTTGTGCTTAGCCCACGACTTAGGACATCCTCCTTTTGGTCATGGTGGAGAAATAGCACTTAACTATATGATGAGAAATCACGGAGGCTTTGAGGGTAATGGGCAAACCTTCAGAATAGTCTCTTTATTAGAGCCATATACCGAACACTTTGGTATGGATCTAACTCGCCGAACCTGCCTTGGCTTATTGAAGTACCCTACTCTTTGTTCACCAAACAAAAAGACAGAGGTCAATGAACCAGCAAATTACTTAATTAAAGCTAACGATTGGAAACCGACCAAAGCTATTTACCAAGATGATAAAGAAGTATTTAGCTGGGTATTATCAGAATTGCCAAGTAACGAACAAAAAGAGTTCGTTAAAACTAGCAACAACCGAACTCTATATAAGTCATTTGATGCGTCTATAATGGAATTGGCCGATGACATTGCATATGGAGTCCATGATTTAGAAGATGCCATAGTTCTAAATTACGTTAGCCAAGAACAATGGTTTGAACAAGCACTGCCCAAATTACAAAGTGTTGATAATTTATGGAGTAAAAAATACTCTCAGCAGCTAAGCGATATGCTATTTAGTAAAAAACACTATCAACGCAAAAATGCGATTGGCGCGTTAGTTAATCACTTAATTACCAATATCGAAATTCAAGTGAGTTCAGACCTATTCACGACTTCCCAACTAAAGTATCAAGCTAAATTGTCGCAAACAGCGACTCCATTGTTAGACGTATTAAAAGAGTTTGTTTTTACCAATTTAATTATGAATCCTGAAATTCAGCAGCTTGAGTTTAGAGGACAAAGAATGTTGATGGCTATGTTTGATGCCTTTTCAACAGATCCCGAACGATTACTGCCTAACTCGGTAAAAAACAACTATATATCCAGCTCTAACAAGCCAAGAGTTATTTGCGACTACCTAGCAGGTATGTCTGATGAGCAAGCGATTAGAATTTATAACAAGATGTTTGCTGAAAATCTGTAAGCACTATTAGAGTAAAAACACCAAGTCTTAAAAAACCAGCTATTTGAGTCTTATTTAGTGCTATTTTGTAACTTTTTGTTGTTAGAAATGAAAGTTTACATTTTAACTTTCATTTTTAATTTAGGTTAAGTACAATTCTGGCCACAAAGAATTTTCTTTGTACCCTACTAAATAAAAACTAAATAAGACCTACTAAATGAATATCGAACATCACGAAGAGCAACACTGGTTGCCTTACTATTTGTTGAAGTAAGCTTACCACGTAAAAAAGCCATTGATTCAATGGCTTTTTTTTTATATTCCTCTTATAGTTAGACCTAATTCCTATACATATTTTTAGTTATCTAGTTTTTTTTAAGAGCACAGGAATGGAAGGCAAGTTAAAAACCGAAATTGCAGAACTACAAAGTACTAATACACAGCAGTATCAAACCTTATCTGCTAGTTATAAATTGGTCGACAAGCTAGGCAACCTGATAAAAGGTACCAAGCCGGAAATTGATACTCAGATTTCAAAACTTCGTCGTTCCACCAGCACTAGCGAACCCTTAGAAAAAATACTTAAAATCACTGAGACTGCGACGGGGTTAGTTGTTGGCGCTGAAAAAGATCAGATGATGGCGATCACCGAGTTGCGAAACTCAATTCAAAGTGCAGGTGAAAAGCTAAGAGATTCTAAAGGACTAGAAGATAATTTACGCCGTCAATTAAGAATGGTGTTAAACAAAATAAAAGGTGGCGTATCTACTTATGCAGACTTACACCCTTTATTAGTACAGATTATCGAAATTCTCTCGTCAGCCAAAAGCGCCAATGGTAAAGATCCAAATTCGAACAACAAAAATATAATAAAAATGTTGGTGCAAGGCTTAGAGAACCTATCTAAGCAAGACAATGTTATCCCAAATCTTCACGATAACTTAGTGAAAGTAAATGGCGCGAAAACAGATACTGAAAAATTAGATCTGTGTTTAAAAACGTTTTATTTCATTATTGAACAATTCAGTGAAGAATTTAAACAAACACAAAAGCTAGTATTAAGTATTAACTCTGCTTTAGCAGAAGTTCATAACGCCTTAGTACAATCTCTTAAAAGCTCCAAGTCCTATGACAAAGAGCTAAAAGCTTTGAATACTCAAATTGAAAAACAAATCAAAGAGCTGTCGAGTAATGCTGGTGAAGCTCAATCTATCGAGCAACTACAAAATATTATAGATACTAAACTCAACAGCATTACAGAATCGATTAAGAAAAGAGAAGAAATCGAACTTAAAAAAACAGAAGCATTAAATTCTACTCTAACTGTGATGGAGTCCAAGCTATCACAAATGGAAGAGCGCACTAACTTTTACCGTTCGAAATGGCTTGAGGAAAAATCTCGAAGTGAAACAGACTCTTTAACTGAATTACCAAATAGAGGTGCATACGATAAGCGTATATCGGAAGAGATACAGCGTTGGAGCCGAAATCCAGAGCCACTGTGCTTAGCGATTATTGATATAGACCACTTCAAATCAATCAATGATAAATACGGTCATGCGGTAGGAGATAAAACCCTACAAATTGTTTCCAAAGCACTGAAGAAATCGTTTAGAACAACAGACTTCGTTTCTCGTTTTGGTGGAGAAGAGTTTGCATGTTTAATGGTTAACACTCATCCGGACGAAGTGATGGTCCCACTAGAAAAAGTGAGAAAAGCCATTGAGTCCATCCCTTTTGTGATAAAGAAAGACAGGTTAAATATCACAATATCCATTGGCGTCACTGAGCTTAAAGCATCAGATGACAGTCTTAGCATCTTTGAAAGAGCCGACAAAGCGTTATATGAAGCGAAACAAACCGGCCGAAACAAGATCTGCTATCAATAATAGGAAAGCCCTTTTTTCCATTCCTGATCTTATCTAAATTGGAACATTGGGCACACTCTAAGGAGATATCATGAAGATACTACTGAACCCACTTGACGGGATGAATTTACTTTCCCAGATTGAAGTACAACAACTACAAAAATCATCTAATTCAAATCTCTATCAATTGTTTCGCAATTGTTCACTAGCGGTATTGAATGTTGGCAGTGCCACAGATGTAAGTTCAGAAATTTATGATAAGTATAAAGACTTTGAAATTAATCTGTTAAGCCGTGAGCGCGGTATCAAGATTGAACTGGTTAATCCGCCTGAACAAGCTTTTGTCGATGGCGAGATCATCACAGGTATTCAGGAACATTTGCAAGCTGTCATTAGAGATATTTTATACAACGCCAATAAATATCAAAGTACCGACTTTTCAGATCCTGTTCAAACGACCAATGCAGTATTTAATATTTTAAGAAACGCCAATGTCATCATGCCTACAGATGGACCAAATTTGGTTGTATGTTGGGGTGGTCACTCTATTAATACTACTGAATACCAATACACTAAAGAAGTCGGTTATCACTTAGGTTTAAGAGGCTTCAATATTTGTACAGGTTGTGGCCCTGGCGCAATGAAAGGCCCTATGAAAGGTGCAGCTTTAGCACATTCCAAGCAACGCATAACAGCTGGTAGATATCTAGGTTTAACAGAACCAAGCATCATTGCCGCAGAAGCACCAAATCCCATAGTAAATGAATTAGTTATCCTGCCAGATATAGAAAAAAGATTAGAGGCTTTTGTAAGAGTTGCTCACGCTATTATTATTTTCCCAGGCGGCGCAGGTACAGCAGAAGAATTACTATACGTATTAGGAATTATGCTTTCTGAAGAGAACAAAGAGCAAGTCTTACCTATCGTATTAACTGGACCAAAAGACAGTATTGCTTACTTTGAGCAAATTGCCGAATTTGTAGAGCAAACTCTAGGGAAAGAAGCGAGAGACTTGTTGCATATCATTCCTGATTCACCTGAAGATGTTGCTAAGTACATTCGTTCAAAAATGGAAGACGTTCGAGACTATCGCAAAGCAAGTAGCGATGCATACCAGTTTAACTGGAGTCTTAAAATTCCAACAAGCTTACAAAATGAGTTTCAACCTACCCACGAAAACATGGCTGCACTAAACTTAGATACAGACCAAGCGAGAGTGGATTTAGCGTCAAACTTGAGGAAAGCCTTTTCTGGTATTGTAGCGGGTAACATTAAAGACGAAGGTGTTAAAGCCGTTAAAGAACACGGTGTATTTGAGCTAAATGGTAGTACCTGGCTAATGGACAAAATGGATAAACTATTAGATTCTTTTGTTCAGCAAGGCCGAATGAAATTACCAGGTTCAAAATATATCCCTTGCTACAAAATTGTAAAAAAATAATTCTGGGCTATACAGCCATTAAGCGTCACGCGTTATAATGGCTGTTCTGCTGCAACTAAAATGATAATTAAGAGCAAATAATGGATAAGAAAGTTGTTAAATTTGTAGGTTTAGGTTTCGGCGCATATGCAATTTTTGCTGCAAGCGTATTAACCTTCTATGAAGACGACCCTGATCAAATGGACTGGGAAGATCGCCAAGCCTACAATAAAAAGTTTATAAACGAACTGTCTATCGATACTCCGATTAGTAAAAGCTTTGTTATCCAATCTTTGGGCTCTCCTGATATCACTGAAGCCAAAATGGCAGAAGACAACAACTACCAAGTTATGTTCTATCGTACACAACACAAACAGTCCGATGGAATTACTACGAAAGATGAATGTACTGCTTTTCTTTTCAAAAATGGAGAGTTAGTTGCTTGGGGTGATGGCGCATATCAACAATTTAATAATATTTAGTTTTGAGCACCTCTGCACCGACATTACACAAACTGCAAAGCGCAGCGAAAAACTGTGCCAATGTCATATTAACTCAGCAGCCTAGGGAAATAGAAAAGGCTATCGAGTTATCTTTAACAGCATTAGAACAGTTGGTAAAACTCGACCCGCAATTTGCGCTACTGTTGTTAAACAGCAGCGATAAAAAGCTGAGTATGATGGAAAACATCATTATTAAGCAGCTGCTGACAGTAAGCTTATTTGGCAATCGTTTAAACGTCTTACCTAAAACAATAAAAACACTCAATCGAACTTGTTTGTATTTATTGTATTGTCTAGCCCCGACGCTAAAACAACTTAAGGCAGGTAAGCTTGCGGCCAAGCAATATTACGCACTTAAAGACAAATTTATTAATAAAGCTTTTAAACTTGGCTACTACCTAAAAATAGAAGACAAAGAAACAATTAAGCTGCTTAGTCAGCTTTCAGGTTCAAACAAGTTTCATAGTAGTAATCAGTTGTTACAAACTCTTACCCTACTCGCTTTTAATACCAACCTATTAGCAAACTTAAGTCTTAATTCTAAATTGCTAACCTTAGAGCAATCTCTGCATAATCAGGCCTTATTGCCACCACTATCGCTTTGGCTTGGACTAAATAATAAGTTTTTAGTAAATAACCTAGATGTCATTCAACATTTATCAAGTAATGAGTTATTTTCAGGAAACTTAATTTTTTGCCCTAATTTAGGTTACTTTTTAGCTGTCAGTCAAAGTCCAGATTTAGATAACTGGTATTGCTTACCATATGACACTGAGACCAAACAGTTTGGCGGTGAAATTGTCAAAATAACCGATTATCAAATAACGAAAGTGTTTCCTCAGGTTAAGCTTGACCACGACGACTTATGGGCTTGTTATCAAAAGGTAAAGGCTGACTGGCCAATCGAGGACGACCTATTTTCAAACAAAGGTTATTACGATCCAATAACCTTAAAATACTCGGTTCCCGAGTTTTGGCCAAAAGCAACAAAAGCTTTATTAACTGGAAATATCAAAGAGTTAAGCTCAGCTGTAGATTCTCGTTCAGAGTTTCGTCATATCTTATTGGATTACGCCAGCCAAGCTAATCGCAACAATTTACAAATCACAACATCTAAGCATGCAATTAGTCTCTTAGGATTAGATAGAGTTTTTCCTGTGATAGCTACAGGTATGATGAAATTAGTGGAAGAGAGTTTCCGTTTCACAGGAAGTGACGAATTAAACAATAAAGTAGATTATCTTGCAGATATCTCACTAAAGTTGGCTGAACAACAAGCAAAGCACTCTTTACCTGAGTATCACGTGTTACTAACTAGGTTGTTAGCATTGTCTTTGTTCACTATACCAAAGGTCAGCTTTTCAGCTAATAATACTAACAAAAAGCCGCTTTCACTTGTGTTTAGTAAAAGTAAACATCTGTGCCTAGCTGAAATATATCAATACCCTAGAGTGGAGCTTTGGCTAAAGGTTGCTATTCACATGATTGATGTATGGAAGTTGCCGAAAGTACTTAAGCAATTCGTTACTAAATACTTAACTAGCTTGCGCAGTAATACAAGCGTTGACTACAGTGCTATAGAGCTAGAATGGTTGGCCATTATTGAACAAACTAATTTACTTTTCTTATTGAGCTTTTCCCCTTCTTTGTCAAAAGAGTTAGCTATTAAAACTGCTAAAGCAGGTCAAGTTTACGGCTTTACCTTTGAACAGGTAAAACTTCAGGCGCAAAATACAGCACTAGAGTTAAATGTAAAAACCGTATTAACTTAATATGTAAAAGTAAAAAGGCAGAAAAAAGGATGGAAAGCAAAGAAGCCACAATTTATGGCTTCTACAGTGAAAAGTACTAGCTAGTCTTGTTTGTTTTCATCTGCTGTATTAAATAACTTAATCAGATATAACCATGAGATAAGAAACAAAGTTCCGCCTATTGGCGTGATCATACCTAACTTTGAAATCCCTGTTAACGCAACCACATACAAAGAACCTGAAAATATAACTATCCCGCTTGATAGCATAAGTCCAATTCGTACTACTCCTTCATGGCATTTCTGCACTAACTTATCATTAGTAACAACTGCGAATAACAACAAAGTATGGATGAACTGATAAAATACCGCGGTTTGCCATATATCTGCACCATATTGAGATAACTGAGATTTAAGACCGTGAGCTGCAAATGCACCTAAAGCAACAGCCAAAAATCCACTAACGGCGGCAAAATTGCGGAGATATTTGATTTTCATAGATTTCTATATGTTATTAATAACAAAATCTGCGGTCTGCTGTGCCGCAAATTCAATGTTCTGTTCAGAGTTTAAACCAGATGATTTTAACGGTTTAAAACTGTGATCACCTGATGTTACCCAAACCAGTTCAAACGTCTTTGGCAAAGGCGTTTTACTAAGTAACTCAAGTCCGCCAAATATATCTCTTTCGCCTTGCAAGATAAGTACTTTATTTTGAATATCGTTAAAGTGAGCCATTCTATCAGTTAACTTTTCTGGTTTTCCCGGCGGAATAAATGGGTATCCCAATACGATACAAGCTTTTACTTCTTGCTCTAATGCCTGAGCCATTATCTGTGTTGCTACACGCCCCCCCATACTTTTACCAGCAATAAAAATCGGTAACTCAGTCTTAATCAGTGCGAGCTCTTGCTGAAAATGAGCAATCAATTGTTTGTTTGAATTTGGTGGCCTTTTCTTTTCTAACTCATAAGCCATTTGCATGTATGGGAAATTAAAACTAATAACTTCAATACCTTTACTCGCTAACTGCTTGCTATAGGTGTCCATAAATTCATGTCTGTTACCAGCTCCTGCACCATGCGCTAACAGTAACACAGCTTTAGCATTATCTGCTGGATAATGAATACGCTCCAACGATTGCTTACTCAATGCCCATTTCCTCTTGCTCTTGTCTCACTTCCTCGAGTAACCAATTTCTAAATGTATTGATTTTCGCTGAATCTATTTGTGCTTCGCGGCATACCAAATAATATGATTTTTTACTCATTAATATTTGGTTAAATGGTGTGATAAGTCGCCCTGATTCAATTTCAGGCTTAGCTAAAATATTATGACCTAATGCAACACCTTGACCGTGAATGGCAGCTTGTAGCACCATTGAAGAGTGAGAAAAAATTGGGCCTTGGTTAACATTTATATCTTTTAGATTTGCTTGTTTAATCCACTCATTCCAATTATTACGAGTCATATCGTGCAATAACGTATGGTGTTTTAAATCAGCAGGAATTTGAATTGGGTGCTCACCAGCAAGTAACAAAGGAGAACAAACCGGTATAAAAAATTCGGTATGTAGCTTATCTGCTTGCACATTAGGCCAATTACCCATGCCGTAATAGATAGCAACATCAACATCATCGGTTAGTGAGTTTTCTTCAAAGTCTACCGCTTTGATCTTTACGTCTATATCCGGGTGGACCTTGCTAAATTCACTTAAACGTGGAATTAACCATTGAATAGCGAAACTCGGCGTTAGTGCGATGCTGATAGAACCTTTAGCACCACGAGTCAGTAATTTCTCGGTAGCTTCGTAAAGGTTCGCAAAAATATCTTTAATATCTAAATAATAACTCTGCCCTTCTTCCGTCAACAACAAAGAGCGATTTCTTCGCATAAATAATTTTATGCTTAAATGTTCTTCCAGCAACTTAATTTGATGACTAATTGCGGCCTGAGTAACAAATAACTCTTCTGCAGCCTTAGTAAAACTAAGGTTGCGCGCCGCAGCTTCAAAGGCTTTTAATGAATTTAGTGGAGGTAAACGCCTTGCCATAAAACTTTAGATAAAAAAAATTAATGTGAGCGCGATTGTAACACCGAATTTATACAAAGCTAGCCCCCTCATTTATAACTAATGAATAATATGTATTCATCAATAATTTCATTTGGTTATAAAGGAAATGAATATATTAGCTTTAATTGGAACTTTGGTTTTGCCTGACAAACCACTATTTTATCCGTAACTAGAGATTGCTGGCGGTTTTTGTATTAATTTTCAACACCGATTTTTTGGTGTTTGCCTTCGAGAAATCATACAAATAAGCTGACAACCTCTCCATTTTCGCTCATTTTTTTAATAGGCTAAATTATGACTATTTTTTCAGATAACTCACAAACTATCGGAAATACTCCACTGGTAAAATTAAATCGTGTTACTGGTGGTAATGTATACGCAAAGGTAGAAGCTCGTAACCCATCATTCAGCGTTAAGTGCCGTATCGGTGCTAATATGATTTGGGACGCAGAGAAATCTGGTCGTTTAACAGAAGGCAAAGAGCTTATCGAGCCGACTTCAGGTAATACTGGTATTGCACTAGCATTTGTAGCAGCAGCAAAAGGTTACAAATTGACGCTTACTATGCCTTCTACTATGAGTTTAGAAAGAAGAAAATTATTGAAGGCACTAGGTGCTAACCTAATCCTTACTGAAGGTCCAAAAGGCATGGGTGGCGCAATTGCTAAAGCGAATGAAATTGTTGAGTCAAACCCAGAAAAGTACGTATTACTACAGCAGTTTGAGAACCCAGCAAACCCACAAGTTCACGTAGACACAACAGGTCCTGAAATTTGGCAGGCGACTGATGGCAATATCGACGTATTCGTAGCTGGTGTTGGTACTGGTGGTACTATCACAGGTGTTAGCCGCTACATTAAGGAAGTTAAAGGCAAGCAAATTGAATCAGTAGCGGTTGAGCCAGTAGACTCACCTGTTATTTCTCAAGCATTAGCGGGTGAAGAGTTAACTCCTGGTCCTCACAAAATCCAAGGTATTGGTGCTGGCTTTATTCCTAAGAATCTTGATTTAGAACTTATTGATAGAGCTGAACAAGTAAGCAACGAAGATGCAATTGCTATGGCTCATGAGCTAATGAAGCAAGAAGGTATTTTAGTAGGTATTTCTTCTGGTGCAGCAGTTGTTGCTGCTAAGCGCTTAGCTGAGCAACCAGAGTATGCAGATAAAAACATTGTGGTAATTCTACCAAGTGCCGCAGAGCGTTATTTATCTTCACCTATGTTCGCTGATACTTTTGGTGACGAAGAGTTAGTTCAATAATAACGAACAAACGCTTATATTCTAATCAGGGCAACACTCGTTGCCCTTTTTATTTTCTTCCTTTCGATATAGGATAACCTACACTTAAATCAAATGACTGATCATTCCCGTCGAAAGGATCCAGAGTGAAATTTAAATCCATTATTATCGCTGCGTTAACTGTTTTTTTCCTAAGTGCCTGTGAAGATAGAGGCAATGTGCCAGCTTTCGCAAATCCAGACGCTCCAGAATACAGAGCATTGAAGTTTTTTGACGCTTTATACAATGAAAAAAACTTAGGCAAAGTACAAAAGTACACTACACCTAAGCTGTCTAGAATCATACGTTCATATGGAACAACAAGAGGATATGCCCGTTACGTATTGAATTTACAAGTCGATCCAGGCGTAGAATTAAACATTGATAGGTCGTTAAACCAAGTATCTTTGGGAAAAAGCGATAAAACCTACGTTAACATTCTTTTCACTGGTAATCATAACGATGAGCCAGTCAGAGACGTAAGAAGAGTCATCTTTACTAAGGTTGACGGTGAATGGTTGATAAGTGATGTAGAAGATGATCCTTATCTAAAATCAGGTATATAAATCACTTTAAGGAGAGCACTAGCTCTCCTTTTTTGTACCAAAAGGCACAAACTGACATGGAAATCATCACAGTAACCGAATATTCAACACCCTTGCACCAAAGTATTAATAACTTATTGCCACAGTTATCCGACTCAAACAGACCTATTTCACAGCAGCAATTAAAACAGCTTATTGACTCCGACTCGCAATATCTTCTAGTAGTTAAAGATGGTGAAAACTATTTGGGCTGTTTAACCCTGATTATATTCAAAGTGTTGCTCGGCACTAAAGCTTGGATTGATGATGTAGTTGTCGCAGAAAGCGCCAGAGGACATGGTTTAGGCAAAACACTTGTCACTCATGCAATTGATATTGCTCGAGAGCAAGGAGCTGAATATGTTGATTTAACTTCTAGACCAGCAAGGCAATCGGCTAATCGTCTTTATCGAAAGATGGGATTTGAACTTAGGGAAACAAACGCTTACCGTTATCTATTAACCAATAACCGTAAATAAAAAAGAGAGCTTACAGCTCTCTTTTTTATTGCTTTTTGTACCATTATTTATACGAGCTTATAAACCTACAGCTGTGCCTTCCCTTCTTGGGTCAGCAGCCCCTTGCCAGCCTTTATCAGTTTTTAAAATGCCGTGAATACCTGATGTCATATTAACGACTTTGACCTTATGCCCCATTTTTTCCAAAGCTTCTTTCACTTCGTTTGGTACCATATTCTTCTCTAATGAAGTTGCCCCATTTCTATTAGATATTCTTGGTAAATCAACAACTTGTTGCATATCTAAACCATAATCTAACAACCCAACCAAAGCATAGCCAACATAATTGATAATGCGACTGCCGCCTGGAGAACCTACCACTGCAAATACTTTATTATCCTTGAATACAATAACAGGAGACATAGAGCTTCTAGGTCGCTTACCACCTTCGACTCGGTTAGATACTAACTTGCCATTTTTTTCTGGTACTAAAGAAAAGTCCGTCAATTGGTTGTTAAGTAAGAAACCGTCTACCATTAATGCCGAACCAAACCCCATTTCAATACTTGTCGTCATCGACAACGCATTGCCAAACTGATCAATAATAGAAATATGGCTAGTGTTAGGTTGAGAAATATCAGAGTTATTAGCTAACTTTTCTGTACCAATTTGACCAGCCTGTGCTTTTCCTAAATCAGATGTCTTAGAGATCAGCTTTCTTCTTGCTTCAATGTAATCAGGCTGTAAATAATCTTGTGTAGAAGGAACTGCAACAAAATCACTATCCGCCAAATAACGATTTCTGTCCGCAAATGCTAGCTTCGCAGCTTGCGTGTACAAATGAATGGTTTCAACAGAGTCAACTGATTTGCCCAGTTCGTAAGGTTCTAACAGTTTTAAGATTTGTAATATTGTTAGTCCACCTGAGCTTGGTGGCCCCATACTACAAACTTTGTAATCACCGGTTTTTGCTGCATAGTCAGCGCAAACAGCAGGTCTGTTTTTCGCTGTATAATTAGCTAAATCGTTTTTACTCAATAATCCTGGAGCTACTTTAGAACCTTGCACAGCTGTTACTATATTATCAGCAATGTCACCTTGGTAAAAAGCTTCAACACCTTGCTCTGCTATCTTAGTTAAGGCCGCCCCTAGCTTTTTATTAACCAAAACTTGTCCTTCTTCAAGCGCTTTACCATTTGGGAAAAAGTACGCTTTTGCTTCTGGTAATTGAGCAATACCGGGATTAAATTTCCCTTGCACCAATTTCGCTAATCTAGGACTTACAACAAAACCATTATTGGCTAATTCAATAGCAGGTTGAAACAGGGTTTTCCATTCAAGCTTACCGTGTTTTTCATGAGCTTGAGATAACATTTTCAACACGCCAGGCGTACCTACTGAACGACCACCAATAACAGCATCAATCCAGCGTAACGGCTTACCATCCGGTTTAATAAATAGCTCTGGCGTTGCTTTAGCTGGTGCAGTTTCTCTACCGTCAAAAGTTGTTATTTCTGCTGCACCAGACTCAGCCCAAAGTAAAAACGCACCTCCACCTATACCAGAGCTTTGTGGTTCAACTAAAGTTAAGACCGCTTGCACAGCAATTGCTGCATCGATTGCTGAGCCACCTTTTTTCAGCATTTCCACTCCAGCATTCACCGCATGTGGATTTGCTGCAGATACTACCGCTTGCTCAGAATAAGCGGCTTTAGTGTAATTTAAACCAGTGAATGCTTCTGGCACAGCTCTAGAAGGAGTATTTGCTACAGCTAGATTTGCAAATACAAGAGAAATAAGAGTAAATACGCGCATTAAATATAACTTCTCAATGATAGGCGTTGAGTTTTTTTGCATGTTAGCAGCTCAAATGCGTAAATCCTATCACTTGTTAAAAGGAAACTTTTTTGTTCGGCTTTCCAACTGAAATTAAGTACTTAAAAGCACCATTGTTATTCGTTGCATTAGTTTTTATTCTAGAGTTGTTAAAACCAGCTAGCGCAACCTTGTTAGGTTTTTTACCACAACATATCTCTGATGGTCAGTGGTGGCGAGTGATAACTGGACAAATGCTGCATACTAACCTTAATCACACCCTACTTAACGTTGCTGGCATAGCCCTACTTTGGGCTTTACATGGAGAGTACTACACAACCAAACATTATTTTTTTGTAGTGCTAGTCAGTCTCATTTTAGTTGGTATTCCACTAGTCTTTATTTACTCCGAAACCCATTATGCAGGCTTATCAGGTATTATCCACGCCTTGTTAATTTATGGCGCATCTATAGATATTCGTAATCGTATTAATTCTGGTTGGTTAATTTTTGTCGGAGTGTGGGCAAAAGCTCTGTATGAAATTTATTTTGGCTCGGCAATGGCCACGTCTGAACTAATAGAAGCAAGAGTCGCAGTTGAAGCTCATCTAGCAGGAGTCATCTCAGGTACTTTGATGGGTTTAGGTTATATGATTTATACCAATAAAACTAAAAAAGGCTCGTAAATAACGAGCCTTTTTATCTTCAAGGTTACTATAAGTTATTTTCAAACAACTTATAGATTCTGCGATATTCATCTAACCAGCTTGATGGCTGTTTAAAGCCATGTGCTTCTACTGGATAAATAGCAGTTTCAAAGTTTTCTTTCTCTAATTCAATCATGCGTTGTACTAAACGAACGACATCTAGGAAGAATACATTGTCATCTATCATAGGCGCATTGATTAACAACGGCTTTTCTAACCCTTCTGCAAAATAAATCGGCGAGCTACGGCGGTAAGCGATCATGTCATCTTGCGGACGATTTAAGATATTTGAAGTATAACCATCATTATAGTGAGCCCAGTCTGATACAGGTCTTAAAGCCGCACCAGCTTGGAATAAATCAGGTTGAGTAAACAGCGCCATAAACGTCATAAAGCCACCGTAAGAACCACCATATGTACCTATGCGTTCTCTATCAACGTTTGCATTCTCAACTAACCAGTTTACTCCATCTCTTAAATCCTGAACTTCAGGCGTTCCCATTTGACGGTAAATAGCTGTACGCCAGTCACGGCCGTATCCCATAGATGCTCGATAGTCCATATCCATAACAACATAACCTTGCTGTGCTAATAAACTATGGAACATGAACTCTCTAAAGTAACCAGAGAAGCCAAAGTCACTATTTTGTAGATAACCTGCACCGTGGTTAAAGATAACCGCTCTGCGCTTTTCACCTTGTTTATAATCTTTTGGATAATAAACTTTGGCATAAATAGGTTGATCACTATATGAAGATTCAACTTCTATCACTTCAGGTTTAACCCAAGGCATAGACATGAACTCTTCAGTTACAGTGTTAGTTAATCTTTTCGCCTGTGCATTTGGTTTTAAATCAACCAAATACAACTCATCCGGTGTTAACAAGTTAGAGTGCGTCACCAGTAACTTACTTTCATCTGGACTAACCACAAAACGGTTATTACCTTTTAATGAAGTAATCGCAGTAGGCTTAGTTACTTTTTTCGCTTTTGAGTTAACTAAATAAGCTTGATAGTTACCTGGATGCTCAACGTTTGCTCTAAATACAAACTTGCTATCGTCTTCAGTTAGATACAGTTCAGATACTTCATACTTACCTTTTGTCACTTGCTTAACTCGACTAGAGTCTAGTGATTTAGTGTAAATATGTGAGTAACCTGACTGTTCTGATAAAAAGTACAGTTTTTCCGAATTGTTAAACCAACCAAAATCATTAAAGGTATAGTTAATCCACGCATCGTCATGTAATTGGTGTTGATTAACAAACTCGTCTTTTTCTACATCGACTGTCGCAATCCATCTGTCTTTGTTATCCCAAGCTTCTAGCATTACCGCTAATTGCTCACCATTGTTGTGCCACTGCACAGGGCTTTGCGACCAAGTCCAATCAACCATTAAGTTAATTGTTCTTGTTTCCTTTTTGCTCTTGTATTTTTTACCCTGTTCTTTTGCGTTCTCTGCTTTAACCTTTTTTAATACATCTTTGTTGTAATCAGGCAAATCAGTGATGCTAAGTTTTTCCATGCTGCGGTCAGTCAAATCGATTAACCAGAAGTCTTGCTGATTTGGCTCTGCATCTGCAACACGCTCACGAACCTCTTCGAACTGAATTCGACCATCTTGGCCAATGTAACTAGGCATTAAGTCATTTTCACCGCGCCAAGGTAGAGCAGCTTCTGTAACAACAAACATATACTTTGCTGTAGGTGATAATGCAGCTTCAATTAGACGTTGACCAGTCCCCATGTAAAAAGGCTGTTCAGCCATTGCTTTATTATTCTGTTGCAGAGTTTTACGGTAGTTAAAACTGTCTTTTGCATCCTGGTGAACTTTCGCCACGTAATCAATCAAATCATGCTGTTCTTGTGCAACTAGATCTCCAGGCTCTTCAACACCATTTTGCTGATCGGTCATAACAAGCTTAGCTAGCTCTGAAACTAACTTAGAATCTAAGTTCATGTTAAAAGCTGTTGAGCCTATCCAATAAGCTAGTGAGCCATTGTTTAAAAACTGCGGAGCTTCTTCTTTGGCTGATGTTCTAGTCAACTGTGTTAGCTTGTTCGTGGCAATATCTAAAAGGTACAGGTCACCTTCGAAAACATAAGCAGCTTTGGTTTTATCACGATTATAAACAAGCGAAGATTGAGCAACTTTATGTAATTCAGATAACGCAACCTTGTTTGCTTCACTGGTATTTACATCAAGCAAAAGTGTATCTTGCAATTCACCTTTTGATTGATTTTGTTTGAAAACCACCTGTTCGGAGTTTGGCAGCCATCTAGCAGCTTGAGGAGAGTTAGCGATCCAGCGAGGATCTGACATGATCTTTTCTAATGTAATTTCTTGTTCTTGCGCCACTGAATTCCCAGTGTAGCTGGCAACCATTAAGCCAATAGTTGCTACTAGCAAGCTTTTATTATTTTTCATATATAAGCCTTTTAACTAAATCTTACTTATTTAATCACGGAGTCAAATTGCGATCCATGTTTGGAACAAGAAATTAGCTATTTTTTAGCAACGAATTAGTGCTTATTTCTTTCAGCTGGCATTATTGTTAATAACGTTAGCTAAAGGCTTAAATTAGTTATACTTTTTAGAACCTGTGTAAGCGGTCAAAATCTGTTCAATTGTGCCATTGTTGTGAAGTTTTTGTATGGCTTGATTCAGCTTAGGTAAGATTGGAGCTAACTCTTTTCTGAGCCTAAGTTTTAGGTGCCCTTTGCTGTGAAGTTTCACTAGATTAAGATCTATATTCTGTGGTTTAGCCCAATAAAGAGCTGGTAAATCTCCACAAATTATCATATCAACCCTTTCCTTTTTCAACGCTTCGATAAGGGCTTTCTCAGAAGGAAAATCAACTCTCATATAATCACTCTGATTGTGATAATAGTATCCTCTAACCATGCCGACAGACTGTCTCTTTTGTGCTTTCTGTTGAAAAAACGCATCTGCGTTAAAGCCAGGACGAGCGATATAAAACTCTTTTACTTCTATTAAGTTATCACTGTAAACAAAAGGTTGTCGCAATGCATCTTCTGGTAGCCACTCTAGGTTGATGATATCCATATCTAGCTCCCCTTTTAGTAAATAACTTACTGTCCTTTTCGGAGGATAATTAACCGGTTCTACCGATAACCCAGCTTCCGTAAATAACGCTTCCATTAACTCCGGCATAATACCGTAGTTGTGATCTTCAGCTTCGGTCATAAAGTAAGGAGCCCAAGCACCCGAGCCAGAGACATCGTAAGTTAAAGGTTTATCAACAGAAAAGACTTCTTCTGCTTGAAGAAAATAACAACAGAGCAAACTACTAAAGAGGATAAGACGAACTAAAAACAAAACTAAACCTAGTTACACCATCTATTAAACATTCTAGCTCAAAATAAGAATATTCATACTGTTGCTGTATTCGAATGAATACTAATGCAGCAATAGTATTAAAACTGCACACCACTGTAGGTATTAAGCCTGAGTATTTCAATAGTTAGTGCAGAGTAATTTTGATAGGGTTTGGGTTTAGTTTTAAAACAAAGCAATAGCCTTATACGCTCTAGACTATTGCTGAAATCTGAAACAGATAAAACTTATACTTCTAAATAACAAATTGTGCAGTAGTCGCAATCTACTTTGTTAAAACCTAGATAACGATTTTGTAAAACCTTAAGTAAATCGTCACCAATAGCTTTGGGGATCACAACAAAAATCACGCCTTTAGCGCCAGAAGGCTTGTTATGATCTAATTTATAAACATCAGCAGCGATAGATTTTAAAAATGAAGATTCATCGCCCTCTCTAAAGATACCGAATGCTTTTAGCTCTATCCAATCATTACTTATTGTTACTAAATCGCATCTTTCTCGACTTCGTGGATAATAAGCTTCCCTTTCTGTTGCCAGACCCGAAATATTTAATCGGTTCCAATATTCACATTGTAACCAACCTTCCCAACCGCCTTTGCTCAGTGAAAGTTCACCCGCTATTTCGGTATTTACTACAGATCTAAGTTGTTTGATTAATTCTTCTATCATCATGTCTTCCTATCGCTTTAACTCAATGAATTTTGTCAGTCACAGAGCAAACGAACTTCGCTAGAATCGCCAAGAATAAGGCTGAATCTATTAACTCAAATCAGAAGAATCAGAACAATTACATAGGATTACATTAGTTAGCTATTTGTGGTTGAGTGAAATTTAACGTCACAGTAAAAGTATTTTGCTGGACTGATTTACGATAAGACCAATGATGTTTTTCGCATATTCTAGATACGATAAGATTACCAAGCCCATATCCTTGCTCTTGCCTATTAATATGCGCCTGTTCGAATTGAACTTTGTTCGTCAAGGTTATACAACCTCTATCGACTTGCATGGTTATCGTTTCACCGCAGCTATGTTCAATAGCATTTCGAACAATGTTACTCAGAGCTATTTCTGCCGGAATATCAGGCAACAAAATATCGTTTTCAGTGCCTAACTCCAGTTCCAGCTTTTTACCATTTAATGCCATGTGTTCAGAGAAGTTGCTGATAACAACTTCTATAATTTCTGGTAAAGGTTTTTGTTTGATATTCGACATTTGTTGCTCTCTGGATAAGCTGAGCAACATTTCAATCATATCTCCCATACTTTCAGTGGCTCTTTCTATTCGCTTCAACGGCTTTAACTGTTTGTCATCGAAGTTATTGTGGCTATTGAGTACAGATAATGCTCCTTTAATGATAGTCACTGGAGTACGTAATTCATGACTAGCAAACCCTGTAAATTCTCTCTCCCTGCGAATAAAACTGTCTATGCGCTTGCTATAGTCAGCCAGAGTTTGATTAAGCAATCCTAGTTCATTATCAAAAGGGATTTTGCTAGCAATAATAGGATTGGTATTTAACTGTTGTTGATTAATTTGATCTATCAGCTTGTACATAGGTGACAGCGCACGTTTAACAACCAACTTGAAGACCAAGAAAAATAGCGCAAGCATAATAGCAAAGCCAAAAATAAGTAACTGTCCTACTCTCCATTCAACTTCGTCAGACAGTTCTAAACCACTGGCATCAAACACGAATACCTTATTATCAGAAAAGTCACTTTCAATAATGGCATAGAAAAAGTCTAACTCTTCCGGCGTATCCATTTCATAAATACCAGGGCTAAATTCAGTGATCCAACGGCGAATAGTTAGCGGAACCTGTTCAACCTCTTGATAAACCGATACGTTAAAAGGCAAATAAGGAATTAACCCTGACTGAACATCTAGTTCGTACTTTTCAATAAATAGCGATAGTTGCTTTTCAAAAATATAATCTTCGATTAATTCATTCGCAGCAAATACTAAAAACATACTGATACATGTTAGTAACAAGATACTGGCCAAATAGGCTCGTTTAACCCTTTGACTCAAACTTAAATGCTTCAACCTAGTTCCTCATTGCCTGCCATTTCAAGCAAGTATCCTTTTCCATGTTTTCCTTTAACGCCCGTATGTTTGCAACATTTCTTTATTGATTGTCTTAAGTTATAGATGTGACTACGAAGAATATCGGTATCTGGCTTATTATCGCCCCATAAAATGAATTCTAGCTCTGATTTGTCGACCAGATTTGGATACGACTTCACTAAGGCATACATGATCTTGAATGTAGTAGGATTTAACTCTAAACAACAATCGCCGATTTTGCCTTTTTGGTTTTGCTTATCTAGCTGAATATTGCCAACGCACAACATAGTATTGTAGCTATTGGTAGATTTCCTTACCTGCGCTTGCATTCGAGCATAAAGCTCAGACATATCAAAGGGCTTAACTATGTAATCATCAGCGCCACACGTGAGCCCTTCAATCTTATCTTCTAACATGTCTCTTGCAGTCAACATTAAAATGGGGATATCGCCGTTAGGCAAAGTTCGTATTGTTTTTGTCGCTTCAATACCATTTTGCTTTGGCATCATTACATCCATAACGACAATATCAAACCGTTCAGATCCCACTAACGACACTGCCATTTGTCCATCATAGGCATAATCGACGTGATGCCCCTTTAACTCTAAAAACTCGCCAATATTTTCCGCTATATCTGCGTTATCTTCCGCAATCAAAACGCGTAACTGTTCCATAAATTCTTCATTTATACGCTTGATCAGCGTAGCTATACCAATTCCAAATGAACCTAATAGACAGTTAATTTTGTAAACTGTTCCCTAACTCGACGTTAATCTGTGAAATGGCTTAGATTATGTCGATTCAAATGTCGATAAAGTGTCAATTTCCTTTTACTTAAGCTTTACACTTTATTGACAGTCATTTCTTTAGCATGTGCATTTTTAACCTTGGCCGGAAATATAAATGTCATTGCCTCTTATCATTTTTCTTTTATTAATTACTCTTTGTGTGACATCAGTTGTCTATGTTTATCGGTTTAGAGGTCAGGCTCGTTTTGACACTTGGGTTGAATACATGAGAAAAGGTTGGCCCCCTTTTGCACCGCTAAATGTACTACTATATCTTTCAACCAAACCTTGGGCTCGTTCGGCGTTTGTTACAACAAAAGACTTTCGCCAGTTAGCTTTATTAGAAGAAAATTGGCAGGACATTGCCGAGGAAGCAAACCGATTGCTTGAGTGTGGTTACTTTGATGAAGCGACTGATAAATCTAATCCTAGCTACTACGATGTAGGATTTCGCACTTTCTATAAATATGGCTGGAGCAAATTTTATTGCTCTTGGTATGGCACAACACATAATTCTGCAGCCAGATACTGTCCTAAAACCATTGCATTGTTAGATCAAATCCCCGAAGTGAATGGAGCCATGTTTACTTTGTTACCTGCAGGCTCAAAGCTTACTAGACATCTAGACCCAATAGCTTGCTCTTTACGATATCACTTAGGCTTAAATACCCCTAACAACGAGAACTGCTACATCAGTGTCGATGGTAATAGAAAGACATGGTTTGACGGTCAATCTTTTCTGTTTGACGAAACCTACCTCCACTATGTTGAAAATAACACGGACAAACCTAGATTAATTTTAATGTGTGACGTTGAGAGACCTATGGGACTTGTTGGCAAGGTAATAAATTACTTTTACAAAAAACTCACGGGATTAATGTTAGTACCAAATTTACCGGGAGATAAAGCTGGACCAATTAACAAACTATTCAGTTCTATCACACCATTTTTACATAGCGCAAAACAACTAAAAAAGAAAAACCGAGCGCTATACTATCCACTAAAATGGATATTTAATTCCGTCCTACTAGCCATTATCTTATTGCCCATTTATGGCCTACTTGTAAGTATTATGGGCTTATTTCAATAACGTTTAATTAAAGGTAACCAACTAAAATTTATCATATTTTTCTGCATTTTCTTTTGAACTGAAAGTTGAGCTTGGTTAACATGTTCAACTCTGCAGGAAAAGAAGTGATGTTAAATGCAACAAGTAGCAAATACAGGTGTTTTTGAAAACCTAAAAGAAAAGATCTCTAATCCAGTTATGTTTACTTACTTCTGGATATTTTGCACCTTTAATCACAAAAGCATCTTGCTGCTATTCAACGAGCCAAAGCTGTTTAGTGAAAAAATGGCTTTCCTTTATCAATTGGGGACTTTTGGTTACCCAGCACTAATAACAATAGCAGCTCTTCTTATACTTCCTTGGCTAAACAGCATTACCGAATTATGGAAATCTAGCGCTAATAATTGGTTAGAAGAAAAGTTAAAAAAGTATGGCTGGAGTACAAAGGTTGATAACAGTGTATACCAAGAAGCGCTGGATGAAATAAGCCAACTAAAAAATACTAACTCTACACTTTCAACTGAAAACAGAGATTTGCAACAGAAACATACTGACGAAAAAGATAAAAACTATCAGTTGTTGCAAGATATTAATGATCAGAAAAAAGAGTTAGATAAAACTCAAAAAGATTTAAGTGATGAAAAGGATCAAAACCAAAAGCTGCAAGAAACGATTGATGAACAAAGACTGACTCTTGATACTATGACCAAAGAGTTAGAAAAACTAAAATCAACTCCTAAAGTTGAGCCTATTAATGAGAAAACCCCAAACCAATTCTCTGCAGCTAAGCCTGAAAACACTCAAGCATCAGACTCAATATTTAAAGAAGTACAAGTTAACGACTTAAAACTGAATAACATAATTAAAGATGAAGTTCAGCCAGATGCTATTTATTTGCCATTGAACACAGATAATCAAGTTAGTCTGACCTTATCAAGAAATTTAAATGACAATGAAACAGTAGTCGCGTTTGACGGCTCGGCGGAACATCAGCTGAACGAAGATAATCTTCAATTTCCTTTCTTCTTCGAAAAGAAACAAGGTGAAAGTATTCGCTTAATGTTAAGAACAAAAAGCAAAAACCCTAACACTCCAAATAAGTGGATTGAAGATGAATTTGCCCAGTTTAGAGTAAAAGAATCTAGGTAAACCTTTCACGTAACAGGACAAGATAAATTAGATGAAACGACTTGTTGATAGCGGCTCAATTTTATTAATAATTGCTAGTTTCTTGTACGCTGTTTCGACAGTTTATTATGAAAGTTACTATTCTTATTTTAATTTAAATCCCGACATCTTAGAAAAGAGCTTCAATCAGGTAATGTACCATGGCTTTCTTATTGTCTGGAAAGATATATTTACTTTATTCATTGCTATAGGGATCATTTGTCTAACGTTTTTAATAACTTTTCCAGATATTCCAAAAATCCACCTGTTTCTAACTAAAAACTTCAATATGTACTGTAAGTTAGTAAATTACTCATCTACATTATTCAATAATATTTTTGGTTCTCGGTTTGAAAAATCACATATAAAAACACTAAAAAGATATTTGGGTTTATTTGTATTAATTTTCTTGGTTACTTTAACTTTAACTACTTATTTTATATCAATTGAGTCAAAAGCAACTAAAGACGCCAAAGAAAAGCTAGATCAATATTATGACTCATTACAACATTCATATCTCCACTCAGATGTTATTCAAGTCAAGGTTGATAAACGAAACAAACAGTTATATTTACTTTCATGTGGTCAAAAAATGTGTGCAGGAATAGAATTAAACCGATATTCAGACAAGCAAGTCCATTACTTCCCTAGCATCCATTATTTGTACTCTCCTTATAATCAAGAAAAACAAACTAAAAATGATAGAAACTTTACCAGCATAAGAGAAGATACTCTTTTAATGAATGTGTTTATCGATAAAGAAAACTCACCTCATCTTCTGTTATTTCCTCAAGCATCTTTTGATAGAGTATACGAAGATTTATATATAGACCTTTCTGTTTCCGCACTATCGATAATTGATGAGTGGAATCTATTTACAAAAGAAAATGACTTTCCGATAAATTCAGACAAAATCTATTACTTAAAAGAAAGAATTAAGAATACCGATAAGTCCGACTTCGACATAGATTTCATTGTGCATTACTATTCTAATCTTGCATATTTAAGCCTGATTTTAGGTGATATAGACAATGATATAAAAACTCTCAACTCTGCTCTAGAGTATATAGCCATTGTCAAAAAACACGTCAAAACATATGATTCACAATATCTGACAGATGCTCAAATTGATTTCAAAATTACGGTGATGGAGTTTAATGTTTTAATTCTTGCTTTATCTCTAGAAAAAACAAATTCAGAATATTAATTGCGAGCTTCGAAAGCACTAACAAAACTAGGTGGCTGCTCTTTTCTTTCGAGAAAAATACCTCATAAAGTTCTGTCTAGTGTTTCGAAAGAGCTATTTTGCAAAGAAAAAAGTTAAACTCAGCTATCTAGTGCTTAACTAAATCGAACAAACCGTTTGATTTAACAATCACATCATAGGTTACGCCGTTTGTATCCTTAGTGATCACATCTTCAGCTGGAATACTCAACGACTTAGCAATGTCTGAAACTTTCGACAAAGCGTGCCCTTTGATTTTTAAGTTGTTTGTCGATGGTAATTGCTGCCAGTTTTGATCCCAAGTGCCAATGTCACCAATAATAAGTAGCTTTTTAGGTGTTGGACGTTTGCTTAACTCTTCTAGTATCTTACCAATAGAAGCCTGATTACCTTCTGGCAGTAAAATCGCGTGACCACCACAACGCATGCCATCGGCATAAACATAAGTAATAGCTAGACAACTATTTATATTCGGAAAAATTAAATTTCCATGCTTGGCCTGTCCAAACATTCCCTCATTAACACTAACATCAGACATATTAACTCCCATTCTCGTTATTCAATTTATCGTTACAACATCTGACGTTAATTTACTTACTTTGCCACATCATTAATCGTCCAAAACAATTGAGTATTAGGAGTAAATAACGGGACAACTTGTTACTTTGAGTCACTATTTTTTAAATGAGTTCCAGATCTATTAAGTTTCGCTTTGTTTCGTGTTTGTATCTTTGTAAACTGGCTAAAACCACTGAATAACAAGGAATTACAGTGATAAGTGTGACTGACTTATGCTTCCGTCGAAAAGACGGTGAGCAAATTCAAACTTTGTTTGATGGCTTTAGTTTTAACATTGCAGCGCGAGAGCAAGTGGCGTTACTTGGAGATAGTGGTTCAGGAAAAACAACACTATTGCACTTATTGGCAGGTTTGCTCAGTCCTGATAGTGGTCAAATTGAAGTGAACGGTGCACTTATTTCTTCGTATAACGAACAGCAACTTGCTCACTATCGTCGAAAAATAGGTCTTATATTTCAGCACTATCAATTACTTGATTGCCTCACAGTTAAACAAAATATCTTATTTCAGCAGCAACTCAATTTCCCCAATCATCCACCAGCCGAATTTGATGCTTTAGTTGAACAATTAGGGCTAGCCAGCAAGCTAGACAAGTTGCCAGATCAACTCTCTGGTGGTGAGCAACAGCGTGTGGGTATTGCAAGAGCGTTACTTAACCAGCCTAAATTGATCTTAGCTGACGAGCCTACGGGTAATCTTGATCAAACTCGTTCCCACCAAGTCGTTGAGATGCTGACAAGCCTATGCAAAGAAAGGCAAATTAACTTAGTTATGGTGACGCACTCAGAACAGTTAACCCAATATTTTGATAGCGTTAAAGTATTGGCAAATGGACACTTCAATGACTGAAGTCAGGCTTATTTTAAGTACACACATTGCTTATTTCAGGCGTCATCCTTGGTTGCTTTTACTGTTTGTTATAGGACTTAGTTTAGGAAGCGCCCTACTAACTGCTATTGCAGGATTAAACCAAGAAGCCAAAAATCGCCACCAAAGATCATCAGCCCTCACAGATACAGCAGTCAGTCATATTATCAAACCACCTATTGGCCAAGAGTACATTGCAAGAGAACTATGGTTGAAACTGCGCAAGCATGGCTTTACTAAGGCTCAACCCGTTTTACGAGGTAAACTTAAACTAGATTCAGGTAAAACGCTGTATCTGCAAGGTATAGACAGCTTAATTTGGTTGACCAACCCAGTTGCACAAAACAATCAAAAGTTAGAACAAAATGCCAATTTCGCTTTTGATTCTATTTTGATAGATAGCCAAATTGGCTCACGACTAGAGTTAGAAGCAAATAACGGTAAACTCCACTTTAATAACGGTAAACTCCATCTTAACAACAGTCCCTATACACCTAACTTTAGTTTGGTTGATGATATTGGCATGTGGTCAATCACTGATATTGCTTACGCCGATATGCTTCTGCAAGCTCAAGGACAACTCAGTTTTATAGAACTTGTTGGCTTAACTCCAGAACAACAAGTTAAGTTAGCATCCATTTTAGCTAATGACGCTAGGCTAGTTGCTGCACAAGAACAAGATTTTGATGCTTTATCAGAGGCTTTCTTTTTTAATCTCGCAGCCCTTGCACTACTTGGCTACATTGTTGCTGCATTTTTAAGTTTTAATGCCATCAAACTCTCTATTGCGGGAAGAAAAAAGTTGCTCACTCAATTTGCTATTTTGGGTTGCTCACCTAGAGCTATTCGCACAGCAATAGTGATTGAATTTACTTCTATGAGCCTGTTGACTGCTCTGTTAGGTAGCGTAGCGGGATTTGTCATAGCCAATGCGCTAGTGTTTGATGTAAACCGCACATTGATGGGACTTTATCAGCTAGAACAAGCCCTCAGCATCAGTTGGCAGTGGCAAACATTGGCACTGGGATTTGCAGTCAATATAGCAACATTGGCCTTGATGCTATTTACTCAGAAAAAGACGCTGCAAAGTAAAAGCGCAACACTATTTTATCCAATTTTGAGCCTAGTCTTAGGCGCACTTGGCTATTTTTACTTTAATGCCAAATCAGAATTTGATGCCTTATTGCTTTGCTTTTTGATCTTATTAACCTTTGTCCTTATCACGCCAAAATGCTTGCAAAGTTTGCTCAATTGCAAAAATCCATTTTCACAGCCTTTATGGCAATGGTTATATGCCGATAGTAAATTTCAATTGCAGGAGCTGCGCATTGCTATTGTGGCTATTTTAGTTGCACTTGGTAGCGCTATTGGCATGCAAATTATGGTGAAAAGTTTTAGTGATACGCTCAATACTCATTTGGAAAAACAATTAAATGCAGATGTCTATATTTATGTCGGCAAGTATGAACCTAGTCTGCGAGAAAGCCTGAATACAGACCCTTATATAGAGCGTGTTGGTATTTATATGGCAGCTGACGGTTATTTAAATAAAGTGCCTGCAAGCCTTACGAGCTTTGGCCAAGGACACGAAGCATTTGCTCACATCAACCTTACTTCTGGTAAGTCAGTTACCGTCGATCACTTTTCCAATAACGGTTGTATAGCTAATGAGCAGGCAGCAATCAAATATAACTACCAACTTGGCGATAAGGTTACGTTTAACCAAAACCAACATGTATTTACATGCCAGATCTCCGCTTTTGCCTACGATTATGGCAACACAGCGTTAGGTTTGATCATTCAAGAGCAAACATTGAAAGCAAGCCCACTAATTTGGCAAGTGCGTGGCTTGTCGATTAGCACGAATGAACAAATTACGGTAGAACAACTCATCGAGCGACTGATTAATCAATACCATATAGAAAGCACTCGTATCGCCGAAAACAAACGATATAAAGACATTGCTAATAGATTATTTAATGACACATTTAAAGTCACCAAGGTCTTAAATGGCTTTATTCTCGCTATCGCCCTAGTCAGCCTTTGCATCAGTTTGTTGAGCTTAAGCGCACAGCATTCAAAACAATTGGCAGTGTTAAACAGCTTAGGTACTGATTCGGCTCAATTACAAAAATTAAAGCTAGTGCAAACCTTATTGTTGGTTGGCTTTACCTGTATTTTCGCCATCCCTTTGGGACTTGCTTTAGGCGCTGCACTATTAAAATTTGTTATGCCTGTCGCATTTGGTTGGACAATTCACTTCAATTTAGATCTGCCAGCTCTGTTAAGCACATGTTTGTTGTTACTTGTTGCCGCCCTATTTTGTGCCTACTTGCCTGTTAAAAAACTTACCACCAGCTTGCGCGTTAAAGGAAACTAGCTAATGACTAAATATGCCTTTTTACTCTTTTTGGTTTTTGCTCTGCTAGGTTGTAAACCCGCACCAAAACCAGAAAACTCCCAAGCGTTACAAACTGTGAGTGGTGAACCTGTTGAACCAGGTAAAGGACTCGTTTTCCCGCAAGATCATGGCCCTCATTTAAAGCAAGGGATTGAATGGTGGTATGTCACAGCTAATCTCACTGCAGAAACCGGAGAAACGTTCGGCGCACAGTGGACATTATTTAGAACACAAGTACCTTTACCCTTTGAGTCTCAGTGGTGGGATAACCAACTTTATTTCGCTCACTTTGCACTGCAGCACGAGCAGTCGCATGTTGCTTTCGAACGATTTGCACGGGCTGGCCAAGCTAGTATTACCGCAAGTCCGTTTGTTGCCCACTTAGATGATTGGTCGCTAACGAGCACACAACAAAACTTTTTACCGCTGGAAATGAAAGCCAACCAAGACAACTACGCTATTGATGTGTCGCTGAACAATAGTCCACTTGTTTTACACGGAGAAAATGGCTACAGCCAAAAAACAGATAGCGGCCACGCTTCTTACTATTTCAGTTACCCATTTCTTGAAGCTAGCGGAAGCCTTATGTTTAACGGAAAACAATATAAGGTATCGGGTAACGCTTGGTATGACAGAGAATGGTCGGCTAGTTTATTAGATAAAAGCCAACTCGGCTGGGACTGGTTTAGCTTAGTCAGTACAGAAGATCCTAAACAAGGACTTATGCTTTTTTGCATTCGTGATGCCCAACAGAACTACGATTATTGCAGCGGTACTAGACTCTCTAAAGATGGACTAGCAACTCAAGTTCCCAGAGAAACTATCCACTTGCAAGTACTAGAACGTACCACTATCAACAAGATTGAATATCCAAGTAAGTGGCAAATAGAACTGCCTGATACTGCTCCTATTCAAATAGAAACCATAACAAAAAACTCTTTAAACAAACTTTCAGTACAGTACTGGGAAGGACGAGTAAAAGCATCTGGAGGTTTTAAAGGTCTGGGTTATGCGGAATTATCAGGTTATTAACTCTTCCAGCTTTCTAGATCTTCACTTGATTGGTAGTTCTTTAATTGGAAACATTGATTATAAAATTGACATGTAACAGGTTTAACAATATTTTATTTTCACTGAAAAATTAACAGGGATCGTAATGTACAAAACCAATTTAGCTTATTTGCTTTTAGGTGGCCTAATTTCATTTATTATTATTCAGTTTTCGAACAACGAAGAAGAGAATAAAAAAGAATCAGCTAATCAACAGATGCCACTAGCAACCGTTAATTCATATACTACTCCAACTGACGAAAGCTCTTTCAATAATAATGAAGGAGAAGCTGTTTCAGAGTTAACACAAGATAGTAAAGAAGAGTCTCTCAACACACAAATCATGTCTGATATTAAGCAAAAAATGTGTATAGCTCCAGAGGGGGATTGTACTATAAAAGAATCAATTTCAATTGAGGACGAAATACTAGATAACTCTCTTAAACTAGCAAAATCAAAAGAGATTGGAATTTTCTTATCGAGTAGCAATTTTATTCAGGTAATCGAAGAACTAGCCAGATTAAAGACTTCTAATGAGTTCATAGAATTAGAATACGAACTAAATCAACAGCTGATAACATCCTATTCTGAGATTGATTCGCTAGGTATTTATTGTAGTGATATCGTTTGTGGAGCATCTTTCTCTTACGAAGAACAAGCAGATTGGGACAAATTTCAAAACAAGTTTTTTTCAGAAAATAAAAACTTAGGAAATTTGTTTATCACTCATTTAGCTAACGAAACTCGGGTTATGTTTTTGCCTGATGAGGAAAGTAAAGGTGTTATAGAGTGAACAGTACCCAAGTTCTCCTTATGATCTCGTCACCTTAATAACTTTCACTGCTACGGTTTTTTATATGTCATATTTTACAATGCTACTGGTTGGAGTTGCTATTTTCTACAAAGGTTTTAAATCAGTCGATGCTACAGACATTAAAAATGAATATATACATGTTCTAAAATGTATATGTGCATTCTTCTTTGGTTGGCTATTTATGGCTGTGTTGGTAACACAAATTCTTAATATTCCTGCAAATATGACTGACCCCGAAACTCTCATCATAACGTCTTCATATTGTCTACTTTACATATGCTCAAGATATATAGGTATGGCATTTAAAAACCGTAACTCTTCGGATTAGCACTTAAAAAAAGTTTGGTAAATTAATTTCAGCTTTGTGAATTATCTCAACAACATAGCCAAAAGAATGACAAGTCGAGGATTTTAGCTTGAACATACAAGATAAAATATTTACTTATAGAGTCTCACTGAAAAGTTATTTGATATGTGTTTTCGCACCTCTATTGCTGCTGTTATTTGCTAAATTGAGTCCTCAACATTTTAATGATGCTATTACAATATGGCATCTTATAAGTTATGCTGTTGCCGGAGTAGCTACTGATTTTGTTTATCAGTACAAACGTAAATCTTATACATCTATCACAAAACAGGAAATTCAAGAGTTAAGCAAACCTCAAAGCTTAGGCCTTAATTTTATATTGTATATCCCATTATTTTTTACGATCTTAATACTAGTTACATTTTATGTGCACTCCAATTAAACAAATTTAAAACGTAACTCTCCCAATTAGCACTTTAATAAGACTTGGTAAATTAGTTTTCATTTAGCTAGAATGCTGAGCAATTTATTACAACAAATACAACAATTATGAAATTATTTAGTCTTGAGACGTATCATAAACATAGCAAAATTGTAGCTGCGGTAGCGATTTTAATATCTATTTTAGCTTGGGCGAGCGAGTTAAGTGGTTTCGCTTACGTATGTCCTTACTGCCGAACACAGCGCACTGTTATAGGTCTATTAGGTTTGCTACTAATATTGCCTATCGCATCTCATTGGATTACAAAATATATTGCTCTAGTTGCAGGTTTCTTTGGTGCCGTTGTTGCAGCTAATCAACACTTTATGGGATGGAAGAAAATATCTGCTGGCACATTCACCTTTAACGACAATATCTTGATTGACCCGTTTATTTTATCTGGCTTTGCCCTATCAGGCATAATCGGCTTGGTGTATTTAATTTTGTTTAACGACAAAGCTAAGTCTAATTGATTCTGGTTAAGTTAATTTTAAGGTCATGGCAAAGCGTTTATGTTTTATCTTCGATGCCCTGACCTTCTCCTTCTGTATATCATTCTTTTTTGTCCTCTAATCTCTATTCTCAGAACACTAGATGAGTAACAAAATACATTTCACTTTGTGTTTTACAATGTATCTGGCTAGTTAATCACCAATTCAGTGATAGGGTCTTTTTCACGTTATTTAATTTGTTTGAATAGACGGTGAAGCTTCAAACTCTAAATTCATTATGAGTGTCAATTTCCACCAGCTGTTCTGCAACACTGTTGAGATAGGACTCTTCCATGATCAGTACTAATAAGCTTGGTATCAAAGGTATTCTAATCGGTGCGTTTAGCATAGTTGCAGCACTGTTCATCGTATTAACCAAAATAGGTAATATGGAAGTTAGCCATATCGACGAAAGAATGACCATTATTAACGACATTAACTCGGTAAAACAGCGCTATGCTATTAATTTTCGAGGAAGCGTGCATGACAGAGCAATAGAAATAAGAGACGTTGTTTTGTATTCAGAGTCGGTAAGTGTTGAAAAAGCCATTGATGAAATACGAAAGTTAGAAGGATTTTACAGTGATTCTTCGTACCCGTTAGATGTGCTTATGACTCAAACTTCAAGCCATGAAGAACAAAGAATATTGCAAGAAATTAAGCAAATTGAGCAACACACATTGCCATTAATAGAAGCGATTATTGAGTTTAAAAATAGAGGCGATCAATCGACTGCGCTGAATCTGTTATTAACCCAAGCTAATCCCTCTTTTAAACGTTGGCTAGCTATCATCAACGAATTTATTGATTATCAAGAAGCACAAAACAATGCTGAAACAGTGATAGTACGCGAGGCGCTTGGCAATTTTACTGGCTTTATGTTTCAGATCACGAGTTTTTCAATCGCTATTATTATTCTCGTTGGCGCCACGTTAATTTATAGCTTACATAATATGTTAGGTGCTGAGCCTGCTAAACTTAGCGCCATCATCGCACGAGTCGCAAGCGGAGACCTAACTGAGCAACTTCCTCATGCAAAAACAAACAGCGTATTAAGTTATTTAACTAATTTAAAAACACAGCTATCAGAAACAGTACAAGGCATTCATTCAGTTTCGAACACGATCACATCGCAAAACGATAGCCAAAGCGACCAATCACGGGTCTCAAGCATGATTGAACAGCAAACTAATAACGCGAAGCTTACTTCCGATCAGTTGCTAGAGATGAAAGAGCAAGCTGCGTCGGTGACTAGATTATTACAAGAAACCAGTAAACACTCTGAAGACACATTACAAGCTTCAAGAGAAGGCGAAGAATCAGTTCAAACAACCAGTAAAGAATTTAATTTAGTGAAGCAGTCTTTACTTAGCGCCGTCGATAAAATTCGATGTTTAGATGAGCAAAGCAAAGAAATTCTGAATATTGCCAGTGTTATAAATGGCATTGCTGAACAAACAAACTTACTGGCACTTAACGCTGCGATAGAAGCTGCTCGTGCTGGAGAGTCGGGACGAGGCTTTGCTGTTGTTGCAGATGAAGTAAGAAGTTTAGCCGCAAGGACAGCAGAAGCAACTACAGAAATAGAATCAACATTGACCTCAGTGCAATCGGCAGCTAGCTCAACATTGTGTGCAATGGAAGAGTTAACACCTAAGATTCAAAATGGCTTAGAACTTAGCGAGGGCTCCATTTCAGCTTTGCAGCATATTATGGAACGAGCTCACATGTCGTTTGAAAATATCACTACCTCTATGCATGAATTCGATAACCAAGTTCTAGTTATAGATGACATTTCAAACAACATGAACGATATAGTTCAACTCTCTGAGCAACTAACTCATGCCTCAAACTTTATGGTTCAATCGACTAATGAAAAGTCACAAAGCCTGAACAAACAAGCCACTAACTTAAAACAACAAGCTGATTTCTTTACAATTAACTAGGACATAGGAAAAGCTGTCAAAATCTTTCATGTTTGGGCGTTTTGGGTATTTAATATCCACAAACGCCCCTTTTTTTATAAAATTCTTGATAGCCATAATTCAACTAGCCATCCCAACATTCAGGAATAAACAACTAAGCTGTATTACGTTTTGTTTTGCTATATAATCCGCGTCCGAAATTTTTATACCTAGTAGACACAGAGACAACAACCTGTAAGGCTAAACATGACAGTAGAAAAGTTTGATCCTAGCAATCCAAAACAAACCACAACATTAGATACACCTAAAAAGGTGATTGAAGAACAACATAATCAAGACTTATCTGATGGAGTTGAGTTTGAGCTTGGTCATCGTATTGGCTTTATTTCTTTAGGTTGTCCTAAAAACCTAGTGGATTCTGAACGTATTCTTACTCAGCTTCGCACTGAAGGTTATGACGTTGTTAACACTTATAACGACGCTGATTTGGTAATTGTAAATACTTGTGGTTTTATCGATACCGCAGTGCAAGAGTCTTTAGACACTATTGGTGAAGCATTAAAAGAAAATGGCCGAGTTATCGTAACTGGCTGTTTAGGCATTAAAGACGATGAAATTCGTGAAGTACACCCAAATGTACTAGCGGTTACAGGCCCTCATGCTTATGAAGAAGTACTTAACCAAGTACATGAATATTTGCCTAAGCCACAACATAACCCTTTTGAGCACTTAGTACCTGACCACGGTGTTAAATTAACACCTAAGCACTTTGCTTACCTTAAAATATCTGAAGGTTGTAACCACAGCTGTACTTTCTGCATCATCCCATCAATGCGTGGCAAATTAGTTAGCCGTCCTATTGGTGAAGTTTTATCAGAAGCTGAAAGATTAAAAGCAGCGGGTGTTAAAGAGCTACTAGTTATCTCACAAGATACTTCTGCTTACGGTGTTGATGTTAAACACAAAATGGACTTCTGGAATGGTATGCCTGTGAAAACAGACATGAAGACCTTATGTGAAAAACTAGGTGAAATGGGTATGTGGGTTCGCCTACATTACGTATACCCTTACCCTTCAGTAGACAAAGTTATTCCTTTAATGGCTGACGGTAAGATCCTTCCTTATTTAGACATCCCATTCCAGCACGCAAGTCCTAGAATTTTGAAAGCGATGAAACGTCCAGGTCAGGCAGAGCGAGTATTAGAGCGCATCAAGAAATGGCGTGAGATTTGTCCAGAAATCGTGATCCGTTCTACTTTTATTGTTGGTTTCCCTGGTGAAACGGAAGAAGACTTCCAAATGCTATTAGACTGGTTAGAAGAAGCTCAGCTAGACCGTGTGGGTTGCTTTAAGTACAGCGAAGTGGAAGGCGCTCAAGCTAACGAAATCGAAGATCAAATCTCTGAAGAGGTGAAAGAAGAGAGATTTGTTCGCTTCATGGAAAAACAACAGCAAATCAGTACTGACAAGTTAAAAGCTCGTATTGGAACGGACATGCAAATTCTTATCGACGAAGTTGATAACGAAGGCGCAATTGGTCGCACTATTGCTGATGCCCCAGAAATCGATGGTATGGTTTACCTAAACGGTGAAAATGGCTTAGAGCCAGGACAAATCGTTACCGGTGAAATCGAACATTCGGACGAGTACGACCTTTGGGCTAGCCTAAAAGTATAAACGCACACAAGCACCTGAATTTACTCAGGTGCTTCTCTTCTCCCTACCCTAGCAAATTTGGAATTTATTATGTCTGCGCCTCTATCAATTAATTGGAATAACATCAGCCAACAAGAGTTTTTGGAAAAGTACTGGCAAAAACAACCTGTGGTTCTAAAAAATGCTTTACCTGATTTAGCGGAATTAACCGATGAGAACGAATTAGCAGGCTTGGCAATGGAAGAGTTTATCGATTCCAGAATCGTGGAAAACAATGCAGATGAATGGCAAGTAAGCCATGGCCCGTTTTCAGATTTTTCACGCTGGCAAGATGGCAAGTGGAGCTTGCTTGTGCAAGGCGTTGATCGTTATTTGCCAGATGTTCAAAGCTTACTAAATACGGTTAATTTTGTTCCTAAATGGCGTGTTGATGATGTGATGGTGTCTTTCTCTATGCCTGGCGCAGGTGTTGGTTTGCACTTAGACCAATACGACGTGTTTATTGTGCAAGGTAAAGGCAAGCGTAGATGGCAAGCAGGTAAAGTCGACAAATCTCAGTGTCAAAACGAGACGACTGAAGATCTTTTACAACTAAGCAACCCTGAAGCCTTTGAACCAATCGTTGACGAAGTGTTAGAAAATGGTGACATCATTTACGTTCCACCATTTAGCGCACATAAAGGCGAAACACTTGAAAATGCAATTAACTACTCGATTGGATTTAGAGCGCCAAGCCAGCAAGAATTATTATGGTTGTTTGCCGATCATTTAATCGAAAACGATTTAGGCTTAAAGCGTTTCCAAAGTTCTTCGACTGAACCAAGTTCTGAGTTTTTACCAGATTCAGACATTAAAGAAATGCAAAAAATGCTAATTGAAGTGGTGCAAGATGAAAAAGTATTTAAAGAGTTTTGCCAACTTATGTATACCGAGGAAGAAGGCGAATAGCCTTCTTCTCCTTTTCTAAACAGCCCTTTCTAAACTATCTTTTCTAAAACTGCCTCTTTTGTTAGTTCATTTCAAAGCTAACGGTTTTGGCATGGATCTTTGCCAACCAGCCTTTAACATCTTGCTCTAACTGCTTAAATACGGCTTTTTGCTGGAGTTTAGGAACCAACCAGTAAAAGGAGTTAAAGGATATTAATTGCTTACCCTCATAGATTGGCGTTAAATAAATACAGCCAATAACTTGCTCAGTTTTTCGTTCGAAAATGTGAAAGGTAAAGTTTTTGCCTGAATTAAATTGCTTCAAATCATTTTCTAAAGTGATCAAATTTTGCTGTTCAGTGAAATCACTGCTTGGCCACTGCTCATTGCCTAGCTGTTTGTAGATATAAAACCTCGCACTCATCAACGCTTTATAGTCCATGTCATTGAGCTCTGGATTTACTTTTAGCAGATAATAGCTGTCAAATTCCTTGTAAGCAGGAAATGTATGTTTACTGAGTCCATAAACGCTTAACGAAAATAAACTCAGTACAATAAAAACAAGCTGTTTGAGCATGAAGATAGGCCCTTGGTAGAAATGATGGAGCAAAAAAAGCGGGCCGTATTCTAGCACAATTAAAAGCTGTATTTAGTTTCAATTCTAAAACGTTTTCCTTCTTGCTTATTACCAACTAAGGTTTCCGTATCTGAATACCTAATTCCAAGCCACCAGTTCTTAGCTAGCTTTTTCCTTACTCTCAAATCCCAACCTTTAATATTGCTTGTTGCATAACGAGCTACAGCGTTTTGCGCAAACTCGGTGACAACTGAGTAACGTTCAACTCTGAATACTCGAAACTGTGTTAATACGCTGTCGACTTTTTTTAAGCCTCCGTGGCGAAGTTCAACAGCAACACTGGTATCTTCATCTGCAAACTCCTCAGCTACTTGTGATTTATCAATATCCCCTATTCCTATATCTGTCCCTAATCGCCATTTTCCGGACTTAACGTAGGCAGATAATCGAAAAAAATCATTATCTAGATGAGTGTCTCTAGTTGCGTATTCTGCGCCACTTTCGCCATCGTATTTAACCCACCAAGGCATTAATCCCAATTCAAAATTTTCTGCCTTAAACTTAGCTTGCCACTGCACAATAAACATATCACCTATAGTATCGCTAGCACCATCTAAGGGTTGAAAATGGGCTAAATGCAATTTGTGTCCCTTCGCTATTGTCCAATCACTACTGACACCAATTGGATTCAAATGTCGATCCCAAAAGATATCTGTGATCTGTTTACTACCCCAAGGGATTTTGCCTATATTCACCTTAACCTTGTCAAACTTACCTGTGACAAATGCCCTATCAATAAATATGTCATTGTCAGGCTGAGGCTGCTCTGTAAAGCGATGCATAGTAATTGCTGGTACATTTTGTTTGTTCTTGAGACCTGTGCTGATGCGCAGTGTTGAAGACCAATTATCACTCCATTTCGACTTAACTCCTGCATTAGCGATAAGCCTTATTCTCTCTCTGTCTTTTATCCCTATGCTGCCTGTTTCATTTTCATAACGCCACAACATGCTAGCGAACCAATCATGTGTTTCTACTTTTTCCTTTTCAGCTGCTATTGTATTACCTGTACTTGCTAATCCACCTACAAGAACTAAAACTAAACCTGTTGATTTCATTTTACGCCCTCCGATTGAACTCTTAACTAAAGCTAGTCGCTAACTCGCCAAATGTCACATTTGTCACGAAATAATCTTTTTTCACTAGTTTCCTATTCGTCGCTGTTTCATGAGCTACACTTAAATCGATCCTAATTTGTATTCTATTCGTAATTATTGAGGTAAATATGAAGGCATACACCACAGGAGAGATTGCTGAATTCTGCGGCGTAACTCTGAGGACAGTTATCCGATGGATCGAAAATGGTCATTTGAAAGGTTACAAGTTACCAGGGAGAGGAAACAATAGAGTACTACCACATGACCTGTTGCAGTTTCTTCAACAACAGAATATGCCAATTCCAGAGGAGCTAACGCAGCAGCCCAAGGAACATAAAGTGTTAATCGTCGATGACGATGAGCATATGGCCAGAGCGTTGCAGCGGTTAGTTGCAAGGATGAAGTTCAGTAGCGAAATCGCACTAGATGGTTTTGAAGCTGGGCACAGGTTACATAGTTTCGCACCATCTTTATTATTGCTGGATTTACAGATGCCTAAGATAGATGGTTTTAAAATTATTGAAAAATTACGTAGCACACCACAATTTGAGAGATTAAAAATTTTAGTGGTTTCGGGCGCAGATAAAAGCCTTCTAGAACAAGCTGTCGAGTTAGGGGCTAATGCATACATAAGTAAACCATTTACTAACAAGCAATTGCAAAAAACCATTGATCAACTAATGGATGAAGGAAACTAACATGAAAAAACTTCTTATTCTTCTCATCGCAACACTTAGTTTAACTTCTAGCGTCACAGTAGCAGAAACTTATAGTTTTGCCTTTGTTCCACAGCAATCAGCTAAAAAATTAGCAAAGAAATGGACACCCATTTTGGCATATATCAACCAACAAACCGGTGACACTTATGTGTTTAAAACAGCAAAGAACATTCCTACTTTTGAGCAAAGGGTCCAAGATAAAAATTATGATGTAGCTTATATGAATCCCTACCATTTTGTGGTTTTTAACCAAACCGCAGGATATCAAGCACTGGCAAAACAAAAGAATAAACAAATCAAAGGGATCATTGTTGTAAGAAAAGACTCTACATTGACCACACTAGATGAACTAAAGGGGTTAAAGTTAGCTTTTCCCGCTCCTGCCGCCTTCGCTGCAAGCATATTGCCACGAGGAGAGTTGCAACAGAGAAATATCACCTTCACACCTAAGTATGTGTCTTCTCATGATTCTGTTTATTTAAATGTAGCTAAAGGCTTTTTTCCTGCTGGTGGCGGTGTAATGAGAACCTTCAACAATACCGATCCTAAAGTACGCGAACAGCTAAAAGTTATGTGGACCACATCCGGTTACACTCCTCATGCTTTCGCTACTAAAAACTCATTCCCGCAACAAGCAGCAGATAGGTTACTTAAAGCGATGATCTCAATGAATACCAACGAGCAAGGTAAAGCATTACTCTCTTCTGTTAATTTTAAAGGCATAGAGCCTGCTTCAAATAATGACTGGAAAGATGTTAAAAGCTTAGATTTAAGCACGATACTAGGAACTAAATAACTGACCTAATCAAGGCAGTTAGGAGACTAGATATAGATATGCGGATGTCCCTGCGCGTTAAAACCATGATAGGCACTGCAGCAATAGAAGCAGCACTGCTCAGCGCTTTAATTTGGGTCGCTATCGACTTTATGTTGGAATCGGCCAACGAAGCAATAAATAAACGTGCAATGACAACTAGCCAACTGTTCGCAAGCGCAACTAAAGATGCCGTATTGTCATATGATTTAGCCAGCTTAGAAACGTTTGCGGATGAGCTTTTAACCAATCCAGATATTCGCTATGTGAAGATCTTAGATGCAGAGCGACAAATTTTAACCTTTGCTGGTGACGAACAGTTTTTGCAACATGAGTTTATTGCTGACAGTGATGTATCACTAATTGAGGATGGTGTTTTCGATGCCAAAGCAATGATTAAAGAAAGCGACGTTGAGTTTGGTTCTGTTGAGCTCGGTATTGATATAGGTTCAATCAACCAAGCATTAACTAAAGTGAAAAACTTTATCGTCAGCATTGCTGTATTTGAAATGCTTTTAGTTGCCATATTCTCTTACGTTTTAGGTATCTATTTAACCACAAACTTATACCGATTAAGAGATTCAACAAATCAAATTACTGCAAACATCAAAAACGAAGACTACAACTTTGAGCTCGAAACAATTCACAGCCGCGATGAGCTAGAACAACTTTCAGAAGCATTCACCGACTTAACTCAAACCTTGGTTAGTGAACATGAGCGTAAGCAAATGGCTGAACAAGAACTGATTGAGCTCAACTATACACTTGAAGATAAAGTTGAACGCAGAACAGAAAAGTTAAAAGCTAAAAATTTAGAGCTAGAAAATCTTAACCATGAATTAGCTGAAACCCAAGAACAGCTTGTGCAATCAGAAAAAATGGCGTCTGTCGGCCAGCTAGCTGCTGGAGTTGCACATGAGATAAATAACCCAATTGGTTTTGTCACCAGTAATTTAGAAACGCTTACTGTTTATGTAGATGAATATATTGAAGCCAGTGAGCTAGTCGTGAATTATATAAATGAAAGAGATAAGCAAAAGCGTAAAGAGTTGGGCAAACAAATGATCAGGCATTTCAAAGAAACCGATTTTACTTATTTAGCCGAAGATTCAAAAGCCATCTTTAGCGAATCTACTTCAGGATTACAACGAGTGTCAGAGATAGTTAAAAATCTGAAACAATTTTCTCGTGCCGATACTGAACAGATGCAAGAGTGCAATGTTAATGATTGCATAGAAACTGCATTAAAAATGGTTAATAACGAACTTAAGTATCATTGTGAAATCAATACTAAATTATCTGAACTTCCTCCTGTTATTGCTAATATGGGCAAGCTAATCCAAGTCTTTACAAATATTTTAATAAACAGTGGCCAAGCCATAGACAATGCAGAAGCTGGTCAAATTCAAATAACCACTTCGACCAATGAAAGAACGGTAAATATTAATATCAGCGACAACGGTAAAGGGATCCCAGAAGATATTATCGACAAAGTATTTAATCCTTTCTTTACAACGAAACCGGTTGGTCAAGGTACAGGTCTTGGACTTTCTATTTGTTACGATATCATTCAAGAACATCACGGTGATATTTCAGTGCAAAGCAGTGAAACACATGGCACCAGCTTCATCATTGTTTTGCCAGTCTTTCAGCCAGATAGTGGTGCAACAAGAGAAATAGATTAGAAATACAACAAACTGATAAATTAATCTTATTTTAACGTGATCAATACGAGCAATTTATCTATTTTTGTCATACTCTATAATCTATGCATATATAATTTATGCAAGATTAAATCCGTATATAATCTATGGTTTAATTACCTGATTATATTGCCTATAATCATTTATATTCAAAAATAAGAATAAATAGTAATGAGCGCAAACGACCAACAACTTAAAGAAGCTGGCTTAAAAGTTACCTCTCCAAGACTTAAAGTTTTAGAGGTACTAAAGTCGTCGCCAGATCAGCACATCAGTGCAGAAGAACTTTATAAAATGATGATCGAGCAAGACGAAGAAATCGGCTTAGCAACTATCTATCGAGTGTTAAACCAATTTGATGACGCAGGTATTGTTACCCGCCATCACTTTGAAGGTGGTAAATCTGTTTTTGAATTAAGCGATAAGCATCACCACGATCACTTAGTATGTCTTAAGTGTGGACGAGTGATTGAGTTTGAAGACGAAGTTATCGAAGAACGTCAATTAAAAGTGTCTGAAAAGTACAATATTAAGTTAACTCACCATAGTTTATACCTATATGGTGAATGCAACGATAAAGAAGCTTGTGCAGATTATAAAAAGAATAGCTAACCTTATTCATTCGTGAAAAAGCCGAGATTGTTATCTCGGCTTTTTTATATCTAATTTATACGTTTACTGTTATTGGATAAACGGATTTGAACGACGTTCAGAGCCAATATTAGAAACTGGGCCGTGGCCAGAAATAAATTGATAATCATCTTCTAGCGTTAGCAAATTATCTTTTATCGATTGAATTAAGCTAGCATGGTCACTCATTGGAAAGTCAGTTCGACCGATACTACCTTTAAATAATACATCGCCTACCCAAGCAATTTTATTCGTGTGATTGATAAATACAACGTGTCCTGGTGTATGCCCTGGACAATGTTTAACTTCAAGTTCGATATTACCAACCGTTACTTTATCATTTTGATTTAACCATCTTGTTGGCTCAAATACTTTTGCTTCTGGAAACTGAAACATTCTCGATTGATCCGCCAACTTATCTATCCAAAATGAATCTGGCTCTGCAGGTCCTTCAATTGGCAAATCCAATGCTTCTGCAAGATCCGCTGTACCACCTGCATGGTCTATATGAGCATGAGTAATAAGGATCTTTTCAGGTTCTACCTTCAACTCTTCGAGTCTTTGCTTAATCCTATCTACTTCACCGCCCGGGTCAACAATCGCTGCTTTGTTTGTTTGCTCACATATAATAATGCTGCAATTTTGTTGAAAAGGAGTAACAGGCAATACTTCAATTTTCATTTAAAAACCTTTGTTTATTAGTTCGTTATAGCGGCTTGTTTGTTTTAATTGTGCCAAGCCTTTATTAAATGTTTGGATCAGCTGCGAGCATTTAGCGTAGTGCTTTGAGCAAATCAAATAAGAGTTGCTGGTATCAACTGATGCGTGGGTTAATATCTCTAGCTGTTGTCGTGTTGATTCAGGAAAAAACGAAATCAAATACTGAGCTTTTAACTGCTCGATAAGTACAGTATCCACTTTGCCCTTCACTAGTTTTTTCAAGCTTAAATAGTCCGATACTGAGTCTGTTAAATTTAGATAACGTCGATAGTTCTCAAACTGAACACCATAGTTATAATGTGAAGTAACGCCTATATTGTAGCGTCTTAATTCATCCAATCGACGCCAAAATACATTACTTTGCTTTTTTGCTACCAACACCTGTTTGTTTACATAAACAGGCTCTGAGTAACTCCATTTTTGTTTTCTTTCAGCTGTTTTTGACCACATAAAAGATAGCTTTTTATCGTAATCTACAGCTTCTTCTACTTCAGCCCAAGGCTTAAATTCTACAGACACTTCTAGCTGTTGCAGTGCAAATGCCTCTTTCACTATATTTGTTACTACCCCCTGTGAAGACGCTTGATTAATATAAGGAGGAAAATCATCGACAACTATATTAACAGATGCCGACTCTGCAAACGTCTGTGAAGCAAAAAGCATGATCAATAATTGAACCAAGCTCAATAGTCTTTTATGCTTGTAAAATCCTTTATAAGTTCTGTGTGTCATGTCTTTACAACAACCTTTGTTTTCGTTACCTAAATTACTGTTTAATGTTGCTAGCAAAAAAAAGACTAGTTTACAGCAGTTTACGCCCTTTTCTATTCGAATAGAAAATATCTATGCCAACCATAAACAACTGACTAAGTTCAGACAAATGTTCGGCGAGCCAGATGATATACCGACTTTTGCTTTTATTACAGCTTTTCGCGCTTCACTCCAGTGTTTAGCACAAGCACAGATTCCTTCATCTTTATTGGGACTGATTCATTTATCCAGCGAATTCCAACTTCATAATAAGTTAAATTGGTTAATGCCTTTTACCATAAAAATAACTGTGAGCAGCTGTGCCCAAACGGATAAGGGCCTAGAATACTGTGTTATTACAGACTTTTATCAACGTGGTAGTTTAACGCTAACCAACACAAACACTATGCTTGATAAGAGTAAAAAGTATCGAACTAATAATCCGCAACAAACTAGCTCAAAGCCAATTTCAGATACGCCGTCTGAAACAATTGCCATTTGGCCTATCAGATTAATGACGGCTTGGTCTTACGCTAGAGTTTCAGGTGATTTTAACCCAATCCATTTACATAAAGTGTTAGCGAAACAATTCGGTTTACCAAATACTTTAATACACGGCATGTATAACGCTAGTAAAACATTGCAACAGTTACTAGAGCATAATGCAGATTTGTCTCAACACTTCCTTATCGAGTTTAATCGTCCTTGCTTTATGCCAAATCAAGTTTTGCTAAAGCGATATGAAGAAACAAATGAGTACGGACTATTTTCAGAAGACGGACAAGATAGATTTTTAAAACTAACTCTTGGTTTAGAAGCTGATAGCAAATAGTAACCTGAATTATTCTATACTTTTCAGGCATAAAAAAAGGAAGCCGAAGCTTCCTTTTATAAAACTATAACCTTTCCTAAATAAGGATTAAGCTAGTGCTTCGTTTGCTTTAGTTACTAAAGCAGCGAAAGTAGCTTGGTCGTGTACAGCGATATCAGCTAAGATCTTACGATCGATTTCGATAGACGCTTTCTTAAGGCCGTTCATGAACTTGCTGTAAGAAAGACCGTTTTGACGAGCTGCCGCGTTGATACGAGCAATCCATAATTGACGGAAAACACGTTTCTTTTGACGACGGTCACGGTAAGCGTATTGACCAGCTTTAGTTACTGCTTGGAACGCTACGCGATAAACACGTGAACGTGCGCCGTAATAACCTTTAGCTTGTTTTAGTACTTTTTTGTGACTCTTGCGAGCTTGTACACCACGTTTTACTCTTGCCATTATTCAGTCTCCTCTATTAAGCGCCAGCTAACATACGATCGATTAAAGGCTTATCAACCTTTGCAACCATCATTTTTGAACGTAAGTGACGTTTACGCTTAGAGCTCTTTTTAGTCAAGATGTGACGTAAGTGAGACTGTTTACGTTTGTAACCGCCAGAAGCAGTTTTCTTAAAGCGCTTTGCAGCACCGCTGTGAGTTTTCATTTTAGGCATTGCCTAGACTCCGCATTGTTAAAGTTAAAAAATGGCAATAAGGCGAGATAATACTCAAAGAGTATTAAGCTACTTTAGGGCCTTAATTACCTACTATTGTAAGAACAGTTTTACTTGCTCTTAAGTGGCGCCAATACCATGATCATCTGTCTGCCTTCAGCACGTGAAGGGAAAGACTCGCAATTTGAGATATCTTCTAAATCCGCTTTAACACGGTTTAGTAAATCAATTCCGATGTCTTGATGAGCCATTTCTCGGCCGCGGAAGCGGATCGTGACTTTCGCCTTGTCTCCAGCTTCAATGAAGCGACGCAGGTTGCGTAGTTTTACCTGGTAGTCGCCTTCGTCAGTTCCAGGACGGAATTTAATTTCCTTAACCTGAATCTGCTTTTGCTTCTTCTTCTGCTCTTTTTGAGCCTTGCTCTTTTCGTATAGGAACTTACCGTAGTCCATTACTTTACAAACAGGTGGCTCTGCATTTGGGCTAATTTCAACTAAGTCCATGCCGGCTTCTGATGCCGCATCCATTGCTTCTTTGATAGATACGATGCCTAGGGCTTCGCCTTCACTGCCAACTAATCTTACTTCATCTAAAGTAATTTCTTCATTTAACCTGTTTTGAGCTGGTTTTTTACCGCCCTTGTTTTGCGCTCTAATGGCAAAATCCTCCACGAAATTTAATATAAAAGTGACGCTTTATCTTTATTCGTTCATGTAACAGCATCACTCACCGCAATTCTTATTGGGCACTTATCTTATTCAAGTGCCCTACTACTTATTTGTATTCAGTAACTGTTTGTTGGAACTGAGCAATAAAGTCATCTAGTGAAACTGATCCTAAGTCTTCACCCTTACGAGTACGAACTGCAACTTGGCCAGATTCTTTCTCTTTATCACCTACAACTAACATAAACGGAATACGCTTAAGTGTGTGCTCGCGGATTTTAAAGCCTATCTTCTCATTTCTCAAGTCCGAAATGGCTCTAATACCCAATTCTTTTAGTTTTTTCTCAACATCTTTAACATAATCCGCCTGGCTGTCGGTAATATTCATCACAACAACCTGCTTTGGAGCTAACCATGTTGGTAATAAACCAGCGTATTCTTCAATTAAAATACCGATGAAACGCTCTAATGAACCTAAGATAGCTCTGTGGATCATTACTGGAGTTTTACGTTCGTTATCTTCCGCAACATAAGTTGCACCAAGACGACCTGGCATTGAGAAGTCAACTTGAACCGTACCGCACTGCCATGCACGACCTAAACAGTCATGAAGTGTGAATTCAATCTTAGGACCGTAGAACGCACCTTCACCTGGTTGGAAGTCGAATTCTAGGTTTTCTGCATTAAGTGCTTCTTCTAGTGCTTTTTCAGCTTTATCCCAAATCTCATCAGAACCAACTCTTTGCTCTGGACGAGTCGATAATTTAATACTGATGTTCTCAAAGCCAAATGTTTCGTAAGTATCAAATACCATCTTAATACAAGATGTTACTTCTTCTTGGATTTGTTCTTCAGTACAGAAAATATGAGCATCATCTTGAGTAAAGCCACGTACACGCATTAAACCGTGCAGTGCACCTGATGGTTCGTTACGGTGACAACAACCAAATTCAGCCATACGAAGTGGTAAATCACGGTATGATTTAAGACCTTGGTTAAAGATCTGAACGTGACCAGGACAGTTCATTGGTTTGATTGCGTATTCTTTATGTTCAGAACTTGTTGTAAACATGTTTTCAGCATATTTATCCCAGTGACCTGATTTTTCCCATAAAGAGCGATCCATCATTAATGGACCTTTTACTTCATCATAACCATATTCAACAAGCTTACGACGTACGAACTTTTCCAGTTCAGTATAAATTGCATAACCATCGTTGTGCCAGAACACCATGCCTGGAGCTTCTTCTTGCCAGTGGAATAAGTCAAGAGCTTTACCAATCTTACGGTGATCACGCTTCTCTGCTTCTTCTAAACGCTTAAGGTAAGCTTTAAGCTGCTTCTTATCAGCCCAAGCTGTACCGTAGACACGCTGTAACATCTTATTGTTTGAGTCACCACGCCAGTATGCACCAGCCACTTTCATTAGTTTAAAGTGATGACAGAACTTCATGTTAGGTACGTGAGGACCACGACACATGTCTATGTATTCTTCATGGTGATAAAGACCTGGCTGGTCTTCTTTATCTACGTTTTCATCAAGAATTTGAATTTTGTACATTTCGCCACGAGCTTCGAATGTATCTCGTGCTTCCTGCCAACTAACTTTCTTTTTCACTACTTCATAGTTGGTTTTAGCCAACTCTAACATGCGTTTTTCTATAGCTGCTAGGTCGTCTTCAGACAGTGACTCTTCCATATCTACGTCATAGTAGAAACCGTTGTCAATCGTCGGACCGATAGCCATTTTCACATTAGGATATAGTTGCTTGATTGCATGACCTAATAAGTGAGCACATGAGTGACGAATGATTTCTAAACCATCTTCATCTTTTGCGGTGATAATCTCTAAGTTTGCATCTTCGTTGATCATATCAACGGCATCTATACGTACACCGTTTACACGACCAGCAATGGTAGCTTTAGCAAGACCTGGACCTATGTCCATAGCTACATCAAGAACAGATACTGGGTTATCAAAAGAACGCTGACTACCGTCAGGTAAAGTAATAATTGGCATTTTTTTCCCTTAGTACAGTGGCGGCGCCTACTAAACGTCGCATATACAATAGTTTTGTTGTTTAAGCATTCAACCTTGCGAAGAGTTACAATCCCTTCATTGCTCGGTTAAATAATTTCAGAGGCGAATGGTATTTTATCTGGCTTTTCAACGCAATATACAGATAAGATCATTCTTAGATTATTTACGATTTATTTGGTGAATTCGTTAATTATGACTAAAAATAAAGTCGCACTGGTTACAGGCAGTGCTAAAAGAATAGGCAAACAAACTGCTTTAACCTTACATCAACAAGGTTTTGACATTGTTGTTCACTGCAATCACTCAACTAAAGAAGCAGAGTCTTTTGTCGATGAGCTAAATCAGCAAAGAGAAAATTCAGCAGCTTATGTCCAAGCAGATCTCAATCATCAGACACAAGTAAAAGAGTTAGCAACAAAGGCACTAGAAGTATTTGGTCGACTAGATGTCTTGATTAATAACGCCAGTACCTTTTATCCAACTGAAGTTTCTGAAGTAACAGAAGGTATTTGGGATGATCTGTTTGCAAGTAATTTAAAAGCGCCCTTCTTCTTATCTCAAGCTCTTACTAATGAACTAGATCGCAATCAAGGTGTGATTGTCAACATAGTTGATATTCATGCCGACAGGCCACTAAAAGGCTACCCAGTTTATTGCATGGCAAAAGCTGGATTAGTCATGCTGACAAAGTCGCTTTCTCGCGAATTAGCGCCTAATATTAGAGTAAACGCAGTGGCACCTGGACCAATCTTGTGGCACGAAAATGAGCTAACGGAACAAGATAAAGAACAAGTGCTAGACGAAGTGTTATTGAAGAGGCTTGGTTCTCCAACCAATATTGCAGAAGCGATTTTGTACTTAGTACAAGCAGATTACGTGACTGGGCATATATTGACCGTAGATGGCGGTCGTAGCATTAATGGTGGAGATAAGGCCTAACTAGGAGGCCTTATGAAGCTATTTAGCAAAACCATTTCTTGCCCACATTGTGGGCATAACGTCAACTTTGAGTTTGACCCCTCTAATGGCGATCAAAACTATTATGAAGATTGTCCAGCTTGTTGTAACGCTATTCATTTCGGCATGCACTTAGATGATGCCCATAATAAAGTTGAAGTATCCGTTGATGCTGATGACGAACAATTTTATTAAATAGCACGACATTCACAACTTAAACTCTACAATACAAATTCGCTGATCAAGATATTTAGCGCTAACAGAATTAGTACCCAACCCATAACGCGGTCGAAAACATAGCCTTTACGGCTAAATATTTGCCTAACCTGTGGTCTCGTCAAGATAAGTGATAAAAACAAGAACCAAAGGAAAGTTGCACACGCTAAATAAATACCAAACATTCCTTTGACAATAAATGGTGTGTTTACATCTACAATTACAGTAAATAATGACAAGAAGAAAATTGTCGCTTTAGGATTAAGTCCATTGGTTAAAAAGCCCAAAGCAAATGCTTTCTTATCTGAGATAGTTTTTTGCGTAGTCATAGCCTCCGCTTCCAACTCGCCACTTGGCTTAGCTTGAACTGCACCATAGCCTAAATAAAGCAAGAATAATGATGCAACAATGATTAATCCTTGATATAGCATAGGTGAGCTTTTCACTATGATTCCTATGCCAGCTAACGCATAAGCTACGTGAAGAAAAATAGCAAAGCCTATACCTGCACTAGTTATTATAGCGATTCGTTTGCCATAACTTATTGAATGTTTCATGACAATTGCAAAGTCAGGACCAGGGCCTGCTACTGCAATTAAATGGGCAAATGCCATGGTTAAAAACTCAGGCCAATACTGAGCATACTGCATATAAAACTCTCTAGTTAATTTAGATGGTAGAAATGTGGCGAGATTGTAACAATGACTAGTTTCAAGGCATAGAATTTTCTGTATCACGACACTGAAAAGGTTACGCGATACCAAGACGATACAAGCGTCAACATCAATAACTTAAAGGGCTTGGGTGATATACCCAGGAATTTACTTGCAATAAAACTCAACAAATCATAACTTAGATAATGAATACTAAAATCTACGTATCACATAACGGAAACTGGATGGATTTGCGTAGATGTTAAGCTGCAACAGATAAAGTTCTCGACTCATGCAATACTTTAAACCAAGCTTCAACGTCTATTTCATTGCTTGGCTTAGCTGCTTCTTTTTTCTCCTCAGATACATCAGTTTGTTCAGCTTTATCTAACCTGCATTTCACATTTGGTTCTAAGCTATCTAATAATATTTGTGGAAACTTTTGTTGAGTTGGAACTAGAGGTTCTGGCTGTAACGCTAAATCTAAATTAACTGAATCTTTATTTCCATCAGCCACAAGTTTGTTAAAAGCTAATGAGCGTTGCTCATTATAAGAGCCGGTTAATTCTTTCTGTTGGATATTGAATTGGCCATAAAGGTCTGATTTTATTTTTGCAGCTTCAGTATGAGGTAAATGAAATTCATCTAACTCTTCAGCATCCGTTGTTAACATCGACATGATCAACGCAAAAGACGCACTATCACCACTTACTGTAGAAGCTTTAATTTGAGGATAAAAAGCAGATTCTCTAATTGGAAAAGTATCTGTTTTTATTGTTGTATTACTGAATTCTTGCGTCATGAATAGATAGATAGTTACTGCATCTGACCAATTTAACGGCAGTCAGTCAGAAAACTTTAATTTTTTGTTTACAGATTTTTTATTTGCAGTAATATGCGCCCTACATTGCTGGAGGGGTTCCCGAGTGGCCAAAGGGATCAGACTGTAAATCTGACGGCTCCGCCTTCGGTGGTTCGAATCCACCTCCCTCCACCATCTATTTAAAGAAGCCGAGTTTGAGAAATCTTACTCGGCTTTTTGCTATTTGGCACTTGGAGGTTGGATGAAAACCACCGACCGTGGTTTATTCGCAACGTCCATGTCGCTCACCTTTAACAAGGCTGCCTAACGGCGTTTAAATTCTTTCCGTAAGAATTTATGACAAAATTGATGGGATCAATTTTGAACAGCTGCACAGCTGGCCCGAAAGGTGACAGTAATTATGCGTCCTGCAATTACTGCATTCACTACATCCATGTAGCTCAAATGCATGGACGTATTTCATAATCAACACCTCCCTCCACCATCTATTCAGAATAAACCGCTAGAACGAAAGTTTTAGCGGTTTTTTCGTATCTGCACTCTGGGAGTTTGGATGAGATTAGTTTGTCTGGAACAAACTAAAACAGCTGTACAGCTGGCCCGAAGGGTGACAGTAATTATGCGTCCTGCAATTACTGCATTCACTACATCCATGTAGCTCAAATGCATGGACGTATTTCGTAATCAACACCTCCCCTACCATCTTATTTATATAAGATCCTGACCTCCGTCAGGATGACGATATTACAACGAATGCACAACAACCGTCATTGCAGCGGAGGCTGTAATCTCAAAAAGCTAGCGTAGCGTTAACTGTTTAAAGAACTAACTCTCCGTCAGGATGACGATATAGCAACGAACGTACAACAGCCGTCATTGCAGCGGTGGCTGTAATCTCAAGAATCTAGCGTAGCGTTAACGGTTTAAAGAACTAGTTCTCCGTCAGGATGACGGTATTATAACTAATACACAACAACCGTCATTGCAGCGGAGGCTGCAATCTAAAAAAACAGGAAATTCACTTTAAACACAGACTTCAGCATAAACAGCATATTGAAATTAAATTTTATTGGTAAAAAGCCCGGAAAGTCGCTGTAATTTTATCCTTACCGGTTAAATTAACAGCTTTCTTTTAACATAATGCAAAATAGCACTTGAATTTATTGCTAAAATTACAAGAATGGTAGAAGGCAATTCAATTTTAAGTAGTAATAATTTGAGCGCTAATTTTTCATTCCAAGGTAAAAACATTCTGATCGTCGATGATCAGAGACCTTTTCAAGTGATGATGCGCGGCATGCTGAAGAGCATGAACGCGGCAAAGATCTCTGTTGCTCAAAGTGGCGAATCAGCCCTGCTAAAATGCCAGCAAACCAAATATGACATCATTTTTATAGATTATAATCTAGGGGCTGGTCGTAACGGCCGACAGTTGTTCGAAGAAATCAAAGAACGCAAGTTAGCTCCCGCCTCAAGTATCAATATTCTCGTTACTGGTGAAGCCCAGTCGACTATGGTTGTTGGCGCACTAGAAACCGTACCTGATGATTATATTGTAAAACCTTTCTCGCAAAATTTACTCATTCAAAGAGTCAGTAAAGCTTGGATTAAAAAGCAAGCCTTTGTACCTTACTACGACTTTATGGATAAAGGTCAATACGAAAATGCCTTAGCTATTATTGAAAAAATCATTGCTAAGTTCCCTAGATATAAAGCTATTGCTTATAAATACAAAGCGGAAGTGCTGTTAAGACTAGAAGACTATGACAAGCTTGAGGAATATGTCGACGCTTTATTAGCTAAGAAAAGAATCAACTGGGCTTTAATCTATAAGGCCAAAGCTCTAAAAGAAAAAGAAAAGTATAAAGAATCAATACGCTACGCCAAAGAAGCAGTATTGCAGAGCAAATTCAGCGTAAGTGCTTATGACATTATTACCGATTGCTACTTAAACACTGAAGAAATTGAATATGCCTATGATTGGGTAAAACAAGGTATTGATAAGTCACCTTTTTCGGTAGCAAGACAATATAAATTAAGTGCTGTTGCTAAATTAAACCAAGACTTTGAAGCATCTATCAAAGCATGTAACCAAGTGGTTGATCTCACCTCCAATGCCTTTAAAAAAGATTATCGACATTTGTTAAACCACATTCGCAATATCATAGATATATGCGACCTTGAAAGCGATGCGCAAAAGAAGCGTCGTTATAACCAAGAAGCTATTTACGCCTTACAAAAGTCGAAAAGAGATAGTACATCCTTTACTGAATTTTCTCAGGAAGACTTTGAGACCATTTGTATGGCCAGACTAGACTCAGTAAACGGCTTAAACTACAAAGCCAAAAAAGAGTTTTTTGACTTTACTCACAAATACGAAGAGGAAGAGTCTGCTTTTCCTACCGAATTGCTAGCAGATAGTATTTCATTAATGATGAAAATCGGTGAATTCGACAAAGCTATCGAATACTCAAAACAGATCCGAGAAGCGGATGTTGAATTAGATGATTTTACCATTCGCATGCTTTCTGAGGCACAAAATTCAGCAACCGATAATATAAAGAATGTTAAGTTATTCAATAAAACGGGCATTGAAAAATTCACGGAAGGTGATTTAGACACGGCCGCAGAGCTGTTTGATAAGTCACTTAAAATTGCCCCAATGAATACAGGTAGTGCACTTAATCTACTTCAAGTATTGCTAGCTATGATTGAAAAAGAGCCTAAGAAAAAGTGGTCTCTTATTGAACGTTGCAAATCAGTCTACAAAATCGTTGACGGTATGCCTATAGCCAGTCACCACAAGAAACGTATGAAGGATTTAACCGAGCAATTTAACAAATTACAAACTACATAACTTTAACTCAACACTTCCTCATTCTTCTGTTCATACAAGTTGTATCACCGCTTGTTTCTTTTCTTATTCAAGCATTTATTTTGGCAATATCTAAATATACCTACTATCTTTGATCGTAGCAAAATCAATAAGTTGGCAGTAAATTCTCCCTTAATTGGCTAGCAAGGAGTTCTCCAGCCATAAGACGACCTAAGCAAAGTTGGTAAATAGATGATCTCTAATAACAAGCTGACACGATTGTTAAATTTAATTGCTTTGGCACTGTTATTTGCCACAGTGTTAGTGGAATACAATATAGGGATTTGGCAACAACTTAGGGAGTCAGAGCACACTCGTCAGTATTACGCTAAACGCGCAAATAACGAGATAGATTTGATGCAAGATTTATCGGCTACCATGCGTAATGTGCTTGCTGAGTATCAAACTTGTGACGAGCAATTTATCAAGCAATTGTTTGACGCTCGATTCGCGCGCAAATCTATCACCAATGTTTTTGCCGTCACTAACACTGGAGAGATCTGTTCTGAATATCGAAATATTGCTCTGAACTATAAAATTAACTTTACCAATGATGAATTTACCGTGACGCAAATCGCCAACGGTATTGCTTTTATTACTCTTTCAGCTGATAAAAGCACCGCTCTTGTTTGGGAAGCGTCATATTTAGAGATGTTGGAAGACTGTTTTACCTGTTCACATAAAAACATCATTCTCGAATATTGGCTAAATGATGAATTTCTTATTGATCTAGGTCTTTCAGATTACAGCTTAAAAGCTAAAGACAAGTCTGGGTACGAAGAAGTCCCGTTGCTGTCTGATGAAACATCTAAAAACCTCAGTTCTCCTCTTCGACTCAAACTGTTTAAAAAAGAGAGTTACGAAAGTGAGCTTTCTCTCGGTGCCTATCTGAGGATAGGTTTAGTGAGCACATTGATCTTTATGTTTTGGTGGTCTCTCAAACAAAAAATAGTAACTAATTTAGGTTATCAAATTCGTAGCGGCATAAATGAGTTAGAGTTTAAAACGCATTTTCAACCTATTGTTGATATGCGAGATAACACTTGGGTTGGTGCAGAGGCACTTATTCGATGGTATCGACACGATAAAATTTATAAGTATCCAGACGAGTTTATCCCCTACGCTGAAGAAAAAAAGCTATCGGCTCGTTTCACCGATATTTGTATAAACGACTCGATGCAGCTTCTAAGTAAAATTCCTAGCGATAGAGCTTTTTTTACTTCAATAAACATTGCTCCTAATGATTTAAATGAGCCATTGATTCAGTTAATCGTCTCCAAGTTGTCAGAACTCGAAGCAAATCACACTGCGGAGTTAGAGCTTACCGAACGGGGTATAAAAGAAAATAGATTAAAAGCAACCACTATATTTGTCGAAAAACTGCATAAGGCGGGTTTTAATATTTCGCTTGATGACTTTGGTACGGGGCAATCAGGCCTAAGTTACATTAAGTCTTTACACTTTGATAAGCTGAAAGTGGATAAAAACTTTGTCCAAGCCATTAATACCGACTCGGTTGATGCACTTATATTAAATACTATCATTGAATTAGCAACTAACTTAGGTGTTGAACTTGTAGCGGAAGGTGTAGAAACTCAAGAGCAAATGGATTGGTTATTGAACAATGGGGTGTATTTAGCACAAGGCTGGTATTTTGAAAGAGACTTACCTCTAGAAACGTTTATAACGAAAATGGGTTAAGCTTATTTACCGCAAAAAATAGTCTCTGACATCTATTTAGAATAACAACTTCACAATGACTCTTTTCTAAATAAAGCTTTGCCCTCTTCTCACCAGCACCATAGATAGTTTTGCTTTGTTCACTCCGCATTTTCATCTGTTTGTTGTGAAGATAGTTGTTTAAGCAACGTTGGACCTAACGCTGCTCCAAATGCAATACCGAAAGCAATACCTACACCTATATTGCCAAAAGCGGCACCAAATGCGATACCAAACACAAGACCAATAGCAGCCCCATGTTCTGTGCCCTTTTTAAATTTTCGCTTTGTTACTTCATTATCACTCATACCTTTCCTCCCTATATGAGTTACAACATATAGTATTGTTCAATATGACAGGTATGTCATAACAAATACATAGTGTTATTCACTGGTATGAGCTTTAGGATTAGTTGGGTAGTACAAGGCTGGCCGTTGTTTCTGATATTCAAACTGCTTTGCATCTGTATAAGGCAGTTTCATATAACCTGACACTCCTACTCCTTTTATCGCTTCGACATTCGCTAAAATGCCATCTAGATGAAAACGAAACTCATCTTGTTTGTCTTTATCCAGTAAGTGAAAGTAGTTATGTATTTTCAAATGTTTGGGTAAGACTTCAAAAATAATACAGCCTGTGTGATGAATATTATTAAGCTCAACAATATGTTGCATAATAGAGTTTGGTAGCTCCAATCTTTCATCAGGATCTTCACCATCTTCAAAATAAGAGTGTTCTTTGCCTTCTTCTACATCAGCGATATGTGTCGTTTCAAACGGTATCTCTGCACCTTCTGCAATAACAAATGGTTCACTCTCTGATTTACGCTCTACGTGAATTGTGTTTTTTGCATCGAAAAGACAACTTTTGAAGGTCGCTTCTCTAATATCTAAACTTCGAGCTAAGTCGACCATATTATTAATGGTTTCACTCACACTACGTTTGTAAGCCCCATCGAACAGGTTCAAATTTGAGTCAACGTATATACCGTCTTCTTGCCAGTGGATTGCTAATCCTCCAACAATCGGAAATTCACTGAAGCGACTCACTGCAGCAATAAATGCTTTTTCGTTATCTCCCATCCCTTGTAGATAATTTTTATAATATTTATCTAGCTGAGCATCTTTAACTTCTAATAATAAATCTGAACTGTCTTGTTGGCGTAAAAAAGATTTTCTTGATGAATACACTACGGTTTCAATTTTTTGCTCTGACTCTCTGAGCCAAACTGGTAAACAAGCTTCTGTATTTGTTAAAGGAATATCTGGTAAATACCAGTGTTCCATATCTTTTGCATGATTAACAAATCTATTACCAGCAAGCTCCCTCTGCTTTTTATCACCCGTTAACAAAGCTTCTAATGCAATCGAAAGAGGCTTAGGTAAACCTAAAGAAGCTGGAGGTATTGCGGCATATCCGTATCGGCAATTTTGGTTTGAAGCTAAGGCATAAAGGGTAGCAGCTGCTCCTTGCTCATCAAATCTAGGATTTGATAGTTCACCATTTAATTGCTCATTGCCGATAAAATACACATCGCCTAGTTTTGCGTTAGTGTTTTGCATGTCTGCAGACATTAACTCCATCACGTTATTAGCAATAGGCTGTCCTATCTCATCTAATTGGGCAAATACACAAGAACCCCAATCTATCAGTGACAACTTTTCGGTTTCTTCATCCCAAACTAGATTAGAAGGTTTGATATCGCCGTGAATAATAGGTTTGTGTTCAAGTTGACCATTGCTTCCTACTACTTTTACGGAGCGCAAAAACATTAGTATCTCAGCAAGTTGAGCGGCAATTTTTACTATGGTAGCAACAGATAAACTACCTCTTAACTTAGACAACTCGTGTAAATCCATACCTTTGCCACGCTCCATCACAAGGATCCCTTGCTTTTTTATGTTTTCATAAGCAAGAAACGATGGAATGCTTGGGTGTTTGAGAAGGTTGAGCATGTAACCTTCCTCTTCTAAACGCTCCCTAACATTCTGCGGCAAAGTGATCCTAGAGAACTTAAATACTCTTTCTTTGCCATTTGCATTGGTGCCGACAAAAACAAATCCGTAAGCACCCTTGCCTATCATTTCGACTTGGGTGAATCCCATTTTTTGCAATTGGCGCTGGCAAAGGTTCACCCAGTTTCTGAGCTTTTTGGCATCGTTAGCAGATAACAGATATATGGATTGCTCGTCAGAGATATAAAAATTCTTAAGATTGGATTCCAAACTATGTATGTCTCTAATTGGTAAAGGAATGAGTTTCCTATAAAAAATGATAAAGATGAAAATAACAGAGACACCCACCTTAATCTAGATAAAAAAAGCAGAGATAAATAACAGAGACACCCACCTAAATTTAACATGGGTGTCTCTAATAGTTCTCTCTAATAATTTTCCCAATAATTTTTATGACAGACACAAAAAAACCTAAATGTTTTATCCATTTAGGCCTTTAAAAGCTAACTATAAATTGAACTCCATTCGATCATTTACATCATCGTGTTGGTTGAATCCTGACACCACTGAGTTCACAAGTAATTAAAACAAAAATAACTGAGAGAATGAAAAATAGCTAAAATAAAAACAACAGAGACACCCATAACAAAATTGAAAACAGGCAAACTTCCATGTTCGCCAAAGAGGTTAAGCATCTATCGAGATCATATTTTGCTTGCTTGCTATTGATACCCAGTACTCTGCCTTTAAGTGCAATTCAAAGTCTCCAATCTGTTCTTTCTGGGCAACTTTTTGCCAATCAACGTACCCGTTCGTTTGTAACATCTGAATCACTTGGGTTTGCCATGAGTTTAAACGTGCAATATTGACCTGAAATTGGTTGCGAAAAACCAACAGTGATTGTTTTTCAATCCTTGGCTTCTGGGGTTTTGTTGGATCTTCATTTACAGCCATTTCTCTCTGCTTTCTAGCTTCGGTCAAATTAAAGTGCTCTTCAGCTTCTTGTAAATAACTAAGTAAATTAAAATCACTTACAACTAGAAAACTAGTCGCCGGTAATGAAATTTTTGGCCAGTCTATAGTGGTAAACAAAGAGGAAAGTGATGCTGTACCCTTTGCTTTTTCTAACCCTGTTTTTGAATGGTCTTTTAGTGTTTCACCAGTAAATTTATTTTCCTTACTGTCGCCGCGTAAGCTTTGTGCTTGAGCTCGTTCAACTCGAGCTATTTGTTCAGGTAAACACAAGTAAGTGTCTATTGTTGATTGCTGTGCTTGTTCATCTACCTCAACATCTAATTTTTTGTCAGAACGGTTCTTTGGTCGAGTAGCTTCTAAAAAGTCTGCAAATCTTTCACCCAGTTGGTATAAGCTGTAGTGACTTGAGGGTAATCTGCTAATGTAACCATGAGCAAAAGCATCGAATAAGGCGTTACCTAGATAAAGTTGTAATACTGGAAACTCAGCAGCAAGACATTCAATTAATCTAAGCCGATAACCTTGTTGATACACAGCTAGACGCTGCTGCGCAGTGAAACTAGAAGAGCCACTGATAACTTTACGCATCTGTTCAGGTACCTGAACTCCTTTGCCATTTAATATTTGCTCCATAAGCCAACATTGTTGTTGAGCTAAAGTGTTAATATCAGTCAAGAGTATCCTCCACAAATTTAGTCTGTACACGGTCAAACTGAGCTTGAGATGGTGTTGATATCACATTACTTTTTGTCGGCTTCTGCACAACTGAATCGCTTGATACAATAGGTACTTTGCCCTGCAGTACTTGTTTAGCTTTGTTAAGTTCTGATACTAATTCTGGAAATTCAGGTATATCAGCATCCCACTCCAATAAAGTAGCAATAGGACTTTGTTTACGTTTAAGCAAGTCACTATATATCTCCCAAACCGCTTCTGGAACAGGTTGATCGTGGGTATCAATTAAATGGGTTCCCATATGTGTAGGTCCAGCAAGGTGCACTTGTTTAACAGCTTCAATTGGAATGCCTGAAAGGTAAGTTTTAGGATCAAAACCAAGATTGAATCCACTCACGTAAATATTGTTTACATCGACGAGTAGTTGGCAATCGGTTCTTTTTACCATTTCACTGAGAAACTCCCACTCATGATAATCATTACTGGCAAAAGCAAGATAACTACTTGGATTTTCAAGTACTAGCGGGCGTTGCAACAACTCTTGTACTTTGTGTATTCGTGAACAGACATGTTCAAGACTTTCATGAGTCAACGGCATAGGTAACAAATCATGACTGTTAATGTTCATGATGCCAGTCCAGCACAAATGATCAGAGATCCACTCTGGTTGTAATTCTTCAGCAAGCACTTTCAGCTTATTCAAGTACTCAGTATTTAATGGATCTGTAGAGCCGATAGACAGGGACACACCATGCAGTACGATTGGATAATGCTGACGAAGTTTAAATAACATACTTCGAGCATAACCATGGTTATCTAGGATATTTTCAGTAATAGCTTCAAACCAATCAACACCAGATTGTTCGGGGAGTAAGTTTTGCTCCAACCAATGAAAGTGACAAGATCTCAGCCCAACCCCAAAACCTAATGAATCTTTCTGTTCGAAATTCATGCTTAACTCCTTAGCCTTTAAAAGTTCGTTAGAAAATAAGTAAGCCACATTACAAACACAATGTGGCTTTGATGAACGAGCTAAGATTAGGTTGACGGTGGAAACGCCAATCTTAAGTCCGAAGGCTCTGGCTTCTGCTCAGGGGTTTTGCTTTCTGCTTTCAGTGCTTTAGTGTAGGCATCCCAAGCGATATCATAAACAGCATCACCTGCGGAAAATTCAATGCACTCATCTGGCACTTTCTCTGGCTTTTGACCAGCTTGAAGACGATAAATAGGCATTGAGCCACTCTCAGGAAAAAGTTGAGACGCTGAAATTGGTACTGCACATCCACCTAACCCTCCGCATGCATTGTCAGCTGGAGGTGAATACAGAACAGACTCCTCACAGCCCTCTTGAGGGCTTCCCTTTTTACTTGCCGAATCACTTACACCACGACAACCGGCTTCTCCCCCCGAGGTTTTTTGTACAAAACCACAGCCACCTTCAGCTTTACAATTGTTAGAACCTCGGCAAGTGTGAAATACTTGTTTTGAAGCACATACGCTTGGATCATCTGGATTTTTTGGATTAGGCTGCAATGCCATCCCCTGACATGCATGATAAAGGTAGTCGCGACTGCTCTCACTAATCCGCTCATATTCACCCAAAGATAAATCCGGAGCTTGACCAAATACAGCCCAGCAAATTGAAAGGCGATCGCCAGAACCTGACATTGATGGAAATGGAAAACTTTGATCATCGTTTTTCCAATAGTCATTCAATACTGTAGTAACACCAGCAATTGCACCAGCAGCAACATGACTCATCATCTTAAAATTATCCTCTCTGTCTTTTGATAAATTTAAGCGATTTAGCGCACTGGCCACCGACTCGGCACTCGGTAACTTATCTTTATGCGGATTTTCAGCGTATTTTGAAGTTTGTAAATCATCTGCACGCCAATGTTGATCAAGCTCATGCCAACTTATCCAAGTTGTTATCTCACCATTATCAATTAATTCTTTAACTTCTTGAAAACGCTCATAATGATCTACATCACCATTTGTTCCTCTCGCTTCAGCGCTTCCTGAAATTGGTAACGGATCGCCATTCTCGTCATATTGAATGTAGTCTGCTTTTAATGCATCCATGCTAGGCTGATAATTTTGCTCTACTGCCCCTTCTACTTCTGAGTGAGCCATATTATATGAGCTCGTTGGCTGTATATTCATGGTTGCGCCTTCACCTTGATCGGTGATCGCATTCATAAGTTGGAAAATTTGCTGCTTAGCTTCTTTTGAATTTTTTGCATCAATAACCGTTTTCATACGAGGAAACTCTGCCATAGGATGGCCTTCTTCTTCCGTATTGAATAAGTCTCTCTGGATAGATTGCCTGTTAAATACGATATCAAACAAATTAACGCTTAGCGGCTCAGTCAGCTCTTCTTGGTTAAGTTGTAAGGCAGATAAAATGGTAGAGTCAGTATTTGGGAAAACTTGATAACTAATATTCAGATAAGCGGCTAAACACTCATACATAGTTGCTATTGTACCAAATGCTGGTAAGTCGGATTCAACCGACTTCTTAGTCCAGTTTTTAAATGGTACGTTTTCTAAAACGCCTCCGGGCATGGTTGCAATATAGTTATCTCTAGCACTCTCTTTGATACGTGAGCTCAGCACATCTGATGGCTCTTCTATCAATAGAGCTAACTTTATGCTGTTTTCATCCAAAGCCCCTAAGTTTACCTTTATATCCGAATAGCCAGATTCTTCACTGAGATCGGTAATATCTAAAATATGTGGGATATGAGTTTTTTCAGGCCCATAACAATGCCATCCATTATTGTTAGTCACCAAGGCACTAGAGGTAAAAGTTGGGTGCAAGGTTTCTCTTATTAGATACTTTTGTCCAGGTCCCCATAAGACTCTTAACGCATAATTATTACCTAGGGCATTAAAAATATTAGCGGCCATTTGCAGGTGCAACATTTCTTGGATGAACACACTGAAATATATGTTTGCTGCTTTTTCATTACTCGTAACTGGTTTAGGTGAAGGCTTTATGCCTGGCCAACGTCTTCCATAATATAAAGTCTTATCTCCTTCTTTCGGTGGCTTTTCCGTAATACTATGCATCCCTTCTATTGAATATAACGTTGTCATGTACAACGGGATAGTAAAAAGCTCAACATTGACGGCTGCTTGGGCTAGGCATTGTATTGCCTTAATATCAGCTGCCAGATGTTCTATTGAACGGTTGGTTATAGCTTTATTTTGGCTGAGATGCATGTTTGCAATTTGCTGGAAATTCATTTTCCTTCCTCCACTAGTAATTGCTAAATTTAATGTTCATAAGCACAGAAACAGGCTTGATATTTCTATCCTAGGTAGAAACATCCATGCTTATGATGAGAGGCTAAACTCTGAAATAGAGTTATCCCCCAATAAAAATAGCCCACCTTAAGAGTTAACTGCATTACACACTATTACAATTTTAGTTTAGTCATTACAAAATGTGATGAAACTCAAACCATCAGCAAAATAAATAAGTTAGATATCAGTATGATAAGTTGTTGTTTCACTGTGAAAACTGTGGACTTAAGGAAAGTATGGTTATATTTAAATGCTAAAACAAAAAAGCCTAAACGCACAGAACGTTTAGGCTTTTACTAATAAATAAGAAATTGTTTTTAATTAAACCATTTCCATCATCATGCTTGTTGGATCTTGTAGATACTGAGTCCACAAGTTATTGAAGCGAGCAATAGTACCGCCATCAATGATTCTGTGGTCGCCAGACCAGCTCACTTGCATAATTTGGCGAGCTTCTACTTCACCATTTGCATTGAACCTAGGTAACGTTTGTAACTTGCCTAAAGCAACAATCGCAACTTCTGGTTTGTTGATAATTGGCGTTGCCGTTGTACCACCAAGAGCACCAATATTAGAGATAGAAATTGTACCGCCTTTAAGTTGATCTGGTGATAAACGACCTTCTCTAGCTTGACCTGTCATTTCCATTACATCAATTGCAATCTGCTTAATGCTTTTATCTTGGCAAGACTTAATATTAGGCACCAATAAGCCTACTTTAGAGTCTACCGCCATACCGATATTATGGTCATTAAAGTAAGTTAGCTCAGTACAATCAGCATTAGGCTGAGAGTTCATTATCGGGTACTGCTTCATAGCCATAGACATAGCTTTCATAAAGAAAGGCATCATAGTCAACTTAATGCCTTGCTTCTCATATTCACCTTTCAACGACTTACGTAGTTTCACTAAGTCAGTAAGATCAATTTCATCTGAATACGTGAAATGAGGGATAGTCGAAACCGAGTCCTGCATAGCTTTCGCCATTGCAGCTTTAATACCCTTGATAGGCTCAACGCGATTTTCTGCAACATTCGCAGTAGCAACTTGAGTTGGAGCAGAAACTGTTTGAGTCGCACCTTGTTGATGAGCAGTTAAGTCTTGCTTATAAACACGACCTTTAGCACCACTACCTTGTACCAAAGTGATATCTATATTCATTTCTCTAGCCAAGCGACGTACCGCTGGAGACGCTACTGCTTTTTTGCCATTTGGTTTTACTGCTGCCGCATTGTTAGTAGCAGTAGGTGTAGACTTTTGTTCTGTAGGCGCTGCAGTCGTTGCTTGAGTAGCGGCTGGTACAGAAGTTGAAGCGCCTGCTGTTCTAATAGCAAATAAAGGCTCGTGAACCTTAGCAATTTCACCTTTTTGATAATAAAGCTTAGCAATAACACCATCGCTTTTAGCAGGAATTTGAACCATAGCTTTATCTGTCATTACTTCACAGATCTCTTGGTCTTCTTTAACTGCTTCGCCCTCTGCTACTAGCCACTCAACGATTTCGCATTCTACGATACCTTCACCAATATCTGGCAATAAGAAATCTTCTACCGACTCTGAGCTACTGCTAGCAGTTGCAACAACTGGAGCCTCTGGAGCGTGATCCATAACTTGTTCAGATACAGCTTGAGCAGGTGTTGATTCATGTGCAGCTTCGCCCGCAGATGAAATAGCAAATAAAGGCTCATGAACCTTAGCAATTTCACCTTGTTGATAATAAAGCTTAGTTACTACACCATCAGAAATAGCTGGAATTTGCACCATAGCCTTGTCTGTCATTACTTCACAAACAGGTTGGTCTTCTACAATGGTATCGCCTTCTTTAATTAGCCACTCAGTGACTTCACATTCAACAATACCTTCACCAATATCAGGTAAAATAAAATCTTTACTCATCATACTTCTCCAACCTGATTAATAGTTTACTGAGCGCTTAATCGCTTCATAAATTTTAAGGTGATCAGCCATATATTCTTTCTCATGAGCTAGAGGATACGGAGTATCTAAACCACAAACACGCTCAATTGGCGACTCTAAGTGTAAGAAACACTCAGATTGAATAGTTGCAGCAATTTCAGAAGCAAAGCCAGAAGTTAATGGAGCTTCTTGCGATACAACTAGACGACCCGTTTTCAGAACAGAGTTTGCAACAGTTTCAACGTCCCATGGCATTAAAGTTCTTAAATCGATGATCTCACAAGAGATATTATCTTTTTCCGCCATTTCAGCAGCTTTTTCTAGATACTCAACCTGTGCGCCCCAAGCAAGTAAAGTTACATCAGAGCCTTGCTTAACAACTTCAGCTTTACCTAAAGGTATGATGTATTTATCTTCAGGTACTTCCCCTACTGATGCACGGTATAAGCGCTTCGGTTCAAAGAAAATAACTGGATCATTTGACTCAATACAAGCCGCTAGTAATCCCTTTGCCTGGTAAGCATTTCTAGGGAAAACCAACTGTAAACCTGGTGTGTGCGAGAAATAAGCTTCTGGCGACTGAGAGTGGTATAAACCACCAGCAATACCACCACCATAAGGAGTACGGATAACCAAGTTACCTACATCAAATTCATTACCAGAACGGTAACGGAACTTAGCAGTTTCATTCACGATTTGGTCAAATGCAGGGAAAATGTAGTCCGCAAATTGAATCTCAGCAATCGCAGTTACACCTTGTGCAGCTAAACCGTTCGCAAAACCTAAAATACCCTGTTCAACTAAAGGTGTGTTAAATACTCTTTGCTTGCCAAACTTTTCTTGTAAGCCTGAAGTAGCTCTAAATACACCACCAAAGTAACCAACATCTTCACCAAATACACATGACTTAGGATTTTCTTCCATCGCGATCGTAATTGCTGAATTGATCGCTTGTAACATATTCATCTTTGCCATTTACTTAGCCTCCCCTAAACGACCTGAGGTAGCTGGATAAGCTTCCGGGTACTTTGCAATATGTTGTTTTAATTCTTCGTATTGTTTTTGCAGATGCTCAGGAACTTGTTCGTATACATCTGTCACGATCTCTTCTAACGCTGGCTTTTCAACAACTTCTGCAACTTTCAATGCACTAAGCACATCTTGTCTAATTTGTTCTTTCGCTTTTTCGTCTTCAGCTTCGTCTAACCAACCTTTTTTCAATAAGTACTCTCTGAAACGAGCTACAGGACAGTTTTCACGGAAGTTCTCTTCCTCATCTTTAGAACGGTAACCTGTTGGATCATCCGAGCTAGAGTGTGCCGCTAAACGGTAAGCAATAGATTCAATTAATACTGGTTTGTTATGCTCTACTGCGTATTCTCTTGCTTTTTTAACTGCTTCATAAACAGCTAATGCGTCAACGCCATCAACACGAATTGCTTTCATGCCGTAACCAACTGCACGACAAGCAATACCATCACCTTTGAACTGTTCGCTAGCAGGAGTCGAAATCGCGTAACCATTGTTACGAGCAAAGAATAAAACTGGAGCTTCGTGTACCGCAGCCATATTTAAACCAGCGTGGAAATCACCTTCTGATGCTGCACCTTCGCCGAAGTAGCAAATAGTACAACCACCTTCGCCATCCATCTTCTGACCATACGCATAGCCTGCTGCTTGTGGAATTTGCGTACCTAGTGGCGATGAAATAGTCATATAGTTCAATTCATTAGAACCATAGTGAATTGGCATCTGACGACCTTTGCCTAAATCTTTGGCATTTGAAAAGTTTTGATGCATAAACTGTTCAAGTGGGAAACCACGATAAGCCAATGCTGCCTGTTCGCGATATTGAGCAAAAATCATATCAGTATCTTCTAGTGCAGCAGCACTACTTGTCACAGCAGCTTCTTCACCAAGGCACTGCATGTAGAAACTGATACGTCCTTGACGCTGCGCAGCTAACATACGTTCATCTAATACGCGAGTGAAACGCATAGTTTCATAGATTCTGATCGCTGTTTCTTTATCCATAGAAGATTCAACAGCACCTTCGTATAATTCCCCATCTGCATTTAGCATTTTAAAAGCAGGAATAGATAAAGCATTTTCGGATACAAAGTCTAGCGAAAGAGTATCGCTTTTATTGATGTTATTTGGGTTTTCTACGTTGTTTAACTTACCCATAAATAGTTTCCTGTTGTGACCGTAACCCGCTCTAATTTTAGTCGATTTTTATCAGGCGTTGTTTACTTTTACAGCATGTAATAAGTAATTAATACCTAGGTTACGATATGGCTTGATATTTGAGGCGGGACTTTACCCGTCGATTATGACGGTTTCAATTTCACGACGCTTTAGAGTATTTATTTTAGATAGACAAAGTGTTCAGAAATATTTCCAGTTGGGGGAAAAACCATCTGTTTGGCAAGCGACTAGCTATGTTTTTAGGTGAAAATAACATCACCACAATATAAGCCACACCTTTCACAAATCGACTCTTAAGCGCTTTTACCTTTGCGTTATTCTTCCTAAAGCCAACTCATAAGCTTTAACCATCCCTTTATTGCTCGAAATATGATGCTCAGGGACAATTCCAGACTGCTCCCAGCTTTCTCCAGTTTCAGGATGGTTAATAACAGCATAAGGCAGAGTTAATACAACGCCTTGTGCTACCTTAACTGACTTAGAAAGCTCACCGACTCCCATAGTGCTTTCGCCAACAACAACTGCTTTTCCAAACGCTTGTAAAGCATGACTAAAAAACTCCCACTCACCTGCAACAAAAGAAGAATTAACAACATATAGTGGAAAATTGTCCTTAAATTTTTCAGTTTGAGAGCTAGCAAGCGCCTTTAGAGCTATTGTTTCACTGTTAGAATTCAGTTCGCCGATCACACTTCCTTGAGGAATAAAGTAACTGACCATTTGCTGTACCAAAGCTATATCAACCTTATCAGCAGAGCGTAAATCAATGATCATGGCATCAACTCCTGTCATTAACTGAAACGACTCTGACATTAACTGCTTAGCCCTCGAAAAAGTTAGATCTCCAGTTATATTTAGATAGCCAATGTTACTCTCTGATATCTCTACACTTATACTTCCTTTCGATTCCTCGACTAGCTCAGCTCCATTTTCAGAGTTTCGAATTAATTCTGGTTCTTCTGTAATATCAAAACCAGTATCGTGCGTTACTTTAACTAAAGTTGTTCTCAAATAGTCTCTGAATGTTTCTATATCTTGGCTTGCCTTAAACTTTTTTGTATGACTATCACCAAGCAGTACTTGAGATAAATATTCCGCTTTTTTCGGATACAGATATACATTTTCTAGCGCAAAAACAATGTTGTTTACAGCTTCGCTCATTTCCACCGCAGAAATTTCTTCATTGTCAATGTTACTTTGTTGTGCAGCACTTGCTAGAAATGAGGATACGGTAATCAACAAAACGACCAGAAACCTTGTCATAGTTATCCTTGTTTATATTAGAACCAGTAATAGTTAAGAGGATATTGTTTCTGTTTGTGACTTTTTCAATGATCATAATGCCGTCATCCTGACGGAGGTCAGGATCTAAATACAAAAAGCAGAGATTACAGCCTACGCTGCAATGACGAACTCTCATCTTCCAAGCCCGTCATCCTAGATCATAATGCCGTCATCCTGACGAAGGTCAGGAGTTAAATACAAAAAGCAGAGATTACAGCCTACGCTGCAATGACGAACTCTCATCTTCCAAGCCCGTCATCCTAGATCATAATGCCATCATCCTGACGGAGGTCAGGAGCTAAATACAAAAAGCCTGAGATTACAGCTTACGCTGCAATGACGGACTCTCGCCTTCCAAGACCACAGTACCGTCATCCTAGATCATAATGCCGTCATCCTGACGGAGGTCAGGATCTAAATACGGAATCGTTCTATGCAGTCTTTTTCTAATCAGTCAGTTAAGTTACCAGAAACGTCTGTAGGTACTACCATAAGAATTGCACGTTGGCCTATTTCTACATTGGCATTTGGGAACACTATCGCTTCTGTTGGAGCTTCTACCCTAATGTCAGCACCGTTTTCAGAGGCAATGACTTCACCTTGCTTATACTCTTTGAAGTTTGCTTCATCATCTGAGAAATTAAGCGCGAAATCGTCGTAATTTTTAATGATTTCTCGGTTTACAGACAGTAATTGGTAGTTATTTGGGTCGAATGCTTCGCCTGTAAATACTTTACCTACTAACAAATCTTTTAATGTTTGTTTTGCCGCTGCAAATTTACTCTGCTCGTTCTCGCCAAATGGACGAACTTTACCCAGTTCAATAGTAAACGCCGCAGCCTTATGATTGAAAGACGAGTGATAACTAAACGTAGTAGCTGCTTTTTGCATTAGCAAGAAGGTAGTTACTCCCATAGCTCTTAGTATTTCAAATTGTCTTTTCGACCAAGCTTCACCATGCAGATATGGATACACTGCAAATTTTTCATGTGCTGAATCTCGGATTGCAGTATGCAAGTCGTAATGTGTTTTTTCTGATTCTGGGTAAAAGCCAAAGAAACGCTCAACGTATTGCTCTAGCTTTTCAGCTCTTACTCTCTCGTCGTTTGATTCACGACCTTGCGGATCTAAGCCTTTGCTGTGATGACCATTAAACAAACGGTTCATGTTTTCTTCAACAAAACGCTTACCAATATTAATAGATGCAGGATTACCAAAAATAAATAACACTGGGTATACAGGCTTAAACTCACCGTTTAGTGTTTGCGTAATAATTTCATCACAAATTTCTATTGGCGCAGTTTCATTGCCATGAACCGCGGAAGAAAAGATAAAGCTCTGTTTAGCTTGCTCTAATGGTAATGCCTTCGGATGAAAGTAAATAACACCTGTATCCCAAACTTGAATCTGATAATCGTCATTTTCGATGTTAAATGGTTCAAGATGCCATTCATTTTGACGAGTTAAACTAAGAAAATCATTGTTTGGAATATGAGACATAACAGCTACCGAGTTATCAAAAGAGCGCGCATTGTACGCGCTTTATTTTCATTTTAAAAATAGCCACCTCAAAAAAGACAATTTAGCGTTTCGTGTTAATCAACACATAAAAACAAAAATGTTTATTTCTTTACACTATTTAACTTTCTTTACAATTGTGATTTACTGCGTTTCGAAAAGAGGATTTCTTTTCACTTTTAACAATAATAAAAGGAATAAATTTATGTTAAAAACCAACCTATTATGCGCGTCTGCATTACTACTTTCTTCGACGTTTACTGGCACAGCTAATGCTGGTGACAATCCTGTAAATTGCAGAACTGAGTCCACGCAATATACAGTTTATTATGGTAATGCCTCGTGTACAGCATATTCTGGTTCTGAACGAAGAACGCTCTCGAGCTACTATCACGCTTCGCTTTCACCAAGTGTTTACCTAAGCGAGTTTGGCTTTAGTTGTTTTGCAACTTTACCATTTTCTCAGTTAGAAACATCTACATCGACTAAGTGTGATTACACACCACAGGCAAACATTCGCGATTACATCTTCTATGATGGAACAGCTTACACAGCAGCGCTTCGTTTGAATAGTGGAGCGTCAGATCGCGATGGTAGTATTGTAAAAACAGAGTGGTGGGTAAATGGCCAATCATATGGTGCAAGCGTGCCTACATTTACAGTAAACTCACCAACATCATTTAGTATCCGCCAGCGTGTTACAGATAACGACGGTTATACAGATGAAACAAGCAAAAGCGTTTTTGTAAGCCCAAACAACGATCCTTGTTTTGAAGGTGAAAGAAGCTGTTAACTTAGCTAACTGCTTAAATAAAAAAGGAGAACACATGTTCTCCTTTTCAGTTTTTATAAGATTATTTCGCCTTACAAGGCTCTAACTTCCAGATCCTATCTACATAATCTTGAATAGAGCGGTCAGAGTTAAATTTGCCCATGTATGCGGTATTTAAAATAACGCTCTTTGCCCAACCTTTGCTATCGCGGTACTTAGCATCAACTTTCTCATGCGCGTCCGAATATGATTGGAAATCAGCTAAGCATAAGTACGGGTCACCACCGTCTAACAAGCTATGCTTAATACCAGCTAGCTCGCCCGGTTTACCAGGTGTGAAGTAGTCAGTTTCAAACCAATCTAATACAGCTTTGATCTCTTGGTTAGCATAGTAGTAATCCCAAGGATTATAACCAGCTTTCTTAACTGCTTTTACTTCATCAACAGTTAAACCAAAGATCACAACATTGTCTTCCCCTACTTCCTCGGCGATTTCAATGTTTGCACCATCTAATGTACCAATTGTAACCGCACCATTAAGTGCAAGTTTCATGTTACCAGTACCTGATGCCTCTTTACCTGCAGTAGAGATTTGCTCAGATACATCTGCTGCTGGGATCATTTTCTCAGCTAATGAAACTCGGTAGTTAGGTAGAAATACTACTTTTAGCTTACCTTTAATTCTTTCGTCGTTATTTACACGCTCAGCTACCTTATTGATTGCGTAGATGATGTCTTTCGCCAACTGATAACCTGGCGCTGCTTTTGCACCAAAGATGAATACGCGTGGATGCATATCATAATCAGGATTTTGCAATAAGCGGCGGTACAAGGCCATGATGTGCAATAAGTTTAGATGCTGGCGCTTATATTCATGTAGACGCTTAATCTGAATATCAAAAATAGCAGTTGGATCAACATCAATATCCGTTAACTCTTTGATAACTTTCGTTAGCTCAACCTTATTTTGGTGCTTAATGTCCATGTAGGTTTTTTGGAAGCTAGCATCGTCTGCCTTTTTATCCAAATCACGTAATAAGTCTAAGTCTGTCGGCCACTGGGTACCAACAGTTTGGTCAATTAACTTAGCCAATTCAGGATTACATGCTTTTAACCAGCGTCTAGGCGTTACACCATTTGTTACGTTAGTTAGTTTTTCAGGCCAAAGCGCATCAAACTCAGGGAATAAGTCTGTTTTAACCAGTGCAGAGTGAACTTCTGCAACACCGTTAACTTTGTTAGAGCCGATAACGCTTAAGTTACCCATACGAACCATGCGCTCGTTGCCTTCTTCGATGATAGAAAGCTTAGCTTTGATTTCATCATTACCCGGCCATTTAGCTTCTACTTCTTGTTCTAAGAAGCGGCGGTTAATTTCGTAAATGATCTCTAAGTGGCGTGGTAATACTCGCTCGAATAAACGTACTGACCACTTCTCTAGCGCCTCAGGTAATAAAGTGTGGTTAGTATAAGAGAAAGTCTCGCGACAAATTTCCCATGCTCTATCCCAACCTAAGTTAGCTCGGTCAACTAAAATTCTCATTAACTCTGGTATAGCAACAGCTGGATGCGTGTCGTTTAATTGAACTGCAACCTGTGCAGAGAATTTGCTCCAATCGTCACCATGTACACGTTTATAACGACGAATAATGTCTTTTAATGAACATGCACTGAAGAAGTATTGCTGGATTAAGCGTAATTCTTTACCTGCTTCTGTTTCGTCATTTGGATATAACACTTTTGATACGGTTTCAGACTCAACATTCTCTTTATAAGCGTCGTGATAACCACCTGAGTTAAATACATCCCAGTTAAAGAAATCCGATGAACGGCTTTCCCAAAGTCTTAATACATTGACGTTGTTACCAGAGTAGCCTACAACCGGCACATCCCATGGAACCCCTTTAATAATACGGCCTGGGTGCCATTCTTTAATGATATTACCGTTATCATCAAATTTAGTTTCTACGTAGCCGTAAACAGGGATCTCTTGAATCGATTCAGGACGGCAAAGCTCGAACGGGTTGCCGTACTCACGCCAGCTATCAGGACGCTCAATTTGACGACCATCTTGGAACTCTTGGCGGAATAGACCGTGTTCGTAATGAATACCGTAACCTACCGCAGGTAATTCCATCGTTGCTAAAGAGTCAATAAAACATGCTGCAAGACGACCTAAGCCACCGTTACCTAACGCCATATCTTCTTCTTCATCAACTAATTCATTAATGTTGATATCTAGCTCAGCTAATGCTTTTTTTGCTGTCTCAAATAAACCAAGGTTGTGTAAGTTGTTGCCTGTTAAACGGCCCATTAAGAACTCTAATGAGAAATAATGAACGGCACGAGTATCATTTTCAAAGTAGCTTTTCTGTGTTTTGCTTAAACGCTCATGTACATGTTCGTTCACTGCAGCTGCTGTCGCATTCCACCAAGAACGGTTGCTCGCTTTATTTTCGTCAGTGCCAAAGGTGCTGTTTAAATGCTTAATGATCGATTCTTTGAATTGAGCTGGAGAAATATCACCAACTACCATGTTATCTTTTTTTGCTTTTACCATCGTTATATCACTCATGGATTAACTGTCCCTACTATCAAGATTAGGTCAGTTACTTATTATTAATTATGTTCAGATTAGTGTGCTTTTATTACAAATGTATGTTGTAGCAATCGCACTGTTTTGATGAAAAATAATGAGGTAAGCATATATGGGGATGTAGCGCAGACCAAGCCAGACTGCGCTGTTTTTTAGCTACATACGTTTGCAGCAAAGCAATTTGCTTAAGGATTAACCGTTACAACCCCGCATTTGCAAAGGCTTTTGCGACTATTTTTTGTGCTTCTTGTTCTAATTTTTCTACATGTTGCTGTCCAATGAAGCTTTCCATGTAAATTTTATAGATGTTTTCTGTGCCTGATGGTCTAGCTGCAAACCAGCCATTTTCCGTAACTACTTTTAAGCCGCCAATTGCAGCATTGTTACCTGGCGCTTCTGTTAAGATCGCAGTTATTGCTTCTCCAGCTAACTCTTTACTATCAATATCTGACGGCTTTAAGTTACTTAATACTGCTTTTTGCTCAGGGTTTGCAGGTGCGTCAATACGTTTATAAATAGGTTCACCATGCTCAGCTGTCAACTCTTCATAGTATTGCGAAGGATTTTTACCTGTTACAGCCAAGATTTCAGCAGCTAGCAAAGCTAAAATAATGCCGTCTTTATCAGTTGACCAAACATCACCTGACTGAGTTAAAAACGAAGCCCCTGCACTCTCTTCCCCACCAAACATTAATTGGTGATTCACCAAGCCATCAACAAACCATTTAAAACCAACCGGTACTTCATAAACTTGCTTGTTATTCGCTTTAGCGACTCTGTCGATAAGTGATGTACTAACCAGAGTTTTACCGACTTTTAACGAAGTATCCCACTGCGGTCTGTGCTTTGATAAATAATCGATGCACACCGCTAAATAGTGATTTGGATTCATTAAGCCATGCGTGTTTGTCACTATGCCATGCCTGTCGTAATCAGGATCATTCGCCACAGCAATATCAAACTTATCTTTTAACTCAATCAAACTAGCCATCGCCGATGCAGAAGAACAATCCATGCGGATCTTGCCGTCTTTATCCAATGTCATAAAAGCAAAAGTAGGATCGATTTCGTCACGTACTATGTTCAAATCAATACCATATCGCTCAGCAATTGCTGGCCAGTATTCAATACCTGAACCACCAAGAGGATCTACGCCAATTTTGATACCAGCTTGCGCAATAGCTTCAAAGTTAATAACCGTTTCCAACCCTTCTACATAATGCTCGATAAAGTTTTGTTCTTTTACAAAACCTGTTTTTACCGCTTCTGCATAAGGATAAATTTGTACATCAGCTAAATCTTCCTTTAATAGTTGATTAGCTCTGTCTTGGATCCAGTTTGTGATCTTAGAATCTGCAGGACCGCCATGCGGTGGGTTGTACTTAATACCGCCGTCCTGAGGAGGATTATGCGATGGCGTTATTATGATGCCATCCGATAAAAAAGCAGGATGTGCTTCATTGTGCTTAATAATGAGATTAGAAACGACCGGAGTCGGTGTATAGCCTTGTCCTTCTTGGATAAGTGTTTCTACCTCATTAGCTACTAAAACTTCGATTGCTGACGCAAACGCAGCTTCAGACAATGCATGAGTATCAAAACCAAGAAACAGCGGGCCTTCGATATGATTTTCACGACGATAATCACAGATTGCTTGTGTTACTGCTAATATGTGTGACTCATTAAAAGTGGTGTTTAACGACGTACCTCTGTGACCTGAAGTGCCAAAAGATACTCTTTGCTCTGGATGAACTTCAATATCAGGTTCGTTCAAATAATAGCTAGACATGAGTCTAGGCACATTAATCAAATCAGATTTCTGTGCAGGCTTACCGGCTCTTGGATGCATTGCCATGGTGGTTCCTTAAATAAACTCTCGTAACTTTTCTGCTTCGCTGCCATCGTAGCCTAATGCAATAGCGGCTTCGTTAATGATCAGCTTTTTACGAGGTGTATTATTATTAGTTACAACCCAGTAAATACTATCTGGAATTTGTTTCGGTTTTATTGAACTACCATGTGCTTCTAACTCTTCTGAGCTAGTGGCAAAGTAATCACGTTCACGTCCTTTTACCGACAATACTTTGTCAAAACAGTCAGGATGTGCACGGTGTAACGCGGCAAGAATGAACAAAAATCGACCAACCGCGCCTTTTTGAGTCATCACTTCTTCTTTATTTAACAGGTTAAATACCGAAGTTGTTTTCACTTTTTTCGTTTCTTTTGGTTGCTGTTCAGCCACTTCTTCTTGTGCTGGTTTTGCAGCTGGTGTTTCAACTGCAGGAACGACAGCTTGCGCGTCCCCTAACAATAAACGTCTTAATATTTCCGACGCACTCTCACCAATGTTTTGAGTTTGCGACGCAATGTATTGATATAAATCGTCTTCTATTTGAATTGTTTTCATACTTGAATATATAGGAGCTGATTAAAAAGGATTCTTTATTTATTTTATTATAACCAAACTGTTACAAGCTAAAACCCCAATTGCATAAAATATTTAGCTGTTGGACAATGTGCCACCAATTTTGCTCCATATCGAAACACATTTATGGCGATTAATTATCAAAAACTAGGCTCTGGCGAGCCAATGATTATAATGCACGGCTTATTTGGCACATTAGATAACCTCAAGCTGATCGCAAAATCTTTAGCTGAAACTCATACCGTCTATCTTATCGACCTACCGGGTCATGGCGAGTCTGATCGTGTTGAACCATTTGATTTGCCTCATATGGCACAAGCTGTCATTGAGTTTGCTGAGCAAATGCAATTGGGCACTTTTTCTATTCTTGGTCACTCTCTTGGTGGCAAGGTTGCCATGGAAGTTGCGTTAGTTCGTCCAGATTTAGTGAAATCGATAGCTGTGGCTGATATTGCACCAGTTCAATATTATCGCAGACATGACGCCGTACTAGCAGGATTAAATTCTATTGATCTAGTTCACACCAAATCTCGCCAAGATGCTGATAAAGTAATGAGCGGACATATCGAAGAAGCAGGCGTCAGGGCTTTTCTTTTAAAGAGTCTAAGACGAGCACCTGAGCAATCAGCAGCTAATTGGGTTTGGTATTTCGACTTGCCACATTTAGAGCGTAGTTACGAAAATTTCATTAAAGCAAACAGTGAAGGTAAGTACACAGGCCCTGTACTATTTATTGTTGGCGGTAATTCTGAATATGTGAAGCCAGAACATCAACAAGCCATCCAAGACAGGTTCGATAACATTAAGGTGAAGGTGATCCAAAACGCGGGACACTGGCTACATGCTGAGAAACCCGTTGCTTTTGAAAAAATATGTACAGATTTTTTTCACAATAGCTGAAACAAGCAGTTGTTTTTGTTAGAATTCGCCGCCGTTTCGATTTGAGCTTTGAATTTATGACTCAGATCATTATTTATTAGTTTTTTCTAAAGTAACATTAGGCTTTAAAATACAATGACTCCAGAACAATTTGTTATAGCAGAAACCATAGGTTTGAACCTATTTTTCGCAGGTATATTTTTCTTCATCGGTATGGCTATACGTGACGTATTAAATAAAGGTGACGTACCATTTTATGGCAAAGCGTTTGTGTGGTTAGTGTTATTTTTAGGTTGTTTTGGCTTTATCGCAAAAGGATTAATTCAAGCATTCTGGACTTCGAACGGGCTTGGTTAATGGCGAAGGCAACGGTAGACAGAACAACAATTGACTTATTCGCTTCTGAAAAACAAAGAGGTAGACCAAAGAGTTCACCCTATTCTAGAGAGCAACAACTAAGAATAAATAAGAAAAACCAGTTAATGCGAGATAAGCAAGCTGGTTTAAAGAGAGTTGAGATAAAGCTGCACAGAGCATCGTATGATAAAGCTTCTGAGTTGGCCGCAGAAAAAGGCCTGAGCCGCTCTGAGTTTTTAGCTCAACTCATTGATGAATCATTAGACAAATTTATAGAAGGTTAAACGCCCATGGCAAGTGTAGGCATTTATTTTGGTAGTGATACTGGTAACACTGAGCACGTTGCAAAGCTAATTCAGAAAGAATTAGGCAAAAACTTAGTTGATGTACATGATATTGCTAAAAGCACCAAAGAAGAGATAGCTGAATACGATTTGTTATTGTTTGGTATCCCTACTTGGTATTACGGTGAAGCGCAATGTGATTGGGATGACTTTTTCCCTGAACTAGAGCAAATTGACTTTGACGGCAAGCTATATGCAGTTTTCGGCTGCGGCGACCAAGAAGATTACGCAGAATACTTCTTAGACGCTATGGGTATGGTAAGAGATATAGTTGACGGTAAAGGCGGTATTTTGATGGGTCTATGGCCTGTTGAAGGTTACGATTTTGTCGCTTCTAAAGGTTTAGCTGATGACGATCACTTTGTTGGTTTAGGTATTGACGAAGACCGTCAACCTGAATTAACTGAACAGCGCGTTAAGCAATGGTGTGCACAAATCACTGAAGAAATGTGCCTAGACGAGTTAAAATAATTTAAACTCGATTTAATTATCTTAAAAAGCCCATCACTCGATGGGCTTTTTTATTGTTCATTGTCCGCATGTAACAAACCAAAATAACGAAGACACCCATAGTAACGGAGACACCCATAGTAATTTTTAGGTGAATGTCTCTGTTAAGTTGCTCTAGTTCATCAAGCGAAAAAATAACAACCCGAAAATAATAGAAAATAACGGAGACACCCATAGTAACTTTTAGCTGGCTGTCTCTGTTAAGTTGTTTAGGTGGGTGTCTCTGTTAAATTCAGTCTCTGTTAAATTCAGTCTCTGTTAAATTCAGTCTCTGTTAAATTCAGTCTCTGTTAAATTCTCACTATTTTCTTTTATTTTTCATATTTGGCATATATCACACCAGTGGCATTTGATTTCTATTTTCTCACTGACTTATGCGGAAATGGCGATGAATGCAGCAATAGCTAGTATCTTCTATTCTGTGATATTGGCAGAACTTGTATTACGTTCAGTAAAGTTGAAGTTAGAAAGTCAATTATTGAAAGAAAACCTTCTATTCTCTGCAGAGAATATAAAGTAACAGCGAATAAACAAGATTACAGCCTACGCTGTAATGACGAAATGAAGTTTTTCTGACTCTCTCCGTCACTGCAGCCGATTTGCGGCGTAGGCCGTAATCTCTTAGAACTAGACTTTAAAGGTCTTTATCAAGTTATGCATGTCATCAGCTACGCCTTTCAACTCTGAGCTGCTGGACTCGACTTGATGACTCGTTTCAGTTACTTCTGCGAATGATTGATTAATACTGTCTACGTTTTGATTGATTAAATCTACCGTTGCTGACTGCTCTTCCGTTGCGCTAGCTATTTGCATACTCATATCAGACACTGATGTGATGTCGTTGCTGATCTCTGACAATGCCTCACCCACACTTGCTGATTTTTCTACACTAGTTTGGGCGATTTCATTACCTGAATTAATCACAGATACGGCACTATGAGCACCGCTTTGTAGTTGTTCAATCATTGATTGAATTTCTTCTGTAGCATCTTGAGTTCGTTTTGCCAATGATCGCACTTCATCAGCAACTACAGCAAAACCTCGACCCTGTTCCCCTGCTCTTGCAGCTTCTATTGCAGCGTTTAAAGCCAGTAAATTAGTTTGCTCAGCTATACCTCGGATCACATCCAAAATACTGCCGATGTTTTCTGTTTCAGCTGCTAGGTTTTGAATCGTTTCCGATGCCTGATTTACTGATGATGCTAGTGAGTTGATTGAGTCTATGCTCTGCTCTACAACTCGTTGTGCATTTACTGCTTTATTTTTTACAACATTTACACTGCTAGATGCTTCTGAAGCGTTTTGCGCAACTTCATTAATCGTTGCCGACATTTGATAAACGGCAGTAGCAACCTGCTCTGTTTCATGCCTGTTTTGCTGCATCGCTTTAGAGGATTGCTCGCATACTTGTTCTAAGTGTTCAGTCTGAGCAACTACTTGGTTGCCATTTTCACCCATTTGTCTGACGACGCTTTGTACGTTTTCGGTAAACCTATTGAACGCTTTGGATAAAGCAGCCAATTCATCATTGCCTTTGGATTTTAATCTTTGTGTTAAATCGCCATCACCACTGGCAATATTATTCATTGCGGCAGTTGTTTTCTTAATTGGTCTAACAATACTCGCAACAATACGTAAAACGATAAATAAACTGAATGCCAAGATGCCGGATAAAATAATCAATTTAGCAATGACCGAAGTACTGAATTCAGACTCAATATCGTCGATGTAAACGCCGCTGCCTATGATCCAATTCCAGTGTTTGGCTTTTTTAACAAATGAGAGTTTAGGAACTGGGTCTTCTGAACCAGGTTTAGGCCAATAATAATCGACTAAACCTTGCCCTTTACTGCGCACTAAATTGGTCATTTCAACAAATAGCGCTTTGCCGTTAGGATCTTTCACACCTGCAACATTAGTATTCATAAGAGCTGGCTTAATTGGATGCATAACCATGTTATTGCTTGTGTCGTGGACCCAAAAGTATTCTTTGCCTTGATAGCGCAACTTACTAATTAATGACTTACTGTTTTCTTGCGCTTGTTGTTCAGTTATTTCGCCAGAGCGAAATCGTTCGTATTCTGCATTGACGATTGATTCAGCTAAATCAATTACACTACTTAAGTTATTGGTCTTGCCTTGTTTTAAATTGTGTTTGTATTCAAATGTATCGTAAATAAATAACACAATAAAAAATGACACTAAAATGGAACACAACAACCAAATTCGTTTCTCAATGTTTAACTTTGTCATCATAGACATAGGCCACTCCCATCAGTGAAGTCAATTGTAAGGTTTAGACTAGTTTGCCCTTCGGATTTGTAGATTGATTTCCCTCAACTCTCCGTGTTTTTCACCAAGTTCTCACGAACTTATGATGTGAATAAGATATGAAAGGCGACTTAACGCCACCTTATTAGTTTGACTAATCAAAGCTTTGCTAGGTAAAAGTACTTAACCAAAAGCAACTTTAAACTGTTGGTCTAGTTCATCTAGTATCACAGGGTCGTCTATGGTTGAAGGCACTTGTACTTGCTCTCCATCGACCATCTGCCGCATCACTTTACGCAGTATTTTACCTGAACGTGTCTTAGGTAATCTTTCCACTGTTAAGACTTCCTTTAGAGACGCAATTGCGCCGATTTGCTCCCTGATTAAGCCTTTCAAGCCTGTATGAATTTCATCATTTTGTGCCACACCGTTTTTCAGTACGATTAAGGCTAGCGGTACTTGGCCCTTTAATTTGCAATTAATGCCAATAACAGCGCATTCCGCTACATCATTGTGGCTGGAAATTACTTCTTCCATTTCACCAGTTGATAACCTATGGCCTGCAACATTGATTACATCATCCGTTCTGCCCATGATGAACAGGTAACCTTCATCGTCTATATAACCACCGTCTCCTGTTACATAATAACCAGGGAAACTATTTAAATATCCGGCTTTAAATCGCTCTGGGTTTTGCCAAATAGTTGGTAAGCAGCCAGGCGGTAATGGTAGTTTTATCGCAATGTAACCTGATTCACCATTTGCAACTCTTTGTCCATCCGAATCTAAGATCTCAACTTGGTAACCTGGTGTAGCTACACCTGCAGACCCCACTTTTGACGGCATGTTTTCAATACCTACTGGTAAACCGGCTATAGCCCAACCTGTTTCTGTTTGCCACCAGTGATCGATAACAGGTAAGCCTGTAATGTCTTTCAACCAGTGATAAGTTGCAGGATCTAACCTTTCGCCTGCGAGATATAAACGCTCTAAGTGGCTTAAGTCATATTTTTTGATTTCTTCACCGGTAGGATCTTCTTTGCAAATCGCTCTAAAGGCTGTTGGAGCACTGAACAGAGCTTTCACTTTATATTCTGCACAAACTCGCCAGAACGCTCCTGCATCTGGAGTTTTAATTGGCTTACCTTCATATAGAACTGTTGTACACCCTGCAATTAACGGTGCATAAACAATGTAAGAGTGGCCAACAACCCAGCCCACATCGGAGGCTGCCCAGTAAACGTCTCCAGCTTTCATTCCATACACAGTTTCCATGGAATAACTCATTGCCACCGCATGGCCACCATTTTCTCTAACTACGCCTTTAGGCTTGCCAGTCGTTCCTGAAGTGTAAAGAATATATAAAGGATCTGTGCCCTTAACTGCTACAGGTTCATGCTCTGGAGCTATTGCCATTTCAGCTTGCCAATCAAAGTCTCGACCAGACTGCAAATTAGCTGTCACTAATTCTCTTTGATAGACAATGCATGACTCAGGTTTAAACTCAGCATCTTCAAAGGCTTGATCTACCATAGGCTTGTATGGAATGACTTTATCTATTTCAACACCACAACTTGCAGTTACTACAACTTTAGGTATTGCATCTTCAATTCTTACCGCTAACTCATGCGGAGCAAAGCCGCCAAATACTACAGAGTGAATCGCTCCTAAACGTGCACAAGCTAACATTGCAATCGCAGCTTGTGGGATCATTGGCATATAGATAAGTACTCTATCGCCTTTTTCGACACCTTTACTTGCGAGAACAGAAGTAAACTTAGCTACTTCTGTTTTCAGTTGGGCATAAGTAAATTGTTGCTTGGTATTTGTTACTGGCGAGTCATAGATCAACGCAATTTGTTCGCCTCTTCCCTGCTCTACGTGGTAATCCAATGCGAGATAAGAGGTATTAAGTTCACCATCGTCATACCAATGATAAAAGTTATGTTCGTCCTGAGTTAAAATTTCACTCGGCTTTTTAAACCAATGAATACGCTCTGCTTGTTGCTGCCAGAACTCTGTAGGATTTGACCGAGCGCTTTGGTACGCTTCTATGTATGTCATCTTTGTTGTCCCCTAGATATATTATTAAATTCAGTCTAGGAGATTTGTCTGAGATTAATATTAGACTTTTGGCTAAAGCGACAGCTATTTAACAGAGACACCCACCTAAAAATTAACATGAGTGTCTCTGTTATTTATGAGTTCTTAACTGGGAGTTCTTAACTGGGAGTTCTTAACTGGGACACCCACCCGAAAATTAACATGGGTGTTTCTGTTATTTATGAGTTCTTAACTGGGACACCCACCCGAAAATTAATATGGGTGTCTCTGTTATTTACGAGTTCTTAACTGGGACATCCACCCGAAAATTAATATGGGTGTCTCTGTTATTTATGAGTTCTTAACTGGGACATCCACCCGAAAATTAATATGGGTGTCTCTGTTATTTACGGTGTTATTTATGGTGGGTGTCCTCGTAATTTTCAGTTTGCATAAAAAAGCCTGAGCTTGCTGCTCAGGCTTGTTTAACAAACTATTTGCTTTTCTAAGTGTTAGGCTAATAGCAACCAACAGATGGTCGATACTATTACCGCACCTATTATGTTCAACGCTACACCATTTCTCGCCATATCTTTAATGGTGATCTGTCCTGAAGCAAAAACAATTGAGTTAGGTGCAGTTGCTACAGGTAAACAGAAGGCGAAGCTACAAGAGATAACCGCTGGGATCATAATTAACTCAAGTGGTAATCCCTTCGTTTGCGCTACGCTTGCTAAAATTGGCATGAATAACGTTGCAGTTGCGGTGTTTGAGGTTACTTCTGTTAAGAAAGATAGTGAAATAGTTAATACCAATAACACTAGGAAAATGTGTAAATCTAATGCTGAAGATAAGCTCTGACCTATCAAATCACTTAAACCTGAAGCACTAAAACCTTTTGCTAGGCAAATACCACCACTAAATAGCAACAGCATATCCCAAGGGATAGTTTTTGCTTTGTCCCAAGTCAGCAGAGGTTTGTTCTCGTTGCCTCTAACTGTTGCCATCAAAACAACACCTAACAAGGCAATCGTTGCGTCGCCCGCCATTTTGATGCCCGTTAATTCGGACCAACCACCAAATGGGTTTTTGCGAGTGATCCACAACAGCGCAATAAAGCCAAACACCATTAAGGCTCTCTTCTCGCTAACGCTCCACTTGTCCATCTGTGGTAAATCCAACTTAGACGTTAACTTCACTCCTCTAGTTAACCAAAACGCTACCGCCGGAATGGTCACAATCACGATAGGAACACCTATCTTCATCCACTCTAAAAATCCGTATTCTTTACCAGCAAAGTTGTCATAAACAGAAGCAAAAATAACGTTTGGTGGAGTACCAATTAATGTGCCTACACCACCAATTGAAGCTGAATAAGCTAAACCTAATAACAGTGCGATAGTGAACCTTTTATCTGTGCTAGACACAGCAATAGCCGTAGCTACAGGTAACAAAGCTAAAACAGTCGCGGTGTTAGAAATCCACATAGACAAGAATGAACAAGCCACCATAAACGCAAGTACAATCCTAAATGCGCTAGTACCGCCAATCACTTGAATAATATTAAACGCAATACGTTTATGAACTTCCGAGGCTTCCAAAGCTTTCGCCATTAAAAATGCGCCCATTAGGAGCACTATCACGTGATTACCAAGCGATGAAGAAGCTTCTTTGTAGTCAATCACGCCAAAAGCAGGAAGCAAGATAAAAGGTAATAAAGAAGTAAAAGGAATAGGAATAGCTTCCGTGATCCACCAATATCCCACCCATACGGTGATAGCTAAAGTTACCGCTATTTGTGATGTTTGGCCGAAAGTAATAGTCGCAGAATAAGCAATCAGAGCCAGTATAGGAGCTAGCCAGATATGCAAGCTACCTGTCGATTGACGTTGTTCCATGTTTGTCCTTATTTATAATAATTGTTCTGCTAAGGCTTTAGCGCTTTGCCAGCGGCTTAACTGTTGTAATTCACTCAATAAAATGAAGTTGTCTGAACACAAGTTTACGCCTTTTGATACCGTATCATTTAACGTTAAATCAGTATCATCCAAAAGTTGTTTAACCGCGGCTTTATTGTTACAGATCAGTACCATATCACAACCTGCACCAAGCGCTAGCTGGGCTTTTTCGAGGTAAGATAAGTCAGCTCCTGCGCCAACCATAGATAAGTCATCAGAGAAAAGTACTCCGCTAAAGCCTAGCGAGCCTTTTAAGATTTGTTGCAACCAAACTTTTGAATAGCCAACTGGCGAGTTATCTACTTTTGGAAAGTTAATATGTGCTGGCATCACAGCATCAAGCGTACTTTTATCAATAAGCTGACGGAAAACTTCGCCATCATTAGCCATTACTTCAGCAAGCTCTCGCTCATCTTTTGGCGCCGCAACATGGGTGTCTTCTTTAGTAGAACCATGACCTGGGAAATGTTTACCAACACAAGCCATACCCGCTTGCTTCATTCCTTCACACCAATACCCTGCCAATTCGATAGCTTGCTCGATATCTTCACTAAAAGAGCGATCGCCAACCACATCAGAACCTCTGTCGAGATCTAGCACAGGAGCAAAAGATAAATCGATGCCGTGGGCTAGACACTCACTCGCCATCAACCACCCTAACTCTTGAATTTGTTCAGATTTAATCTGTTGCTTAGACAAGCTTCCCATCGCAGGTAATTTGGTAAAACCATCGGTTCTGAACCTTTGCACTCGACCACCTTCGTGGTCGACCGCTATAAGTAAAGATTTGTCTACTGCTTCACGTATATCTGAAGTTAATTTAATAAGTTGCTGGCTATTAACGAAGTTTCGAGTGAATAAAATAACTCCGCCAATAAGTGGGTGATTCAGCATTTCTCTTTCGTCTTGAGAAAGCACTGTACCCTCTACGTCCATCATGACGCACGATTGAGGTAGCTTCATTTATTGGCAAACCCCGCTGCTAAATACGGTAATAGTTGGTCGAGGATCTTCTCAGTCGTCATTTCTTGGTCAAAATCCACCAGTGAAATATCTTTCAAAGCATCCGCCGCAGAAAGCGTAAACACCGAAGTTCCCATAGTAAAATGCAAACGCCAAAATACTTCTGCCGGCGTTAACTCTGGCATGGTTTTGCGAAATGCCGCCTGTAGTTGCTCCAGCTCATCGCCGTACTTATCAGTGATAAATTTTCTTAAGTGACCTTGAAAGTCGATATAACCTCGACCGATAAGACGAATAAAGTAAATCGCGCCTTCTGGATTAATTTGCTCTAGGTGCAATAAAGGCTGTTTAAAACAATTAAACAATTCGGTGATGTCAAAATCAGGGTTACTTTGCTCTAACGTTTTTATCTCTTGCAACAATTGCGGCATAAACACGGCAAGATAACGGTCAACCACAGCTTTGATAAGCGACTTTTTAGAACCGAAGTGATAATTCACTGAGGCCAAGTTCACTCCCGCTTTAGTGGTAATTTGCCTCATCGAGGTTTCTGCAAAACCTGTCACTGCGAATAACTGCTCAGCAGCATCTAAGATTTTGTCTTTGGTCTGAATTTTTTTTGTCATTAGCTAACTTATTGTTTTAAACAAACGTTTAGAGGTTATTCAGCTAAGACAAAAATTACAATAGAAGACTGCCGTCTTGGCTAGAAAATCTGCAAACAAGCCAAGGAAACTAAAAACGGCTTGATTTTCCCTAAGTCTATGATTAGCATAGCCGCCGTCTTCTCAAAAGACGTTATCAAAATCTGCAATACAACCGTAGCTCAGTTGAGCGAAATTGACCGAAGCAAAGCTTCGCAGCAATTGAGGTGGAGATATGGATATCGACAGGATGAAACTTCATGGACGAATTCATAAAAATGCAGACTCTATAGTACAACCGTAGCTCAGTTGGTTAGAGCACCACCTTGACATGGTGGGGGTCGGTGGTTCGAATCCACTCGGTTGTACCAACTCTATCCCTTATAAATCAAGACTTTCAGAGCATTGTTACCCTTTCTCGTAAATGCGCGGTGGTAAAACTGTGGTAAAACCCCACCTAGCTAGGCTGCTATTTTCTCTCTTAATTTTTATTAGTGTTTTTTACGAGCCTATATCCGATGGATGATAATGACCAAACATGTAATATTTTGAATTTGAGCGTTAATGTAGCTACAAAAATAGATGAAAGGCCCAGTAAATGAAATAATTTAAAAAAGTGTTGTTCACTTCTAAAAAAATTAGCTACGTTCGAAAAAAATAGTTCTAAAGCATCACTATATACAGGCCAATCTAAAAAAATATAACCAAAGTTTATGAAAAAAAATGCGAGCCAAACAGAAACTGAGAAAGTTTTTCCAATATCAACTAGTCCCTTTTTCTCTAGCCGTTCCAGATAATACAACTCCTGCCAATCTCTAACAAACCATCGGTCTTTCTTTTTCAATTTTATCAACTGTGATGCTTCGATAGGAGTTAGGGACTTCAGTATTGTCAAAGACTCTTTATTTTGCAGTTCTCCACAAGCTATATCATTTAAAATTTTTTGCCATAAAATTGATAACTCTCTATCTTCTGGCCCAACATCTTGAGCTCCCTCTGTCCAATCGACGAAAAGGTCAAACTGTCTTATAGAACTTAATGATGGTTGTATATCACCTGATTCCATAGCTTGTTTTTGTGACTCTTGTATATGGAATTCTATATTTTCAACTCTTCTTTTTTGTTTCCATGAATCAAGTTTATCTTCTAGATAATGCTTTAACTCAGCACCAACTAATTCCGCAGAAGGTTCAAAAAGTTTTGATGTTAATGTTCCCAATGCAACTGAAAGACCTTTCCCTGTACTACTCTTGTCTTGATTTTCTTTTTCCAAGCCTAAATTCCTTTGTTGACTATACTCTACTTTTAAAACAACTATACATAGAGCTAGGAAATTTAAACAGTCTATTCTGGCATTACGTTTAATTTAACCCTCTTAGTTCACTTTTCCCAACATAAAGCCGAGGCAAATACCAAGCGTTAGTAGAAATTAAGCCATTTTTGCAGGCACAAAAAAGGCCGAACATTTACAATAAGTAATAAACTGTTCAGCCTATCTGCACACCCAAACAACTGATTATTTATACAGTTACTTTTTCTCTTAACATGTCAAAAATAAGATTATTATTTTCATTATACTTATTTTGCTCACTTCGCCAGCTCATATGCTTCATAAGGTGCTCCATGGATTCTTGACTATATGGCTCTGTCTTATTTGATAAAATATCTCTAAACTCCATGAATAGGTGAAATAACATTTGATCAGCCATATTTATTAGTAGTTCCTCAGCCGCATCTATACTTCGCCCCTCCCCCTTAATAAAATAAGACTCTGTATAGTTCTCTACTACAAACATTGAATCTAAAAATCTTATATATCCACTTTTATCTGAGTGAACGAAAACATCTATGCAACTCAAAGAACTCAATTGACTACAAATGGATTCGTTTGAGGGCCAACTTTCAATTTCGTTTAAATTATTGTGGGGAAAAAGTAGTTTATAAAAATCCTGAAAGCTTACACTCACTTTTAAGATTTTTTTCCCTTCTTCTAAGAGTTTCTTAATTTCGGATTTATTTTTAGGAGTGCGATCGGTTATGTAAAACGTATATTCTTCAAATATTTTTTTTACGTATTCTTTGTGTTCGAAGTAAATCTTAAAGTTATCGTGTTTTTCAGTTTGAAGAATAGATTCTGCTCTTTGCAGTGAGAAGTGTAGTCTAGCAACAAATACTCCAAACAATATTGAGAAAGACATTATGGAAAGAGGAAAACTGAACTCGCTTACAAATGTTGAATAACATCCAGATGTAAAACAAGGTTTATCCCAAGGTATTATTGGTACCGCGAATCCGAGAGCCACGAATAACGGAAAAAGTACCGCAATCCAAAACCACCAATGTTTGTAAATAGGCACACTCGGCTTTAATGACCATACTAAAAAAGTGTTATTTTCCATTTGAAACTAGCTCCTTAAATTCTAATACATAGGCCTTTTACTCAAACTAGCTTTCACATTACGAGTATTATCTCTAATCAACGTCAAATCACTTATATAACTGTCTGCTGTTGAGCTACGCCCTTTTTCAGTGAAGGTCTTGATCAATCCCTGTTCCAGTTTTAATGAGTTATCTATAAATTTGTCAACTTCGTCAAGGATTGTAGTTTGAATGTTAATTTCAGTAAGCACTTGTTCATATTCTGCTTCTAAACTTTCTTTATCTTTTAACAGTTGCCCATACCTATTGTCAGCTAACCTTCTTTGATCTTCTTCTTCGTTTCTTTGTTCCTGAGTATTTTTAACTTCCTTTTCTAAGTCAGCTTTTTCTTTTTCTATATTTTTAATTTGCTCTTCGTGTAACCGTTTATTAGTAATCAATTCTTGCTTATCTTCTTCCAAAGAATCGATTTGTCGTTTTAATTCTGTTATTTCTTTGAGCTCGATTCCCAAACCTATCAAAGCTTTATCATAAAATTGTTGCCCAAGTTGAGGTAATAAGTTCAACATTCGAGCAAACAGAACATAAAGTATTGCTACTAAAATGATCCAAAACCACTTGTTAAAATCAACTGGTAACGCTCTGAACTCGAGCCACCTATCATAAAATGTAGTACCGTCAGCTATGTGAAAAAATAGCTTTATTATTATCTCTGAGTTAAATACGAAAAATACAATTGCCAAGGTGAACAGAAAAGGACTAGTAGCTCGCTCTGACATCCCATCAACAATACCCTTTATAAAGTTTTTTATACTCAAGTCTCATCCTTAATTAATGAATAGATTTAACGTTTATCTTATCACACAAGACTTTAACTGCATTATCATGGATGGACTTAACATAGCTATAGTTATATGGCTTTCCGTTGGCTCTTTTGAGTTCATTAATTTTGTTTAGTAGCTTGACCAGTTCTCGATAAGAAAACTGCTGAATATAGTAAGAATGGATTACGCCGATTACTAAATCGTCTGAAGCAAATAACTTACTAATTAAGTTATCTAATATGGCTAGATCTTCATCTGTATAACCATGAGAATATGAACCTCCAGCTATTGCGGTAAAAGGCTGCTTGCGGCAACTACCAGTTTCAGTACTAGGCGTACAGCTAGATGACCAAGAGTGCCATGCTTTCACCTGAAGTGGCAGAGGTTGTTCAACTGGTTGGAAGTCGTTTGTTTATTGGCTAAGAAGTTAAGTAAAAGAGCCCCTTAAAGAGCTCAGAGAGATAACTAGTCTTTTAGTTTTTTTGTCTGAATCAGAGATTATAAAGTCAATTATTGTGCTTAAAACACTAGGGTCTTTCCCTTTCCATCCACCTGAGGCGGAAGCTGAAAACGAAGAAATAAGAGCAAGAGTAACAATAGTTAAACTTAATTTTTTCATAACTAATCCTTTAATAAATATTGTTTAAATGAGTAATGCAGTACTCAGCAATATTATTGTCAGAATTAGACAAAAATTGTGAATCTTTTTTGAGATTTCATATTAAAAATCTCGGTATTACCGAGTGAAATAATAGAGAGAATAAATTATGGCAGCAATCAACATTTATGACGCTAACAAATTTATGAAAGCAAGCATTTGGGCAAAACGTGAATTTGTTGAAGGCAGCGAGCCTAACAACCGTGTACTTTGCCCTTTCGTGGTTCATAGAGAGCCAGATAGGAAGGATAAGTCTGTAGCAAAAAGCTTAGAGCATCCATATCAATTAAATCCCAAATACCTGAGTAAGAAGTTTACATTCTACAGAAATAAATCAAGCGCCTGCTCTCACCTACCTCAAGAGCAGAGACCTACATTTCATGAGATACGAGCTTTAGCTTCTCATTTGCTTAAACAACAAGGTTATGACGCACAATCTAGGATGGCTCACAAAGACAAACGTTCAACTGATACTTATACAAAAGATCATGTTAAATGGGTTGTAGTTCCACATGCAGAAATAGCTGTTCCATAATCATAAAGATTAGTCATAAAAGTAAAAGTTATGCAGAGACAGCCGAATTTAAACTATATTTTGTCAAATCTCTCTACTAATTCTTGGTTTAGTTTTTTCAAACTTGTTGCGAGGGGTTTCCGAACGCTCTATGTCACTTTTTTTCGCTTTCAACAATGCGTCACCGACACCATTAAAACTATCATTCGGATTCGAATACTCTCTTTTTGCTGTCAATATTAATTTATTGAATAATTTAGTAACTTCACTAGCCGAGAGTTTTTTCTTTTTAAGGGTTTCTTTGAGAAATAACTTAGCAAAAAGCTTATAAAAAGGGTCCTTGAAACTATAGCGTTCTAGGAGTTCGTGGTACATAAGAACACTACCGTGCTCGATGTTTGACAGCTTTAATAGCGGCTCTTGTATATTCTCTTTACTAATTTCCACATCATCAAAATTTTCATTTATGTATTCAACTAAGGATGGTATTTCTACTCCATCAATATCATTTTCAGCCAAACAAGATAATATTTTATCGGAATGTTCCACTTTCATTGCTTTTTGAAAGGCTGATTTTAAAGTATCTGAAACTTGCTGAATATACTCTGACGCTGCGTAATTAAAGTCTTCATAGTCTAAGTTGATATCTGACTCATATTCGTCTGTACAGTCTAAATCAGAGGATTCGCACATTAAAAGACAGAGTTGATGGCAAATTGAAGCAACACCATGACTATGCTCAACAACATCTTTGACTACATAATCTTTAACCGAAATATTTAAAAGGTTTGAACCATTTTCTACAATCTTGCAAATCTCATCATTATTCATCAATGGAACATAAATTTCAGACACTCTTGTTAGCATTTCGGAATCTAATTCGACCACTTCTCTTGCTGTATTTTTTGCCCCTAATGCAACTATTTTTAACTTTTGATATTCATCTGATAAATCCATAAATACTTTCATTAATTGTGCAAGTTTCGATTTCACATCAACTTCTAATTTATGAAAATCTTCTATTACCCATATTGAACCTATTTCACCAATGGCTTTCGATAACGACAACTCAATTGAACTGTAAGGAGAAACAAAACTTTTTTCGCTTATATTTTCGGTTGAATTACTAGAATCAAAGGAAACAATAGACGCAATACCTATCTTCCCACCGCCAAGTTGATTTTCTTTATCTATCTCCTTCCTTGAAAGTTCTTTTTCAAGCTTTAAATAAACATTTGAAAGAAGATCATCAAAAGTCATATTTGCAGTACAGTTGGTCTTTACAAAGGGTAGTTTAAGTTCTTTTAATTTATTCAAAAGTAAGGTTGTTTTCCCAGAACCTGAATGTCCATATAGTACTACTTGCATGCCAGGTGTTTTAAGAGCTCTTTGTAATCTTCTATCTAGTTGTTCTCGCTTTACAAAGTTTTTTCGTGCGGGCTGAGTTGGGGTGAATACTTCATTAACTTCATATATATCCAAAGCTTTACTCCTTTTGTTAAATTAACAATAGCTTTTAAAACAACTTGTCATTAGTTTTTCTGATAAAGTTCAATATTATCAACTAAATAATTTGGATGTAATATTGGTGGTAAAACTATACCTTAAGTTATTGATTTTAAATAGAACAAAAAAAGCTGATTTTGTAAGAAAAGCACTGTGATTTTTATCAGGAGAATAACCTTCAAACCCTTTATTTTTAAAGACTTCTTTCGAATAAACACATAATCTTGACATGGTGGGGGTCGGTGGTTCGAATCCACTCGGTTGTACCAACTCTATCCCTTATAAATCAATACTCTCAGAGCATTACTATTCTCTCTCGCAAATGCGCGGTGGTAAAATTGTGGTAAAACCTCACCTAACTAGACTGCAATTTTCTTAAACTCAACCATATGCGATTCAGAAACAACTATGAATGTATGCAAGAATAAAGAACAGCAGGACTATGCAGAAGTACTTCTGCTCCCTTAACAATCTTTGGTGCAATTCCCATCAATTGGACTAATCAGATTTAAAAGAAACCGTACTCCAAAATCAAAACAGCTCTATAAATTTCAAGAAATGTTCAAAATCGGTGGCTTAGAACTAGAAAGCTTAAGATAAAGAGTGAAATGTGCGAGTTTTAAGTTAGATAACTAAACTCCAAATCATTAAACCTCAACCCGATCACCATGAGAAGGAGGAGTAGAGGTAACAGTAAACTTCAAAATTGAGTCTGAGTTATTTTTAAGTTGATGTGCCTGCCCTGCTTTTACATGAATACCTTGTTGTTCAGTTAAGGTATGTTCGCAGCCTTCTACTTCTATTGTTGCAATGCCTTCTAGTACGAAAAAGAACTGCTCGGCTTTTTGGTGGTAATGACGCACCTCGCTACAACCTGGTGGGACATGCTCTAGAATAACGCTTAAGTTATCAGACTTTACCAAATGCCAGCCGTCGCAATTGTTACCCCATTTATAGTGTTCATAATTCATTTCTATACATGTAAATTTATTTACTTTGGAGCTCATCTATGGCCCGTTTAAATCTAATTGCTTGATAAGTTTTATCATGCTTATAGCCTAGCTTTTTGGCCAAACCTAGCGACTCCAGATTACCAGCATCCCAATTTGGCCGTTTGCCGCTCATTAACACATCTGAAACTAAGTGTTGAGACAAGCTCAACGCTATGCCTTTATTTCTATGACTTGGCAATACCATTATGTTTATTTCTACGCCTTCATCGCAGACTAAAGCTGAGGAAGCTACGCCTACAACGCTGCTTAAATCCAAAGCCACATAACCTTGACCTCGCGCTATAAAATCTTCAGGAGATTTAAAGTTCTGCAAATGATACGAAAAGTTAGTGTTATTTGCGATTTGCCTAGCTAATGACAAATCAATCTTTGTAACCTTTAACTCAGCTAGTTCCTGCGTATTACTCTTTAACCTTTCAAGAGCAAGCGAGTTACTGTCCATTTTGTGTCGTTCAATAATTTCTATTTGCTCAGAGAAAGTTGATTGAATGTAATCAAACCAGCCATGAGAACTAGGCAAAATAACGACTTGATTAGGAAAGTTTGATTGCGCTTCTAAGAAAAAGTCCTTATCAACCCTTCCAGCAAAAATCCTAAAAATACCGTTTTCTAGCATAAAAGAAGATGGCTGTTGTAAATCATTAGTCCAAAGTTTTCCCATTCTCTGCTGTAAAAAACTAGCAATAGAAATATCTACAACTTCAACGTCATTAAGGATTTGCTTAATATGATGGGATATTTGATTCGGAGTTATTTGATTCAATGCCGTTACTTCCATTCTAATTATCCGTGTTTCCATAAATGGTGCGGGTTAGCTATTGTGCCCGAAGATCTATTACATATAAATAACCTTAACGCCTTGATTTTAAGAAAAAATGGATAATGCTTAAGCTTAATGTGAAACGGAGTTTATCTTTGGGAGACAAGCGTTGTTAGAAATAGATGAGTCGACATTGAAGGCGGTATCGGAGCAATTTTATCTACCACCTAAACCAGAAATCTTATCTAAGTTGCAGGAGTACTGTGAAACCGAAGATGTGCCTATTAGGGAACTTTCTGATTTAGTAGCGCAAGATATCGCTATTTCTTCTGCGATTTTGAAGATCATTAACTCCCCTGCTTATGGATTAGCCCGCACTGTGTCTGACATTAAACAGGCAGTTATGTTCTTGGGCGAAAAAGGCGTGACCACCTTGGTGCAAAGTATCAAATTAAAACAGGCTTTTTCTGGTCAAGAATCTGCATTAAATCTTGACCAATTTTGGGATTATTCTGCCAATATCGCGAATGCAACTATGCTGGTGGGTAGGCATGTTAAAGCTATCGTTCCTATTGAAGACTTATATTCGGTAGGCTTGTTTCACGACTGTGGTATTCCTCCTTTAGCTATCAAACACTCTGACTATTGCAGTCGTGCACCTATATTCGATAATCCAGATGCAATAACGACCGAACAAGAAGATCAACTCTACTCAACTAACCACGCAGTTGTTGGTTATTTTATTGCCAACACTTGGAACTTGCCTAAAGATTTATGCCGTTTAATCCTTGAACATCACAATCCTACCTTCCTCTCTAACGACCGCTCTATGAGTCAACTTGCTAGTTATTCGGCACTGAAACTGGCTGAACACCTAGTTAATTTAATTCAATACAATAAGCCAAGTCGTGATTGGCCTTTGGTTGCTGAAAGTGTGACTGAGTTTTTAGGTCTCGTCGACGATGACATCGCTGACTTGCAGGAAGATATCACCAATTTATTGCTCAGTTAGTTAGCTCGCTAACATTCTGCAAAGCTCGTTTTTTGTACTAACCTTATTAGACCGAATAAGTACGCGCTGCTTGCTGAAATGCGGAAGCATGTGGAAAAATTTATTGCAAACTCCGTAGGGAGTGGTTGAGGATTGCGCAATGGAAATGACAAATGCATTCCTATTAAACACGTTAGATACTGTTAAAAACAATATTGCAGTGGTTGATGGTGACTTCACCATCATTTATACCAATTTAGCGTGGAATCAATTCGGTGTTGAAAACGGCTATCCTGATGATTTCAGTTGGATTGGCGTGAATTATTTTGCGCCTTGTGAAGTATCAGCTCTAGACGGTGACGAATTTGGTATGGCTGCGGTTGAAGGTATATATAAACTCAAAAACGGCCAAATTACCGACTTCCAATTAGAATATCCTTGTCACAGTCCGACCGAAGATCGTTGGTTTTATATGGAAATCAACAAGTTTACTTTAGGTCAAAGCCATTACTTTGTTATATCTCATCAAAACATTACCCGCAGAGTGCAACTCGAACAAGAAGCCATGCGTTTATCAAAAATTGATGGGTTAACTGGTGTAGGTAATCGTCGAGCTTTCGATGAGTTTATTGATTTAGAATGGCACCACTGTATGCGCAACCGCTTTCCTTTATCGTTAATGCTCATCGATATCGATGACTTTAAATCAATTAATGATAAATTTGGTCATCAAAGTGGTGATGATTGTTTAAAAAGTATTGCTCAAGTGCTCGCCCACTACACGGAAAGAGCTTCTGATATATCTGCACGTTATGGTGGCGACGAGTTTGTTGTGGTGTGGGGACATGTAACATTCAAACAGGCAAAAGTTCTAGCAGAGTCGATATTGAAAGAAATCAATGAAATAGAAATTCTCGATGCAAACGGCAAACCTTGCTACCGAGCTTCAACCAGTATGGGTCTTGCTACAACAATACCGCAACGTCTTGGTTTGAAAGATTTTATAGCTATGACAGACAAACTTATGTATCAAGCGAAAGCGTCTGGTAAAAACAAGATAGTTGCTAAGTTATTTAAACGAGCAACTTTAGCGAAAAAGCACAGCTAACTCATACAGTTAATTCAAACTTTCTATTGTTTTAAATTTATAGAGTTAGTTGGACATAGGAGCAGTGCAGGCTTGTAATCTTTCAGAAGCTGTCGAATTTTTAATTTCTCCCGCTGGCGTCCCTCGGCCACAACTTGTGCTTCGGATATTACGACCATTACGCTTGGAGTCCCACCAATCCCCAGCGTTATAACTAGATTTTAAGTGCTTTGGGATACCAGGAAATCGGACCTTTGCAGTTTCTTCAATCAAATCTATCCTAGCTCTGAAAAACCAGAAATCTTCATTCTTTCTGAGTGGTCCCATTTTGTAGTGTTCTGTTAACTCATTTAAATTCTCGTAAGTGTGAGGAACTAAAAAGCCAATAGCTAACTCTGGAGTGTCGCCTATTGCAGGCCTGTACAACACTTTATAATACCCCGTAGGAACTTGTAGTCCTTTAACCTTGCTCTTTACTTTCTTAGCTTGTGAATCTCTTTTAGGGCGTAGTAAGTTGCCAATAGGATAAGTCCTGTAATTGTGCTCATTTTGAGCTGTCGTCGCCTCCAATTTTTGAACCTGTTGGTACCCTTCTTCTGCATCGAGGGTTTTGTCTTGATAGACTTCAAACTTGTCGTAAGGAAACGAGTTATAACTCGTGCCTGTTACAACATAAATTGGGCCATTTTCAAATGCCCATGTCAGTACTTGTTGCTCAAGGTACATCCAAATTTTTTGGTTTAGCCACGCCCTTTGAGGGGACATATTCGCCATAGAAAATGTCAGATATGTAGCGCAAACATTCCAACTAAATGCGTTTCTTGGCGCTGTATGTCCCCTGTCATGCCCAGTACTTGAAAAAGGATTACTTGATAAGCTGTCCGCACCGGTCAAAGGTTCTTTATGGAAAGGATCAGACTCATAACTGCTGTTGTTACAATCTAAAGCTTCTTGCCATGTTGGTGCTTTGAGATAGCAGTTGTTCATTGAACGTGTAAAAGTATTACAGCCGTTTTTACCGTAGTTTTCTGGACTCAATTTATATGCAGCCCATCTAGGCGCAAATACTGAAGGCTTATATTCGATAGCATAGAAACTTGATTCTTTGCCTTTAAAACAAAGATGAAGATTATTACCGTATGGCTTTCCTGCTGCGCTACCCTCTATAAAAGGAGCATTTTTAACCTTGCTCGCTATAAATTGTTCTGCACATTCATCTAAAGATGAAGAATTTGAATTAAAACTAGCGAACAATATCAGCCATAAAATAAAAACTGGTTCTAGTCTTGTCACCTTGTGTTTCCCTGCAACCAACAAACTGAGTTTGCTAACAGTGACACAGGGCAAAATTGCAACAATGCCAAACCTATGGAGTTTACGGGGATTCTTCTTCAATCACTTTATGAGACAAGAAGCAAAAAATACTTGGGAGAAAGTGATTAAAGGCTCCGTAATTAAGAATTCAGTAATTTAGGGAATCACTAAGTAAAAAGAGAACTAAGAAGACAGAATTAGAAATAAGTATGCTGACCTGCTAAACAAACAGGTCAGTAAATAAGGCTCTGAGATTACTTTTTAATTTGCGGGATCTTGCTCTGGATAAACAAAATCACTAACCCAAATAAGTAATTCATTAAGTTTCATAGGTTTTGCTAAAAAATAACCTTGGGCTTTGTCACAACCTAGGTCAGTTAACATAGCTAAGGTTTTTTGATCTTCTACTCCTTCAGCAACTACCTTTAAATTCAGGCTACGTGCCATGGTAATTGTTGCATCAACTATAGTTTGATCTTTTGTCGATTGAGTTAAAAACATAATAAACTCGCGGTCTATTTTTAGCTCATCAAATGGATGTTTACTGACGTAAGTTAACGATGAATAACCCGAGCCAAAGTCGTCAATTGCTAAATTAAAACCAATTTCTTTTAGCTCTAATAAGTTTTCAGTAAATCTAACAGTATCTTCTACACCTACTGTTTCTGTTAGTTCTAATAAGAAAGACTCAGCTTTAAGTTCATAACGATTTAATGTTCTGATCAAGAAACTGATAAAGCCTGGTGTCATTAAGTCATGTACCGAGATATTTATCGAGGTTGAGAAGTTAGGCAATTTGATAAGCTGCTCTTTGACATGCTTGCAACTTTGTTCGAATACCCATTCGGTGAGTTTGTTGATCACACCAGTATTTTCTGCAATTTTGATAAACTCCGTTGGCGATACAAAACCAAACTTTGGATGTTCCCAACGCAACAGAACTTCGCAGCCTGTTACTTTTTTGCTGTTCAAACTAACTTGCGGTTGAAAAACTAGATAAAACTGCTCTGCCCTTAACCCTTTCATCAAATCAGCAGCTAATATCGCTTTACGTTTATTTCGCGTATGTACTTCTTTGTCGTAGAAGCCATAATGGGCACCGTTTTCTTGAGCAAGTTCAATGGCTTGCAAACCTCGGTTAACTAGATCTAACGAATGAGCTAGCTGCTCGGTATAGAATGCTACGCCTATGTAGCAATTGAAATTAATTGATGTCTTGCCTTGCTGGTAATTCAAAGGCTGTTTAGCTGCGAACTGTGCCACTACGCTCTGCAATAAATGCAAGTCAGTGCTATACACTAAGAGGCCAAACATACCATCTCGTATCATTACCAATTTATTCAGCTTAACAGCATTATCTATCTCTTTAACTAGTAAGCTGGTAGACATTTCTTGTTCCACATCTTGAGCAAACCGCCGAACCATCCGCTTTAGTTGAGATCGCTGAACATAAGGAACTATCGCTTCATAATTGGCGATGTTAAATACTAATAAAGAGAAGTTAGGCTTCTTTTCCGCCACCAACTGATTAAAGGCTGTTTCCAATTTATTAGAGTTACACAAGCCGAAAATCGGATCGTGATTTGAGTGGTATTCCTTTTCTTGTTCTATTTTTCTTAGTCGTTCTGCTAAACCCATTGAGATAAATGTCATCTCAAATAGCACGCCGAATAACAATGCATGTCGGGCCCAGAAACTATATTCAAAGTTACCAGTTAACAATAAAGGTCCAATAGCGGCCCCTGCTAATAAAGGCAGCCAAGATATCATGTAATAGCTTGCCCACTTCACTCTTTGCTTGATCCGCACCACAATAAACGCACCAGCAACTAGATAAAGAATAAATTGTGAACTGAAAAATATTGAAGCTGCAACGTACTCAACGATGCACAAAGAAACAACGGCGCCAACTAAATACAGTTGACTGACTACAACCGAGGTTTTACCTAATTTAGACTTAGGCTCTTGGTCAAACTGCAAAAAGTAATAGGCGAACATCAAGGAAAAGTAAGCGATGAAGTAGTTAAGTGTAATAATATTCGTCGATAAGAAGTCAAAAACACTGATTGGAGTTAAATAAACTAAGAACCCGTGTACAACACCTAATTCCAATAAAAACGCAATAACATAACCAATGTAAAGCAAATAAGCTTTGTCTCTAACCCCTATGTATAAAATTAAGTTATACACGGCAATTAGCAGTGACACGCCGATAAACGCGCCCCAAACCATATAGGTAATGACTTTATATTGCACATAGTCTTCATGTTCAAACAAGGAAATAGGCAAGCTTGCTGCACCGTTTGTCCGTGTTTTAATTAACAGCTCAATACTACCTAATTCTTCCAATTCAAACTCATAACTCGGAAAAGCCAGCTCTTCTCTACTGTTACTTAAACTTTTATCCCCTAGCGACCTTACCTGTCTATAACTATTTTTATCTATGACGTATACATCCAAATAATCCAGCATTGGATTGTCAAACAAAATACTTAACGGCCTTTGCTTGTAGGTTAAATTGGTAATCTCCAACTTGTACCAATAATTTTGTGGGCCAAATGCCGTGGGGGCTGTGTTCAAACTGACTTTTTTAAACTGCTCTAACGAGTGAAACATTTGGTCAATGCTACTGCTGCCACTTTCATCTAAAAAATAGCTTTGTTCTACTCGAATAGATAAATCTGTTGATTTAAGAGGGAGGTTATTAGCTCGTTCTAGTGCTTCAAAAACATTGACTAAAAATAGCGATACAGTAGCGACAATAACAAAGGCGATTATTTTTTTAGCCAAATTTAACCCCTAGTAACTTGCGCTAACTTTTTGAAATTTTTATTGAAAACCAAGTATAGCCTATCCCTATTAAATAATTGCCAATTAATTTGTAAAAATTTATCTTGCAAGCAACCACTGTATAAACTACTGCATAAACATATACTGTACAAAATATCAGTTATGGAGAGAACAATGCAAAAATTAAGAAACTTAGCTAATCAAGAGTTGATCGATTTAACTTTCCAAGATGTAGTGGAACAAGAGTTAGATACCCATCAAGAATTAATTAAGATTATTAGTCGATATCAGGCTTGTCATGGTTGGACTTTACTAATAGCCCCGAACCATTTACCAAATAAAGCCACATTGAAAGCTGCTGGATTAAATTTAGACAAAGTACTTATAGTGCATAAAAAGAACTGCCCAGATGTTTTATTTAGTGCTTATCAGGCAATAAAAAATGACAATTGTTCTGCATTAGTAATTTGGGAAGAGTTAGTTTCTAGTGTTGAATGGCAATTGTTGGAATCTAGAGCAAAAACTAGTGATACACACCTTTACTTATTGAATAATAAAACCCATGATCGCGCTATTAAGTTACATTAAACTAAATAGTCCTTATTCATGACAATAACCAAATGCCCTTGTTGCTCTGGTAGTAACTACAGCGAATGCTGCCAACTTCTCCATAACGGCACTAAAGCTGATAGCCCAGAGCAATTAATGAGATCAAGATACAGTGCATTTGCCCTCGGCAAAGTCGATTATTTATTAGAAACCAGCTCTGAGCAGTTAAGAAAGACCTTAACAGCGCAAGAGTTGCAACAAACATGTTCTGCGTTTGAGTTTATTTCTTTAGAGATTGTGTTAGCCGAAAACGATACTGTTGAATTTATCGCAAACTTGTTGATGGAAGCTGAGCTTAACCCTTTACATGAAACATCTCGCTTTATTCAGCAAGAAGGCCGCTGGAAGTATGATACCGGCACTCTGCACGAAACAACCCCCATTAAATTAGGTAGAAATGATAAATGCCCATGTGGTAGCGGTAAGAAATTTAAACAGTGTCATATGAAGTAAATATTTTTATTATTTGCAGTTATTGTATAAGAATCAAAATAAGTGCGTATCACTGAAAGTTAGTATCAAAGTGTTCTATCGATCTACGCAATGTTATATCTAGCCGTATGTGATGTTGTTAGTTAATAAACAATGAACACTTTTACTGTGGGAATCAATAAAACTCTTAAATGGCGTAAGTACTAAAGGCTTTAACTTCACTTGTAGTGTTTGATGAAACAACCTACCTAAAAGCTATCATGCACAATCTCGCCTGTTACAAATATTTCTTGCTCTTCTACACAACATATACTTTGTTATTCATGTCCTTAAGTTCAGTTTACTTCACCACCAACAAAATAAATTTATTGTAAAATCCAAAGGGAAATTAGGTAACACGTAACTTCCAATCCCCATTCCAATAAAATTGCAGATATCTACTAATACAACCAACCAGTACGAAAAGAGACACCCACCAAAACAAATAAGACAGACAAAAAAGTAACGAAGATAATGTGTACAGCCATGATCTTAAGTGTTTTTTCTGACAAATTTGGAATAACTCTGAACCTTGCATTTAGGGCAAAGCAAAAGGTTAATGTTAATAAGCCAAGTTTGGCCAAGACAAGATGTGATATTGGCTGCTCTAGGTTAAACCAATTATTCAGATTCGGCTCAATGTTCTTAAATAGCAATAAGCCTGTAATAATTTGAATAACCAAAGCTGGCATACCAATTTTTTCATAGACTGACTCAAACTCCAACAACATGCTCGGAGATTCAGTTTTAAGAACTTTAGGTAATACAACAAACGACAAAACAATATGTCCGCCAACCCAAATAGTTGCAGCTAAGATGTGGAGAAACAATAGGATACCGTACAAACCAAACTCCAAAAGAATTAATAATTGTCGCTATAGCTTGCATGCTATTATTAGTTCAAGTCTTATCAGAAATCATACTTTGGTCTAATAACAAAACCTGAGACACCCACCGTAATTCCATTTGACGACAGGTGAAAAATAAAAAGTCAGTGGTGTCTTTGTTGGAATTTATGCGTGAAGTCGATGCTGCTAGCTAGGTGAGAATCGTTTCATGCGGTTTTGAGTATTAAAGACCATAGGGACTACCTACACTCCCTCTAATGCATCGACTAACCCGTTTTGTAAATTGAACTCAGAAGCTTAACCAAAAACTTCTAAACAAATTGATAGGTTACTTCGTCGCTTTTTACCTTGGTGCTCAGTAAATTGAGATAATCTATCTACTGGGCCTACAGCACCACGAAATATCACTTCAAACTTTTGGCTCATGGCAAGCCAGTGTTCTTGCTCTATCTTAAGTCGTTCTAAAATATCAGGAAGTGTATGGTCAATCCTCCCCCGTTTATCTTCTCTTAGATAGCGTCCTGTCACTTCGACCAGTTCGATGTAATCGGCTAATTCAAACCTTAATCCCGTTGTTTCACTCTTATTTATACTTCCAGTAAAAGGCATGAGTTCTTTCGGTTGCTTCCTATTTAACGCTTGTTGAATTCTTAACTTTATACTCGTGTGCTCTGAAGTTTCTGGGGTCTTCGACAATTTCGCTCTAATCGGATTTAAGTCAACATAAGCCATACACGATAACAATGCCGCTTCATCTAAAAGCGCTTGGCTTTTGAATCTTCCTTCCCAAAAACGCCCTGTGCACTCATCTTCTTGGTTCGCTTTTCTCGCTATGCTTTCATTCAATACTCGCATGAACCAACTTATGCTTTTAAGTCGCGCTCTATAAACGTTTGCGGTCTCTTCTACCGTTAACCTTTCTGCTTGCGTTAAGTGCTCGCTGTTAATGTATTGTTGCGTCAGTAATGTTCCTTTAAACAGCCGATGCCAGTTCGACAATATCTCTATGGTACTCCAGCTATCTGCTTTACTTTCATTAACATACAAGACGACATGAGTATGATTGCTCATCACTGCATATGCGCAAACTTCTATTGCAAACGCTTGCGATAACAAGTGCAGTTTTTCTTCTACCCACCCTCTTCTATGTTCATAGCTTTTCCCTGTGCTTTTATCTTCACCACATAAAAAGGCTTTTCTTACGCAGCGGGAAACACAATGATAATAAGGCGTGTCAGCTAAGCTGACTTGGCTCTTCCTTGATTGCGGCATAAATCATCCTGATTTATCTAATTTAGTACCTTAAATATAGACAAAGAAACGGCATCGTCAAATTGCGGTGGGTGTCTCTGTTTTTGAACTATTTAAAGACTTGTGCGGTGAAGATTTTCCATTCGTTGCCTGCTTTATGGCAAATGTAATGAGCATAAAAATCTATTTCATTAGTTTTGGTAAAGACTTTCCACTGAATCGTTGCAGCACATGAACTATCGCCTAATAATTCTTGATTAAGGATCTTATATTCAGAATGAGTACAGCCCATTTCAGCCATTCCTTTACACACATCCGTAAATTTTTTAATTAAGGAAATTTTGGATTCAAATACATCTTGCCCATCGCCATCACTAGTCGCACAAGGGAGAACATATAAGTTAGCAATTTGCTCAGAGTCAAACTGATTAAATGCTGCGGTATATCTATCAAATAAAGTTTTCAAACTACCTATTCCACCTAGGCATCACAACAAATCAAATGAGATCAGGTATAACTCATCTACGTTTGGGTAGATCTCCCTGATGACTGTTTTCAGCTCTTCAAGTGACATATTCTCTTGCTCAGCTTGCTCTTCACTCAACTGTTCAAAGTTTATCGGTTCTACGCTATTGATGCGAATATCAGCAAACTCACGGTTATCCTCATAAGTTGCTACTTTAACTTCGGAACCTGGGATAAACCCTCTTTCACTTTCATCGCGAATAGTGATTGTTTTTTTCCCTGATAAGATATCGGCTTCAAAACGCTGATAAAAAGTAATCTTGTCCATTATATTGCCTGTACTAGCTTGTTGCTCTGCCATTTGGGCTCTTTCCGCTTTAGAAATGTACTTAGGTTTATTGCTCTTATGCAACTTAGCATTACGCTTTTTCGCTTTCGCCTTTAGCGTTTCATTGATTTTTTTACGACGATTCATAATCTTATTAGTTACCAAAAGCTGGGCTAAGTTTTACCTTAACCCTAGCTCAATATCTTTAATTATAAAGTTACCATCATAACTTGGATGAGGTCTGCCTTCTGTGGCAATCTCTAAAAACTCACGCTCTGAATCTGGCAAACCTTGATAGGCACCGATAACTTGATAAATCCATACTTCAGGATCAAAATTCAAACTATGTTTCTCATAGTAACTTAATGCACTTACATTCTGGCCTGACTCAATTACTTCACAGAAATATTGCTCTACATTGTGTTTGAGCTGGTCTTGTTCTAAGTCTATGGTTTGATTTTGCTCAATAACAATCGGATTCGCAACTTCTCGTTCTTGCTGACCAAAACCACTGCGATTAATACTTCGGATTTGCCCCAACAAACTAATAAGTTCAAACTCTTGCTCAACGTTTTTTACATCAACAGCAGCAGGTTTAACTATGCCACCAGCACAGTTAAATAGGTTCGGGACTTGCGATAAAGACGCATAATTTGATGGAACAAAATCTGGCTTTTGCTCCATATGCAACATAAAGCCTTTGAGTAATCGAGTTCTACCTTTGAATTCTCTAAAGCGACCTAGTAATTCAATAAGTTTTGCTTGAACCAAACTGAGCTCTTGAGTTGAGGTAGCAAAGGCTGCTTGTAATGTCACTACCAATAAATGTCTAAGCTCTCGATTACTTCCTGCTAACTGACTTAGCTCATCAAAACGGAACATCGATAGCTGATTCAGCATATCAGTTACTTGTGACTGAGCGAGTTCATTTTCACGGATCTTTGCTTCTACTGAACTAACATAACCAAATTCATTAGTGATCCTTGACCACAATAAACGAACATTCGTAGCCAAAGTTTCTGTTAACGTATAAACATGTTCTGTTAAATCTCCCATGTAAGCCTGTGCTTCATGGTATTTTTGATGTGCTAATGCTTCTTTATAATGCTGCGATTGCGTTTTTAACGTTGCTAATAAGTTACCAATATTGGCATCAATTTGGCGATTGCTTTCATCTTGCAAACTTTCTTCTAGCAAAGTTCTCAGAGCAGGCCTTAAACGAAGTTCAACATCAGATTCAGGACGCCAAAGTACTTTCAAATCAATTAGGTTTTGAATCACCTTAGGTGAAAAGTCAGCTTCATTCACTGAGCCTGAAAAATAAGCTTGCATTATAAGATCAGAGTGAGTGCTAAGTGCATTTAGCAAACTCATTCCTGACTTTTTCAAATTTATATTCATCTTATGTCAAACCTTAAATTAACGAGGTTTGTGACATTGCATCTTCTGCTCTTGCCGCTAAAGATAATTTCTCATTTTCATCGATGAACTTGATTACATCAAATAGGTAGTCAATCTTACCTGTAGCCTTAAAAATCTGCTTTTCGACATTTGGTCTTATCAAATATCCCAATTCAACTAGACGCTTAAATACCAGCTTCAATTGGGCATCTACTTCGCTCGCCTTAGAGCCAAAAATAGCATAACGTGCAATTTTTCCTAGTTGCTCGGCAAATGCTGGAGTGTCTTCTATCGTAGTTTGCAATTCATTCAAACGTAACAAAACACCTTGAGTCAAAGGAACATCAGTCGCACTCGCTTCTTGTACTAATAACAACCACTCGACTAATGGAACCAAGTGGTTTGATACTTCTTGGAATTGGCTTGTTAGTACTTTACGCTCATCGTCTGTAATGTTTTGATAAGACGCAAAATAAACTTCTCCATCAGCTGCACTAGATAATTGTCGATTTAAAATTTGTAATTGTTGCTCGACTTCTTCTCTATTACTGCTCGATTGCAGATAACGGTAGGCATCTTCATCTAGCGTAGCGCAAATAAACTTGCCTGATAACAATAACTCTAATACTCGGCCTTGTTCCGTCTTCATTACACAGCCTCCGCCTTTTCTGCTTTTCTACGTTTTAATGCTTCGCCTATCGCACTAACTTTAGGTTGTACTACCTGTAATTGTTTCGTCTGTTTATCAATTAGATAACGATTATCAAACAAAGTTAACACTTCAGATTCAGGGTTAGGGAATGCACCAACAACATGAATATTGTTATTTTGGCAAGCATCGAAGATCTTCTTGATATTGCTTTGGTGTAATGTACCTAATTCATCTATTGGCCAATGAATCACTGCTTGGCTGTCGCCACGGAGCAATCTAGTAAAGGCTAATAAGAACTTACATAAGATCAAATATGCCATACCGTGACTCGATGACTCATTCAGTTGTCTGTCAGTTCTAATCACCAAGTCGCTATTGCCTTCTTTGATATGTAATTCAATATCAAGTAGTTTACTTATGCCACCAGTTAAAGCTGAACGGCCCAGAATATCCATAACTCGACGCATTGAGTAAGCATATTCGTCACCTGGTAGCTCATGCGCTCCTTCTGCAATCCACTCGTTATACAGCTTATTAAACTCTTGTAATTCAGGCCAAAACTCTAATTCAGCTACTTTTGAGCGGATCTTTACAGCAGAATCAGAAACGCCATCTAGGAACAATTCTTCATCAACTTCTTTACTGATTCGTTTACTTTGGCTTCCGATTTGACCTTCAATGTCTTTTAACACCTTATAATATTCAGAGAGTGCCAAGCCGAAAATTCGTCCTTGTTCTCTGATCGCATTTATCTGTTGAGGGATAAGCTCATTAACTAAGCGATCTAAATGCGACACTAGCCTAATGTGATCGAGCTGACGAATGCCTTGCTCGTTAGTTACAGAACATTCTTGGCGGCTACGCTCCCAAGTATCATAGAAGCCAGTTCCAGACTGTGCAGCTATCTTCTGATCAAAGTGTTCAACATACTCTTTAATTTCTAATGCTTTATTTTCACGATCGATAAGCAGTGACTGGCCTTCATTAATACGCTGTGAAATATTACCTGTTTCTTCAACTACTTCAGCGGTTGGTAATTTAAGCTTAGTTAGTTGCTTGTTGATAGTTGAAAGCTCATGTTCTTGCTCATTTGCTTCTTTCAACGCTGACTCAAAACGACTCTGTTTGCTCTTCGCTAAATCAAGATTTTGCTTAAAGCTTTGCTTTTGCTTTTCTAGTTCACGTGTTGTTTCGCTCACTACAGTTCTAACTTCAGCTAGCTGTTTTTGCCAGTTTACTTTGTGACCTAAGTAGTAGGTTTGATACCAATGTTTATATTCAGCAACTAAGTGACGATTCTTTTCAGTCTCTTTAATGTCTTCTTTTAATTGATTTAGACGGCGCTTAAGTTGCCCGATTTCATCAACGTCAACACCACGATTTGCTAACTCATCTTTTAACCACGCTTCTAATTTATCAAGCTCTGATTTGAAACCTGCTTTACATTGGTTAATATGGGTGTCTACGTTATTTATTTGCTGATTCAGCTCAGAAATAACTAATTCCCAATGTGAGCGCAGATCCATTTCAGCTTCATGCTGCTGCTCTTGTAGCTCTTCTATCGCCTGAGTTTGCAACAATTGAATATTTTGTTTCTCAGTTTGCAATTGTGAAAGCTGTTTTTGATGTTCTTGCTTTCTCTGTTGCAATGCTTGGTGGAATTCTTTTAGACAATCTTCCTTGTCTTGTTGTGCACGCTTACGGCTTAATACAGCATTGTTTAATTCAGTAGTATACTTAGCATGAGATAATTCAGATTCTCTTACTGATTTGTTTAATTCTGCAAGTCGACTTTCAATATCATTCTGCACTTCTACTATTTCAGCTAACGTATTTTGTGCTTGCTCCAGCTTAGCTTGTAAGTCGTGCTCTGATTCAGCATATTCAGGCAGTTCAATGCTAGTTAAGTCCAATTTAACACCAAATACTGAGTTGTCTGAATGCTCACTTTTACTTGGGTGCAAGTCAGTTCTTGCTAGTAACTCAGGATGAATGAATTTACCTACGCTTTGTTGCCAATCTGCTACTTCTTTACGCAAAAACTCAAGTAATGTACTTTGCCCAGGATATAAAAGTGCTTCGACTTTATCTACATGAGACTGCTGTTCTAATTGCTGTTTACGATTTACTTCTAACTCTTTGTTTACAGATTCACGCTGTTGCTTCAACTTTGCTAAATCTTGTGTAGCTTGCGCTACTCGCTCACGAGTAATATCTTCAATACTGCTTGCTTCTTTGATTGCATGCTCGTAAATATCTATTTGATTCTGTTCATCTTGGCTAAAACCTTGAGAGTTAATCAAAGTTTGTACTCGAGTAATACGGTTTTGTAGCTGATGAGCTTGCTCTGTGTATTCCGCTTTAGCTTGCGCTATTTGTTCTTTGTATTTGACTTCTGTATTTAAAATTTGGTGATTTTGTTCGGCTTGCTGATTAACTAATTCTTCGCGTAATTGATCTTTTTGATCGCTATAGCCTTCAAGCTCATCGTTGTGCTGCTCTTGCAACTCACTTTTACGTTTGTGATACGTAGCCTCTATATCCTGATGCTTTTCAGTCACCAATACATATCTGGCTTCAGAGCTTTCTAGCTCACTCTTCCAACGCGGTAATTGCTCAAGGTTTTCCTTTAACGTTTCGATGTCTTTGTCTTGCCAGTCATCAAAATCTTGTTCAATTTGGTCTAAATCTGCTTCTAACTTTGCTTGGTCAGCCTTACCTACTGATAAAGTTTGAGTAAGTTGCTCTCGTTGCTCTAACCACTGCTTATCAAGTTGCTTTATTGTTATCAACGTTTCTTCGAGACTGCCCTGATTTTCGACTATATGTTGGGCAACTTTGGTTAAATCTAAATTAAACTGCTGCTTTAGCTGCGCTAAACGCTGATTATTTTGTTGATATTGAATGTTAGCTTGCTCCAGACGAACAAACTCTGGTCTTATATCTTCAAAACCTTTAACCAGTTTTACTTCTTTTAACCATTCTTCAACTTTATTAGCACTTGTCTTATTTTCACCTGGCTGTACTCCATCTTCTTCCAAAATGGCGGCAACCATGGCTTTAATGGTTTCCATCTTGCCTTCTTTAGAATGTACAGCTTTTGCTAGCTTTTCTATGTGACGCAAGTTTTCTGACTGTTCACACAAGCTAAACATTCTAGCCAAACCTGGTAAGTCTCGATTTGTGCTTAGGATAGCTCTGTCGTTTTGTACTATAGCTTTGTACTCTTTCGTGTTTAAGATACGAGTACAAATTACACCTTGCTTTTTGATCTCTTTAGATAATTCTTTTGGCGTAACTATGTATCTTTCATCAGTTAGCGATGCTTTGGCATAATCTTCAATATCAAAGCCTTTTGATAACAATCTGTAATCAACGCCCTGACCTGAGGAGCTCAACACTAACTGACACAACTCATCGTGCTCACGTTGATATTCATAAATGATGTAGCTCGCTTCTGTCGGCAAATACCAGCGTTCAAAGCTATCACGAGTTGCAGGTACAACTCTGCTTGGGTATTCACCATAAAATACTGGTATTAATCTTTGCAGCGTAGTTTTACCTGAAGCGTTCGTACCGCAAATGTTGGTATGGCCGTCTAATTTTAACTCAACGATCCCTTTCATGTGGGTGTTGATCAAAATGATACGTTGTAAAGCGGGCATGATTATCCGTTGGTCTTCTTGACTCGTTGTGATTATTAGGTGTGTTTATATGGTCTAATGGTGTTTGGATCAAGCGAAAAGATCATTTACTGATCCTAACAGGCGAATTGCTACTCTATGTCTGTTTAATTTTTATAGTCATTGCGATTTCTGTAGAAAAAACCTTTTAGCAGTGCGCTAAAGAATCTTTCACCTTCCTTACTAAAGCCCGTTCGATTTTATTTCTAGAAGTTGTAACTCTGATTCTAATTCCCTTACTAGCATTGCTCTTGAAACTACAAATTATAGAGACACCCATGTTAATCTTATGGTGGGAGGCAAATTATAGAGACACCCATGTTAATTTTATGGTGGGTGTCTCTGTTAAGTTTTCATGTTCATTTTTCGGTGGGTGTCTCTGTTAAGTTTTCATGTTCATTTTTCGGTGGGTGTCTCTGTAATTCTGTTGTAATTGCTGATAAGAGACTGCAATAAAAAAGGCCAGTCGATTGACTGGCCTTTGAATATTTTAAAGCTAAAAATTAAATTTCTGCACCTTCATCTTCAGCAACTTGGATAAACAACTCAAAAAGGTTTTCCATTTCTGACTGTGATAAAAAGCCGCCATCTTTTGCACGGAAACTAATATCCACACCAGTAGTAGAAGTTGATAATGCAACTTCGTACTCACCTTCTTTAATATTCAACTTATTCGAAATATCCGAACCTAAAATATTCCAAATCGAAGTGCCAGCTTGAGAAAATACTGTGTCATAAACATATAAAGTCTCATCTTCATCTTGGATATCAAAACCTAAATCTTCAATGATATCTTCGACTTGTGACCATACATATTTAATATCTTGCTGCGATGAAATTACATAGTTACCAGCTAAGTTTTTAACTAACTTAACTGAAATATCAATCGACTCTCTTTGCTTTGTTACCTTAACTCTATGCTGGTAATCAACTTCTAACATAATGTCGTTTAAGGCTTGGATTGATAACGCACTTGATCTTTGAGCTGGTGAAACATCTGGCGCTAAATCATCATCAATTACTTGGTAGTCAACAACATCAACGTACATTTCACCACTACGACCGTGAGGTTTGATGTCAACAGATACATCATATTGCAGCTGTTCTACATCCGTGAAAATTTCCCAAAACCAATAACCTATGTCTTCAGAGTAAGTCTTAGTAACTCTATAACCTTTATCTGTTTTGGTTGCTGATAAATCATTCACTTTAAAGTATGACTGCAAGCTTTGGTCAATAAACTCAGACAAATTGTCGACGGAGGAAGGTTTCTCAAGCATAATCTTAGCTGGATGCTTATCTTCTTCGTTAACCCATGTCCCTTCTAACATTACCAATACAGTTGTAGGAGCTAATATTTCTGTGTACTGCTTTTCGTCGCCTTTGTACAGTTTATAATGCTCAGACTTAAGTGGATTATTAAAGCCTTCTGGAACCACAAGTCCCGTTTCCCTATTCTTAACTTTCGTTTCCTGTTGCTGTTCTTCTTCAGTATCAAAAAACGAAATACAACCTGTTGTTAATGAGGCTGCAACCAACAAAGCTGATAATTTAACTAGATTCACTTACTACTCCGAGTCATTAATTAGCGTGTTCAAGCGCCTGTTTGACCACTAATTGATTATTTGGTTCCATTGATAATAAAGGTAAGCGCACAGCAGCAGACTTAATCATCTGTTTTTGTTGCAATGCCCACTTTGCTGGAACTGGATTAGGTTCGATAAATAGCTCTTTATGTAGTGGAGCTAATTTACTGTCTAACACTTTCGCTTGTTCAAACTGGTTGTTCAAACTCGCAGCGACCATATCAGCAACTAGCTTTGGTTCTACATTTGCCGTTACGGAAATAACGCCATCGCCACCTAATTCTAAATATTGTTGAGAACTAGAGTCATCACCACTAAATAGCATAAACTCTTGAACTGCTTGTTTTAAAACATCTACACGGGTTAAATCTGCTGTAGCATCTTTAATACCTATGATGTTCTGTACTTGAGCCAACTCTATCACTGACTCATTACTTAAATCGACACATGTACGGCCTGGCACATTGTATAAAATAATTGGCTTATCAGTTACTTCAGCAATAGCTTTAAAGTGAGCAATCATGCCTTTTTGCGTCGGCTTATTGTAATACGGTGTAACCGTCAAATAACCATCAATCTCTAGATCATCCAGAGCTTTTGTTTTACTGATGGTTTTTTGCGTACAGTTTGAACCATTTCCAACAACAATAGGCAGACGCTTTTTGTTATGCTCAATAACAGCTTCTAGAACACTCAGTTGTTCAGCTTCTGATAACGTTGCAGTTTCCGCTGTAGTACCAAGTATTACTAAGCCTGTAGTGCCAGATTCAACATGCCAGTCAACAAGTTTTCTTAAATCGTCATAATCTACCCCACCTTGCTCATTCATAGGCGTAATTAATGCGACCCAACTACCAGAAAACGATTTGTAGTTATTATTAGACATGTCTCCTCCTCTGTAAAAACCGGGTTATGTTACTCATGCTCTAGTGGCAACACAAGGATTAATCGCTTTATTCAATTTTTCTTTCCGTGTTACACTTGGTTCAATTAAATAAACCCAGCCTAATTGATTGAATGACAAAGTCTATTTCCAACATGCATACCCAACATCTCGTATTAACAGCGATAGGTAAAGATAAAACCGGATTAGTCAGTGAACTAACTGGTTTGGTCGACGAGTGCCAGTGCAATATCTTAGATAGTAAGATGGCTATTTTTGGCAGTGAGTTTTCTATGATCATGTTATTGGCAGGCGACAGCCCTTCTTTGAGTCAACTTGAAATGCGTTTGCCACAATTGGCTATGCAATTGAACCTTTTGACTATGATGAAACGTACTACCGCACACAAAGAAGCAAACAAACCGCAGTTTGTTTTACAGTTGGAAGGCCCAGACAAAGTTGGAACAATTAAAACGCTTACTTCTTATTTGGCCCAAAACTCAGTTGACGTTAAATCATTGAAGTCAGAAGCTAACTCCGTAGATGGCCAAGATTGGCAGAATGCTGAAATTGTTATCGAACTAAATGACTCAACTGAATTGATGTCATTTAGCCAAGGTTTTGAAAAAGTATGTCATTCGTTAAGTATGAAGTGCACATTCAAACCTATTACCATTGAATAATGAAATGAATAAACAAGGTAAATAATGAACACATTACAAGCTGGCGATAAAGCGCCAATGTTTACGCTACAAGACCAAAACGGCAATGACTTCAACCTTAAAGAAGCGCTAAAAGAAAATCAGGTTTTAGTTTACTTTTATCCTAAGGCTATGACACCAGGTTGCACAGTACAAGCTCAAAATTTGAGAGATCACAAAGAAGACTTAGCAAAGTTTAATACTATTGCGGTGGGTATTAGCCCTGATGCAGTAAAACGTTTAACTAAGTTTACTGAAAGAGACGAGCTTAATTTCCCTTTATTATCAGATGAAGATCACAAAGTAGCAGATGATTTTGGTGTATGGGGCCTCAAAAAGTTTATGGGTCGTGAATATGATGGAATCCACAGATTAACATTCTTGATTGGTCAAGATGGTACTATTAAGCATTTCTTTAATAAATTCAAAACTAAAGATCACCACCAGGTGGTGTTAGATGTATTAGCTGAGTTAGCTTAATACTCATATTTAACCAAGATTTCTGTTTTAAAAGCCTCGATTCTCGAGGCTTTTGCTTTAAACAAGCCTCTTTTAATTAAAGTTGCGTTTTTTTTTCCTTCTGCGCCTTATTCACCAGTGATCGATTTTCTTTCAAACGTATGCGCTAGCAACTATCTTGACTCCCTTCGCACTCAACGAAGTGCTTCAAACTTACGAAGACACCCACCAAGAATTAACATGGGTGTCTCCGTTATTCGCACATAAAAAAGCCTCGAATTATCGAGGCTTTTTGCTTTTCAGCAGCAGTGTTAGGCTGGGGTTATGGACTGCCACTGTAAAAAGAAGTGTCTTGAACTAACGTTTGTTTTCTCGATTCCGAAGTCAGATTGATGCTAACTTTCGTATGACGTCGATTCAACTCTTCTGGTGTTGATACTGCTATCGTCGTAGTTTTCAATTCACCCGGTTTAACCACTATGTTGCTATCACCGACTATCGAAATATCGTCTAAACCTTTCATATCTAACTGATAAGTTTCAGTTTCTCTAGTCTTGTTACGAATCTGAATAATGTAAGTATTTTCGACATGACCTTCGTTATTAACACGATACAAAGCTTGGCGATCTCGAGATACAGTTAAATCAAATACAATTCGTTGTTGGAACCAAACTGCCATACCTACAACTGTGAATATGATTAGTGACAAATAAGCAAAGTTTTGCTTTTTATCTCGTAAGGAGCTCTTAATTTGATCGAACTTAATCAAGCCTTTTTCATAGCCAAATTTGTCCATTGTGTCATCACAAGCATCGATACATAAACCACAGCTTATACATTCATATTGCAAGCCATCGCGAATATCAATGCCTACTGGACATACCTGCACACATAAATCACAATCAACACAATCGCCCTGCCCAGCTGCTTTTTCTTGACCACGTCTACGCTTACCTCGGCCTTCACCACGTGACGAATCATAACCAACAAGGTAAGTTGAATCATCAAACATAGCTGATTGGAAACGAGAATATGGGCATACATGCTGACACATGCTCTCTTTCATCCATGCTGCATTTACATAAGTACAAATAGCAAAGAACCAAACCCAAGCGTCAATTAAAGACGTAGTTTGTAGCGTGAAAAAATCAGTATACAACTCGCGTGCCGGTGAAAAGTAAGACATGAAAGCTAATGATGTAAATAACGAAATAGCAAACCAAATAAAGTGTTTAGTCGACTTCTTCACTACTTTTTCAGTACTCATTGGTGCTTTGTCTAACGCTTTACTTTTATTGTGAGTGCCTTCTACACGGCGTTCTACCCAATTGAACATAAGCGTCCAAATAGTTTGCGGGCAAGCAAACCCGCACCAAACTCTGCCATAACGCTTAGTCACATAGAAAAGTGCAAACGCAGCAAAAATAAACAATAGAGTGAAAATAAATAGATCACTTGGGAATAATGTTAATGCAAACAAGTTCAATGTTTGTTGTCCAACATCGAAATAAATGGCTTGTTCGCCCTTATAGGTCATCCATGGCAAAGCTACAAACAGTATCATCAGCACAGTGCCAATTATCCTTCTTTTGTGTTGCCACCAACCTTTTTGTTCTCTTACATAAATTTTATTGTCGTACAAAGACGTTTGAAAAATGACGTCCGCTTCACGCACTTTCTCATTCATCGCGCATACCTCTAGAATTACAAGCGCGAGTAGTGTAAATTTTGAATCTGTCTTTAATAGTGACAAATAATTTAATTTTGATAGGTACAGTTTAAATGAGTGAATTTTTGTATGAAAAGTTAGCTTATCAACTTCACCAACAGATTTTATCTGGTGAGTTGGCAGTAGGAACAAGACTTCCGTCGATCAGAACTTTAAGCACAGAACATCAAATTGCAAAGATCACAGTACAACACGCTCTGCATAAATTAGAAGCCAGTGGCTTAATTTACGCCAAAGCCAAGTCGGGTTACTACGTGAGCGAACAAGCTATTAAACAACCTGTCGCGAATAACAAGCGAATTTTAGCACCGAGAAGCATTGATATGCCAGCAGTGTTTCAACAAGTTATGGCTCGTAGTGCAGCTTTTGATATTAGTCCAAATAGAAAACAACAAAATGACGTAAATCAACATCAAGTCATTTTAAATCGCCATATTTCACGAGCACTTAGACACAATAGCCATAACAATAGCCAATATTATGGCGAGCCAAACGGTGATAGTGAACTCAGAGAACAATTAGCCAAAATCTATCAAAGACGACAGACACATCTCCCACCTGAGCAATTTTGTATAACCTCTGGCTGCCAAAACAGTTTGTTTCTAGCTCTTTTTACTTGCTGTAAGCCAGGAGATAAAGTGGCAATCGAAAGCCCTGGTTTTTATGGCGTACTACAGTTGCTGCAACAACTGCAATTGCAAGCAGTCGAGTTACCAAGTTCTTTTACCCAAGGATTAAATCCTGAACAATTAAAACAAGCCGCCCAAAAGTGGGATATCAAGGCGTGTGTGATAACGCCAAATTTTGCTACACCAACCGGGGCTTGTATGCCAGATCCTGAAAAAGAAAAACTAGTGTCGGTTGCCGAAGAGTACAATATCACACTAATTGAAGACGACATTTATAGCGACCTTGGTTTTCATCATAACCCTAGGCCTTTAATTTCTTTCCCTAGTTCAGCCCCTATTATTTTGTGTGGCTCTTTTTCTAAATCTCTTTCTAGAGATTTGCGTTTAGGTTGGATTTGTTCGAATTCAGACCTGTCGAGCATAGTACAGCTTAAATTAATCAATTCATTAGCCACTAGCCAGAGTTTACAACAAGGCATGGCACAGTATTTGTCGGAAGGAAATTACTTGCGTCATATAGCTCAATACAAGCAAACTTTAATTAAACAAAGAGACTTGCTGATTGACTCGATTAACACTCATTGGCAAGTAGATCATTTATATACGGTTCCAGATGGCGGCTTGGCAATATGGCTGCAGTTGCCAAAAACCTGTAATACACTCGATCTTTATATCAAAGCGCTTGAGGAAAACATCATAGTTACCCCTGGTCGTTTGTTCACCAACAGCAACAGGTTCGATAATTATTTAAGATTAAGTTTTGCTCACCCAATTACTGGTCATAGAGAGAAAGCTATGATCAGACTGGGCGAAATAGTTGCAGCTGAGATAGCTTAATTCTGATTTAACGCTAGCTCTACCGCTTTTTCTGCGTGAATTTTAGTTGTATCTAGCAGCGGAATATTGGTGTCTTGTTGCTGTACTAGCATGCCAATTTCAGTACAACCTAAAATAATGGCTTGTGCCCCTTGTTCCGCCAAGTTGTCTATGATTTTTAGATAGGCTTTTTGTGACTCGGGGTTAATCTGACCTAAACACAACTCTTGATAAATAACCTTGTGAACCAATTCACGTTCATTTTGCTCTGGCACTATGACATCTATCCCATGCTTATCCATTAGGCGTCCTTTATAAAAATCTTGCTCCATAGTAAAAGCGGTACCAAGTAATCCGACTTTGCTATGTCCTTGCAGTTTTATAACTTCAGCGGTTGCATCTGCAATATGTAAAATGGGAATAGATATCGCAGCTCCTATCTGTTCTGCGACTTTGTGCATAGTATTAGTACAAATAAGTAGAAAGTCAGCGCCAGCCGCTTCTACTTTTTGCCCAGCTTCTGCCAAAATGTTTGCTGTTCCTTGCCAATCTCCAGCATGTTGGCATTTTTCTATTGGCGCAAAGTTAACGCTGTACATAGCAATTGGGGCTGAATTTAAACCACCAAGTTGTTGTTTAATCCCTTGATTGATTTGTTGATAGTAACCTTGGGTACTTTCCCAGCTCATGCCACCTAATAAGCCAATTGTTTTCATAATTTACCTGTGCTGATCTATCATAATTTGGTTGCCATCAGGGTCAGTGAACACAATAAAGCCCGGACCTGAAGCAGTTCCTTCTGTTTCTGTTACTAATTTAACACCTTGTTGTTTGAGTTGTTTTTGAATTTCACGCACGTCCGTATAATCGTCCGTGTCTTTTGCATTCTGGTCCCATCCAGGATTAAAGGTAAGAATGTTTTTATCAAACATATTTTGAAAAAGCCCTATGTTGGTTTCACCATTTTTCATGATCAACCATCCTTGCTCTTTATCACCGTGGTAGGCTTCAAATCCAAGCTTGCTATAAAAGTCTGCTGACTCATTAATATCTTGTACCGTCAAACTGACTGAAAAACACCCTAATTTCATTGCTGATCTCCCAACGGAATGGTAATTTTAAACTTTGCACCTTGCTGCGAATCCATCACTTTTATCTTGCCACCTAAACCTTGTGTCACCATGTTATACACTATATGCATGCCCAACCCAGTACCACCATTATTGCGTTTGGTTGTATAAAACGGTTCAAAAATATGCTTTTTCACTTCTTGGCTAATTCCAGTGCCATTATCCTGATAGACAATAGTGAACTTTTGTTGTTTTTGCGTGACCTCGACATTGATTTGATTATTGGCCGAGGAATCTTCAAAGCCGTGATGTATTGAATTTAACACTAAGTTGTTCAAGGTTTGAATGAGATTAGCAGGGTCTCTGTACAAACTTGCTTCGCATTCAATTTGTAGTTCAAGAACAATATTATTTTCTTTCAGTACGGGCTGCAGCGTTTGTAACGTGTGTTCTATTGTTTCTTTTACAGAAAACTGGGATTTGCGTTCATGGCTAGTCATTACAGAAACTTTCTTAAAATCAGCAATCAACTCAGCAGCTCTAAATAGATTAGCATTGACTAAACTAGCACTTTCATCTAATTGCGCTAGGTAGGTTTCCATCTGATTCTTGGTCAAAGTAGCATCGGCTACACTAGCTTGCACTTTTTTATTCTGTTCATTGATATGACTAGAAGCTGTCATAGCCACACCTATTGGCGTGTTTATTTCATGGGCTAAACCCGCGACTAACCTACCTAATGCAGCCATTTTTTCAGCTTCATTTAATCTATCTTTTGAGTCTGAAAGTTCCTGCGTTCTTTGTTCAACTTTAGTTTCAAGTTGTTCTTTATATGTCTTTAGCTCTTTAAATACACTTATTAGGTCATTCCAAACAAGTTTGATTGCTGCTGCAATCACAGAAAATATGATAGCACTGGTTATCGCGCTTGCCATTTTTCCTTCACCTACAGGATGATCAACAACTCCTACTTGATTTAAGTAACCAACAACTAGAATGTTTATCGTTACTAGGACAAAAATAATCCAGAAGATCCGATTGGAGCCAAGCAGAACAGAAAACACTAGCAACGCCGGATAGACCATTAAAACTTCATCTCTGACCCCTTCGTATTGCCACATTAGAACAGTCACTAAGCCAGCAGTAATAAAAATAAACAGGTTAGCAGCAACTCGATAAGACTTTTTATAGGTGTAATAAAAAGGCACAAAATACAGCAAAAAAAATGTTAATACTAAGAGCATCAATAACATAGATATTCCCAGCACTAACTGACTAACAGCTGCAATAGCTAAAGCTAACTGAGTAAGCGTAAGAACGAATAACAAACGCTTTTTTTGGTGAAGTTCATCTATTGTCAGCTCTTCTGTCATGTACCACCTAATTCGAGTTGTTGATCATACTGCACTAGATTTACTATAGATGGCTTTTTGTAGATTCGTCTAATATGTTGTACAAAAAGCCGCTAAACAATTAGTTAAGTAGTCTAGTAAAATCAATACTTTAATTGGTAAGAGCGGTTTTATTGGTATATCTTGGCTTGGATATGTAACTCAAGGAGGTAAAGAATATGAGTCTTAATGCAACGTTATTAGGCGCTTTCATGATTGGATGGTTTTGTTTTTACTTGGTTGTCCTCTTTCTATTAAACAAGCATCACGACATGTCTCCACCGCTTAAGTTACTTGGACTTACGTTGTGGATTGTGCCGCCTGTAGGTCTTGTTTTCCTTATATTAGTAGGGATCTTCGTTAAACGAAAAGAAGCTCATTGATCAACAACGAACTTCTATATCTCTTATTACAGCTAAATTTATTCATTTAGCTGTAAAACCAAATTCCTAAATTCTTGTAACAATCAATGCTGTCCAACAACATATGAATGACTAAGCCTAGTCCTATCCACCTCGTTTTAGCGGGAATTAACATCACAAGATAAAGAACAATAGCCGGCAATTGGTGTAAAGGGTGAAAACCAATACTGCAACGCATAGGATCATAAATAGGTGTTGCAAGTAAATGGTCTATATCTACCACCATAGTTGCAATCATTATGATAAAGGCTTTTTTCCATGCACTTCGAAATAGCGTAAAAGCAATAATAAGCGGTATTAGAAAATGAAGAAATATATGAAAGATAGTGCTGTTCTCTTGTTATAAAAGGTATAACAAAATTCTATAAATTTTACTTTGCTAAGTGCAAGGGTTACAGGCATGATCCACGACAGGTTTAACAAAAATAACGATAAAACATGAAAGTCATCAGTTTTAATATCAATGGCCTAAGAGCCAGAATTCATCAATTAAAAGCACTTATCGATAAGCACAATCCAGAAATTATTGGTTTGCAAGAAACTAAAGTTCACAACGAAGCTTTCCCTTTTGACGACGTTGAACCACTAGGCTACAAGGCAATTATCCACGGTCAAAAAGCACATTACGGTGTTGCTATGTTAGTTCGCAACGACATGGTTGATAAAATAGTTAAAGAGCAAAGAGGTTTCCCTACTGATAATGAAGATCACCAAAAGCGTATGGTTATGGTGACGGTTGAATCTGAAGCTGGTAACAAAATAACCGTGTTAAACGGTTATTTCCCGCAAGGTGAAAACATTGAACACGAAGTTAAATTTCCTTACAAGCGCCAGTTTTATTCAGATTTAATGCAATACCTTAATGAACATGAATCTGCTGATGAGAATGTTGTTGTGATGGGTGACATTAATATCTCCCCTACTGATCTAGACATAGGTATTGGCGAACCAAATAGAAAACGTTGGTTAAAAACAGGTAAATGTTCATTCCAGCCAGAAGAAAGAGAATGGTTAGCTACACTATTAAATTGGGGGCTAAAAGATACTTTCAGGGAACAAAACCCTGATGTTTCTGATAAGTACTCGTGGTTTGACTATCGTTCAAAAGGCTTTGACGACAATAGAGGCTTACGCATAGATGTTGTTTTAGCTACACATGGTTTAAATGATAAATGTTCCGAAACAGGCATAGACTATGAGTTAAGAGGTATTGAAAAGCCATCAGACCACGCACCAATTTGGTCAGTATTTGATATTTAAATATGTGAAGTTGTTTTGAGAGGATAACAACAATGACAATAACGAGAACACTTTTAAGCTTATGCTTATTGGCATCAAGCAATGTAATGGCTGCATGGCAGTTAAATAATGAAAACTCGAACTTAAGCTTTGTTTCAGTGAAGAGCGGTGCAGTAGCAGAAACTCATCACTTTAGCGCAATGCAAGGAAAGGTTTCTGAAAAAGGCTTTGCTAAAGTTATGCTTGACTTAACGAGTATTGAGTCAAACATAGATATTCGTAATGAAAGAATGCAAAATCATTTATTCGAAACAGCAAAGTTCACTTCAGCAAGTATAGAAACTAAGTTTGACTCCGCTCTTATTAATGACTTAGCCGAAGGTAAAACAACAACAGCAAAATTACCTTTTACTCTATCTCTTCATGGCCAAGAGCAAACATTTAATGCAGATGTTCGTATCACTAAATTAGCTGATCAGCTTATTGTATCGAGCATGAGTCCAGTTATTATCTATGCTACTAACTTCGATATGGTGAAAGGTATAGAGAAATTGAGGGAAATTGCTAAGTTACCAAGTATTGCGACTTCTGTGCCTGTTACATTTAACTTCGCATTTAATAAAAAGTAGTTTTACTATTTTGCTCTAAAAACAAAAAGACAAAAGCGCAAGCTTTTGTCTTTTGTCTATTAGAGGACTTTTTTTATTAACTTACTTTAATTTGCTGTACTTCAGTTTCTGATTTACTGCTGTTAGTTGGTTTGCCTATCTCTTTTAACATTTGTTTCTGAGCTTTAGTCAGCTCATGAATTGTATCAATAAAGCACTTTTTCTTAATCGGGTCAGGGACCATAGTAATATAGTCAAAGTTTGCTCTTAGCATTCTATTATGACTATGTACTTTAATAGTTTGAGAAAAATCTAAGTCATAACAATCATGTTTAAGCGTAATCAAATAAGGACGATTTGCACTTGCTGTGATTATCATGTGTTGTTCACCTAATGATGACCAGCCTCTTAAATTAAAAGATCTAATCAGGTCAACTTGGGTTAACTTTTCTTTAGAAATAAAATCGTTATAGGCTGCAGTTTTTTCTTCAGTAGTCATGGTGTCGTTACTTGAACAAGCAATTGTTAATACAGAAGCTAAGGCTAATGTTAAGATTTTTGTTGTTTTCATTTGCACTCTCCTTTTCTGTTTGACGTCCGTTCTAAAGGATTGTTCCTTTATTAACCAGTAAAATTACATTAAATAACAAATTAATCAACTGTCTACTTTAAATATCGGAACAATAACTTTCTATTTTCGTTCAAATAACAGTTTTAATAACTTAGCTAAGTCCATGTAGGTTAACTTGTTTGATTTTGCAGCATCACGCGGTTTTACTTGTGCCAAATCAACTTCGCGGTCTTTGAGTTGTTGTTCAATTTCTTTATACCAAGACTTCAGGCCTAGCGGTAAAGGTTGTTCTGCTTGTTTACCCAATAAGAAGTAACCATGAAATGGAATTGATAAAATAAGCAAAGACATAGCTAATGCGGTATTTAGACTTTCGTAACCTAGGTAATTTAACTGTAACCAAGTAGTGATAAAAGCAATAGCAGGTGAAACCGTCATCGCCAAGTCAGTTAATTTGACGGCTTTGGTTTGAGGAAACATGACTAAATAAGGTTCTTTTTGTGGCCAAGTTTGGCTAAATTTAAACCCTAGTCTTAAGGTAGTTAACAAAATAGAGACAGCCTTTAAGATCTAAACTATATTACTAGCTTTAACAATAACGTAAAAAAACCGTTTTTGTTAAACATAAATTACTTTTTATATTTGAGTTATTACTCTAAAATAACAACTTTCATCATCAAGTTCAAAAACTTAAGGTTGATATGGGCACCGAAAAAAATATTCTTGTTCTAAATTGTGGTTCTTCCTCATTAAAGTTTGCATTAATCGCCAGCGATTCAGGCTTAGTTACCTTATCAGGTTTAGCTGAACGCTTAGGCAATCCAGATGCCAGTGCTACGATTAAACAAAACGGTGGCAAAACCAAGTCAACCCTCGACGAAGACAAGTCTCATTTAGGCGCAATTAACCATTTGGTTAATATTCTTGATGCTCAAGGCTTGAGTAAAAGTGTTTACGCAATAGGTCATCGTGTCGTTCACGGTGGCGAGTCGTTCACAAGCTCAGTATTAATTGATGATGAAGTAATTACTGCAATTGAAAAAACAAGCGGTTTAGCTCCACTTCACAATCCAGCCAACTTATTAGGTATTCAAGCTGCGCAAAAAGCGTTTCCACAGCAACCTCAAGTTGCTGTATTTGATACTGCTTTCCATCAAACTATGCCTGAACACGCTTATCTGTATGCCATTGATAAAACGCTATACGAGAATGATGGTATCCGCCGTTACGGCTTCCACGGAACTAGCCATTTTTATGTAAGCCGAGAAGCTGCTAAACAATTGGATAAACCAGTAGAACAAACATCTGTGATCACGATTCACTTAGGTAATGGTTGTTCAATTTGTGCAATTGAAAATGGTGAAAGTGTTGATACTTCATTAGGCATGACACCTGTTGAAGGGCTAGTCATGGGTACCCGCAGTGGTGATGTTGATCCTGGTTTGATTATTTATCTAATGAAACAAAAAGGTTACAACCCTGATGATATTGATAATTTACTGAATAAAAAAAGTGGCCTACTAGGCTTATCTCAGTTGAGTAATGACTGTCGCACGTTAGAAGAAGCACTTGATAGTGATAATGAACAAGAAAAGAAACAAGCTAAACTAGCATTAGATGTATTTTGTTATCGAGTAGCAAAGTACATAGGTTCTTTCACTTGTGCTTTATCACACTTGGATGCTTTGGTGTTTACAGGCGGTATTGGAGAAAATTCCGATTATATTCGTCAGTCGGTTATCAGCCACTTGAACTTGTTACAGTTAACGGTCGATGAAGAGAAGAATTTAACCGCTAGATTTGGTACTGGTGGCGAAATTCAAGGTGATGACTCAAAATACAAAATACTGGTTATCCCAACCAATGAAGAGCTAGTAATAGCGCAAGACGCAGCTCGATTAGCAGTTTAATAATATAGAGTAATACATGGCACACAGAATAATGTTGGTTCCCGTTGGAACCGGAGTAGGATTAACATCTATCACTTTAGGCCTTGTCCGCGCTATGGAGCGTCAGGCTGTAAATGTTAACTTTTTCAAACCAATATCTCAGCCTATGTTTGGTGATAAAGGTCCTGAAAAAAGTACCGCTATTCTACGTAATCTTTCTCACTTGAATCCACCGGAGCCGTTCGATTTAACCTACGCAGAAACCCTGATCGGTGACGGTAATGTAGATGTTTTATTAGAAGAGATTGTTGGTCGTTTCGAGTCAAATATAGCCTCGGACCAAGCTGTTGTTATTGAAGGTTTAGTACCGACAAAACATCAATCTTATGCGAACAAAATCAATCGCCAGATAGCAACGGCCTTAGGAGCAGATGTTGTTTTTGTTATTGCACCAGGCAACGAGCCTATCGCTTCTTTAGAAGACCATTTGGAGATTGCAGCTAGCAACTATGGTGGTTTTAATAATGAGCGCGTTATTGGCTGTATTTTTAATAAAGTTGGTGCTCCACGTGATATCAATGGAAATTTAGCGAACGACTTTACTGAACAGCTAGAAAATACTTTTGAAGAAGTAACAAATAGCTATCAGCAGCTTTCGATCTTCCGTCACAATTTCAAAATGCTAGGTTGTGTACCTTGGGATCCTGAACTAATAGCTCCTCGAGTTATGGACTTAGCTAATTATTTAGATGCTGGCATACTTAACAGTGGTGATATGGAGTTCCGTCGTTTACGTAGTATCACTTTCTGTGCAAGAACCGTCGGTAACATTCTTGGCCGAGTTAGACCAGGTGTTTTACTTGTAACTCCAGGTGACCGCTCGGATGTATTAGTAGCAGCATCGTTAGCGGCTATGAATGGTACTAAACTAGGCGCAATTTTACTTACTGGTGGCTTTAGCCCTGAACCTTCCATTTTAGATCTTTGTAAGCAAGCATTTGAAACTGGCTTACCTGTGTTAACCACTGAATCCGATACTTGGGAAACGTCATTGTTGCTGCAAAGATTCAATATGGAAGTGCCAGCAGACGATGAACAAAGAATTGAAAGAGTAAAAGAGCATACCGCTAGCCATATCTCGACAGACTGGATCAAAGGTATGGTAGAAACAGCAAGTAAATCGAGAAAGCTATCTCCTGCTGCATTCCGTTACTTACTTGTTGATAAAGCTCGAAAAGCAAATAAAACGGTTGTCCTTCCTGAAGGTAATGAACCAAGAACCATTAAAGCTGCGGCGATATGTGGTCAAAGAGGCATTGCCAAATGCGTTCTATTAGGTGATCCAGAAGAAATTCGTTTAGTAGCAGAACAACAAGGTGTTGAACTTAACGAAAACGTTATTATCGAGAATCCAGAAAAAGTGAGAACAAAGTACGTAGCACCTATGGTTGAACTACGTAAACACAAAGGATTAACGGAAGTTGTTGCTGAGGAACAATTAGAGGATAACGTTGTACTAGGAACTATGATGTTGGCGCAGGAAGAAGTTGATGGCCTAGTTTCCGGTGCAGTGCACACGACTGCAAACACTATTCGCCCTCCTCTGCAATTAGTAAAAACTGCGCCAGGCTCAAGCTTAGTATCGTCTGTTTTCTTTATGTTATTGCCAGACCAAGTACTCGTTTATGGTGACTGTGCTATCAACCCAGATCCAAGTGCAGATCAATTAGCTGACATTGCGATTCAATCTGCAGACTCGGCAAAAGCATTTGGTATCGAGCCTAAAGTTGCGATGATCAGTTACTCTACTGGTGATTCAGGCTTTGGTGCTGATGTAGATAAAGTAAGACAAGCCACTGAAATTGCAAAAGAAAAACGTCCTGATATCTTAATAGACGGGCCATTGCAATACGATGCAGCTGTAATGGAAAATGTAGCTCGTAAAAAAGCACCAAACAGTCCTGTTGCCGGTCAAGCAACTGTATTTGTATTCCCTGATTTAAATACAGGTAATACAACATACAAAGCTGTTCAACGTAGTGCTGATGTAATTAGCATTGGTCCTATGCTACAGGGCATGAGAAAGCCCGTTAATGACTTATCCCGTGGTGCACTTGTTGATGACATAGTTTACACCATAGCGCTTACTGCAATCCAAGCCTACGATATGTAGCGCTTACTGTTTTTTTTGAGTAGTTAGCTACTTTGTTACACCTGTTGATAAAGTAGCTAAAATCTTCCTCGAATAGATCTATATTTTGATCACATTGTTGATTATTTAGCTTAAAACTTTACTTCTCTTACCACTAGATTGTTTTTTAACCTGTCAATTTTTTACTTTAATTACAATGAGTTACAAAGTTGCAAATAAGTGATTAACAATGTTATCCACAGATTATGTGGATAATGTAGATAAGTATTAAGATCTGCACATTTTAGGCTCTAGTTATTAACATTTGTTTTCCCTATTTGGTACCAAAGTCAGGAAAACAAATGCCTTGAGCTTAGTTTTAACAAGCCGCTTTTGCTTATCTATTTTAATTACAAACTACTAATAGTAAGTAGATCCACAACATTGTCGTTTGCCTGATAATTGTGATCAAACAGGCTGGCATATTCGTCCGTTGTAATACTGATAGAATAATCTGGCGTCACTATCATATCTAAAGTAGCAGGCGCTGGAAGCATAACTTGAACAGGAGCATTTCCTATCACTAACTCAGCGGCAAATGGCTGATAAAACCTCATTCCCTCATAACCAACGTTATTCTGATGAAAACTCACTGTAATAGACTCTGGAATCGCTCTAAGTCGACAAATAATTTTAAATATTTAGTATCTATTAACAAGAAATAGTAGTTGTTTGCTCTGTCATTATAAGTATCTAATTTTGTTTTTTAATAGGTACTATTATTTTTTACACTTTAACCATCGCCTACTTTATTAAAGAGATGTGATTTAAACTAAGATTTACTCTGTTCTTTTTCTTATTCCATAGTACTATCTAAGCTCACTGGAAAATCTAGCTAGGATAAGCCCTTCATGCCTAAACAAACTCTAAAGCTGTTGGAAGATAAATTTGCCATACACAGCTTTGCTGAAGATGAATCAATTCCAACGGAAGTATTTAAAGCCCCCATTTACTTTATAGGCAAAACCTACGAAGAACTTTCTATCGTTTGCCCGCAAGATTTAGAGTTGGATAGCATAGAGCGTGAAGACGGCTGGGTAGCGTTGGAAGTTATTGGACCATTGGCTTTTTCATTAACCGGCATCATGTCACAAATTTCTGGGGTTCTAGCAAATGCCAATATCAGTATTTTTGCAATTTCAACCTTTGATACTGATTACATTTTAGTTAAAGAAAATACCGTCGACGAAGCAATAAAGTCATTGAGAAAAGACGGCTACAAGGTACTTGTCGACTAATTTATGCGTTTTCAATCCATAGTAAATTTTGTTCCTGATATAGCACAGCAAGGCTTTAAGTTGCTCTCACCTGCTACGGGATATGTTGATACTATTGAAGCCATTCCTGGTGCCAATCATATTTTTAAATATACCAGCGAAGGAGTTGCTATTCGTCTTGAAGGACAAAATATTTGCGCGCCAGTTACTGGCAAAATCATAGAAATCATTCCAGCAGTTGGTAAAGTTATACTGCAAGCTAAAAACAAAATGCGATTTGTTCTGCAGTTGTCGTTGCAACACATTCAACTCAATGGTTTAGGCATTAAGTTTTTAGTTACTCCAGGACAAACCGTAAAAGCAGGACAAACTCTAATTAATCTGGACTTATATAAAATCAAACTGCAGTTAAAGCCTGTTATTCTTTATTTTCTTATTCTTGACCATCAACACCTAAAATCTATTGATGCTGTACGCAGGCATGTAGAAATTGCCAAAGATCCAGTAGTCTCACTGCAACTCAAAGAAAAAAACAGTTAGCATCCATTATTTGACTCACATTAAATTGCCTTTCTGACTGCTTCTAGTATCTCTTTTTTATTCGATGGTTTCATCAGATACCCTTTTAAACCAAATGAAGCCCACTTTTTCACTAAGTCTTTACGCTTGTTGCCTGTTAACGCAATAACGGGAATATCTTTACCGTCATTTGTTTTATGCAATCTCTTGGTTGTGTTTAAGCCATCTAATTTCGGCATAAACAAATCCATTAACACGCAATCGTAACGATTCTCCTCTATTTTTTTCAAAGCTGCTAAGCCATCTGAGGCTTCTTCAACATCAAAGTCTTCACCTTTTAATACGCTCACTAACATGTTGCGATATACTTCATTGTCCTCAACAATAAGTATTTTTTTATTGTTTTCTTCCATGGTTTCGGTTGGAGCAACATCGTTAGTTAGAAACTCATCGGTGTCTATTTTAGATTTAAGATCGTGAACTAATTCTAAATCTCTAGCTTGTTGAAATCCGACTTTTTTAACTTGTTCCTTATTTTTAGTTTGCTGCGTGATTAAGTTTTCAACCATAGCTCCTATGCCTTTCATTATGTCTTTCTCTAACACAGCTAATAATGGCTTTACATGCTTTTGGGTGATGTCGTCTAACAACTCTGTTGGTGAAATGTCTGTTTCAATTTCACATACTTCTACTTTCGCTTTTTCAATACTTTGTACACATTCTTGAATCGACCCTATTAGACTCGCTTTGCACTTACTGCCATCTTCAATGAGCTTAGCTAAATCTTCATCGATTTCTTCTAATAACTCTTCATTGTAGCTTTCGTATTTTGAAATAGATGAAGTCAACATAAGAGCTGCATGAACAATAAGTTTTAAACGGAACTTTTCGTATAGAGGCTGATAAATAAAGTAGTTGTCGAACAGTCCCTTAATACAACAGTGAAAAGCTAATCCTGATTCTTTGTTGCTGGACAATAAAATACTTTGATGAGGATAATTAAGTGTTTCGTCGGCAACCATTTCCGAATAGATTTCAACACTACTCATGACCGAAGAAAGTGCAAATAGTACAACGGCTGGTCGACACTCAAACAGCGTTTTTCGAGTTTTATCATCTAATTTGAGTACTTTAAAATCTTTTTCTTGATCAGCAATAATATGAGCGGTACCAAGAATATCTTCTTGGCTATCATGGATAAGAATAACTCTGGGGTGGCGACTACCTAAAACTCCACTGACCGTCATTTCTGCATCTCCTTATAGACCTCTTCAATAGAGTGAAACGTGCTTATAATTAACTGCTTACACTCACTTGCTTTATTCTCCCACGCACTCTTCTCTAATTGTTCAAGACAAGCTGCAGCTTGTTCTGCTCCTATTGCTTGTGCAGATGTTTTAAGAAAGTGCGCATCTTCTTTAATTGCTTTGATTTGTCCTTGGTTAAATTGATCTTTTATTTTTTTTAACCTCTCCTTTGCCTGAAATATGAAGTCCATCTCAAATTGCTTAATTAAATCCGGATCATCGCCAATTAGGTCTTGGATGATCTGACGATTTAATACTTGTTTAACTTCACTCATTGATGCTCCTATTCATACCAAGAATCCAAAGCACTCTGAAGATCCTGCAAAGACACAGGCTTACTAATAAACGCATCAATTCCCACAGATAAACAACGTTCCTTGTCGCCGGACATGGCTGCGCCTGTAATTGCAACAATAGGAGTGTGATTTGCTTGCTTTTGTCGCTCTTGTCTTCGGATTTGTTTTGTCATTTCATAACCATCTAGGTTAGGCATATGACAATCGGTCAAAATAATTTTATAGTCGTTGCGGTTCCAAGCATCTAAACCTTGAATCCCGTCTTCTGCCAACTCACAAGCGTAACCAAGATTGTGCAGTTGTTTAACGAGTAACTTACGATTAAAAGGATTGTCTTCAACCAATAACACACCTTTTTTAAGAGGCTTTTCTTTGCTGCTGTGTTCGTAACCATTATTTACCGCAGGCTCAGAGCCCAAGCTTAGATTTAACTCTAAATCTAGCTCTAACTTATCTTCTTCAACCAGAGAGGAAACCTGGGTAGTTGCTGACTCTGCTATCGACTCAATTAATTGAAACCTAGAAATAGGCTTAATAGGTATGTGCTGACAAGTAGGAAAAGCCAATCTAGCTAACTTCATCTGTTGTCGTTCAACAGCAACAATGCAACGTTCTGGATGCTTAACTTGCGCCATAAAGTGTTTTAATAACTCATCTTGTTCGTTCACTTCCCCTAAAAGAAGCAAACTCAACTCAGAATCATCCACTAATTCTATTGGATCATAATTATTACTATAAAAAGCTGGAGAGTTAATAAAAGAAACAGTTGCACCTTCTACCTCTATATACTTTAAGAATCGCTCCCCGACTTTATCTAGAAAAGTGTTACAACTAATTATTGATATTTGCTTGTCAGCTAGTTTGGCAGCTGGGGCCTTTACATTGTCTTTAAGCCAGAAAGGTATGGTGATAATGAACTCTGAGCCTTTGCCCTTTTCACTGATAAGCTCAATACTGCCCCCCATCATATCCGTTAGCTTGGCACAGATTGCAAGGCCTAATCCTGTACCACCATATTTTCTTGAAGTAGAACGTTCAGCTTGGGTAAATGGACTAAATAATTTTTGTTGGATGTCTGGAGCAATGCCAATACCGTTATCTTTTATTGAAAACTGTACATTAATTACATTCTCATAGGTTTTTGCTATCTTGGCATCGAGCACCACTTTACCGACTTTTTCTTCGTCAGTATCTGTGAATTTGATGGCATTCCCTAAGATGTTAAACAATATCTGTCTTACCCGAATCGAGTCACCTTCTAAACATTGAGGTATATTTGGATCTTCTCTGACGTCCAGTAAAACTTGTTTTTTGTCTGATACAGGGAGAAAAATATTAATGACATTATCTATTGTCTCAGAGATTGAAAACGGCTTAACGTCTAGCTCTAACTTGCCTGCTTCAACCTTATTTAAATCCAAAATATCATTTAAGATAAACACCAGATTATTCGCTGACGTTTTTGCAGTTGTGATCAGATCCTTCGACTCATATGTCTGCTCCGTTAACTCAAGTAACTCCAATGAACCTACAATTGCATTCATCGGTGTGCGAAGTTCATGACTCATCATAGCGAGGAAATCTGATTTGGCTTGACTAGCCTTTTCCGCTTGTTCTTTAGCTTTATTTGCTTGGTCTGTTCTCTCCCTTACCCTTGCTTCTAACTTGCTATTGAGTTCTTTGAGCTTTATTTGATTTAAGTAATGTTCAGTCCTATCAATGCAAACACCATCAATACGCATGATTTCACCACTTGAATTACGGCTGACCAAACCTTTACCAAATACATACATCATTTCATTATTTGGCAGTTGAACTCTAAACTCTTGCTCGAAGTCACACCCTTCTTTTATTGAACTAAGTAACGCCGATTGAACAACAGCTAAATCTTCAAAATGAATTCGTTCCATCCATTTCTCAAATACACCTATATCTTCTTCCTGTAAATGAAACATGTCATTTGCGAGTTTATCCCAATCCCATTGCCACTCTTTGTCTTTTCCTATATGTCCTTGCCAAGTTCCAATTTTGCCCGCACTGAGCGCTAATTTTTTTCCTTCGATTGCATTGTTCAATTGCACTAAAACTTCTTTTTCACGAGTGCAATCCATAAGAGAACCCATTAAATATGGCGACTCTGACTTTTCTTCAGCGGCTTCACCGCGAATTGAAAACCATTTTATCTGTCCAGCAACAACAACTCGAAATTCAAAGTTCAGCGGAATACCGAACTCAAGGTGATTAACGATAAAGATATCAAAGATTTCCTTGTCATCTTGATACACCAAATCTTTAAACATTTTCCATGTAAGAAGTTGTTCCTTTGACAAACCAAGCATTTTTTTAAATTCATCGGAAAACATTCCTATATTGCGCTCAACGTCGTACTCCCAGATGCCGATCCCTGCGCTTTTTACCGCAGCTTTAAAGCTCTGCATTTGAGTCAGGCGACTACAATCAATACATTGTTCCTGAGGGACAGTTAACACTGATATCCAATAAACATCTTCTTTGTTGGTAGCTGGCATTAGTGACAAATTAACTTCCAGTTTAGACAGCGATTCAGTGGAATTTAAATGTGCGGCTAACGAGGGTAACTCTATTGAAGTAATGTCACACTCTATGTGCTGCCAAAAGTTAAAGTCTTTTTTAAATTCAAATATTTGGGGAAGAGTACGACCAAGAAGAACGGAATCCTCTATAGCAAAAACTGCTTTAAAACTGGCGTTTTGGCCTTGAATTAGACCCAACTTATCTACTTCTAACAGAGGAAAAGGAAAACTATCAATCAAAGGTCTCAAATTCATCGTCTGTTCAAATCCTATTGAAAGTAGACTCAATAAAAAATATAGCACCCAGTGTTTTATTTGCGAGGAAGCTATTCAACTTTTTATAACAAAAAGTCAGAGTTAACCATTTATTGATAGGGCAAATATGTTAAGTAGCCGGAAATTTACTTTACAATTTCGCCTTTTTTTGTAACGTAAGCGCCCTTATATAAATAAACAGCTCGTAAATAATAACCAAAAGAGAAGTATCATCATGACCGTTATGTATGGCATTAAAAACTGTGACACGATTAAAAAAGCAAAAAAGTGGTTGGAAGCAAACAATATCGAATTCAGCTTTCACGATTACCGTGTTGATGGTTTAGATGAACAATGGCTTAAACAAGCAGTAGCTGAACTTGGTTGGGAAAACGTCTTAAATAAACGCGGTACAACATACCGTCAACTTGAACAAGAAATCAAAGATAACTTAAATGAACAGGTGGCGATAGAACAAATGTTGCTTGCTCCAGCTATGATTAAAAGACCTATCTTAGTGACAAACAACCAGTTTCATTTAGGCTTTAAAGATGCGGAATATCAGGAGATTTTTGGTTAATTATGAGTCAAGATTCAGCAACAGTTACGCTAGCTAAAGCATTAATCGAAAGACAGTCTGTTACGCCGGAAGATGCTGGCTGCCAACAATTAATGGCATCGAGATTAGAAAAGTTGGGCTTTAATATTGAGTCTATGTTTTTTGTAGACACTTTAAATATGTGGGCCCGTAAAGGTAAAGAAGAGCCCGTATTTTGCTTTGCCGGCCATACTGATGTAGTTCCAACGGGAGATCCTGCTAATTGGGATACTCCTCCGTTTGAGCCTGTTATTAAAGACGGCATGTTATACGGACGTGGCGCAGCAGATATGAAAGGTAGCTTGGCAGCTATGGTTGTTGCAACGGAAAACTTTATTGCCAAACACCCAGATCACAAAGGTTCTATCGCATATTTGATTACCAGTGACGAAGAAGGTCCATTTGTTAATGGCACAACTCGTGTTATTGATACGCTAGAAGAACGCAATGAAAAAATCACTTGGTGCGTTGTTGGTGAACCTTCAAGTACAAATTATTGTGGCGATATTGTAAAAAATGGTCGTAGAGGTTCGTTAACTGGCGACTTAAGAATTCATGGTGTTCAAGGTCATGTTGCTTACCCTCACCTAGCTGACAATCCAGTTCACAATGCAGCACATGCCATTGCAGAGTTAACGGACATAGAATGGGATCAAGGCAACGACTATTTCCCTCCAACCAGTTTTCAGATCTCTAATATAAATGGAGGAACTGGCGCTGGTAATGTGATTCCAGGTGAGCTAGATGTCCTCTTTAACTTCCGTTATTCAACAGAAGTAACCGCTGAGCAGTTGGTTTCCAGTGTAGAAACTTTATTTGATAAGCATAAACTAAATTACAGTCTAGATTGGACTTATAATGGTCTGCCTTTTTTAACAGACACGGGTGAGTTTATCGAAGCCGTTAATATTGCAATTAAAGAAGTCACTGGTAAATTACCTGAGTTGTCGACTTCAGGTGGAACCTCAGATGGTCGATTTATTGCTCCAACAGGTGCTCAAGTTATTGAACTGGGTCCTTGTAATGCAACTATTCATAAAGTCAACGAGTCAGTGTCTGTTAAGGACTTAAATGACTTAACGCTTATGTACGAAAAAATATTGGAAAATACCCTACTGTGAGTCTGACTCCTGCGGATCTATTTGGCTTAACTAAAACCCATCTTGCAGCCACGCAAGATGGCTTTTTACTGCATCAAGACGTACTCAGCGACCTATTAACAATGCAAAAAGCCGCAGCGAATGAAGGCATTGAATTAGCTTTAGCATCGAGTTTTCGAGACTTTGAACGCCAGGTCCTTATTTGGAATAACAAGTTTTCGGGGCAACGAGCTGTATTTGATCGAGTTGGTGACCAAGTACAAATGTCAGAGTTAGATGAATGGCAGAAAGTTAAAGCTATTTTAACTTATTCAGCTTTGCCAGGAACTAGCAGACACCATTGGGGAACCGATATTGATGTGTACGATAATGCGGCCATTGATGAAACTTATAAGCTACAGCTTGAGCCTAAAGAATATGGATCTCAAGGCCAGTTTTATAAGTTATCAAACTGGCTTGCAGAGCACAGCAATAAATATGGTTTTTTTCGACCTTACTTATACGACCAAGGCGGCGTTGCAGCCGAATTATGGCATCTTTCTCATCAAGTAACTGCCGATAAATATTCTGTGTTTTTTAAACAGAACGCTTATGCATTGTTAAATTTATTATCAGAACATCAAGTAGGTGGCGTTGCCAGTATAGAGCAAAACTTTGACTATATACTTGAGCGTTACGTTTATAACATAGTGACTTAACTGTCATTCTCACTTTTTGGATAGGCTATGAATCTAACTGCCCTACTCATTATCTTAGTTGTTTTAGCCGTGATCGTCAGCAATATTATGCTGTTGAAATATTCAGCAAAATTCAATCTTAAAAATCTAAATCAAGATCCAATTGAAAAAGCAAAAAAACAGCTAGAGCAAGAAAACTCTAGTGCTCGGGAGCAAGAGAAAAAGTAAAAACATATCAACTTTCAATTTTCGCTTTATGTACAATAATTATTACTAATGGCCTAATAATATTTAGCCAGGTTCTGGTCATACCTCTTGGCAATCTCGTTGTCACATGTTAGGTTTTCAGTCTTTTGTCTGTTTTTGCGAAACAAAATTGGTCGTTATTTATGAAGTTTACAATTAAAAATAAGCTCACCTTGATGTCAATTGGCTTGGTATTTATACCTATGACTTTAGGTGTTTGGTTAACAGGGAATCTGTCTTCTTCGCTTATTTATGATGAATTAAAAAGGACTAATACCAACGCGTTAATTTCGATACGCGAACAAAAAAAGCAACAAATCGAATCTTACATAGACATCATCAAAGGTCAGATAGTGACTATGGCTTCAAACGCCATGATCATTGGTGCAGTTGATGAATTTACTTATTCCTTCGAAGATTACTTAGGTGAAGTTCAATCCGATAACCAAACTTTAATTACTTACTATCAACAAGAATTCAGTAATAAGTATAAAGAAAAAAATGGTGAAAGTTTTGATGCAGATCGTTTATTGCCTGATCCAGCTTCGACCGCATCAAGTTTACAATCTGTGTACATTGCCGATAATTCTTATCCTCTTGGTGAAAAAGAAAAGTTGGTTTACGCGCAAGATAGCTCTACTTATTCTAAAGTTCATCAGTTGTACCACCCTACTATTCAGGATTACCTAGAAAAATTTGGCTACAACGATATTTTCTTGGTGAGTTTGGAAACGGGTGACGTTGTTTATTCAGTATTTAAAGAAATTGATTTTGCCACTAACTTGTTATCTGGCCCTTATGCTGACTCAGGGTTAGGTGAAGCTTATAAAGAAGCACTTAAGCTAGACGAAGGACAGTTCTATATAACTCAGTTTTCTCCTTATTTACCGTCTTATGATTCACCTGCTGCTTTTATTTCGGCACCGATTTACGATGCAGGCTCAATGCTGGGTGTATTAGTTTTCCAAATTCCAATTAGCCGTATTACTGACATTATGACAAACAAGCAAGAGTGGCAAAAAGTTGGGTTAGGAAATACAGGTGAAACCTATTTAGTTGGCGAAGACTTTACGTTCCGCAGCGAAAGCCGTGGGTTAATTGAGAACAAAGCAGAATATCTAGCAACATTAAAAAAGTTTGGTAAGAGTCAGGAAGCCGACAAGATTGCATTAACCAATACAGCTATTGGTACCAAAAAGCTTACCTCTAACAGTGTAAAAAAAGCCCTTTCAGGCCAATCAGGCCAAGATGTGATCACTGATTATCGCGGTAAATTGGTATTATCAGCTTATACCCAAATTAATACGCTTGGTGAAAAATGGGCACTGATTGCCGAAATGGAGAAAGATGAAGCCCTAGAAACCTATTATAAGATAGAAAAAGATCTCATTTGGTTGTCCTTATTAACTATTAGTGTGTTTATTGCAGTAGGTGGCGGTGTTGGTTACTGGGTTGCAAAAACCATGAGTAAACACATTGTTAATCTCTCTAATGTTATGGACGATATTTCTAAAGGTGATGGCGATTTAACTGCCAGAATTAAACACGAAACTGATGATGAAATTGGTGATATTTCGGACTCGTTTAACGAGATCATTGAAAACTTCCATCGCCTTATTGCTGACATTAAGACGACGTCTGAACAGATTCAACAAGAGTCTAGTAACGTTCGCTCTGGCGCGTTAGCAAGCCAACAAGTTGTAGATGCTCAAGTTGACGCAACACAAAATACAGTAAGCGCAATGGAAGAGTTTGAAGCATCAGTTAAGGAAGTTGCGCAACATTCAAATTCGAGCCAACAAATCAGTATCGAAGTGGTGAATGAATGCCAAGCAAGTAGTGATAAAGCTAATCAAGCTGCCACTGAAATAGAACAGCTCAAAAGTAGCATTGATGGTACGGCTGAAGCGATCAATGAGTTAAATACAGAAGTAAGTGACATAACTACTGTTCTCGACGTTATCAATAGCATTGCCGATCAAACAAACCTACTTGCTTTAAATGCAGCAATTGAAGCTGCACGAGCAGGTGAACATGGCCGAGGCTTCTCTGTAGTTGCAGAAGAAGTGAGAAGTTTAGCAATGCGAACTCAAGATTCTACTGTACAAATTCAATCTAAACTTGAAGTACTAGACAAGATCACTAAAGGTGCTGTTAACAAAATGGGTGGAGCAACCAAGGTTGCTGCAACAGGCGCGGATAAGGTATACGGATTAAAAGCCACTTTGGATGCACTAGTTCATAAAGTAAATGAAATGGAACAAATGATAGTTTCAGTTGCAGAAGCAACAGAACAGCAATCATTAACCATAGGTGAAATTAACCACAATATGCTAGCCATTGACGAACAAACCAAAGCATCTGAAAAACAAGCTAAAGAGAACGAAGCTGCTTCTGTTAAGCTTACCGAAGTGGCGAATCACATTAACAGTCAGGTATCTAAGTTTAAGTTGTAAATACTCCTGTTTATCCCCGTTGATAATCGCTAGACTTGCTACTTAACAAGTCTAGCGTATTAACACCGACATCTATGAATTTAGAAAACTATCAAGTTTTAGCTTTAATTATCTACTTTATCGCCACGGTTTTAACTGTAAAACCTGTCTTTCATCAATTCTCTCAAACCAAAATTCAACATTTAGTTTTTGGTTCTGCCGTGGCCGTGTCAATACTCTGGTGGTTTCGTACAGGCATATACACGGGTCTAGAAATTCATTTCTTATGGTTAACTGCCTTGACCCTTATACTTGGCTGGCGTTGGGCCATAGTTAGTTCTGCTATAGCGCTTTGTATTACGGCATTAACTGGAGTTATTGCTTGGCAAGACGTAGGTGTAATTGGACTGTTTGGCTGTTTTGTACCTATTCTATTTAGCTATTTTATTTACCTATTGGCATATCACAAGTTGCCGAGACACTTTTTTGTTTATGTATTTGTTTGTAGTTTTTTCACTGGAGCAGCTTCTATCGCGTTAAAAATGTTTGTCTTTAGTCTTTTTTACTCGCAAATGGCAATGTATGAATGGCATGTTCTGACCGATAATTACCTGATCTTAATACCTTTACTTCTATTCCCTGAGGCATTACTCAATGGCATGACTATGACATTAGCAGTTGTTTACCGCCCTCAATGGGTTGCCACTTTTTACGACAATCAATATTTGAATAAGTAAAGATAAGGAATAATAGAGACACCCACCTTTAATTTGCTATGGGTGTCTCTGTAATTTCTCCCATTTTCAATTTGCTATGGGTGTCTCTGTAATTTCTTTCATTTTCAATTTGCCATGGGTGTCTCTGTAATCTCTCTCATTTTCAATTTGCCATGGGTGTCTCTGTAATCTCTCTCATTTTCAATTTGCCATGGGTGTCTCTGTAATTTCTCCCATTTTCAATTTGCTATGGGTGTTTCTGTAATTTGAGGATTCTAAAAACAAAAAGCCCAGCAGGTGCTGGGCTTTTTTAATTCTGTAAGTCTAATAATTAGAAACTATAGTTTACTTTACCGTATACAAAACGGCCACTGAAGCCATAAGGAGAAAACGACGAGTAAGCAAAGATATTAGTGAAAGTAGTAACATCTTCAATCAAGTTACGACTTGCATCTGGGTATTGATCAAAAATATTGTTAGCACCAATGTTGAAGCTTAGATTTTCCGTTAACTGATAACCTACATCTAAATCAGTGATCCATTCAGCAGGGATAACTTCGTTACGTTCAGGATTTGATGATGGATCTTGAGTTTCACCATATCGAGTTGTGCGAAGTGTCGCATTCCACTCATCTAAACTCCAAGACGCACTTAAGTTTAATTTACTCTTAGGTGAACCAACCTCAAAGCGACGTAGCTCAGTACCAGAGAATAAGTTATCCTGATCAATGTCAGCACCTTGCAATACTTCAGGTGGATCTATGATATCTGTAACTTCGTTAGTGTTATAGTTATATCCTAAGTTTAACAACAGGTCGCCACTTTCCGCTAAATCCATAGAGTAAGTAGCAACAACATCAACACCTTCCGTTCTGCTATCAATAGCATTTAAGAAGAATCTCGCTCTTGTTGCATTCGTACCAACTAATAGTTCTTCAATAGCCGCACCTGACAAGTTATTAGATAAAACGATACGATCATCGATATCAATCTGATAAACGTCAACAGATAAGCTAAATTCAGAAATTGGCGTCCAAGTAATACCACCAGCAAAACTTACAGACTCTTCAGCATCTAAGCCCGGAGAGCCCAGAGCTTGAGCAACATCACTTCCTGGTGCAAATGTGCCTGTTTCTAAAGGCTCACCATCAACGAAAGTAGTTTGAATATTAGTAAAGTATTGTTGTTGTAATGAAGGAGCTCTAAAACCAGTCGACGCAGATAAACGTAAAGCTAACTCATCAGTAAGCGCAAAGCGGTTAGCTATTTTTGTGTTAAATGTAGATCCAAAGTCAGAATAATCTTCAAAACGACCAGCAATTGTTAAATTCCAGAACTCATTAACATCAGCTTCTAAATCAACATAAGCACTGAAACTGTGGCGGCTATTATCACTAGCTGATTCAGGAGAGAAGCCAACGAATACTTGTGAGCCTGATGCACCAAAAGGACCATCTACCGGATCAGTTTCTACACCACCAGGACCAAAGGTGCCAGTTTCGTAAGACTCAGGTTGACCAGCCTTCATTTCGTAACCTTCGTTACGATACTCAAGACCTACCGCTAAATTAAAGCCATCGTCGAAAATGCCTAAGTCAAACTCGCGAGAGAAGTCTGCATTAACGGTTAATTGATCATAAATTAACGTACCAGCATCAAACTCTGTTGGGCTTGTTGGACCTAGAGATGTGTTTAAGCTGTTTTTCACGCCAAACTCAAACTCGTCGTAGCCATATACCGCAGAAACATCATAGTTCCATTCGCTCATATAGCCTTTCACGCCCGTCGCTATTGAAAAGTCATTGATATCTGAGGTGATAACAGGAGCAAAGCCATCAGGGTAAATTTCTAATACATTTCTGCTGTCTTTCGCACGGCGATAGAAACCACCACTCTCACCTTCACGCATACTGTATGAGCCAAATGCATATAATTCTGCTTCGTCTGTTAATTCATAACCAGCGTTAACAAATACAGCTAAATCTTCAACTTCACCGTTACCGAACGTATGGTTATAACGGTTAATTTCCAATTCTCTTGGATCTAAACTACCATCAGGTAAACGAGCATAGTTTTCTCTAGGGTCGAAGTCAGCACGGTTTGCTGTATTGCGATCTCTATACTCGATTGATGCATGGACGAAACCCTTATCGCCTAGCTCAAAACCTGAGTTTGCTCTTAGCGTTAAAGTTTGACCATCTGTAAGCTCACGCTCTGAACCTGTTTCAAACGCTAAATCACCATTAGCATCAACACTTACACCTTCAAGGTTTGGAACCCCTTCCATCTGAGTAACGTTTGCACCATAAGTTGCAGATAGTGCTCCACCACTGCTATCACTCTTTAGTACAATGTTTATTACACCGGCAATAGCATCTGAGCCATACTGTGCAGCTGCTCCGTCTCTTAATACTTCAATTCTTTCTATTGCGTTAGCAGGGATTGCGTTTAAATCTACCGCTGAAGAACCACGACCAGCTGAGCCGCCTAAGTTCAATAATGCGCTAGTGTGACGGCGCTTACCATTCACTAACACTAAAGTGTGATCTGGGGCTAAACCTCTAAGCTGAGCAGGACGAACATGGTCGGTACCGTCTGTTAATGAAGGCTGTGGAAAATTAAAGCTAGGTAGCAAAGCACCTAAGATTTGATTGGTTTCTGTTAGACCTGTGCTGCTTAAAGCTTTTGCATCAATAATATCAATTGGAACTGGGCTATCTTCAACACTTCTGCCTAAACGACGAGAACCAATAATACTAATTTTTTCAATATCTTGCTCATCACTTGCAACTTCAGTTTGCGCATTAACACTGGTTGAGTACATAGACATGGATAAACCGGCTGCAACTAAAGAAGCGGTAATAGCCGATGGCTTTAAATATGACATATATATTCCCTAAAAATATGTTATGGACAAGTAAATCTTTTGATTAAGACTTATCCATTATGAAATTCTTGAACTGGATATGGGGATTTTATCTTGGATAAACACTTTCCCTTTAGATCCAAATAAGCTAGCAAATTCCAAACTTGCTGATTAGCGTATAAAATCTAATCATAATCTCGCTAGCGTTATTGAACTTCTCCTTTTACAACAATTTACAATTAAAAAATGCGAGGGACTTTCGTCACTCGCATTCAGTTTTAGTTTGCTTGAGTATAATCCCAAGCCAAGTTAGCTAAAGTCGCTGTTCCAACTTTTAGCGCTTTTTCATCGACGTAAAATAGCGGTGAATGGTTACTTGGTGCAATAGTCGCATCTTGCCCCATAGGCGTAGCGCCTAGGAACATAAACACCGCTGGAATTTCTAATGCATAAAAAGAGAAGTCCTCTGCACCTGTGATTTTAGGTATCTCTTTAACCATTTCTTTACCAGCGACTCTTTGCACTGTTGGCAGCATATCTGCCATTAACTTTTTATCGTTAGCAGTAACAGGATAACCTTCAAAAATCTCTACATGAGCGTGTGCCCCATGAGCTTGTGCAGTATGCTCAGCGCTAGTTTTTAACTTATCAAAAATTTGCTGGCGGATATCCATATCGAAATTACGTATGGTCCCCACTAAATCAACCTTGTCTGGAATAATATTGTTGCGAACTCCACCAGCTATTTTACCAAATGAAACCACCGCAGGCTCTTTAGTAATGTTGACCTGACGGCTAACGATAGTTTGCACACCTGCTATAACGTGACCTGCTGCTACAATTGGATCTACTCCACCCCAAGGCCTAGAGCCATGAGTTTGTTTACCAAGGATCTCAATTTCAAATCTATCAGCACTCGCCATTATCGGACCATAACGATACCCTACTACACCTGTGTTAAGGCCTGATGTAATATGCAAGCCAAATGCAGCCTCTGGTTTATACTTTTTCAACAAACCTTCTTTGATCATAAGCTCAGCACCACCTTCTTCGCCCGGAGGAGCACCTTCTTCTGCAGGTTGGAATACAAACACAACGTTACCTTTTAAGTTGTGTTTTTGTTTTGTCAGAGCCTCTGCTGCTCCCATTAACATCGCAATATGAGTATCATGTCCACACGCATGCATAACGCCTGATTTCACTCCACGATATTCAGTGGTTTTCGTTGATTTAAACGGTACATCGGTTTGTTCGGTAACAGGAAGAGCATCTATATCTGCTCGCAACATTACTGTTGGCCCAGGATGTGCTCCTTTTAATAACCCCACAACACCTGTATACGCAATACCCGTCTCTACTTCTAAGCCGAGATCAGTTAAAAATTTTGCAATAGTTTTAGAAGTTTCAAACTCGCGATTACTAAGTTCTGGGTTTTGATGGAAATGACGTCGCCAATCAATAACTTTTTGTTCGACTTTAGTCAGTTCTGATTGAAGTTCGGTTGTTTTAGCTGAAGCAGCTTGTGCTGATAACAAGCTAACAACGAGTAAAGATAGTGTACCTAGGGTTTTTCCCATGTTGTTATTCCTTTATTTTTTTCCTTCATACTATCTTTAATTAACTCTAATCGTTAGCTTTTTGTTGAATTAATAACCTTGTCCCCAATCGATACAATTTTGCATCGCTTTGCCCGCTTTTATTCTTTGATAGTTTTCTACCACCTGTGCCACTGCAGTATCAACATTAGTCACTGCTGATATATGAGGAGTAATTTGGATTTTTCGATGCTGCCAAAATTTATGTTCTTGTGGTAATGGCTCTTGGCTAAAGACATCAAGATAAGCAAAGGCTATTTCTTGCGAATCTAATGCTTCAACTAAGTCTTGTTCTACTAAATGCTTGCCTCTGGCAACATTAATCAAAGCTGCATCAGCAGGCATTAAGCGAAATACTTCTTTGTTTAAAATGCCTTCTGTTTGTTTGGTCAGAGGCAAAAGGCAAATTAAGTAATCTGAGCTTGCAACGACTTGTTCAAAACCAGCTTTACTGGAAACGCAATGAATGCCATCCACTTGTTTATCTTGTCTAGCCCATGCCGTTACTTCGAAGTCAAAAGTTGACAATAATTTTGCTGACGCTTGACCTAATTGGCCAAAGCCCAAAATACCAACTTTATTTCCTTTACGAGCACTTTTAGGCTTCCACAAAGCCTTTGTTTGCTGCATTGCAAACTGATTTAAGCGAAGCTTATGATGTTGAACCATGGTCAATACATATTTGGCCATATCCACAGCTAAATTATCATCTACAATACGTGCGATAGGTACGTTAGGTAAATGTTGATCAGCTAATATAGAATCAACACCGGCGCCAAAAGAGGATATCCCCTTCAAGTTAGGTAAGTTTGTTAAGCTGCCTTGTTGTTGTTTCCAGACTAACGCAAACTCAACGTCCTCTGGACGATTTACATCTGGCCATACTTGAATTTCTTCTGCTGGAATGTATTGAGTAAGCTTGGCAATCAACTTATCCAATGGTCGATCTGGAATATTGAGCAACAATGACATAACTAGCTTTTTTCTCTTTGACGTTTATCTAAATATTTTCTTACTGCCTTAGCCGCTGCAAAAAAACCAAAACTTCCCGTAACCATAGTTGCCGCGCCAAAGCCCATATTGCAATCTAAGCGCATCGCCCCTTCAGCAGACGCTTTTGCTGCACAAACACTGCCATCTGCCTGTGGGTACTGCAACTGCTCTGTACTGTATACACAATCGATTGAAAACTTACGCTTTGGATTTTTTGAAAAATTATGGTCTCGACGCAACTGATTTCTTACTTTCGATAACAAAGGATCGTGAGTTGTCTTCGCTAAATCTCCATATTGAATCAAGCTTGGATCCGTTTGGCCACCGGCCCCGCCGGTCACAACTATTGGTAACTTATGTCTTTTACAATGAGCAATTAGTGCTGTTTTGGCGGCAATAGAGTCAATAGCGTCTAACACAAAATCAAATTTTAACTGATCTTTACTGCCAAACATTTCATATAAGTTATCCGGTGTAACAAAGTCTTCAATCAAATTGATTTGGCAATCAGGATTAATCAGTCTAATTCTTTCAGCCATTGCATCAACTTTTGCGTGTCCAACAGTATTGGTCATAGCATGAATTTGTCGATTAGTATTCGTGGTGCAAACATCATCTAAATCAATTAATGTCAATTGCCCTACACCAGAACGCGCCAAAGCTTCAGCTATCCAAGTACCAACACCACCAATGCCCACTACACAGAAATGAGCTTGCTGTAACCAAATCGCTTGTTCAGCACCATAAAGTCGGGCAATACCGCCAAATCGAGTTGAATAATCGCTCATTTATTTACCACCAGGCCAATTATTGTCAAATGCACACTCTGTTTGCTGTGCTATAAATTCTTTGTGTTTCAGGAAGTGTTGTCCTTGTGTTGGGACTTGGCGTAGTTCGATTTGTTCTCCTTGATAATCGAATTTCAGCGCTAACGCATGTAAATAACCTCTATCGGAAGTAGAGCCGTTGTAGAGTTTATCTCCCAAAATAGCACTGCCAAGACTTTTCAAGGCAACTCTGATTTGATGCGTTTTGCCTGTTTCAGGCTTAATCAAAAACAACCTCAAACCCGTTATATCTTGCTGCTCTATGCCCCAACTAAAAAACCGCGTAATTGCGGGGTTTTGCTTAGTTTTGGCCAACTTCCATTGGCTGTTACGACTTTTCGTCATATCACCAATAATACTACCTTGTTTTTTCTTCGGTTTAGCATCTGCTAATGCCAGATATAACTTAGCAATTCGCTTCTCAGTAAAAGCTTGTTGAAACCAAGTTGCCGCAGTTTTGTTACGAGCTAAGATCAATAGACCAGAAGTAAGTTTGTCTAACCTATGTACCGGAAACAAACTTTCAGCAAAGTGCTTAGCGCATTGATTAAAGAAGCCTGTTTCACCTTGTTCGTCATGAAAGCCTACATCAGCAGGCTTATTCACAACATAAAAATCTTTATGTGTTAAAACCAGTTCAATCATTGAATTAAAACGTTTTTAACGAAGCAACTAGTCGTCTAACTTGTTCAAGGTCTTCGGCTGTATCTACACCAGCCGGTGGAGGTTCAGCTGCAGCCGCAACATGGATCTTTTCCCCTTGCCACAACACTCGTAATTGTTCCAATGATTCAATTTGTTCCAATTGAGAAGCTGGCCAGCTAACATATTGTTTAATAAAGCCAGCGCGATATGCATAAATACCAATGTGTCTTAAATAATCAAAGTTCAAGGTATCTTCATTACCATCGCGGTCAAATGGCATTACTGAGCGAGAAAAGTACAAAGCTAAACCATCTTTATCAGTAACCACTTTTACTACATTAGGATTAGCAAGCTCGGTGCGCGAACAAATTGGCTCGGCCAACGTCGCCATACCAACACTAGACTGGGCTAAATTAGCTGCTACTTGCGATATATTTACCGAAGGGATCATTGGCTCGTCTCCCTGCACGTTAACAATAATGCTATTGTCTTCAAAGCTTAACGTTTCTATCACTTCAGCTAGTCTTTCTGTGCCCGAAGTGTGGTGCTTTGCAGTCATGCATACTTCACCACCAAAAGCTTCTACAGCTTGTTCTATTCTGCTGTCGTCTGTAGCCACGACAATTCGGTCTGCACCACTTGCCTTTGCTCTTTCATACACCCACTGCACCATAGGCTTACCATCAATATCAGCTAGAGGTTTGCCAGGTAATCGAGATGACTCATAGCGAGCTGGAATAATGACAATAAAAGGAACTTTTTCGCTCATAGTTTAACCTTTACTTTAACTTTTCGATTTCTTCTAAAGTTAGTTGACGCGCTTCATTTTCTAGCATGACTGGAATGTCATCTTTAATCGCATAGGCAACTCTGTCAGCTTTACAAATTAACTCATTGTTCTCTTTATCAAAACTCAGTTGAGATTTACATACTGGACACGCCAAGATGTCTAATAATTTAGTGTCAAAAGCCATAATTTTGCCTTTATGTTATTCGTTTAATTTTTTCAATAATTTGCTGTTCTACTGTACTTGAAATACAAGCTTCTATTGGTAGAACAAACCAGTTGTAATTCTGCTTTTCTGCAATCAAGCCAACGCACTTCACTGCGTCTTTTTCTGTCATGACGACAATGTCGTCTTCGCCAAACGACTTAAAATCATCAAGGGTGAAGTTGTGATGATCTGGTAACCAAATGGTATCATCAATCTTTAGTCCAAGCCCTTGTGCAGTATCAAGAAATCGTTGCGGATTACCGATTCCGCTGATCAGTTTAACTTTTGCGTTAGCTGATAACATTTTTTGTTTGTTGTTAATATGGTACGGCTGACTTGGCTTAAGTCGGTAATCTAAAGATGAGTCCGTATTAAAGCCCGAATTTTCTATAGTTAAATCTACCGACTTTAATCTACCTGCACCTTCTCTTAACGGCCCCACAGGTAGCAACCAACCATTACCCAAACCTCTTTGCTGATCTAATAGGACAATTTCCATATCTCGCCCCATAGCATAATGTTGCAAACCATCATCAGAGATGACCAAGTCGCAATCTGTTGTTTGGCTAACTAAAGCAACCGCTTCAGCTCTTTTAGGTGAGATAATAACGGGAACTCCCGTTTTCATTGCTAACAACTTAGGCTCATCGCCAGACAAATTGGTTGGCATCTGAGCTGTCACTAATCGAGGGAAAGGCGCTTCTTCGTTATCTTCGGCACCGTAACCTCGGCTTACAATGGCAGGTTTGAAGCCTAAGCCTTGCAATAATTTAACAAGATAGACAACAAAAGGGGTTTTTCCTGTACCGCCTACAGTAATATTGCCGACAACAACAACAGGTATAGAAAAATGCTTTTGCTTTGTAAGACCTAAACGAAAGGCTAGTCTTCTCAAACTAGATATTACAAAAAACAATAACGATAAAGGAGCTAACAAATAGCTCCAATATCCTTGTTTATACCAGCTTTTTTCAAGCCAATCCACAGGTTATGCTTCCTCACCGAATTGCAGTTGATGTAATGCACTATAAGCGCCATTTAAGGCAAGTAACTCTTGATGTGAGCCTTGCTCTACTATTTCGCCCTGTTCCATCACAACTATCTTATCGGCATTTTCAATTGTTGATAATCTGTGTGCTATTACAATAGACGTTCGCTCAGCCATTAATTTGTCCATTGCATCTTGAATTGCTCGTTCTGATTCCGTATCTAATGCTGAGGTTGCTTCATCTAAAATCAAAATAGGCGCATTTTTTAGTATTGCTCTAGCAATAGCGATACGCTGTCGCTGACCACCAGATAATAGAACACCGTTCTCACCAACCTCAGTGTCTAAACCCTGTTCCATATTGTTAGCAAACTCTTCAACATGAGCTAACTTTGCAGCTTGTTCGATTTGTTCACGCGTCACCTCTTTCTCACCATAGGCAATATTATTGGCAATAGAGTCATTAAATAAGGTGACGTGTTGGGAAACAATCGCGATATGAGAACGTAGATTTGATAGTTCATAGTCCTGAACATCAATGTCATCAATCTGTAACCTTCCTTGTTCTAATTGATAAAACCTAGGAATAAAGTTAGAAACGGTCGTCTTACCACTTCCTGAACGACCAACTAAGGCAACCATAGAACCAGGCTCAATGTCTAATGTCAGTTTATTAATCACTGGTTTCTCAGTATTGGGATAAGCAAAAGTAACCTCATCAAAGCGGATCTTACCCTCTACCCTCTCTTTAGTTTTAGTCCCTTCATTCTTTTCAGATTCGTGATCTAGTACTTCAAATACACTTCGAGCTGCCGTTAACCCTCGCTGGAATTCACTATTAACGTTCGTTAACTGCTTTAATGGCCTCAATAAGGTCATCATTGCACCAATAACCGCAGTGAAAGTACCAGGAGTAAGCGTTTCTAGCATCTGAGGCTGTGCAGCCATAAATAAAACTACAGCCATAGCAAATGATGCGATAACTTGAATAATAGAAACACTTAAGTTCTTAGTCGCTATCATCTTCATGCGTTGCTGGCGGTTCTTGTTGTTTACCTTAGCAAATTCGGCCTTCTCTTTTTCTTGGCCGCCAAAAGCTAAAATAACTTTATGTCCAGAAATCATCTGTTCCGACTGCTTAGTTACATTCCCCATCGCTTGCTGAATGCGTTTAGCAATAATTCTAAAACGTTTAGTTACATAAGTAACAATAATGGCAATAAAGGGAACTAACACCAACATAGCAATTGATAACTGCCAGCTGTGATAAAACATGATCGTCATCAAGCCAATAACGAAAGCACCTTCTCTGACTAATACCATCAAAGCTTTAGAACAAGCATTCTCAACTTGCTCGGTGTCATAGGTTATCTTGGAAATTAAGTTACCAGCTGACTTACTATCGTGATAACTCACAGGTAAAGCCATAAGCTTTTCGTATAATTCTTGACGCATAGACATAACGACTTTTGAGCCGACCCAACCTAAACCATAGGTCGCGATATAGTTTGAAATGCCTCTTAACATAAAAACAACAATGACAAAGATGGGAGCCCAAGCTAAAACTTGAGGATCTTGTCCAGTTATACCGTCATCAATGAAGACTTGAACTTTTGAGATAAATAAGGCGTCAATAGAAGCATTTGCAATCATGCCTAATATAGCGAAGCCAAAAGCAAATTTGAGTGGACGCACGTAAGAAAACAATCGTTTGAAAGTGCTGGTGTATTTTTCAGCCAATGGGAAAACCTAAACCTATTAAAAACATTACCTTAATGGTGCAATTCTAACGTATTTCAACTTGAAAGCTAAAAGGATTTTGCTTTTTCCAGAAAGGACTTAACCAATTTAACTCTGTATCCGTCATAATTGTTGTTTCCTTTGCATTAAAAGTGAACAACAACTGCCCCCAATTACTGGTAGAAAATTGCTTCATCTTCAGCGACTTCCCACGATTGATTACTTCTATTGTCGGAAAATTAAAATGATTAAACACACCCGCAGTGTGAACTAAATACTTGGCATTTACTGCCTTTAAAAATGGATAAGAAGAAGAGTATTTACTTCCGTGATGCGGAGAAAACAACAGTTCCGAGGCTAAATTTATTACTCCTAGCTTATGCTTCTCTACTAACATTAACTCTATTTTTCTGGTGATGTCACCAGCGAGTAAAGCGCTCTGGCCAGATACTTTATCAGTGATCTTTAGTACGCAACTTTTATCATTGTCACTTAATGATAAATTCTCTGTTTCTGCTTTATTGTTTGGCCACAAAGGTTGAATCAAGGTTTGCTGCCATAACCTTGTTTGGGTTGGACAGTGAAATGGCTCATTTTGTTCTACAAATCTTGCAATGACATCGGCGTTACCATAGTGATCCGAGTCTTGGTGAGACACCACAACCTTGTCTAATTTTGTTAATCCTAAGCCAAGCAAATTAGGCTCAATGACAGCTTCTGTCGCACTGAATCCCGATGCGTATACAGGTCCTAAATCATATAAAATTCCCTTCCCGTTGCGATAAACGAGCACTGATGTTCCCTGCCCTACATCAAACACATATAACCTTAAGTTGTTTTGCTCAAAAGAAAATATGCTCAATCCAATTAAGCCACTCGTCACTACAATCGAAGTTATTCTAAAAGCTGTTGGGATAGCTTTAAAGACAACAACGAAGCAAATAGCGATAGCAATAAAAACAAACATGTCCTTTGGCAAAATCACCCAGTCCATGCTCGTTGAAAACCAAGCTGACAATTTCAGGGATTGTGAAAAACTAAGGTCGATAAGTTTGAACAGTAAGTCTGATATGAGCTCGGCCTGCAACAGCATAAACCCAGCAGCTAAAAACAAAACTGGAATAATAAACAAGCAAAACACAGGGATAAAAATCAAATTAAGCCAAAACCCTGCTAAAGAAAATCCAGAAAACCAAAATAAACAAACGGGTATTAGCCACAAGGATATAAACCATTGAAAGTAAAAACTATGTTTCAACTTAATCAGTGTTAGATTTGCAATATTATGAGCGCTAGTCCGCTGCAAATGGTTAAAGACAAAGATCCCAGCTACCGCAGAAACCGATAACCACCAGCCCGCGTCAACAACCCCTGTCGGTTGATACATTAAGGTAAAAACAACCATAAACGAGAACAGACGAAATTTAGCAATATGAATGTTCAGGCGCGACAAAAGTATCCATGAAGTCACTAGAATCGCAGCTCTTGTGGCAGGTATTGGAAAATCAATCAAAGCAACATAAGACCATATACAAGCCCCAGCTAAAATATTAGCGATTAGCTGCTTTTCAGGACTTTGATATAGAACTAATAAAAGCCTACAAAAAACTCCAGCCACTAAAAACAACACGCCTATATGTAAACCAGAAATAGCAAATAAGTGACTAAGACCGTAATTTTGTAATTGTTGTTTTTGTTCCCCTGATAATCTGCCAGCTTCAGCAAGTAATAAAGGGTAAAAATATGCTTGATTGTCGTAGTTTTTTAAAGAATCTGTGAGTTTGTTAAGCAGTTTCTGACTTAAAGATATTTTCATATCCAATAGCACCACTTCATCACGTATTCTTCCTTTGGCGTAGATACCATTAGCGAAAGCCCACTTAGCATAGTTAAAGCCAAATTTATTTTCATAACCTAAAGGCCGATTTAACTTAGCGACAAAAGCGATGCGATTGCCTTTTTGATAACGAATACCGTCATACTTTACCCGCACCAGTATCTGTGGTTTATACAGATGAAAATTGAAGGGTTTACCGTCCACAGACGATAGATTAATTAACAGAGACTGCTGACAAATTACCTGTGATTGGCAATCAATTGGAAATTGGTTGTTAGCAATTTCTCCGACTACTCGATAAGTTTGATTAGGTTGTTGAAGAAAATCTGATTGATAAAAACTGTGGTTATAAACAAGCAGTAAAGCAACCGCAAAAGCAGCTCCTTGATTTAGCCTTACAACATATGCCTTCCAAGGACACACAGTTAGTTGAAACCGAGTAATGGAAAACACCAAAAACACTGTGGCAGAAACACTAGGAATAAAATAATTAATTGGTACAGGTAAATGAAAACCCAGCAGCAAAGTGCCAACAAGTCCTAGCGTCCAAAGTTCCATTTACCTTTAATCCATCAAAATTTATTACTAAATCCTTGTTCTAAGTCTAGCCAAATTCTGTCAATGTTCTATTATACTCGCCATCTAACAGAGTTCGATTATTCGAGTCCTTTTACTCGATATGTATTGCGGATCACCATGCCAAGAAAAACCATTAAAAAGCTTCTTCCAGATCATCAGAAGATAAAACAGAACAGAGCCATTAACATGTTCGGCACTCTGTTGCACGATGCTAATTTGTGGCACCTGAATAGAAAATCAGCTCGCGGAGCGTTTGCTGTAGGTATGTTTAATGCTTTTGTTCCAGTGCCGTTTCAAATGTATTTATCGGCATTAGCCGCTATAATTTTTAAAGTGAATCTACCTTTATCGGTTGGTTTAGTGTGGATCAGTAATCCCATTACTATGCCTCCAATATTTTATGCTTGTTACAAGCTAGGTGAATTGATTTTAGGCTCAACTGGTCATGACTTTGCCTTTGAGCTGAGTTGGGAATGGCTGGTGCATAGTATTTCAACCATAGGCCCTACTTTTTTATTTGGCTGTTTTGTGGCTGGTACTTTCTTTTCTATAGTATCCTATTTTGCCATCGATTATTTATGGCGCTACTCCGTAGCTAAGGCTTGGCGCGAAAGAAAAGAAATTCGAGCTGCTAAGCAAAAACAATAAAGTCCTGTTTATTCGTGGTGAAGCAAACTGTTTCATCACCCATGCGTGTAACCTAAATTTAGACAACTAAAGGATCATCATGACTCAAATTACGATTCAAACTCCAGATGACTGGCACCTGCACTTTCGCGACGGTGACATGTTAGGCGAAACTGTGCCAGCCACAGCACGTTGCTTTAAAAGAGCAATCGTTATGCCTAACTTAGTTCCACCTGTCACGAACGCAGAAATGGTTGAAGCGTATCGCCAACGCATTTTAGCTGCTAGACCTGAAGGTAGCGACTTTGAGCCATTAATGACTCTATTTTTAACTAATGAAACAACTCGTGAAGACATAGTTGCGGCAAAACAAGCGGGTACTATTGCAGCTAAACTTTACCCAGCTGGTGCAACGACAAATTCAGACGCAGCGGTTAAAGCACTAGATGCCCTATTTCCTATTTTTGAAGAAATGCAAAAACAAGGCATGCTGTTGCTCGTACATGGCGAAGTAACAGATCATCACATCGACATTTTCGATCGCGAAAAAGAATTTATTGATAGAAACCTTACTCGTATTGTTGCAGCTTTTCCTGAATTAAAAGTTGTGTTTGAGCACATTACAACAAAAGATGCAGCTGATTTTGTAATGGCTGCGAGCGACAATGTTGCTGCTACAATTACCCCACAGCACTTACTATTAAACAGAAATGATTTATTAGTTGGTGGTGTTAAACCACACAATTATTGCTTACCTGTACTAAAACGTAATATCCACCAGCAAGCTCTACGAGCAGCAGTAGCAACAGGTAGCCCTAAGTTTTTCTTAGGAACGGATTCTGCTCCTCATGAAAAAGATAAGAAAGAATCAGCCTGTGGTTGTGCGGGTTGTTACAGTGCTTGGAGTGCAATTGAGTTATACACCCATGTTTTTGATGAGTTAGATGCATTGGATAAGCTAGAAGGCTTCGCTTCACATCACGGAGCTGACTTTTATGGTTTACCAAGAAACGAAGGGACAATTACTTTGGTAAAAGAAGATTGGACTATCCCAGAGCAAATTATTTTGCCAAATGGCAACCCAATCGTACCTTTCTTTGCTGGTCAAAACTGCAGCTGGCAGTTGAAAAAGTAAATAAAATTTATAAAAGGCTTCACTAAGAAGCCTTTTTAATTTTCACTTTCTGAGATTTTGTCATAGAGCTCTAGTAACTCTTGCTCTGTTAAATTAAGTTCTATTTTGACGTACTCTTTCGCATACAACCAATCAATCGACTCTTTTCCCCTTCTCGCTTTTTGAACTATTGACTCCGCTAGTTGAAACACTGCATTTAGTTTCGCCTGTTGGCGATCTGTCGAGGAAAACCAATATTCGTGATCATGATGTTTTAAAATGACGAAACAAATATGAGCTGGAAGATTCCAACTTCTCGCCATTATATTACCAATATTGGCATGATGAGTGCCGTAGCGGCGCAATTCAATGTCAGTGATTAACTCAGTAACACTATTGTTTGCATCAATTAAGGTCTGTTTATAATCACTAAAAGTGCTTGCGATAACGGGGATACCTGCATCGTGGAATAAGCTCAGGATAAATAAATCATCTTTTGGCAACATTAAATCAAGGTGTTGGTTAATCTCGATGGCAGTTTGTGCTACTTCATCAGCTGTATCCCAAAACCTACCCAAAGCTAAGCAACAATGCTCTTGTAAAAAAGCTTGTTTTAATAACATAGCTTTCACTAGTGTAACTAAACCATTAACACCTATGTATAATGCCGCTTGGCGAAGATTGAGTACTTCTTTTTGTAAATTAAACCAAGGTGAATTAATCAGCTTAAGCACAGATGCCGACGTTGCCACATCTTTCGAAATTAAATTTGCAATTCGATTTATATCTGGTTGTTCTTGCTGCAGTAAATTGTTTATTTTAACTAGTATTTCAGGCTGCGGAGGTATTTGCAGATCGTCTACGACTTGCTTTATTTTGGATCGGTCTGATGTGTTCATAATATAAGTCGTTCCATCCAGATTAAATCTGTACCACCTACTAGAGGTGATTTCCTTCTACCATGATTCGAGTTACTTACCTTCCTAATATAGCAGATACTGGAGGATATACCTTTCCTCCAGTAAAGTTTTAAACACGCAATTGTTTTAGCTGATTAACTATTGATAGTGCTAAACAGCCTTTAACCTGCAATGAGTTCTACAGGGTTTAGCTTTGAAGCCTTCTTCGCAGGATAGTAGCTTGCTAAAAAAGCGATAAGTAATGCAGTAAGGGACACCATCAATATTTGTTCAAACTGCAACTCAGATGGAATATGATTGATAAAATAAACATCTGCATCTAAAGCTTTAAGTCCTGTAAGCGATTCAATACTTGAAACTATACTCTCTAAATTCCAAGCTAATAAAACACCTAAACACAGCCCCCACAACACACCTTTTACAGCTGTTAGCATACCCATAGCGACAAAGATCTGTGTGAGCATTTTAGGCTTTAATCCCATTGTTTTTAAAATGCCGATATCCCCGTGTTTCTCTTGTACAGCCATAGTCAACGAAGAAACTATATTAAAACAAGCTACCGCCATCACAATCAGCATAGCCAGATACATGATGTCTTTAACCATTACTATGTCATTATAAATGTGACCATTTGTTCTAAACCAATCCAATACATATACATACTCATCTAACAAACGACCTAGTTGACGTCCTACATACCTAGCAGTAAAAGGATCGTTAAGTGCTATCTTAATTCCTTCTGCTTGACTGTCCTGCCAGCCTAATACTTGCTGTAACTTGGTTAAGGTTACATATACTTGGCCTTGGTCCATTTGACCGCCCATATGATAAATACCAACAAGGTTAAATTTCACATATTGAGGAGCCGCTAAACGGCCATTTTCTAACTTTTTCGGGATCAAAAGTTCAATGTGATCACCAACTGAAAGATTTAACTTTTCTGCCAATGCAGAGCCTATTACGGCATCTTTTTTATTTTCTAACCAATGGCCTTGAGTAATAAACTTGGGTATTGAATTAACTTCTAATTCTAAGAGAGGATCTGCGCCATGAATAACCGCCGCTTCTAAAGTTTCTTTCTTTTGAACCATAGCAAACAACTTAATATAGGGTGCAGCAGCCACTACTTCAGATTGTTGTTGCAATGTATCCCACGGTTTACGCCAATCATCTAACTTTCCTTGCACTGCCTCATATTCAACATCTGGGATCACCGACAATAAGCTGGATTTTAACTCACGCTCAAAGCCGTTCATGATTGATAACGCTAAAATAAGTGCAAGTACACCAATACTGATGCCAATCGAGGACGCATGGTTAATAAAGCGAATGTATGGATTTTGATATGCGGCTTTGTAATAACGCTTAGCGATTAAAAAAGTTAGGTTCATACCTTTTGCCTTTCGATCACTTTACCATCGTCCAATTCTATTACGCGATCAAAACGAGAAGCTAACTCTAGATCATGAGTTACCACAACTAAGCTCGTACCTAACTTACGATTCAATTGTAAAAATAGCTGAAACACTTGCTCCGAGTTCTTCTTATCTAAATTCCCCGTCGGTTCGTCCGCCAGCACCAGTTTAGGTTCATTAACTAAAGCTCTTGCTATCGCTACTCTTTGCCTTTCACCACCAGACATTTGTGCTGGTCTATGGTGAGTTCTATGATCTAAACCGACAGCTTCTAACATTTCTCGTGCTTTCTGTTTCGCAGACTCTTCGCTTTCACCTTGGATTAGTAATGGCATGGCTACATTTTCAACAGCATCAAATTCCATTAACAAGTGGTGAAACTGATAAATGAATCCCATATTATTGTTGCGAAACTCTGCTTTGTCGTTATCTGACATATTAGCGACGTCATTGCCTGCAATATAAACTTGACCTGACTCAGGTACGTCTAACATAGCTAAGATATGTAGTAAGGTACTTTTACCTGACCCCGACTGGCCCAAAATAGCAACTTGCTCTCCTGCTTTAATTGTCAGATCTACCCCTTTTAAAACAGAAGTTACAATGGCTTTGCCCTGTTTTTGATTACTTTGTTCTTTGTAGCTTTTTTCAAGCTCTTTACATTCGACAATAGTCGTCATATCTGTATCCATTATTCATGTCTCAGTACTTTTGCAGGCATTAGGCTGGCAGCTCTATGAGCTGGGTAAACACTGGCTAAAAAGGCCAATAAAACAGCAAAAGAAAATACCCAAGTGAGATTAAAAATGCTCAAGTTTATTGGTAGATATTGGCCAGGAACGCCAAATAAATTAATACCTAATGCTGCACTGACAGTATTTAAGTTAGTAACTATCAATACGCCCAACACTGCACCGGTTAACGCTCCAACTAAACCGTTATAGGCTCCTTGAAAAATAAACACCCAACGTATCGCACCAGCTTTTAACCCTAGTGTTTTCAATATTGCGACTTCACCTTGCTTTTGTGTAACCATCATGACTAATGCTGAAACAATGTTAAACGCTGCAACTAAAATGATCAGACTGAGCATTATCCACATCATGATTTTTTCCATTTTAACCGCATCAAATAACTTGCCATGTGTTTTATACCAGCTGCTAATTCGACGCTCAGGCCAAGTATTTAGATACTCGTTTGCAATGTATTGCGCTTCAAAAGCATCTGCTAAAACCAAGCGAAAACCCTCATTCGCAAAAGCAGGTTTTTTCATTAATTTATTTAAATCTTCCGCTCTAGTAAGAACCAATTGGTTATCAATTTCACTTTGCGTGTCAAACAGCCCCACTACTGTGAAACTTCTTTGCGCGGGCATCCTGCCAATAGGGGTATAGTGACTGACACCACTAACTAGTAAACGTACTTTATCACCAACATTTAAACCGTATTCTGTTGCCATAAAACGACTCAGTACTAAACCATACTTATTATCGAAAAGAGATTGCCAATTGCCTTCGACCATACGTTCAGCAAGACCTAAAGGCACACTATCAGCGCTAACACCTTGAGCTAGAACACCTTTAAGGTCGCCACTCATCTGAATGATTGCTTGGGATTGAACCAACGGAAAGACTTGTAAAACTTGTTCAGACCAAATCTGCTCTGCAATTTCTTGTTTTATCTGCTCTGTGGTGACGGATTTTCCTGCAGATATGGTCAAATGTGGCACTGCCCCTAATATCCTTTGCTTTAGCACGCCTTCAAAGCCTTCCATGACAGACAATATGAGGATAAGAGACATCACACCTAAAGCAATTCCAGCTATAGAAAATAGTGAAATAAAGCTGACAAACTTGCCACCTTTAGCGGCACGAGAATAGCGGTAACCTATTTTGAAACTTAATGGGAATTTCATCGAATACGACTCGTTTGATGTTAAATTGAACTTCAATTTAAAAATCAAACAATTATTAATGGATTATTAAACTAGGTTCGATAATATTGTTTTACCAGACAAAGTACAAGCAAGGCATATGATGACGCCAGAAGATCAAGAGATATTTGAAGAGTACTTTCAGTTAACTCACTCAGTGCCACTGAATGTAAAATTAGGTGGCAAGATAAACCAACTACCTAGTCAGCAAGACTTTGAAGACAGTATTCCACTTGCTTACCAAGTCGCATCTGAAATGCAAGGGTTAGAACAAAATATGTTAAGGCCTCTTAGGCAACTTGGTGATGTTATTGAGCCTCTTGCGGATTATTTGAAAGCACAAAGTCGAAAAATTGATTTAATGATGAGCTATGTTCTGCAATCTCAAGACGATAGTGATATCAAGCTTCGCACTGAAACATTCGGCGGTGGTGGTTTTACCTTTATCTCTGAACAAGACTTTCAATTAGATACTTATTTACAATGCAAACTTTTCTTTAATGAAGATGCAGCGGCTATTTTTTGTTACGGGAAAATAGTGGATATTGAGTCAATGGACGAGAACAAAAAATACAAGTTAATCTTTTGTCGAATTCGTGATGACGATAGAGAAATCGTAGTAAGAGCTTCATTACATTTACAGTCAAAGCAACTTTTAGAAAAAACTAAGAAAAAACAAGAAAAGTAAACTCACATTTGGTTACACAACTGGGCTAGCCTGAACTTATCTTCCTTGTTAAAAGTAAAACTAATTTTATTGTTAATACAGGTAAAAAGATGCGATTTAGGCTACTACTAATGACTAAGATTTTGTCATTAGCTCTTATTTGTTTTTATTCCTTATCGGCTCAAGCGGTTAAATTTGAACAAGTTACCTTTGACAGTCATTCTATTCAGCTATCAGGAACCATAGTTTACCCTCAAACTAAACCTTATAACTCGGTTGTTGTTTTTGTTCATGGTTCTGGCCCACAAGAAAGAAACTTACACTGGGCTACTAAATTCGCACAAAACGGTATCGCAGCCCTAGTTTATGATAAACGAGGTGTAGGTAAATCGGGCGGCGAATACGAAAGCAATCAAAGCGTAAGCGGGTATAACCTAGATTTGTTAGCCGATGACGCTGTCGCAGCACTCAACTTTTTAGAGAGACACCCACCAACAAAACAGCTAAAAAGAGGATTAACAGGTATCAGCCAAGCTGGTTGGATTATTCCAATTGCCGCAGAAAAAAGTAAAAAAACAGATTTTATGGTCATCTGGAGTGGACCAGTATGTAAAGTGAGCGAAGAAGACATATTTAGCAAATACACAGCGGATTTAGATAGCAAACGTGTTCCTTCTTATAGCCAAGCATTAAACGCTAGAACCACTAAATACATTTGGCCTGATTTCTTAGGGAAAGACACAAATCCAAGTGACAACTTAAAAAACCTTAATATACCTGGGCTTTGGATATTCGGAGAACAAGACGGTAGCGTACCAGTTGATTTATCAATAAAACGTTTACAACAATTGATTAATACAGGCTTTAACTATGAATATGTTTCTTTTTCTAAGCTAGGCCACAACAATATGACTGAGACTTTCAGTACCGCTGTATCATGGATCAATAACCAGTCGTCCGAAAGTAAATAAAATATGGATTTTTACACAATAAACCGCTGCTTTTTTTAGACTATTTTCCACTAATTTCGTCTCATTGTGCATACTCATTAGGTAAACAATATGCTAGGATCCGCGCAGATTAATAGTACAAGGTAATTATCCCCTATATGTCAGATCCTTTAGCAGCAAACGCGTCTAAAAAAGTTATTGTTGGTATGTCCGGAGGCGTTGATTCTTCTGTATCCGCTTATCTTCTAAAACAGCAAGGTTATCAGGTTGAAGGCCTGTTCATGAAAAACTGGGAAGAAGATGACAATGATGAATACTGTGCAGCGGCAGAGGATTTAAAAGATGCCCAAGCGGTTTGCGACAAGCTTGGTATCGAACTTCATACTGTAAATTTTGCAGCTGAATACTGGGATAATGTATTTGAGCACTTTTTGGAAGAGTACAAAGCAGGCCGAACTCCTAATCCAGATATCATGTGCAATAAAGAAATTAAGTTTAAAGCTTTCCTACAATTTTCTGCTGAAATACTAGGTGCAGACTACATAGCAACAGGACACTATGTAAGAAGAACTAAAGAAGACAGCAATACCAAAATGTTGCGAGGCTTAGATTCAAATAAAGATCAAAGTTACTTTTTATACGCTATTGGTGAAGAACAAGTAGGCCAAACCCTATTCCCTGTAGGTGAATTAGAAAAGCCAGAAGTGAGAAAGATAGCTGAACAACAAGGCTTAATTACAGCAGATAAAAAGGACTCTACTGGCATATGCTTTATCGGTGAACGCAAATTCAAAGACTTCTTACAAAAATATTTACCAGCTCAACCTGGCGATATCGAGACTCCGGAAGGTGAAGTTATTGGTAAACACGAAGGCTTAATGTATCACACACTGGGTCAACGTAAGGGTCTATTAATTGGCGGTTTAAAAGAATATAACGATCAGCCTTGGTTTGTTGTTGATAAAGATGTTGAGCGTAATGTTCTAATTGTCGGACAAGGTAAAAACCACCCTCTTCTATTTTCTAACGGCTTAATCGCAGGTCAGCTCAATTGGGTTGATCACAAAGGACCTCAACAGAAGTGCAAATTGACTGTAAAAACAAGATACCGCCAAGAAGATATCCCTTGCACTGTATATCCTGACGTGGAAAATGGTAGTATCAAAGTTCATTTTGATGAACCGCAACGCGCAGTAACGCCTGGTCAATCAGCAGTATTTTACGATGGTGAAATTTGCTTAGGCGGCGGAATTATAGAGAGTTATATTCGCTAGTATGGAATCGAATTGTCAGCGCAATCAAACTATTGCTTTAGCTGCTATATGCCAATCAGCCTTGCTTGTAAGTGAGGCTTCTAGAGGAAAACCTTTAGATAAAGAAGCAGCAAAGCAACTGTTATCTGGAGTCATGGTTACTTCACCTGACTCGGTGTTTGACGTTTACCAAAATATCCAACAATTGCGCTATGGCAGCGAAAGCATGCTCAAACAAATGTCTGGCAAGACAAATAACAAAGATATGGAGCTGACGCGATATATCGCTGGCATCATGGCTTTATCCAAAAAGCTAATGAACTCAAGCAAGTCGCAAGGCTTTTTATCTGAATCAATCGATCAAATCTCAAGACGTTTAGGCCACTTCGATATTGTTAGTGACAGTGTAATGAGGAACTTTGCAGATGGTTATAGCAAAGCAATAAGTCCTTTAGGTCAAAAAATTCAAGTAATGGGTGATCCCAATGTTCTAACCCAAGACATAGTGCAACACAGGATCCGTGCTTTACTCCTGGCTGGTGTTAGAGCTGGCGTATTATGGCGACAAATGGGTGGCAAACGTAGACAGTTCATATTTAATCGCAAACAGATACTGCAAGATGTAGTGCTGTTTCATAAAGAAATCTCTTCATATTAACTAAGGTATAGGAAAGTAAAGTCATGCAATTAAGTGCACTTACTGCAATTTCTCCAGTAGACGGCCGTTATGGTAGCAAAGCACAAGAGTTACGTTCTATTTTCAGTGAGTTCGGTTTAGTAAAATACCGTGTCATTGTTGAAGTTCGTTGGTTACAAAAGCTAGCTGATACCGCGGCAATTTCGGAAGTTCCAAACTTCTCTGCAGAGGCGAATGCAGTGCTAGATGCCATTGTTGATAATTTCTCTGAGCAAGACGCACAGCGTGTTAAAGATATTGAAAAAACAACAAACCATGACGTAAAAGCAGTTGAGTACTTTCTAAAAGAAAAGGTAGCAGAGAACACTGAGCTAACTGCGATTAATGAGTTTATTCACTTTGCTTGTACTTCTGAAGACATCAACAACCTTTCTCACGGCCTGATGTTAAGCGAGGCTAGAGATAATGTGGTTTTACCATACTGTGACAAAATTTTATCAGAATTAAAACGCTTAGCTCACGAGTACAAATCAATTCCTATGATGTGTCGTACTCACGGTCAGCCAGCTTCTCCATCGACAATGGGTAAAGAAATGGCAAATGTTTATGTTCGTTTGCAACGTCAACGTGAACAAATCGCTAATGTTGAAGTATTAGGTAAAATCAATGGCGCTGTAGGTAACTACAATGCTCATATCTCAGCTTACCCTGACCACGACTGGCATAAACATTCTGAAGAGTTCGTAACGTCTTTAGGTTTAACTTGGAATTCGTTCACAACTCAAATTGAGCCACATGACTATATTGCTGAACTATTTGATGCATTTGCTCGTTTTAACACTATTTTAATCGACTTCGACAGAGATGTTTGGGGTTACATTGCACTCGGTCACTTCAAACAAAAAACAGTCGCTGGTGAAATCGGCTCTTCGACCATGCCACATAAAGTAAACCCTATCGACTTTGAAAACTCAGAAGGCAACTTAGGCATAGCTAATGCTATTTTTGGTCACTTAGCAGCAAAATTACCTGTGTCTCGCTGGCAACGTGACCTGACAGACTCGACTGTACTTCGTACTCTAGGTGTGGGCGTAGCTCACTCAATTATTGCTTATCAAGCAACTTTAAAAGGCATCAGTAAGTTAGAAGTTAATGAACAAAGTCTTCTAAATGAGTTAGATAACAATTGGGAATTATTGGCTGAACCAATCCAAACTGTAATGCGCCGCTACGGTATCGAAAAGCCATATGAGAAGTTGAAAGAGTTAACTCGTGGTAAAAAAGTCAATCAACAGGTTATGGCTGAATTTATTGATGGTTTAGAGTTAACTGACCAAGTTAAAGCTGAATTGAAGCAGCTAACACCTGCAAATTACATAGGTAGAGCTATTTCTTTCATCGATGAATTGAAATAATTTTTCGTTAAAAATCTTAACGTTAAAGCCCGCAAAAACAGCGGGCTTTTTTTGTGCGAAGAAAGGACAAGATAAATTTAAAAAAGTTCAAAAACTGACTAGATTTTAATCAAATATTTTCTAAACTAAATTATTATAGCTTGCTCACCTTTTACTAATCATGGCTTACAAGACGAACCGGGTACATTGGAAACAGTGCCAAAAAGAAATAAAACTCATACGCGAGAAAGTTTTTGTTTGCGAATTTCATATTCCCCCCGATTGCGAATTCGATAAATTAGACAACGATTGCGAACATGTTTTATTGAAGGATGACGACGATAATACAATAGCTACAGGCAGGATCTGTCAGTTAGGAAAAATAAGTCGTGTTGCCGTATTAATGAAATATCGACAAACGGATGCAGCCAAGAGAGTTATAGAAAAGTTGCTAGATATTGCTAAAACCAAAGGACTGAATCAGGTATACATTGATTGTGAATTAGACGCACTTCATCATTATCAAGAGCAAGGTTTTGAGCCCGCAGGTCAAGTTTTTATGCAGGCTGGCGTTGCTAAGCAACCATTAACTTGCTCTATCAAACAATTTAGCTGTCAGCAAAGCATTTTACATTAATGCTTTGTTAATTAACTTTGCCAAAACTCATCTTGTTCAAAAATTTGATATAAGCCATTTGCCTTGCTTTGCAACATCTGGGCAAATTCTACGGAAGCAGGGTCTTCTGAAGATTTATTGAATAAGTTCTCACAATCCAATTGCCATTTCAAAGAAAATGCTCTTACCGCATCTCTTGCCGATTCAGCTGAATCTACAGAGATAGAATCTGTAGGCAAATCTCCACTGATGACCCACAACCACTTTCCATCTGTAGACTTCATTTTCCATACGGCAATTAAAGGCGCTAAATAACTACTTTGCTCTACAGCAACAGTCTCAGTAATAAAGCCTTTTTCAGCTAGGTAACTAGTAGCTTTGCGATACGATTCTCTTGACCAAGCTGTAATTTCTTCTTCAGTAAGTATTTTTTGATCGTCAGCCATTATATTCGCTCATTTAGAAATAAAGCGTGGACTTTAGCCGTTCAAGTTTGAGAAAACAAGAGGAATACCAAAAGAGTTAAGCACTCATAAATACTGTGTATTCGAAGCCGGATTTCGCGACACCCACACTATTTAATGAGTTTTCCTCTAAGCTAATTGTTTGAATAATGATTTAAGCCGAAATTAAAGTTTACAACCAAAACTGGTTGTACCAGATTTAAATATATTCTTGCATATAGCTTTGCCCCTACTCCTTTGTTACAGTCCGCGAAATTTCGTTAAACATAAGTTTGGAGCTCGGTTTGTCAGTATTTTCTCAAGCTGAATACGATAATCATGAACAAGTTGTATTTTGTTCAGATAAAGAGTCAGGTTTAAAAGCCATTATTGCAGTCCACAACACTAATTGTGGTCCAGGTGTAGGCGGTTGTCGTTTTTGGGATTACCAATCGGACGAAGAAGCATTAGTAGATGTCTTAAGACTGTCTAAAGGTATGACTTATAAAAACGCCTTGGCTGGACTTAATTTTGGTGGTGGTAAAGCGGTTATTATCGGCGACCCAAAAAAGTTAAAGTCTGAAGCACTATTTCGCGCATTCGGTCGTGCCCTAAATAATTTAAATGGTACTTATTACTCAGCTGAAGACGTAAACATTACTACTGGTGACATTATGATTGCTCACCAAGAAACTGACTTTGTGGTGGGTTTAGAAGGTAAAAGTGGAAACCCTGCACCGTTCACAGCATTAGGGACTTATTTGGGCATCAAAGCAGCAGCAAAACATAAGTTTGGCTCTGATGACTTGAAAGGCATTAAATTATCGATTCAAGGTTTAGGCTCTGTTGGCATGTATTTATGTGAACATTTACATAAAGAAGGTGCTGAACTGTTTGTTACAGATATCAATCAAGACTCTGTTGCTCAAGCTGTTGAAAGGTTTGGCGCTACCGCAGTAGCACTAGATGATATTTATGCTGTTGATGTTGATGTCTATGTACCTTGTGCTCTAGGTGCGACAATTAACGACGATACAATACCTCAGTTAAAAGCTAAAATTGTTGCTGGTTGTGCTAATAATCAGTTGTCAGAGCCGAGACATGGCCAAGTGTTAAAAGACTTAGGTATTTTGTATGCTCCTGACTATGTAATTAATGCAGGTGGTATTATTAATATCTACTTTGAGCAAGATGAACAAGGCTATAGCTCAGATAAAGCGACAGCTAAAGTAGAAGAAATCTACCAAACGTTAATTGATATTTTCCAGCGAGCGGACCAAGAAGATAAACCAACTCATGAAGTTGCAGATGTGATTGCACAAGAGATCATTGCTCGCGGTGGTAAATAAATCTTACTAGAGACACCCACCGTCTTTGATAACTTTAAATATGTTGCCCTGATATAGGTTTACAATTATTAAACTAAAGCGCTCGATGTACTTCATCGGGCGCTTTTTATTTTAATGAGCTTCTCTTGATAATAAAAACCTTACAGGGACACCCACCTCAACAGAACTTTATACAGACACCCATAGCAGCTCAATAGATACAGAAAATTCGAAAAAACTCTTATCGAAGACACCCATAGTTGCCCTACAAAATAAAAAAACAAAAAAGCCGAGCATATGCCCGGCTTTTTTGTTTTAAATGCCAATTAGTTAATTGAGCTTAAAATCTTTGGATCTAAGCCTTCATTAACAATTCTAATTACTGCATTACAATGTTCTACAGTAAATTCTCCTTCAGATATTTGCGCATTAAGCTTAGCTCTACGAGTTGACACTGTATTAGCGATAGCAGCTTTGTCACTCTCATCAATTTTCATTGACGCAACCTTTTTATCTAAACTTTCAAAGTATGGATACAAAGTAGCTTCTGCTTTATAAGCTTCTTGGCGTGTGCTCGGATGATAATCTTCACAAGCATTCAAGTTTAATAAGTAGAAATTTAAGTAGGTTGAAACGGTAATTAGCTTATAACTTTGGTTTTGGTTAGCACTTACGTTGAAGGCTAAAGTTAAAGTCATTGCGATAAATAAAGAGGCTAATCTTTTCATTATAATTCTCAGTCGATAAAACAAGTTACGCTTCTGACTTTAATCAGAAAAGGTTTCGAATTCAATGCTGAATTAACAAATTTTTTATTTTCATGTTCTAGTATTCTTTTGCGGACTATTGCTTTGGTTTTTATTACAATTCTTAAACTAAGCATAAGCTCATCTAAGAGAACCCTATGTCGTTATCTTTACCAGCAGAATGGGACAAACAGTCTGCTATTTTATTAACTTGGCCTCATTCAGACACTGATTGGAAACCTTGGTTACAGAAAATTGAACAAACTTATGGCGAAATCGCTTCGGCGATTAGTCGATTTCAAATTGTTGTTATTGCTTGTCACAACAAACAAGTTGAAACTTCAGTTTTAACTCAATTGAGTAATCTTGAGGTTGATTTAACGAAAATCAGGACTTTCATTGCTCCTTGCAATGATACTTGGGCTAGAGATCATGGGCCGGTTACGTTAACAACCCCACAAGGTGACAGTTGTATTTGTGACTTCACATTCAATGCTTGGGGTAATAAATATGAAGCTAATTTGGATAACTTGATTACAACTAGTCTAATTCAACAGCCATTTTGTCAGTTACAAAACTATAGAAATATAGATTTAGTTTTAGAAGGCGGAAGTATCGAATCAGATGGAAATGGTACTTTGCTTACGACAGAAAAGTGTTTGTTGAACCCAAATCGCTGTAATGAGTTGTCAAAGGATGAACTGGAACAAGCACTAATAGAGGTGCTAGGTGTGAAGCAAGTACATTGGTTAAAATATGGATATTTACCAGGTGATGATACAGATGCTCATATAGATACACTAGCCAGATTCTGTCCTAATGGCATAGTTTTTGTTGCTCCTAGTGAGGAAACTAATCAAGTAAATTCAGAATTAACGCGAATGGCTGATGAGATATCAAACTTGAGGGACATCGACGGTAAATTATACCAGCAGTACCCACTGCCTATTCCCAAGGCAATATATAATGAAGATAATGAACCTTTACCGGCAACATACGCAAATTACTTGGTCATTAACGATGCTGTTTTAGTTCCAACATATCAAGATGAAAATGATCAAGTAGCGTTAAATGTTATTGCCAAAGCGTACCCAGACAGAGAAATTATTGGCATTGATTGTAGAACTGTTATTGAACAGTTTGGAAGCCTCCACTGCTTAACGATGCAATTGCCTCAAGAACTAATTATTTAACAGAAATACTATGACAACAAAACTAAAACAACTCAAAGTCGCTGCTGTTCAACACAGTAATAGCGGTAATACTGAAAGTAATGTAGATAAAACAATTGTAGGTATCCGCGAGGCCGCAAGGGATGGCGCAAAGTTAATTGTACTTCAGGAGTTACATCGTAGTTTATACTTTTGCCAAGTAGAAAGTACTGATAATTTTAATTTAGCTGAGCCTATTCCTGGTCCTTCTACTGAACTATATTGCAATCTAGCAAAAGAACTAGAGGTTGTTATTGTTAGTTCTTTGTTTGAGAAGAGAGCACCTGGAGTATATCACAATACAGCAGTAGTATTTGATGCCGACGGAAGCATAGCTGGTAAATATAGAAAAATGCATATACCAGATGATCCTGGTTTTTATGAAAAATTTTATTTTACGCCTGGCGATATAGGATTTGAGCCAATTCAAACTTCGATTGGGAAATTAGGAGTGCTTGTTTGTTGGGATCAGTGGTTCCCCGAAGCAGCACGTTTAATGGCTATGGCTGGAGCTGAAGTTTTGATCTATCCAACAGCTATTGGGTGGGATAAAAGAGATGATGATGCTGAGCAAAATAGGCAGTTGGATGCATGGGTAATTTCACAGCGCGCTCATGCCGTGTCAAATGGAGTCCCTGTTATATCTTGTAATAGAGTTGGTTTGGAGTTAGACCCTAGCGATCAATCTCCTGGCATTTTATTCTGGGGTAATTCTTTTATTACAGGACCTCAAGGTGAAATTTTGGCTCATGCCTCAGATAAAGATGATGAAATACTGTTAGCTGACATAGATTTGTCGAAAAGTGAAGAAGTCCGCAGAATATGGCCTTATCTCAGGGACCGTAGAATCGATCAATATCAGGACTTGTTAAAAATATATAGAGATTAACAAAGACACCCACCACAAACTTGACGGCTGAGAATTCCTGTCCATAATTAAGGAACATAACAACGAGTTAAACGGATTTAATTCTCATGCCACAATCAAGGAAGAGTCAGGTTTGCCTTGAAGCTACGCCTTATTATCATTGCATCTCCCGATGCGTTCGGCGCGCATTTTTATGCGGTCAAGATAAGCTAACTGGCCAATCCTATGAGCACAGAAGGCAATGGGTGGAAGATAAGTTACTCTTTCTCCCTACTGTCTTTGCCATTGACGTTTGTGCTTATGCTGTGATGAGCAATCACACTCATGTGGTGTTGCACATTAATCTGGATAAAGCGAAAAGCTGGAGTACAAGAGACATACTCGCTCGATGGCATCAGGTGTTTAAAGGCTCTTTCCTCACTCAAGCCTTTATCCAAGGCAAACTTCTTTCTGAGCCCGAACTGACCACAGTGAAGGAGACGGCGCAAATCTACAAACAACGACTACTGGATATCAGTTGGTTCATGCGAGTGCTAAATGAAGGCATTGCCAGAGCGGCCAATAAAGAAGATGAGTGCACAGGACGATTTTGGGAAGGTCGTTTTAAAAGCCAAGCTTTACTTGATGAGTCTGCTCTGTTGGCATGCATGACCTATGTTGAGCTTAACCCCATTCGAGCCCAAATTGCACACACACCTGAACAATCAGACTATACGAGCATCAAGCAAAGAATTAAATCCCTTACCAGCCAAACTACTACTTCCTTAATGCCTTTTTCTGACCAAGTTACGGTGCCTTCTCAAACCACTTTGCCTTTCAATCTAAACGACTATTTGACTCTTATTGAAACCACAGCTCGTTGTATTCAAACACAAAAACCTGAACTTAGTTACTCAACTGTTCCCAGTCTTCTCAATCAATTGCACATCACTTCCCATAACTGGCTGACTCTCACTCTGCACTTTTCCAAGCTATTTCATGGAGCTGTCGGTGGTGAGTCTGCTTTGACAAGGTTTATGCAATACACTCATAAAAAACGGCGAAGTAACGTCAGTCACATCAAAAAACTCTTTGCGTAAATGAAATCAGAGCTGATTTCAAGGACCGCTGTGGCCGTAGACTCCAATATTGTGCCTTTTCTGGTGTATTTAGTTAACACTCGGTATTTCCAGCATTAACTTTTAAGCTGCGCTGCTCTTTTTATCATCACACGCATCCATTTTGGGGGGAGTTTGTTTCGTGTAACTGGGTTTAGGTTAACAGCGGGTGCCTAGGATGGTGAAATTAAGGTGGGTGTCTAAGATGGTGAAATTAGGGTGGGTGTCTTTTAAAAAGACGTTGTTAGGTATAGAATAGCTGTAAATTTATCTAGTATTATTCTGTAATCCATGACAGCTGCAAAACTTAGCTTACTCAAACTACCCTCACCTAAAAAAACACCTGAACAACAAAGAGATAAAATATCTTGGGGAAGACTAGCAGGCAGCAGTCAATCTTTAGCTATTGCCGAAGCAGCATTAAATTCTGAATGTGTAAACATAGTCATCACAGAATCAACTCCCCTAGCCCACAGGTTAGAGTCAGAAGTCTCATCGATACTGCCTCAAGAAATTCCAGTTTTTACTTTTCCTGATTGGGAAATTTTACCTTATGATAACTTTTCCCCTCATCAAGACATAATCTCTCAAAGGTTGTTAACATTATATAAACTGCCAAAGATGCAGCAAGGAGTAGTGATATTACCAATCAATACATTGATGCATTACCTGAGTCCAGTCGAGTATATCCAAGGCAACAGTTTTATTTTTAACGCTGGTGACAACGTAAACATTCAACAACTAGCTGAGACTCTGGCTAAAAGTGGTTACAGAAGTGTTGAACAAGTAATCGAACATGGTGAGTTTTCAGTAAGAGGTTCTTTATTAGATCTCTACCCTATGGGTAGTCAACATCCATTCAGATTAGATTTCTTCGATGACGAATTAGATACTATTCGCTACTTTGATCCAGAAACCCAGCGAAGTCGAGATAAAGTTGAATCGATAAACTTACTACCCGCACATGAGTTTCCACTGGACAAGGCAGGAATTGAAATATTCAGAAATAACTATAGAGAGAAACTTTCTGTCCGCAATGAAAAAAATAGTCTTTATAAACAAGTAACTGAAGGAAGTTTTCCTGCTGGTATAGAGTATTATCTGCCTCTATTTTTCCATCAAGTCGCCAGCTTATTTGACTATTTTCCAACAAACTCTCAACTGCTAATGATTGGAGACATCCAAAATCAAGCTGAACAATTCTTGATCGACTGCCACCGTAGGTATGAAAACTATAATGTTGATCCTCTTCGTCCACTGTTAGAGCCTAAATCTCTATTTTTAGAAATTAATCAATTATTTGCGTTAATAAAAAAGTGGCCACAAGTTAAGTTAGAGAAGGCTGTCCTAAAAAGCTCAGCGGGCAATTACAACGCTAATACCAAAGTGATTGATGACCTAGCAGTAAATAGCCAACTGAAAGATCCATTCAATAAACTCAATCAGCACTTGCTAGAGATTAAGAAACAAAGCGGTAAAATTTTATTTAACGTTGAATCTGCCGGTCGTCGTGAAACGTTAATGGAGTTGCTGAAACAAGCAAACATAAAACCGACAGAGTTTAGCAATATTGGTGAATTTATAGAGCAAAACAAAGACATAGGTATTTGCATCAATTCACTCGAACATAGTTTCGAGCTAATTTGTCAAGATGGAGCTAGAACATATCCAGTTTCTTTTATTACTGAAACTGAATTACTCGGTGGCCGAGTTACTCAGAAACGTCGAAATCGAAAAGAAAAAGTCATTTCTACAGATGCGCTGGTTCGAAATTTAGCTGAACTTCAACTTGGCCAAGCTATTGTACATATTGAGCACGGTGTTGGTCGTTACCTCGGCTTACAAACGATAGATGCAGGAGGTTTAGCCAGCGAGTTCGTGACTATAGAGTATGCCAATGAAGCTAAGCTTTATGTGCCTGTAGGCAATTTGCATTTGCTAAGCCGCTATTCAGGTGGTGAAAGTGAAAAAGCACCATTGAATAAACTAGGCTCAGATGCTTGGGAAAAAGCTCGTAAAAAAGCAGCTGAAAAAATTAAAGATGTTGCTGCTGAATTATTAGATATATACGCCCAAAGGGCTGCAAAGCCTGGATACAAGTACCAACTTGAAAAAGATTCTTACCGACAGTTTTCTGCTTCCTTCCCATTTGAAGAAACAGATGACCAACAACAAGCTATCAATTCAGTTATCAACGATATGAAATCAGATTCAGCAATGGATAGATTAGTATGTGGTGATGTTGGTTTTGGTAAGACGGAAGTGGCAATGCGTGCTGCTTATGTCGCTGTGAGTGATAGTAAACAGGTGGCTGTCCTTGTACCGACAACTTTGCTTGCACAGCAGCATTATGAAAACTTTAAGGATAGATTTGCCGATTGGCCTGTAAAAGTAGAAGTTTTATCTCGATTTAAAACGACAAAACAACAAAATGAAGTATTAGAACAATTAGCCGAAGGCCAAGTTGATATAGTTGTAGGAACTCACAAACTAATACAAGATAATATTAAATTCAAAGACTTAGGTCTGCTTATAATAGATGAAGAACATCGCTTTGGCGTTAAACAGAAAGAAACAATTAAAAAGCTGAGAGCTGATGTCGATATTCTCACATTAACGGCGACACCCATACCAAGAACTCTGAACATGGCAATGAGTGGAATGCGTGATTTGTCAATTATCGCAACACCTCCAGCAAAGCGTTTGGCAGTAAAAACGTTTGTTCGTCAATATGATAAAGAATTAATCAAAGAGTCAATCTTGCGTGAAACCAGTCGAGGTGGCCAAGTTTACTTTCTCCACAACAACGTAGAAACGATTGAACAAAGAGCAAAAGATATAGAACAATTAATGCCCGAAGCTCGAGTAGTGGTAGCCCACGGTCAAATGCGTGAAAAAGAACTTGAACGTATTATGTCAGACTTTTACCACCAAAGATTCAACGTATTAGTTTGTACCACTATAATAGAGACAGGCATTGATGTTCCAACAGCAAATACAATAATAATGGAACGTGCAGACCACTTAGGTCTAGCACAACTTCACCAATTGAGAGGACGAGTTGGACGTTCGCATCACCAAGCTTACGCTTATTTGTTGACGCCTCCTCCACGTGGAATGACCAAAGATGCAGTAAAACGCCTAGAAGCCATTGAATCTCTAGAGGATTTAGGTGCAGGTTTTGCTCTAGCAACACATGACCTAGAAATTCGTGGAGCTGGTGAATTACTGGGAGATGAGCAAACAGGTCAAATCCAAACTATTGGTTTTACCCTGTACATGGATATGCTTGAACAAGCGGTAGAAGCACTCAAGCAAGGTAAAGAATTGAGTTTAGATGCACTAACATCAAAACAAACTGAGGTAGAGCTGAGAATTCCAGCTCTACTACCTGATTCCTACATTCACGATGTTAATACTCGTTTAAGTCTTTATAAAAAAGTAGCGACTTGTCAAAATTTACACGAACTTGACGAAGTCAAAATAGAATTAATTGATAGATTTGGTTTATTGCCAGATGCAACAAAAAACTTGTTTAAAGTTAGTGAGTTCAGGCAGAGGGCTCAAGCATTAGGTATTAGTAAAATAGAAGCAGGTCCAAAAGGCGGTAGTATTGAATTTAGTGACAATACTAAGGTTGATCCTGTGTTTTTGATAAGCCTAATTCAACAAAAACCAGACACTTACAAACTTGATGGCGCAAATAAACTTAAATTTTTAGTCGAAAATAAAAATACTGACGATAGAATAAAGCTAATTCACTCTATGCTTAATGATTTCGAACACAAAGCTAAAAAATAGAGTAAGAAACTAAATCGTATTGACTATTTTCAATTCGTTTATTGTACTGATAATTAGGGAATTTATACGGGTGCTACAACCATTAAACAAGACAACTTTATTAGTGCTGCTGACAAGTATTAGCTTATTTGCGACTTTTAGTAGTGCACAAAATAGTAAGCAAAGAGTGCCTACTAAAGAACTTGTCGAAGGTATTAAATCTCGTGACGGTCGCTGGTTTGAAGTTGAAATGATTATCTTTGAACGAAAAGATGATCTAGGTTTTCGTGAAAATTTCGCTGACGAAACCCCAGTGTTAGAAAAGGCAAGGAAGTGGGACCTACTGCGTCAACAATTGCAACCTAACATCAGTTTGTTTCTAGCGAATCTGCCAGAATGTCATCAGGACCAAAATCCTCTTGCAAGATCTCCTGAACAACCAGCCCTAAGCCCTGAAGTTTTTTATCATAGTATGCAAAGCTATAAGGAGCTAATTAATAATGAATGGCAATTTAGCAACGAGCTATGTTTATTGCCTGATGAATCATTGTCGGGTTACTGGGCTTATGATAATGAATTCACTTCTTTGACTAAACAAGAGCTTGAATTTGTTCCTCTAGATGACATCCCTGAGCAAGTTGTAGCTGGAGATCACGATGATTTCCACGATGTTTATCTCTTAGCTGAGCACAACTTACAACTTAAAGAACATTTTTACACTTTAAAGCGAAATCGTAGTTTGAATCCCCTACTCCATATTGGTTGGCGCCAACCGGGCCTGTCTCGTCGTCAATCAATTCCAGTTTATTTAGTAGCAGGTGAAAATTACTCAGATAGCTATCGATACGATGGTAGCGCCAAAATACAAAACTCTCTCGAGTCATCGGTAGACGAAACGACTAAGCTAAACAATTCAATGTCTGCCCAAGGCATACTCCAGCAAGATGCCGTATCAAACGTCGAACGTTTTATCCAACAACTGCAATCAGGCGCTGTTGTAGACTTTAAAAATAATAAACTTGTTTCGCCAAATAATGTTAATTTTCCTGAACAAGCTTGGCAAATTGATGGCTATGTACAAATACATTTAAATCATTATTTATTTATCAATTCTGAGTTTAATTTTAGAGAACCAACAACAAAGCAAGTTAACCCAGATGAGTTTTTTGCACCTTTAGCGTCAACTCAGCCATCAAATGTTAACCATTCGAAAGTAACTTCTGAGGCAGATCAAAGCCTAGATAACACAATTGATGTTAACTACCTACAAAACTATTACTTCAAACAAAACCGCCGAGTTTATTCTGGTGATATTCACTATTTAGATCACCCAAAATTTGGGATTTTGATTCAAATCCGTAAATATCGTCACTAGTAAGCAAAGGTTCGGTTACAAGGTTAATGTTAAATGAAAGACTTTGAAAAAAGTGCACAATATATTTCTGAGAAACTAGCAGGTTTTCAACCTGAAATGGCAATTATTCTAGGCAGCGGACTGGGCCCACTAGCTGATAAAATTGAAGATACCATTCATATTCCTTATTCAGAAATACCTGAATTTCCAACATCTTCGGTTTCCGGCCACAGTGGTGAACTAGTTGCAGGTTTCCTAGGAGGAAAAGCGGTAATTTGTATGAAAGGTCGCTTTCATTATTACGAAGGCATTAGTTTTGACAAGATAGCAGTTCCAATTAGAGCTTTTAAAGCTATAGGCTGCAAATCTTTGCTATTAACTAATGCAGCTGGCTCTTTACGTCCACAAATGCCTGCTGGCGAGTTAATGTTAATCGAAGATCACATTAACTTTTCAGGTAGTAATCCATTAGTTGGCAAAAATGATGAAAGTATCGGTCCTAGATTTGTCGATATGACTCATACTTATGACCGAAAAATTCAGCAACAAATAAAAAGAGCAGCATTAAAAGCAGAAGTTGAGCTGCATACAGGTGTATACTTGTGGGTTTCAGGCCCAACGTTCGAAACACCAGCTGAAATTTATGCCTACAAGGTACTCGGTGCTGATGCTGTAGGTATGTCGACAGTACCAGAAGCAATCATTGCTCGTCACTGTGGTTTAACCGTAGCTGGTATTTCAGGTATTACCAACTTAGCTGCCGGAATGTCTCCAACTCAATTGAGTCATGACGAAACACTTGAACAAGGTGCAATTGCAGCTGAAAAGTTAACTAAATTAATTATGACCTTATTACAGGATCAATAGGAATTTATATATATGTCATCAAATATTGACCAAGCAAAACTAGCTTTATCTTTAATGGACTTAACTAGTCTTAATGATTCAGACACAGATCAAACTATTATTGATTTATGCGCAAACGCCAAGTCAGAGCATGGCCAAGTAGCAGCTGTATGTGTATATCCTCAGTTTATCGAAACAGCACTAGAGAGCTTGAAAAACAACGGTGCAGAAGGTGTACAAGTAGCAACAGTAACTAACTTCCCTCACGGTAAAAATGATCCAATATTAGCTCAGAAAGAAACCGAAAAAGCCGTATTACTTGGTGCTGATGAAGTCGACGTTGTATTCCCATATCAAGCATTTATGGCTGGCGATAATAAAGTTGCAGCTGATCTTGTCGCAGCAAGCAGAGAAGCTTGTGGCGATAAAGCAAAGTTAAAAGTAATTATCGAGTCAGGAGAACTAAAATCTGAACAGCTAATTCGTACAGCCAGCGAAATCTGTATTGAACAAGGTGCTCACTTCATTAAAACTTCAACAGGTAAAGTAGAAGTCAACGCTACGTTAGAAGCAACTCGTTATATGCTTACTAGCATTAAAGAGTCAGGCCGAGAAGTTGGTTTTAAAGCAGCAGGCGGAATTAAAACGTTAGAACAGTCTAATGATTACTTAGCTTTAGCAGCTGAAATTATGGGTTCTAACTGGGTTAACGCAACTACCTTTCGATTCGGTGCTAGCAGCTTATTAGCAAGTTTGTTGGCAGAAATTAAAGGCGAAAACTATAGCGTAGATAAGGACAGTTACTAAAATGGCTGAAGCCCTCCCTATTACTTTCACAACGAAAGGGTTATTCGAGTCAGGCGATGATAAATCGGACTTTCTGATCAGTAAGTTAGAAGCTTGGCTTAATTACAGAGGGCTTTGTGCCAATTGGTACGCTGATGAAGCTCTGGTAGTAAACATGAGTATCTGTTTATTACCAGAAGGCTTGTTTATGTCACAACAAGTCGAACAAAATGAAAACTGGCAAACCATTAAAGAACCTATTGCAATATACCGCCATGACAAAAGCAGGTTCCATTTTGATTGCTACCTTATGATTTCTAATCAAGAGATAGATGAAGCAATGAAAGCACCGCAACAGTTAGAAAATAAGCTTCAAATTAAATTAGCAGCGGTTGCTAACCACTTCGCTAGTCAATACCACCTTGCAGCTATTTAGTTGCAAGTAAAAACTCTGAGAACTTCTTTTAACTTGATCGCTTCTGTTTTCTCAAAGTATTGATTAAACTATTAAAGTAACAATAAAAACAAGAATCTAGATAAACGTGATCAAAACTTTTCAAATAAAAAATCAAATTGGTGACGAGGTAACATTAATTGACCTTGGCGCTAGAGTTATTTCTTGGCACACACTAGTTGCGGATGAAACAAGGAATATCATTGTTGGTTATGAAAATATAGAAGACTACTACTATGATACTTGTTATGTAGGAGCTATTGCTGGACCATATGCTAATCGAATAGATTCAGCAAAAACAAATATTAACGGTTCTGCCATTAAGTTAAATGCAAACGAAGGAAAGCATCATTTACACGGTGGAAGAAATGCACTAGACACTTGTTTTTGGCAAGTAAAACAACAATCTGAACGGGCTATTACTTTTAGTTATTGGGTAGAAGATGGATTTAATGGTTATCCAGGAGCTATGAGTTTTGAAGTAGAATACCGTTTAGCTGAAAATACTAGTCAACTAAAAATTAACTTTCATGTGACTACAGATAAACCAACAATCATAGGTCCAACAGGTCATGCTTATTTTAATTTAGCTGGAACTGGTTCTATTATTGATGAACATAAATTGCAAGTTAACAGTGAAGCTTACACTGAATTAAACGAAGACTTCATACCGACAGGTAAACTAAACCTTGTTTCTGAAAGTAATTTAGACTTTCAACAGCCACGAGTCATATCAGATCAGAAAATAGACCATAACTTCCTGCTTAAGCAAAAAGATATTTCCCACGCTGTCTTAACTAGTCCGTGTAATTCACTGTCTTTGGTAATAATGTCAGACTACCCTGCTTCACAAATCTATACTGGTGATTATTTATCTGATGGACTATCGCCTAGACAGGGGATTTGTATAGAGCCACAATTTTATCCAGACTCTCCAAACAAACCTAGCTTTCCATTTGAGTTAACAACACCAGAAAAACCGTTCAACAAAAAGATCTTATATAAACTAGAAAAGTAAAAATAAACTTAACTTTTAGCTAGTTAGGCTACTAATTAGCTATGAAAACATGGCTAGTTATCATGGCTGTCTCTGTTATCTATTGACTCGTAAGCTTGGCTAAGTTAAAACAAACTAGTTAATTACTCAAAGGGACGTTTCGTTTGCTCGCTGTATGAAGTTTATCTTTACCTTTGTTTTAATATCTATGTTCTTGTCTCACTTTAACGTTCATTCTCAAGTGGTTGAACTTAAGGTTATAAAAGGAGTTCCAAGTCAACAACCTACCATTAACTATTTCCATCAAATACTGACTGAAGCCTTGGCCCTTAATAAAGATGGCTTTCAATACGAACTTACTCCTGTTGACTTTGAATTCTCTCAAAAACGAACTCTCTTATTGCTCAACTACTATGATGTATTAGATATTACTTTCAGTATGACTTCAGAAAGTAGAGAAGCAGACTATATTGCTATTAAGATACCTTTACTAAACGGTATGTACGGCAAAAGAAAGTTATTAGTTAATGCCAACAATAAAAATAAATTTGAAAATATCACTCTGAATGAGCTAAAGAACCATATAGCTTGTCAAGGAATGCATTGGCCTGATTATAGGAAACTAAAATTAAACGGCTTTAGTGTTTACGGAGTCGATGATTACGAATCTAACTTTAAAATGTTGGCTAAAGGTCGTTGTGATTATTTTCCACGAGGTATTGCTGAAATCGATTCAGATTTAAACGAATTTAACGGAAAGTATGGCAAAATGGCGATGGTTGATAATATTTTACTTGTTTATGATGCTCCAGTTTATTTTTTTGTCGGTAAACATCAACAAGAACTAGCTGATATTGTTATGTATGGACTGTCTGAATTGAAAAAATCGGGACGATTGCAGCAATCTCTACTTCAAAATAGTGTATTTAACTATGACCCTAAGCTAGAAAATGCGCCTAATCTCAAGGTTTATGAACTCCATTAAGCTGCTAAGATTTAGCAATCAGCAAATATAGATTAAAAAGACACCCACTTTTAGATTCAGACTTGTACCAACTAAAAAAGCAATTCTAGTCACAACTTTAAGCCTTAATAAAATCGTATTTCTAATTTCAAATAGGCACATTCAAGAATGCTACTTCTCTTCGCCAAAAAATAAAATTTAAAGTGGGTGTCTCTGTTATTTATCTTTACCAAAACAAAATTTAAGGTGGGTGTCTCTGTTATTTATCTTTACCAAAATAAAATTTAAGGTGGGTGTCTCTGTTAAAATGATGTCTCTATTAAAGTTGCAGATACAAAAAAGGCTTCCTACTGGAAGCCTTTTTCAAATCGGAACTAGTTATTACCAACCAGTTTTTTCAGCTAATGCTTTACCGATCTCAGCTAGAGAGCGAACTGTCTTAACGCCAGCTGCTTCTAATGCTGCAAATTTGTCATCAGCAGTACCTTTACCACCAGAGATGATAGCACCTGCGTGCCCCATACGCTTACCTGGTGGAGCAGTTACACCAGCGATGTAAGAAACTACAGGCTTAGTTACATTTTCTTTAATGTACGCTGCTGCTTCTTCTTCTGCTGTACCACCGATCTCACCAATCATTACGATAGCTTCTGTTTGTGGGTCTTTTTCGAACATTTCTAGAACGTCGATAAAGTTAGTACCAGGGATAGGGTCACCACCGATACCTACACAAGTAGATTGGCCGAAACCAGCATCAGTTGTTTGCTTAACTGCTTCGTAAGTTAATGTACCAGAACGAGATACAATACCTACTTTACCTGGCATGTGGATGTGACCAGGCATAATACCAATCTTACACTCTCCAGGAGTGATAACACCTGGACAGTTAGGACCAATTAAACGTACGCCTAATTCGTCACACTTAACTTTACAGTCAAGCATATCTAACGTAGGAACACCCTCAGTGATACAAACGATTAGTTTGATACCAGCGTTAGCTGCTTCTAGGATAGAGTCTTTAACGAAAGGAGCTGGTACGTAGATTACAGATGCGTCTGCACCAGTAGTTTCTACTGCTTCTGCTACTGTGTTAAATACAGGTAGACCTAGGTGAGTTTGACCACCTTTACCAGGAGTAACACCACCAACCATGTTAGTGCCGTATGCAATCGCTTGCTCTGAGTGGAAAGTACCTTGAGAACCAGTGAAACCTTGACAGATTACTTTAGTATCTTTGTTAATTAGTACAGACATTATTTGCCCTCCGCAGCTTTAACTACTAATTCAGCAGCATTTTGTAAGCTTTCTGCTGCAATGATGTCTACGTCAGAGTTAGCTAGAACTTCACGACCTTTTTCAGCGTTAGTCCCCTCTAAACGAACAACAACTGGAACGTTTACGCCAACTTCTTTAACTGCACCAATAATACCTTCAGCGATCATGTCACAACGAACGATACCACCGAAGATGTTAACTAGAACTGCTTTAACATTGTCATCAGATAAGATGATCTTGAATGCTTCAGCAACACGCTCTTTAGTAGCGCCGCCACCTACATCTAGGAAGTTTGCAGGGCTGCCACCGTTTAAGTTAACGATATCCATTGTACCCATAGCAAGACCTGCACCGTTAACCATACAACCAACGTTACCTTCTAAAGCAACGTAGTTTAGTTCCCACTTAGCTGCATCTGCTTCACGCGCGTCTTCTTGAGAAGGATCGTGCATTTCTTTAAGATCAGGATGACGGTATACAGCGTTGCTGTCGATCGCTACTTTAGCGTCTAAACAGTGTAAATCGCCACAAGGTTTGATTACTAATGGGTTGATTTCAATTAGTTCAACGTCTTTCTCTTTGAATAGCTTAGCTAAACCTAAGAAGATTTTAACGAATTGATTAATTTGCTTGCCTTCAAGACCTAGCTTGAATGCCAATTCACGACCTTGGTGAGGTTGTGCGCCTACTAGAGGGTCAATCTCAGCCTTAAGGATTTTTTCTGGCGTTTCTTCTGCAACAGTTTCGATTTCAACACCACCTTCAGTAGATGCCATGAAAACGATACGACGGCTAGAACGGTCAACAACTGCACCAAGATATAATTCTTGGTCGATGTCAGTACAAGTTTCAACTAAGATACGGCTTACTGGTTGGCCATTTTCATCTGTTTGATAAGTAACTAGACGCTCGCCTAACCACTTTTCTGCAAATGCTTTAATTTCATCTTTAGTTTTAACTAGCTTAACGCCACCCGCTTTACCACGGCCACCTGCGTGTACCTGTGCTTTAACTACAAACTCATCACCACCGATTTGATCCGCAGCTGCCGCAGCTTCTGCAGGAGTTTCAGCAGCGATACCTTTAGATACAGGAAGCCCGTATTGAGCAAACAGTTGTTTACCCTGATATTCATGCAAGTTCATGCTGTTCTTTCCATCTGTTTTTATAAGTTAAAGGCAGCTATCAATAAATGCTAGCTGCCCGAATTAACATGCGGGGCTATTATATGCCACCCCTGAATTAGTGCAATAAGCCAAAAGTCGAAATTTGAATAATTGCACTAAAATTTTGCATTAAAATTACTAATGCTAAACGTCTAATAATAGACGTGTAGGATCTTCTAGTAATTCTTTAATTGTTACCAAGAAGCCAACTGATTCTTTACCGTCAATTAGTCTGTGGTCATATGATAATGCTAAATACATCATAGGTAAGATTTCTACTTTACCGTCAACCGCCATTGGACGGTCTTGGATTTTGTGCATACCTAAGATTGCAGTTTGCGGTAGGTTGATGATTGGCGTTGATAATAACGAACCAAATACACCACCGTTAGTAACTGTGAAGTTACCACCTTGCATCTCGTCTACTGTTAACTTACCGTCACGACCTTTAATAGCCAATTCACGAATACCAGCTTCAATTTCAGCAAAGCTTAACTTATCCGCATCACGAAGAACTGGAGTTACTAGACCTCGAGGTGTAGAAACAGCAATACTTACGTCGAAGTAGTTGTGATAAACAATGTCATCGCCATCAATTGACGCATTCACTGCAGGGAAGCGTTTAAGAGCTTCAACAACTGCTTTAACGTAGAATGACATAAAGCCTAAACGAGCACCGTGACGTTCTTCAAATACGTCTTTGTATTGCTTACGAAGATCCATTACAGGCTTCATATTAACTTCGTTGAACGTTGTTAACATAGCTGTAGAGTTTTTCGCTTCTAATAATCGATTAGCAATTGTTTTACGTAAACGAGTCATAGGAACACGTTTCTGTGTACGGTCACCTAAAACTTGAGTTGAAGGAGTAGCTGATGGTGCAGGAGCAGCTTTAGGAGCTGAAGCTTGTGCTTTAACAAAATTTTCAACGTCTTCTTTAGTTACACGGCCGTTTTTACCAGTACCAGTGATCTTAGAAGCATCCAAACCTTTTTCAGAGATCAGACGACGAACTGATGGAGAAAGAATTTCATCACCGCCATTTGCTTCTTCTGCAGCTGGTGCTGGAGCAGCAGCCGCTGAACCACCTACTGTTATTTCGGCAATTAGTTGTTCGCCTAATACCGTTTCACCTTCAGGAGAAATGATCTTAGTAACAACACCGTCTTCAGGTGCAACTACTTCTAAAACAACTTTATCAGTTTCAACATCAACAAGGTTCTCATCACGGCTTACCGCCTGACCTTCTTGAACGTGCCAAGTAGCAATCGTTGCATCTGCAACTGATTCTGGAAGCACTGGAACTTTGATTTCTACAGTTTTTGTTTCACCTACTGGTGCCGCTGCTGGAGCTTCTTCTGCTTTTGCAGCTGGAGCTGCTGCCGCACCTGCTGCGCCAACAACTGCAATAAGTTGCTCACCTAATACAGTATCACCCTCTTGGTGTAAAATTTCAGTGATCACACCATCTTCAGGAGCAACCACTTCTAAAACAACTTTGTCAGTTTCAATGTCAACCAAGTTTTGGTCGCGAGAAACTGTATCACCTACTTGTACGTGCCAAGTCGCAATCTGTGCGTCAGCAACTGATTCTGGAAGTACTGGAACTTTAATTTCAGTAGTCATGATTAATCCTTCAGATTATTTAATCGTTAATGCGTCATTTACTAACGCTTGTTGTTCTTGTGCGTGTACTGACGCGTAGCCTACCGCTGGAGACGATGAAGCTTTACGGCCAGCATATGTTAAAGTTGCATCCTTCGAAATTGAGTTCCAGAAGTGATGCTGACTACAGTACCAAGCGCCTTGGTTTTGCGGCTCTTCTTGACACCATACGTAATCTTTAACGTGCTTATATTTTTCGACGATCTCGTCCATTTCAACATGAGGGAACGGATATAACTGTTCTATACGTACAATTGCTACATCTGTTTGCTCGTTCTTGCGACGTTGTTCAAGTAAATCGTAATAAACCTTACCCGAACAAAGCACAACGCGCTTCACGTCTTCTACTTTAATATCATCAATTTCATCAATCACATCGTGGTATTCACCAGAAGCCATTTCTTCCATAGTAGATACCGCCAATGGATGACGCAATAACGACTTAGGCGACATAACAACTAATGGACGACGCATAGGACGAATTTGTTGACGACGGATCATATTAAATACCTGTGCCGGAGTTGTTGGCACACATACTTGCATATTGTGATCAGCACAAAGCTGTAAGAAGCGTTCAAGGCGAGCTGAAGAGTGCTCTGGACCTTGACCTTCATAACCATGAGGAAGAAGCATTGTAAGACCACATAAACGGCCCCACTTCTGTTCACCTGAAGAAATAAACTGGTCAATTACAACCTGTGCTACGTTTGCAAAATCACCAAATTGAGCTTCCCAAATTACTAGAGACTCAGGTTCAGCTGTTGCATAGCCATATTCAAAAGCAAGTACACCTACTTCTGATAATACTGCGTCGTAAATTTCAAATTTACCTTGGTTTTCGCTTACATTTTCTAATGGAATGTAAGTAGATGCATCTTCTTGGTTATGAAGCACAGCATGACGATGGAAGAAAGTACCACGACCAGAGTCCTGACCTGTGATACGAATATCATTGCCACGTTCAACAAGGTCTGCATATGCTAATGTTTCAGCAAAACCCCAATCGATTAACTGCTCGCCAGCAAGCATTTTCTTACGAATATCGTATTGCTTTTTAACACGAGAGTGTAGCTTGTGCTCTTCTGGGTAATAAGTGATCTTTTCACCCAGTTCTTTAATTTTTTCTACTGGAATTGCTTTATCGTATTCGATATCCCAGTCATGACCTAAGTATGGTTTCCAGTCTACTGAATGTGCTTCCATTGGACGCCACTCTTCTACTGTACATTCACCTTGGTCTAACACCGAGCGGTAATCATCTGTTAATTTCTTAACTTCGTCTTGAGATGTCGTGCCTTCAGCAACTAATCGGTCAACATAGATGTTTCTTGGTACTGGGTGCTTTTTAATCTTTTGGTACATTAACGGCTGAGTCGCATTAGGCTCATCCGATTCATTGTGTCCATGACGGCGGTAACAAACTAAGTCGATCATTACGTCACGACGGAATGTATTGCGATAGTCAACTGCAATTTGAGCAACTAATGCAACCGCTTCTGGATCATCAGAGTTAACATGGAAGATTGGAGCCTGAACCATCTTAGCGATATCAGTACAATACTCTGTTGAACGAGCATCTTCTTTCTTCGAAGTTGTAAAACCAACTTGGTTATTAACTACGATACGAACAGAACCACCCGTTTGGTAAGCACGAGTTTGAGACATGTTCAACGTCTCTTGAACTACACCTTGTCCTGCTATAGCAGAGTCACCGTGTACAGTAATAGCTAAAGCTTTTGAGCCTGTATCACAACTTAGACGATCTAAACGAGCACGAACTGATCCCATAACAACTGGATTTACAATTTCCAGGTGAGACGGGTTAAATGCTAATGCTAAATGAACATTACCACCTGCTGTCGCAAAATCAGAAGAAAAACCTTGGTGATACTTCACATCACCAGCTTTTAACGACTCATCAACCTTGCCACCAAACTCAGCGAATAGTTCGCCAGATTTTTTACCTAAGACATTCACTAAAACATTCAAACGACCGCGGTGAGCCATGCCCACTACAACTTCTTTTTGACCGTTTTCACCTGCTCTGTGAATGATTTCTTTAATCATAGGTACTAATGCATCACCACCTTCTAGTGAGAATCGCTTCGCACCTGGGAATTTAGCACCTAAATACTTCTCTAAGCCATCTGCTGCAATCAAGCCTTTTAACACACGCTTTTTCACGTCAGCAGAAAAAGAAGGTTGACTTTTGATAGACTCTAAACGCTGTTGAATCCAACGTTTTTCATCGGTGTCAGTGATATGCATGTACTCTGCACCAATAGAGCCACAATATGTCTCTTTTAATGCTTCGTACAATTCGCCCAATGGCATCTTGTCTTTGCCAATTGCAAAAGAGCCAACGTTAAACTCACGAGATTTATCTTCGTCAGCTAAGTCGTGGTGCTCAAGAGTAAGTTCTCTCACTTTTTCTCTTTGCCATAGACCAAGTGGGTCTAAACTAGCATTTTGATGGCCACGGAAACGGAACGCGTTGATCAACTGCAGTACTTTTACTTGTTTAGCATCAGCTTCATCTGAACCTGACACCACAGTACGATCCTTAGTTTTGGCAAGTTGCGCAAATAAATCGCGAACTTCAGAGTGCTTGGTCTCTACTGACACACCTTCCACTTTAGGAAGATGGTCAAAGATCTCGCGCCACTCGTCCGCTACAGATGTAGGATCATCAAGATACATTTCATACATCTGTTCAACATATACCATGCTATTGGCTGACAAATGCGATGAGTTCAGCCACTGTTGCATAACACCTTCGTGCATTAGATATATATCCTTGTAAGCCTTTACAGACTTGTTTTTGTTAGTGAATTTTCATTTATTACAAATAAAAAAGAGCCCTTCCAAGTATATGGAACGACTCTTTTTTATCAAGCTGTTACCCGAAGTTCAGTTAACAAAGTTATACCGACCTCTGCAATAACATAGACTTAATGTGTCCAATAGCTTTCGTTGGGTTCAATCCTTTAGGGCACACGTTAACACAGTTCATAATACCGTGGCAGCGGAACACACTAAATGCATCGTCCAAGTCTGCTAAACGTTCATCAGTTGCAGTATCACGGCTATCGATTAAGAAACGATATGCATGTAATAAACCTGCTGGACCAATAAACTTATCAGGGTTCCACCAGAATGATGGACAAGAAGTAGAACAACAAGCACATAAAATACACTCGTATAAACCATCTAACTTGTCACGCTCTTCAATTGATTGAAGATGTTCACGTGCTGGCGGTTGTTTATCGTCATTAATTAAGAATGGCTTTACTTTCTCGTACTGAGTATAGAATTGTGACATGTCGATAACTAAGTCACGAATTACAGGTAAGCCAGGTAATGGACGTAAAACATAATTATTTGAGCCTAAAGCTGATAATGGTGTGATACAAGCTAGGCCGTTCTTACCATTCATGTTTAAGCCATCAGAACCACACACACCTTCACGGCATGAACGACGGAAAACTAATTCAGGATCTTGCTCTTTTAATAACATAAGAGCATCTAGAACCATCATATCCGTACCTTCCTCTACTTCTAGAGTGTAGTCCTTCATATATGGTGCATCGTCTACATCAGGGTTGTAGCGATAAATTGAAAAGTTTAATGTTTTCATTGTTACTTATCTCCCCTATTAGTACGTACGAGCTTTCGGCGGGAACGCTTCACGGAACTTAGGTTCCATGTTTACGTCACGCTTATACATTTCTTCAGTGTTTGGATCGTAGATGGTATGGCATAACCAGTTCTCATCGTCACGCTCTAAGAAGTCTTCACGAGAATGTGCGCCACGAGATTCTGTACGGTAGTTAGCCGCAACAGCTGTTGCATAAGCCGTTTCCATCAAGTTATCCAATTCTAAACACTCTATACGTTGAGTGTTAAATTCTTTTGAATTATCAGATAGCTTCGCATGTTGTAAACGCTCACGGATTTCTTTAAGTTCAGCTAAGCCTTGTGCCATCGCTTCACCTTCACGGAATACTGAGAAGTTTAACTGCATACATTGCTGTAGATCTTTTCTAATTTGTACAGGATCTTCACCTTGTTTAGTGCTTTCCCAACGGTTGTAGCGAGCAAGACCAGCATCAATATCTTCTGATGAGTATTCAGTAGCACCACCACCTTCACCAAGATATTTCTCTAGGTATTGACCTGCTGCACGACCAAATACAACTAAATCTAGTAATGAGTTACCACCTAAGCGGTTTGCACCGTGTACAGATACACATGCAATCTCACCTACCGCAAATAAACCTTCGACTTCTTTGTATGAACCATCTTCTGCACGTGTTAACGCTTGACCATTAACATTTGTAGGAACACCACCCATCATATAGTGACATGTTGGGATTACTGGGATTGGTTCATCAGCTGGATGAACATGCGCGAACGTTTGTGATAATTCACATACACCAGGTAAACGCAACTCAAGAGTTTCACGACCTAAGTGGTCTAACTTAAGCTTTATATGCTTACCGTATTGAGGATGGTCACAGCCACGGCCTTCACGGATCTCTGTCATCATAGAACGAGCAACAACATCACGCCCTGCTAAATCTTTAGCATTAGGAGCATAACGTTCCATAAAACGTTCGCCGTCTTTATTTAGAAGGTAACCGCCTTCACCACGACAACCTTCAGTTACAAGCGTACCTGCACCAGCAATACCTGTTGGGTGGAATTGCCACATTTCCATATCTTGTAAAGAAACACCTGCACGAGTTGCCATACCTACACCGTCGCCAGTGTTGATATGAGCATTCGTTGTAGAAGCATAGATACGACCCGCACCACCAGTTGCTAAAACTGTCGCACGAGCTTTAAAGAATACAACTTCGCCAGACTCAATATCAATTGCAGTACACCCAATAACAGAACCTGCTTGGTTCTTAACTATGTCTAGTGCATACCATTCAGAGTATACAGTTGTTTTGTTTTTAACGTTTTGTTGGTAAAGCAAGTGTAATAATGCGTGACCGGTACGGTCTGCCGCAGCTGCTGTACGAGCAGCTTGCTCACCACCAAAGTTTTTCGACTGACCGCCGAAAGGACGTTGGTAAATTTTACCGTTTTCAAAACGAGAGAATGGAAGACCTTTGTTTTCCATTTCTAAGATAGCTTCAGGACCAGTCTTACACATGTATTCGATAGCATCTTGGTCACCGATATAATCAGAACCTTTAACTGTATCGTACATGTGGAATTCCCAGTTATCTTCGTGAGAGTTACCTAATGCTACGGTAATACCACCCTGAGCTGAAACTGTATGAGAACGAGTTGGAAATACTTTCGAAATCAGTGCACATGTCTGGCCTGACTCTGAGATTTGTAATGCAGCACGCATGCCTGCACCACCTGCGCCGACTACTACGGCATCAAATTCTAATACTTTAATACTCACTTACACACCCCATAGAACAAATAAGCCAGTTACCATATAAGCTAGGCCTAACGTGTTAAGAACAAAGCTTAATACAGAACGAAGTTTTGGACTCTTTACATAGTCAGTCAACACTTGCCATAAACCGATACGAGTGTGCACCCAAATGCAGATCAAAGTGATAAAAGTAAATACTTTTACTGCTAGGTTAGAGAATAAGCCTGACCATACTTCATAAGTCACTACTGGAGTAGTTAAGAAGAAACCTAAAATAAAAACAACATAAGCTGTCATGAACAGCGCTGTAGCACGAAGTGAGACGTAATCTTGAACACCATCTCTTTTCAAAGAAGCTTGGTTAATTACCATATCCATACTCCTGCTAATACAACTGAAATTAACCAAATAGCGATAGCTATTTTAGCGCTTGAATTACCTGACTCAATTTCTTCCCAGTAACCCATATCCATCACTAAGTGACGAAGACCGCCAATGATATGGTAAGAAAGAACTGCCAATGTGCCGATAGCAATAACCTTCCCGATTACACCTTGCATTAATGACTGTGCTAATTCGAAACCTTCAGCCGATTGTAGGGAAATCGCCCAAGTTACGATCACAAAAATCAATGCAAAAAATAATGCAACACCAGTTACACGGTGAAGAATGGAAGCTGTTGCCGACGCTGGCATTTTAATTGTTGTCAGATCTAGATTTACAGGTCTTTGTTTTTTCACGTTACATGCCTATCCGAGCTGTTATTGTTTTTTTACCGTGAGTACTAAAACAGTCCTCACAAAATTTTGCAATGCGACTAAAGTTGAATTTAATTGCCTAACAAATTCATCTAGAAATAATAGTCGATGCGTTCTCTGCATACGGTTGCATGCAGCGATTGAAGTATATATAGCGAAATGCCATATAGCAATTGCTGTTTTATCAAAATATCAATAACTTGGTAGTTTGGTTAGCAATTAATCAAGTTAGATTATGCGATTGTTCAAAAAATAGTATATGCAGATAAATATCAGACAGTTATGAATAAATATTAAACAAAATAGCGATAAAATTGACTTTTTACTCTATTTTGTAGTTATATGTGCCAGTTTTAAAATTGCTTACTGCATAAATAGTGCATTTTTTAACAATCCCTACTAACGTGGTAAGAATATAAAAATCAACAACAATTGAGGAGAACATGCATGGCGGATAAGAAAGCCACAGTTCAAGTCACCGGACAAGATGCATTTGAACTACCAATCATGTCGGGTACCGCAGGTAACGATGTAATCGACGTAAGAACATTAGGCGCACAAGGCGTTTTCACTTACGACCCAGGCTTTTTAGCGACGGCATCATGTCAGTCTAAAATTACTTTCATTGACGGTGGCAAAGGTGTGTTATTACACCGTGGTTACCCAATTGATCAGCTTGCTGAAGAGTCGAACTACCTAGAACTATGTTATTTATTATTAAATGGTGAGTTACCTTCAGCTGACGACTTAGCTGACTTTGAAAGTACAATTAAGAACCACACAATGGTTCATGAGAAAATTGCAAACTTCTTCCAAGGTTTTGTAATTGATGCACACCCTATGGCGATGTTATGTGGCGTTGTTGGTGCTATGTCTAGCTTCTATCATGATGATCTAGATATTGCAGACCCAGAACAACGTAAGCGCAGTGCTCACAGATTAATTGCTAAGCTACCTACTATTGCAGCGATGGCATACAAGTACAGCATTGGTCAGCCGTTTGTTTATCCAAAGAACGACCTGTCATACTCTGAAAACTTCTTAAATATGATGTTCTCAGTACCAGCTGAAGATTACAAAGTAAATCCTGTTCTTGCTGACGCTATGGATAAAATTTTCATGCTTCATGCTGATCATGAACAGAATGCTTCTACATCAACGGTTCGTTTAGCTGGTTCATCTGGTGCAAATCCATATGCGTGTATCGCAGCTGGTATTGCTTCACTTTGGGGTCCTGCTCACGGTGGAGCTAACGAAGCATGCTTGACTATGCTACAAGAAATCGGTTCAGTAGATCGTATTCCTGAATATGTTGCAAAAGCGAAAGATAAAGCTGATCCGTTCCGCCTAATGGGCTTCGGTCACCGTGTTTATAAGAACTTTGACCCACGTGCAAAAGTAATGCGCGAAACATGTCACCAAGTTCTTAAAGACTTAAACATCCAAGATCCATTATTAGATGTTGCTATGGAATTAGAGCGCATTGCTCTTGAAGATCCATACTTCGTAGAGAAGAAATTATACCCGAACGTAGACTTCTACTCAGGTATCATTCTTAAAGCAATTGGTATCCCAACTTCAATGTTTACAGTTATCTTTGCAATGTCACGTACAGTTGGTTGGATCAGCCACTGGGACGAAATGTTAGCAGAGCCTGGACAAAAGATTGGCCGCCCTCGTCAGTTATATACTGGTGCAGAGAAGCGCGACTACGTTTCAGTATCAAAACGATAGAAAATCTACTTTTATAGTAAAGGGCTCAATATGAGCCCTTTTTTTTGCTAAAAAAAGTTGCATTGTTCACTAACCAGATTTAAATTAGTGATCGTTTTCAATAACTTAGAGTAAAGTGGGCTTGATCTGACTGACAGTCAAAGTTGATTATGACCTAGAGTCACAAATATAAAATTGTTCCTTGCTCAATATTTTTATATTATCTCCAAAACGTCTACTTCTCAGTGTATCCATGTCGATAAAAAATCAATTTCCTTACTTTAGTCAGCCACAAAACAAAGACTTAGTTTACTTGGATTCTGCGGCAACAACACATAAACCAATCTCGGTTATAAATGCGATTACTGAGTTTTACACCGATCAATACGCAACGGTTCACAGGGCAAGTTATAAACAAGCAAATACTGCAACAGAGCTTTACGAAAATACTCGTAGCAAAATTGCTACATTCATTGGTGCAAAAGATAAAACAAATATTGTATGGACTAAGGGCACTACTGAAGGCATTAACTTAGTTGCTTATGCTTGGGGAGAACATAATATTCAATCGGGCGATACTATTATTGTATCGGGCTCTGAGCATCATGCTAATTTTGTTCCTTGGCAACAACTTGCGAAACGTAAAGGTGCTGAGCTAAAAGTTATTGCTCTGCAAAAGGATGGAAATCCCGATTTAGCACACTACGAACAGCTTCTAGAGTTAAAGCCTAAACTAGTAGCAATTCAACATTGTTCTAATGTGTTAGGCAATATTCTGCCTATTGATGTTATGACTTATAAGGCGAAAGCAATAGGAGCCAAAGTACTCATAGATGGTGCACAAGCTGTTAGTCAGTTAAAGGTTGATGTATCTGAACTAGGCTGTGACCTTTACGTTTTTTCTGCTCATAAAATGTATGGACCTACCGGTATTGGTGTCTTGTACATAAATGACGATATTAAAGAACAATTTAGGCCTTTCCATTACGGTGGTGAGATGGTTCAGGACGTCAAACACACAGATTCTCAATTCAGGGCTATTCCATCAATGCTAGAATCTGGTACGCCAAACATTTCTGGTGTTTTAGGGCTTAGTGCTGCAATTGACTTTTTGACATCTGATAGTTATCAAGCAGCAAAAATAGAACTGAAACAAACTTGGCAACACCTGATTAAACAATTAAACGATTTTGACAATTTAGTGCTTTATGGTGATTTGAATAACAATGTAGGTATTGTTTCTTTTAATATTAAAGACGAATCAAGCGCTGACGTATCGGTACTTTTAGGACAGCAAAACATTGCAGTACGAACTGGGTTTCACTGTGCTATGCCACTTCATTCTTCATTAAATACAGATGGAGCGATAAGAGTTTCTCTTGGTATATACAATAATCGAAGCGATGTTGATAACTTTATTTCAGCCTTGCGCAAAACAATACAACTTCTCGACATTTAACAAAAGAACAACACTATTAAGCGAAAATAAGACAAAATGAGCGAAATTAATAATTTAATTATAGAGAAAATTGCTTCATTCACCCTTACTGAACCAGAGGTCATTTCTAAGCTATCAACTAATAAAAGTTGGGATGCGCAATATCGAGAAATAATGTTACTCGGTAAACAGCTTCCCGTATTCGGATCTGAATTAAAATTAGAAACAGCTTTGATATCAGGTTGCGAAAGCCAAGTATGGTTACATCATATCTGGCAAGACGATAAAATTACGCTAATAGCGAGCTCAGATTCAAAAATAGTAAGAGGATTATTGGCTATTGTATTAGTTAAGTTTAATAACAAGAGTAAGGATGAGATTGGTGCAATAGATATAGAGTCTTATTTTTCATTGTTAAATTTATCTCAACATTTAAGCCCTTCTCGCTCTAACGGCTTAGCCGCAATAGTAGAAACAATTAAATCTCTATAACAAGTGTAGGCTGAGTTTGTTAACTCAGCCCTAAACAATTCACTTTTTCAACCTTTCAAAAGCTTGTTCCAACAAACTTCTGCGGCAAGCAAAATTTATTCTTGTAAATTCAGGACTACCAAAGTCGCGACCAGGTGACGGCCCTACTCCCTTTGATTCCATATAAGACTGCACATTATCGACCCCTAATCCGGAAGCATCTATCCAAGCAAGAAATGTAGCTTGTGGTCGAACAAAATTTAATCCTTCAATCCTGCTAACTTGTTCTTCCACAAAGTCTAAATTAGCACGTAGGTAATTTAGTTGAGCTTGGTGCCATTCGTCACACTCTGTAAATGCTACTTCAGTCGCTACTAGACCCATAAAATTAACCCATGGAACAATCCCTGCTGCCGCTCTGGTAAACTGACTTCGCACTTTTTTATCCGGTATAATGGCAAATGAAGTACCTAAGCCTGCAACATTAAATGTTTTACTCGCGGCCATCAAAGTAATTGTTTTATCCCCTATCTCAACGAGTTTCCCTGCTGGAATATGCTTTGCTTCAGGATCCAAAATTAAATCACAATGAATTTCGTCAGAACACAGCACAACATCATGACGTAAACAGATCTGCTCTACCCTATGTAACTCATCTTCCGTCATTACTGAACCAACGGGATTCATAGGATTGCACATAATAAAAAGCTTGGTTTTAGGGTCAGATGCTTTAATTTCTAGTTGTTCGAAGTCTAATGTCCACCTGCCTTCTTCTATTACAGTATTAATTGTTTCTTTATTTAATTCATTTAATCCGGGTGCTGCTAGCATAGGTGGATAATTTGGTTGTTGTACAAGTACAGTGTCACCAGGGTTGCAATACGCTTTGCAGGCAACATTAAAAGCAGGCACGACACCTGGAGTCCAAACAATCCATTCCGCTTCAATCTGCCAATCATGTTTGTCTTTTAGCCACCTGACTACTGCATTGTTAGCAGGCTCGTATTCAGCTGGCAAATGATACCCATACACACCGTGTTCAACTCTACTTTGCAAAGCTTCGATTATAGGCTCTGCACAACGGAACTCCGAATCAGCAACCCAAAGAGGAATGATGTCTCTATTTTTGTATCTTTGATATTTAAAAGAAAAAGTACCTGAACGGTCTACTATTTTATCGAAATCCACTTTATGCTCTTCCTATAAATTAACTTATTCACATTTAGCCATCTAAACGTCTAAAATTCAAGTGTTCAATTTATAATATCTTATTACTCATAACTACAACGCATATTCCGCTAAAGCTTTGTACAGTTTCTCTATTTCTATAGGTTTAGCTACGCAGCTTATAAAACCTTCTCTACGGTACCTTGTAATATCATTACTGGTTACATTAGCTGTCAAAGCAATAACCGGCAATAAAGGCAACCTTTGTTTTAGCCATTTATTAGATTCAATTCCGTCCATAACTGGCATTTGTATATCCATAAATACTAAATCAGGTTCGTTTTTTGCCACTAATTCGATTGCTTCCTTTCCATCATCTGCGATAAGAACTGTTGCTCCAGTTGGTTTTAACATCGCCTGAAATATAGCTTGATTCACTTTATTGTCCTCTGCCAAAAGAACCTTTACATTAGCGAGGTTCGGCGGTCGTGTCTGTTGTTCATTCTTCTTATCGCTGGTTAGTTGCACTTTTGTCATTGGAATGGTCACTAAAAACTGGCTGCCCTCTCCAATTTTGCTCTTCACAGATATATTTCCTTCCATTAGCTCAACTAATGCTTTAGTTATCGACATTCCCAGTCCTGTACCGCCAAACTTTCTGGTAGTAGACGCATCCGCTTGCTCGAATCTTTCAAACAGCCGCTCCAAAGCACGCTCAGACATTCCAATCCCAGTATCTCTCACTTCGATACTTAGTTTTGTTCCTTTGTTACTTATATAACAGTTGTAACGTATTTCTATGGTTCCCGTATCTGTAAACTTTACAGCGTTTGAAGCAAGGTTCAGTAAGATTTGCTTTATCCTCACAGGGTCACCCAACCAACCTTCACAATACGTATTATTGGCTATTGAGCGTATAGATATCTGTTTATCTCTTGCAATTGGTTCCAACTCAGACATGACTTGATGAACTATCTTTTCAAAACTAAAGCTCACTTTTTCTATTGATAGCTGACCAGCTTCAATTTTCGAAAAATCTAAAATATCATTAATGATGGTTAACAATGTTCGACATGATAATAGAGAATTATTAATCATCTCTTTCTGTTCGGCTTCGAATGATAATTGTTGTAGGAGCTGAAGGTTGCCATAAATACCATTTAAAGGAGTTCTGACTTCATGGCTCATATTCGCCAGAAACAAACTTTTTGCTGAGTTTGCTCGTTCAGAATCTTCTTTAGCTTGCTCCAAATCATACATGCTTTGTTTTATATCTTTCGCCATGGACTGAAACGCTTTGGACAAGATTTCCAGTTCATTGCCAGCATCAATATTGATAAAGCGGTCGACGTTACCAACCCCGAATTCTTGTGCATTCTTGGTCAAACGGGTTATAGGCTTGATAACTTTCGTTCTAACAAAAACAGCCGTCACCAACACAACAATTAAAATACTTGCCGATGCAGCAATAGTTAAATATCGACTACGAGTTATACTTTGTTCATATCTTTCAATTCTTATTTTTAGCAATCTTTTTTCTTCTGTTACAAAGTTTGCAACAGTAAGTCTGATCTCATCCATCAGTTGTTTGCCTAAATTGGTATTAACAATATCTAATGCAAATTGAGACTGACCTTCGAGCTGCAAATCGACAGTTTCTTGCAGCTCGTCAAACTTATCTTCAACTAGAGTTTCTAGTGTTGACAGCCTAGATTGTTGGGTAGGGTTATCTGCGGTTTCTTTCTTAAGCTCATACAGTTTTACTCGAGTTGTTTCTATCCCTGCGAAGTAAGGAACAAGATAGTTTTCATTATTTGTTAGCAAATATCCCCGTTGGCCTGTCTCAGCATCTTTCATCGCACCTAGTAACTCGGTCGACAAATGGATCACTTCGTTTGTATGATCAACCCATGCTTCATTTTTACGAACTTCATCATGGCTGAAAATAAACACAAAAATATTTGTGATAGACAGAGCTAACACTACGATAAAAAATAGATTAGAACTTTGTTTAATATCCAATTTCATCTTGAGTTATGACCTACCGACTGTTGTTTGCCAACCAATCCTTCTGGCGCTGTCAATTCACTTAAAATGTTTACTATTAATACTATAATCTACTATTCGCTTTTAGCCGCTAACCTGCGTATTTAAAATGAAAACTAACTCATTCCTTATCTTGTTATTTGGTTCTAACAAACTCTTAAAATGAAGAAATTAACCACAATCTTTTTTATCTGGCTTAATGAGTTCAACTCTTGCTTTATCACTAAATAGTCGATGCTTGCTGAAATATTGTAATAATACTGAAATAGCATCAAGCTCGAGATCTCCATTCTGTGTAATAAAACTTTGCCAGCTCTCTGCTGGTTGCAAAGCTTGTCTGTCAGCAATCTCTTTAACTAGGTAATGTGTGATAGTCGTATGGTATTTATCTTTAGCTCCTAACGATTCAGCGTAAGCTTTGATTCCCCGTTTAGCTTTTTCAATTGCTTCTTCTCGTTTGTTATTGCTTAAATACAGCCACGCCAACCTAATATGCCCCGTATGACTAAATTGCTCTGGCGGCAAAGTTAATTGTTCGAATTGTTTAATAAAATTTGCATCATTTAGCATGGGTGTCTCCGCTATTTGTATAATTTGTGAGAATGTCTTTCTACAAGACTCCTTAGTTATTTTGAAGATAAAGGTTATACCTGTAGACGAGTCAAATATCTTTTTGCTTTGACCTGTCTACAGGTCTAAGGTTTACACTTAGCCCAGAGTGGTATAAATGGAGAATATAAAATGCTAACCGTGTCAAAATTGGCAAAAAAGTTTGGAATTTCTAGAACGACCATACTTTACTACGAGAAAGAAAAACTCATAACTCCTAGCATCAAGGGACATAATGGTTACCGATACTATGATGAAAAAGATTGTAATAAGCTCAAAACGATTGTTGCTTACCGTAATTATGGATTATCTATTGTAGAGATCAGAACTTTGCTAGCTCAGCCTAGCCAAGCAAAACAATTCGATCTCTTCCACCAGCATTTTCTGACTTTAGAAACCGAAATAAAAAAAATTAAAGCTCAACAGAAAGCAATAATTGCTGTGTTACAAGCTCCAGAAATGATACAAGCAAAGTCAATCACGAAAATTGAATGGGTAAGTATCTTAAAATCTGCTGGCTATACTGAAAAAGATATGATGGACTGGCATCAAACCTACGAGAAAACAGATCCTGATGCCCACTTCGCTTTCCTCACCGCTCTAGGGATAAATGAAGAGGAAATAATTAAGATAAGAAATTATCGAGGTTAATAACTCTCAACCTCTGAAATAGTCCTAAAAGCACAATGATATAATTATCACAACTCAACGATTAAATTTATCAATAAGCAAGTTGTACAATTCACCAATGTTAACAGGTTTGGAAATACATCCATCAAAACCTTCCGATTTGTATTTCTCAATATCATGCTCAAGCACATTGGCAGTAAAAGCAATAATAGGACTGGAAAATTGCTTTTCCTTTAATGCTCGAAATGCAGTGATCCCATCCATAATTGGCATTTGCATATCCATAAAAATAAGTTCAGGTTGGTATTTTAAAGCCAATTCTACCGCTTCTTGACCATTTTCAGCCTCTATAAGATTAACATTCGTAGGTAATAAGGCTTTATTTATAATAATTCTATTAATCGGGTTATCTTCTGCTACTAATAAGGTTCTGCCTGAAAGCTCTGGACATTGTACATCATGACTTTCGCTTTTATTTTTCTGAGCTTTCTTGCTATCTGATTTACCTAAATCAATAGATATGTCGAACTCAGTGCCGATTCCTAATTCGCTATGCACAGCTATAGTTCCTCCCATCATATCAATCAGAGACAAGGTGATAGCCATTCCTAAACCTGTGCCTCCATATTTTCTCGTTGTTGAGGAGTCAGCTTGTGAAAATCTTTTAAATACACTGTCGACTGTTTCAGGCGACATCCCAATACCTGTGTCTTTGACCTTTATATTTAGTCCCGAACAAATCCCACCTTGGCTTGACGGAGAAACAAAAACATCTATGCTGCCTTTTTCTGTAAACTTCACCGCATTGGAAGCTAAATTCAGTAGTATCTGCTTCATTCTAACGGGATCTCCGAGCCAAAGATCCCATAATCCATCTTCATAGCTGTAATTAAAAGAGATCCCCTTTTCATCAGCTAGAGGTAAAAGATCACTGATGACAGATTCAACAATATTTCTAATACTAAATTCGACATTTTCGAATTCTAATTTGCCAGCTTCAATTTTAGAAAAATCTAAAATATCATTGATAATTGTCAGTAAACATTCAGACGAAAACAAAGAATTATTCACCAGTTCTCTATTTTCAAAAGACATTTCAGCCTGTCTTAACAATTGCAACGATGCATAAATACCATTCATAGGAGTTCGAATTTCATGGCTCATGTTGGCCAAAAAGTCTTCTTTAGCTCTATTTGCTAATTCTGCTTGTTGTTTGGCTATAGCAAGTTGCTCTATGTTCTCTTTCTGCTGGGTAATATCCGTTCGAATAGATGTGAAACCGCTCAACTGCTTTTCAGAGTCATAGTTAGGAACAATGACGGTATCTACCCAGTAATAACTGCCATCCTTGGCTCTATTTCGAACTTCGTCTCGCCAAATTTCCCCAGACATCACCCTCTGATGCATTTCTTGCCAATAAGATTTTGGTTTTTGACCCGAGTTTAAAATATTGTGTTTTTTACCGAGTAACTCACTCTCAGAATAGCCACTAACTTCAGTAAACTTACCGTTAACATAAGTGATATGGCCATTTAAATCTGTCATAGAAACTAATGAATGCTGATCCAGCGCGAATTTAGCCGCCTCAGCTTGTCTTTTTGCTATGGCAAGCTGTTCCATATTTTCTTTTTGTTGAGTAATATCCGTTCTTATTGAAGTAAAGCCAACGATTTGCATCTGTGAGTTATAGTTTGGAACTATTGTTGTATCTACCCAATAATAACTGCCGTCTTTTGCTCTATTTCGAACTTCGTCATGCCACACCTGACCAGACAAGACATGCTGATGCATTTCTTGCCAATAGTCTTTTTGTTGTAATCCTGAATTGAGAATGCTGTGTTTTCTACCAAGTAGCTCTTCTGCCGCATAGCCACTAACTTTAATAAATTTGTCGTTAACATAAGTAATATTGCCATTGAGGTCTGCAACTGAAACTAAGGAATGTTGATCAAGTGCAAATTTCGCCGCTTCAGCTTGCTGCTTAGCAAGCGCTAGTTGCTCAATATTTTCTTTCTGTTGGGTGATGTCAGTTCGAATTGAAGTGAAACCTACAACTTGACGTTCTGAGTTGTAGTTAGGAACAATTGTGGTATCAACCCAATAATAACTGCCATCTTTTGCTCTGTTTCGAACTTCATCGTGCCAAACTTTGCCAGTCAGTACCTGCTGGTGCATTTGCAGCCAGTAAGACTTGGGCTGCAATCCAGAATTAAGAATACTGTGCTTTTTGCCTAAAAGCTCATGCTCAGCATAACCACTGACTGTGATGAACTTCTCGTTGACGTAGGTGATAGTGCCATCTAAATCAGCTACAGATACTAATGAGTGCTGATCTAAGGCAAACTTTGCGGCTTCTGCTTGTTGTTTATCAGTAAGAGGCTTAGCTAATGTTTGTCTATCTAACTTACGTACATTTCCTGAAAAGTCCATTTTATTAGCTCCAAACAGTAACTAAGATTAGGCCAGAAACAACAATAAAAGGTTGTTGTTATTCTTGTTAAAGATTAGTAGAAATCACTTAAAAATCCACTTTGAAGATGAACTGTAATAAACACCTAAATTACTTAGATACTGAATATCTTCCGGTTATTCCTCGCGCTTAAACTTTAGCATTTGATTGTATTCTCGAATGTATCTGCTTTCTGCTAGTTTTTCTGGTTTATCATAGTTTAGAGCAACGGTAGAAAACTTATAATCTTCCTTTTCTTGAGTTGATAATTTTGCGCTTCTATCAAACACTTCCAGCTCTTGCTTGTATGTGTTATTGAGCAAACTAGTCTCAACTTTTTCAATATAATTTTCGTCGTAAAACCTAACTTGCTTTGTTTCTTTATCATGGCCTTCAACTAAATGCTTTTTCAACTCTAGTTCGTGATTCAAAGTCACGTCAATTTGCTTAACTTGGTCAATATGTAAGTCTATATCTCTTTGTTTTTGTCTATCAGAACTTGGTCTTCGTTTCTCCATTAAAACTTCGAGATCTTGCTGCTGACTAACATGAATCCCCAAAGCGTCAATTTTAGTCTCAGTTTGCTGTGACATATCTATTGTACTTTCATGGCTTTCCGCTTTGCCAAACTGAGCTAAGTCTAAAGAAAAACTATAGTCAGGTAATTCACTCAACAACTCTACCCCCACACCTCCCAACTCGGTATTCATAGCGTTAATTGCTTGATTTACTACGTTACGGTCGGTACTTGCACCTGCTTCGTGCTGGTTAGAAGTTAACAAGGAATCAAAACTACCGATAATAAAACTCGCTACTTGATTGCTCATTACACCACCAACGTCCATCTGTTGCAGAGCACCACCTAACTTTTCAAGTATTCCTTGTTTACCCTCCGAGGACTCACCAATTTCCGTCACTATCTCCATATCATAATTAAGTATGAGACCGCCAAGTGACATTGAAGAACTAAAGGTTTGTTCCATGTTGGCAAAATCAATTTGGTAACCTAAAGATGACTTCATTCCTCCTTCTTCGCTATAAACATCAAAGCCTGATAATAACGAGGAGTCAAAGCTGGTCCCCAAGTCAAAAGTATCTATAGCAAAGCTGCGTCCAGAAGATAAATATCCTTGTTCAATGTGTTCAGATATTTCTTCATAAAGAGACAACAAAGCAGCCGCCTCTTGTTCTGATAAGTCCCCTTCAATCACCATACCTAAGCCTGGTTTTTCACCTTCTGCAACAGCTGGAAATGCGGCATTCGAGAAAGAAATTGAAACCTTATCCCCTTCTTGCGTTGTTATGTCGACATGAAACCTTGAAGAAAAAGCGATACCTTTAGTAGGCTCAACCTTGGAATAATTACTTTCAAGCTCTGATAGTTGACGCTTGATATCAGATTCACTGCGTTTCAATATATCTTCTGTAGGTTGATCTAATTTGCCAAGGTGTTTAAACATATCTCGAACCTTGTCATGAGCTTGATAAGAGTGTTCCATCAAGCCACGAGTTTTCTTTTTTAATGCATCAAAGCTATCAATATTTTTTTGAATTTCCTGCTCTGAATACATCAAAAAACTAGTTTTTACTTGGCTCAAACTGGGAGAGTCTGCGAGTTGTGAAGAATAATTACTTGGCAGTATTTCTTTTAACAAGGCGTCTGATAAGGCTATGTTGGAAAGGCTAACTTGCGACTTTGAATTGTGATCGATTTTCCCAATCGATAACGAAATAGATGTACTCACATTCTCGGCTGATTTAGTTTGTAATCTAGTATCCGAGTTCGATGTAACCTTTGGCTGAGATTCTGTAGGTACTCGCATTTTTATTCCTTTAAATATGATGCGCTCACCTGTTATCGGCAACAGTAAAGAATTGTAAAGTATTTTCTGATTAAAATTTGTCTAGTCTTGAATAATGACATTACAGTACATATGATAATTCATATGTACAATTAATGTTAAACCACTATGAATACACATCCTTTTGACATATTAGCTCTGGATTCTGGAGCTAGCTTTATCTTTACTCCCTGCCCAGGCACTAAAACCTTTGATTTAGTAACTTCTGTTCAACAGTTGAAACAAGCAGGAGCTAAAGCAATTGTTAGTCTAATGTACGATGAAGAATTGAATAACAACGGAGCTTCCCAACTATCTGAAGTTTGTGGACAAGAAAGTGTTAGATGGTTCCAGTTGCCAATATCTGACGATGCGGCGCCGAATGAAGACTTTCTCGACAGCTGGAATACAAACCTAGATGAGTTAATGTTATTGCTGAATAACCAACAAACGATTGCAGTTCATTGCAAGGGAGGCTCAGGCAGAACCGGACTTGTAATAGCATTACTTATGTTGCAACTTGGCTTAGACAAATCAGAAGTGAAATCTCTCGTTCAATCAATTCGCCCTAAATCACTAACAAACTCAGAGCAATTGAACTACTTTGAACAATTCGCTGAATAAATTACGACATACTAAACATATGTTTGATAATATTTAATTAATACCAGCTTTTATTTTAGTTTTATTGATAATGAATATTGAACATTTAAAGTTATTTGTCAGAATCGCTGCGACCAATAACATAAGCCAAGCTGGCAAAGAGCTTGGCCTTTCCGCAGCAACCTCAAGTTCGCATATCAATAAACTGGAAGATAATTTAGGTGTTAAATTAATATACAGAACGACTCGCCAGGTCTCTTTGACAGAAGAAGGACAAGCTTTTTTACCCCATGCAACAGAAGTTTTAGAGACTGTAGCAACAGCTAAAGCAGCTATAGGCTCAGGTGAAAAGCAACCACAAGGAACTCTCAGAGTTACAGCTTCTGCGTCTTTTGGTCGTATGCATTTAATACCAGGACTGAAAAGCTTCATTGCTGCCTACCCACAAGTAAAAATCGACTTAAGATTAAGTGATAGTATTGTAGATATGGTTGAAGGAGGGTTCGATATAGCAATCCGCAATGCTCCTCTGAATGACTCTAATTTAATAGCCAGTAAATTAGCTAAAGACAAACGCATCATATGTGCATCACCAGAATATTTATCTACTCATGGAGAGCCTCTGACTCCAGAACAGTTAAAACAGCATACCTGTATTAACGTTGGAGATATTGAATCTTGGATATTCGAAACCGAAGATGACCCATTTAGAGTAAAGGTTAATGGAAACCTAAGAGTCGACAACGGTGAAGCCGCAAGAGATGCTTGTATTCAAGGTGTCGGTATTACTATAAGTTCTAGATGGTGTGCTTATGAAGCATTAAGTCAGGGGAAGTTAATAGAAATTTTACAACCATATCCTCTTATTTCTGCTACAGAAATATGGGCTGTATATCCAAGCTCAAGACTACTAGCTCCGAAAGTCAGGGCTTTTATTGACCATTTCAAAAATTATTTTGGTGAAACTCCATATTGGGAGTTGGAGCAATAAACTTACTCCAACTCTCGTGCTTACTTTAACAATGACGTTAACCTATTTTTCCTGTCGATAAATATGTGATATCCAGGTTCATCCTTCTTTGCGAACTCCAAGGCTAAATTTACTTGAGCTAATGCTTCTGCGTATTGTTTATTTTCCTCATAACCATAAGCTAGGCCATTATAAGCCTCAGCGGTATTAGGGTATAAACTGATATTGTATTGAAATAATTCTATGGCCGTATCAAGGTCCCTATTACGCATAGAATGATATGCAAGCTCTCTAATTATCCACTCTGGTGCTTTAATCTCTTCACCACGCTGTATAGATACCTGCTGATAGTATTGCGCTACTGAATTAACCTCACCTGTAAATGATTGAGGAGACATCCATAAAGGTAAAAACAAGTTTTTATAAGCGTTATATATCCCAGCAGTCGATGTTAAACCATGGGGGGTTTGTGCAAAAACATCCGCTTTAAAAGCAAAACCTTTAGGTTTATTGTCTTCAATGTAAGTTGACAAATCATCATACACAGCCCGCATCTCTCCACCTTCAGATCCTATATTCATATATAAGTAAGTATCTAGTTGAGATTGCTTAGTTAAAAACTGTTTAGTATTTTTTGCCGTAGTTCTGTCTCCCCACCAAACCGCTGGACTATAAGCAATATGAGCTTGGAAAAGCTCAGGCTTAGACTGTAATGAATAAATAGTAAATAAGCCTGCAACTGAAGCTCCTGATAAAATCTTATAATCATGAGTTCGATAATTAGCATTGACGAAAGGAATTAGTTCACTTTCTATAAAACTCAGGAACTTATCGCTTCCTCCACCTTGGCCAACAGGGCCTCTCGGATCGCGATTAACAGTCGGAGCTAAATCTCTTAATCTATCGGTATTTTCTATCGCTACTACAATAACTTCTGGTGCTGCTTCAGCCTTTTTCAAGTTATTCAACACCGCGGAAATTAGAGGTAAATTAGCAGCCCCATCTAATCGATAAATAACTGGATATTTTTTTGTAGGGGTAGTTTTATAGCTGCTTGGCAACATGACACTGATTTCACGTTGTTCATCCAATACTTTTGAAAAGATGGTTTTAGCTTCTATTTCTGCTTGCTGGGCTTGTGTTGCAAATCCCCAAATGAGTGAAAAGACAGCGCCCCAGCGCCACCAAGAGTTCATCATATTATTCCTTTAACTTATTGTTATTAAAAAATTTAGTGAACTAAACTAACACTGGGAAAAGATAATGTCACGACCACAATTAACTCAGATCCAATATTCGAATCTGAGTTAATTGATAAGATAGAAATAAGAAAGTTATTTTTTATCCTTCAGTACAGCAACCAGTAAGGCAGGTAAAAAAGTTAAACTCAGTAAAGTCGAAACAAAAATTCCACTTAATACGATTACACCAACACCTCGGTACAATTCAGTACCTTCTCCTGGTATTAACACAAGTGGAGCTAATCCAAATATGGTGGTTGCCGTCGACATTAATATTGGCTTTAGTCTACGAGAGACAGCTTGTAAAACAGCCTCTCTAACCTTCATACCTAGCTCTAAGACATTTTTTCTCGTTTGATCGACAATCAAAATCGGATTGTTAACCACTGTACCCAATAAGATTAAGAAACCCAACATTGTGATCATATCAAATGGTTGATGATAAGAAGCTAGGCCAAGACTTGCTAATATGCCATTAACGCCGTTAACAGTAACCAAACCTAATAAACCACCAGCCATACCTAAAGGTACTGTCGCCAAGATAAAGATTGGATAACGCCAGTGGGTAAAAATCGCAACTAGTAGAAGATAGCTTAACACCAAGGCAATTAAAAAGTTCCCAGATAGTGCCGCTTTCGTGGCTTCTAACTGATCTGCCGCACCGCTAATACTCACTTTAATCCCCTGCGCTATTGCTCCTTTTCTCCATAATGCAGGTAACAACTCTTCTCTTACTGCTTTTTCAGCCGTTTCTAACGCCACATCGCGCGGTGGAATAATGAATACTGTCACAGTACGGTTACCGTCCACACGGCGAATAGAGTTACTATTTTTACTTTCGACTAAATCAGCTAAAGCGTTAAGAGGCAATATTCTACCTTCTGGTGTAACTATCGGTGTAGTAGCAAGTTCTTGTAGGTTTTGTTCATTACCTGCACCGCTAAACATGAAAATATCGACCTTATCATCATCTAAGATAAACTCATCGACGTAAGCACCATCGCTCATTGCTGCAACAGCGTAACCAAATTCACCATTACTAATGCCTAGTTCAGCTAATCTTTGCCAACGAGGGCTAATTTCAATAAGAGGTTGATCTAAAGTTAAAGAACCAGGATCTGAATTAACTTGTGGATTATCAAAAACATTACCCGCTTCTTGATAAACTGCATCCGCCGCTTGGTAAAGTTCTGTGATATTACTTCCTGCAATATCAACAGCTACAGCTCTGGTTCCACCATCGTTACTGGAAATAATAGAGCCACGTGATGAAAACGCTCTCATTCCATCATAGCTTCTGAACTTTTCAGTAATGGCTGTCATCATCTGGTTTATATATTCAGACTCCACAGGTGCACTTAACAACCAAATTCGACCAACAGAAACCGACATTGAGTAATATTCCAACGGAGGCATGTCTGTTTTACCATTTAAAAAGTTTTCTTTATCAGCTTTCACATGTTGGTCAAAGAAAGCTCTCAACTCAGTTCCTATCTTTTTCATCTCAGATAGGTTGTAGCTAGGAGGTGCAATCATCATAGAGAATGCTTTAGGTTCCTCTCCCTCTGGTAAATACTCAGCAGCAGGCATTAACACGTAAGCTGCTAATGAAATAACAACAAAGAACGCCCCTGCTGCAACTCTAGCTTGAGATTTAGAGCGAGTGAAAAACGCTGCCATATTCAGCCACTTATCAGATAAATGAAACTCTTTACTCTGTTTCAAATCTGCTTTTTTGTTCAGTTGTGACAAAGCAACAGGAACAACAAAAATGGCAACTAGCATAGAAGCAATAATGGCACCTGAAATAGCAATAGCTATATCAGAGTACAACTGTCCCGCTTCCTGTTGAACGAACAAAATAGGGGCAAAAACTAGAACTGTCGTCGCTGTAGAAGCTAATACCGCAGGCCAAACATCTTTTACGCCAGCGATAGCCGCTTGCACTTTACTGACTCCTCTTTGTTTTGCTTGCACAATAGCTTCTAATACTACTATGGTATTGTCGACTGTCATGCCAATGGCAAAAGCAACGCCCGCTAAAGAAATAACGTTGATAGTCCTATCAAACATCATCAAGGCAAAAAAAGCAGCAATAGTACAGAGCGGGATCCCCATAACACCTACTAAAGTTGCTTTACCTGAACGTAGAAAGAAATACATAACAAGTGTCGCTAATAAGGCTCCTAAACCTAAATTTACCCAAACATTTTGTAATGAACTTTGGACATATTTAACGTCATCACTTGTTAACGCTAGCTCTAAGCCATTTTGCTGTAAAAGCTGCTCATTGATCTCTTCAACCAAAGGCAGCATAGCTTCTTTTATTGCTAGCACGTTAGAGCCACTTTCACGTCGAACTGACAGACTGATAGTACGCTCACTATTGTAAAAAGACATACCTCTTGTTTCAAAGTGGTCAAGCTCTACCGATGCAACATCTTTCAATAAAATATTGGCGTCGTCTTTACGGCTGATAATTAGATTTTCCAATTGAGTTAAATCTTCAAATCGGCCAATAACTCGCAATAAGTAACGGCTCTTACCACTTTCAATATCACCAGCTGAAGTGTCTCTATTGCGGCCTCTGATCACACTTCTCAATTCAGCCAAGCTAATTCCTCGCTGGGCCAATCTTGCAGCATCAACTTTGATTTGAATTTGACGTTGCGCACCACCGCCTACTCTTACTTCAGAAACCCCTTCTACACTTTCCATTCGTGGTCGAATAAAGTCTTCAGCAAAATCTCTCAACAAATCCACATCTAAATCTAGCGGGTTACCTGTTTGCGGTTTCAGCACAAAATACATAAAAGCGTTACCGGAGAAAGAACTGGAGAACAACCTAGGTTGATCTACATTCTCTGGGTAAGCAGGAACCTGACTCAGGGCATTGTTTACTCGAATAAGTGCATCGTTTGCATCAACACCAAATGGAAATTCTAACTCAATGTAAGCCTCACCCATTTCTGCATAAGACACCATTCGCGTGAGATTAGGTAGGCTACGCAGGTAGCGCTCTTGTTCTATTAAGATCTCTTTTTCAACATCTTGTGGCGTCGCTCCAGCCCAACCTGTTTGTACACTAATGGTTCTGACTTCTAAATCAGGGATCATTTGTACAGGGATCTTCATTGCTGACACGACTCCTAAAATTGTCGTAATCAAAACAATAACGGCAACTAACGTACCTCTATTTACCGCTTGAGCTATCATAAGGCGTCACCTTGAACTAGATTCACGCTCAATTCATCACCTTGCTTAAGCAACTCTACTCCACTGATAACATAAGCAGCGTCAATTGGAGCTCCAATAACAGCAACTTTATCTCCTTGTTGCTTAATAATTTTGACCAATACGCGATTTGCTTTGTTACCAACAACTGTAAACACACTTCTACCGCCATCGGGGTGCTGTTTTATCGCTGACTTCGGCAACCATAGCATGTCCTGTTGACTATTAGGCACGCTTACCTCAGCTCGTGCAGACATACCAGCGACTAATAAAGACGGTTCAGGCAAGTCGACTAAAGCTCTAAACGTTCGGCTACTGTTATTTGCTACCGCAACCAATTTACTAATCTTGGCTACTAGTGGTTGGCTCTGAGAAAAGTCGGGTGTCACAGTTACAGCCACATCATTAGTGCCAGCTAACGTTGCATAATGTTCTTGTGGAATATCGATACTAAGTCTCAAGTTATCTTCTTCAACTAAAGTAAAGGCTTGAGTTTGTTGTGTTACCCACTCTCCTAAATCTAAGTTTCGCTGCGCAATTACTCCAGAAAAAGGCGCGTATAATGTATGTCTTGCAACCACTTCTTTTTGATGCGCTAGCTCAGCTTTTGCTCGCTCTAAATTAGCTTTTGCCACTTCCCAGTTCGATAGTCGCTCTGACATTAAAGTTTCAGCAACCAATTGTTTTTTCGATAGTGAAACAACTTCTTTGTATAACCGTTCAGCTTCTACTTTCGCAGTTTTTTCTGCAGCAACTTGAGCGATAGATTGAGACAAACTAAGTTCGGCGAGCTTAGCATCTAATGCCATTAGCTTTTGTCCTTTCTCAACCTTATCCCCTTCCTCTACAAACAACGCAGATACCACACCAGATTGCAATGGAGCTAGCGCTGCATTTTGTTTTGCTTCTACTGTGCCGGTGAAGATCAGTATTTGCTGATTTTGTGCAGCCACAGGATAAAAGGTATCGACTTTCGTTGGCTCTGCATGTGAAGGCATAGAAAAGACGAGTAAAAAACTGCTTAAAGCGAAAATAGGTAGTTTATTCATTATTTGTTTACAAATGATTATTATTATCATTAGGTTAAAGTTTATCCGTTATGAATGCATCTAGTTTGAGACAAATAACCAAATTCTGCGATAAATAAAACAAAAATAAGATTTTAGAAGGTTAACCTTTCAATTAAGAAGTCAATAAGCACTCTAACCCGCTTCGCTTTTTGAGTGTTTTTATGGAAATACACATAAAGCGCTGAATACGGATACCAATACGCATCTAACACTCCCACCAGCTTTCCTTCTTCAAGTAACGGTCTAACTACAGGTTCCACCATTCGGCCAATCCCTATGCCTTTAAGTGCCGCATCAAGCATAAGATCAGTGTCATTCGTTACTAAAGCATTAGGCATGTCTACACTAATAGTCTCACCTTTGTTATTCAGTAAAACAGGCACTTGTTGATTAGACGTTATATATCTATATTGAATTAGCTTATGTTCTTGTAAACTTTCAGGGGACTCAGGCAAGCCATTGTTTTTTATGTATTCAGGAGAAGCAAAAAATGCTTCTTTCATTGATCTGGTGATGGCTCTAGCAACCATCCCTTCTTCTACTCTGTCGCCAAATCGTATTCCTAAATCAAATCCTTCTTTCAAGATATCCACGGTCGCATCTGAAATTGATATTTCCAGTTCAATTTCTGGGTAAAGCAAGCAAAAGTCAGCGTAGTGTGGCCGCAACAGGTATTGATACACAAACTTCGGCATAGTAATGCGAACTTTGCCAGACGGAGACTGGGTTAAATCTTTCACTCCTTCTAATGCAAAATTCAGCTGGTTTATTGAAGGTTGGGTCTGTTCGTAAAGGAGTCTTCCTGCTTCTGTTAACTCAATACGTCGAGTAGTTCGAGTAAATAATGGAAGTCCTAGTTGTTGCTCTAAAGCTTTAAGAGAATTACTCACTGATGGCGATGCTAACTCTAATTTTTGCGCAGCTTTGGTGATACTTCCTTCTTTAGCAATAGTATGGAAAACCATTAATTGATTAAAAACATTTCCTTTCATAACAGAGACACCCATACATTTTAATTAATTGTCACAAGAGACTGGTCATCGTTATTACAAGAGACCGAGATCGTTATTGTAAGAGACATCAGTATTATAAGAGACACCCACCCTTATTGTTAGCTTTTAACTAATAATAATTTAACAAAACCACATCTAATCATTAGTAATAAATACTTTTAAACTGCTTTTATTAACAATTCGAGGTATTCAAAATGAAAAGTATTTATTTAACCGCTCTATCGTTTACAGCTTTATTAGCCTCTATGTGTAGTTACTCTTCAGAGCAAACGAACTATTCCGCTGCAGTAAAAGATGCTCAAGAGATAAACAACCAAAGTCTTTGGCCAAAACCCAAAAATCCAATTTCACTTGGTTCACAGAGCAGCTCAGCACTACAAGTCGTGCAAAACTTCTTCTCTGCATACGGAAGTGGAAACTTAGATGAATTATCAAAGTATGTTGCTAAAGATGTTGAGTGGCATATTCCTGGACGCCATGTGCATTCAGGAACAAAGAGAGGGATCGAAGAGTTTACTTCTTTCTTCTCCAAGCTAGGCGAAGCAGGCTTTAAAGCTGAAGTGATGATTTTAGCGGCCAACGATACTTACGTAATTGATGCTCACAGAGGTTTTAGCAACGTAAACGGTGAAAATATAGATATCAACTGGATCCTACTTTACCAAATCGAAAACGGAAAAATAAAACGAGTTCAAAACTTTTCTGGCGATTTGTACGCGTCTGACGCTTTTTTCAACTCATTGTTCAATTAAATCTAACTAAAGGAGACAAACATGAATCAAGTTGTTGTTATTTCAGGTCACCCAAATCTACCAGCATCAAATACGAACACGGTTATTTTAGATGAATTACAGTTTCAATTAGATAACGTAAATATAAGACGTTTGGATGACTTATACCCTGACTATCAAATAGATATTGAAGCTGAACAAGAAGCGCTAATAGATGCTGATGTTATTGTTCTGCAATTTCCATTTTATTGGTATTCGGTGCCAGCACTGCTGAAAAAATGGATAGACGATGTATTTAGCTATAACTTTGCGTATGGCTCTGAAGGCGATAAATTAAAAGGAAAAGATTTTATTCTGTCCTTTACTATCGGAGGTCCAGAGGAATCATATGACCCATTAGGTTACAACCACTTTGAGATAGAGCAGTTAATACGACCACTACAACAAACTGCGTACCTAGCAGAAATGAACTTTGTTAAGCCTATTTATACCCATAGAATGGTTTATATTCCTGGCGTCTATAACAAGCTAGAAGAAGTTCAAAATAGAGCAAAACTACATGCCAATAAGCTTATAAATGAAGTTAAAAACTTATTGAACTCACCGGAAAACAGGCTTAACAAATTTATCCAAGAATGGTTCGCCAAGTTCGATGTGTTACCAACAAGCTCTGACTTCTTCACTCGAAACTTATCTTCAGATATTCGTTTAGTAATGCCTGATGGTGAATTCATTGGCCATGAAGGTTTTAGAGATTGGTATGAAATAGCAAGGGCAACGTTTAAGCCAAATTGTGAACACATTGTTGAACAATTATCTATTGAAACAACTGAAGATAACAAATTTGTTATTAATTTAAGAGTAAGACTAAAAGCAGAAACCTACCCTACTTCTGGATTACAAGGCCAAAATATAAATATGCTGGTCAACGAAAAGTGGAGGATCATTTTCAATGAGCAGGACCAAATTATTATTGAAGAATATCTAGTTGATGTCGTAAACAACTAAACTTAACAAAATATTAAAAAGCCTCTTGAACTAGAGGCTTTTTTCTATGCATGATTTACCTACATTTTGACACTAGCTTTTTACTTTGCTGATATTTGTTGAAACAGAGTTGCTAGCTCTTCGACGTGCCATAAGCCAGATACCTTACCGTCAGTAAATTCCCATAACTCCATACCAGAGATATCAATTTTTCCACCCGATGCAGGTATACCGAACAAACTTCCAGTATGAGTGCCAATATATTGCCATCGAACTAAAGCTTTGTTTTGCCCTACCGCTTCAATAAATTCAATTTTGTGGTAAGAATCAGGAGCTCCTGTCGCAAGTTCTGAAAATGTGTTTACTATCTTCTCTCCGCCTGAGACGTTATGTCCTTCAGCAGAATCATAATCTACAAATTTGTCCGCAAAAAAGACCTCTAGCTTTTTCGCATCAAATGGTCGAGCATCTGCCACTTTATAGAATTGCTTCATCAACTCAACACTCGAATTACCAGCAACACTAATATTAGATACAGCAACTAACATCAAACATATAGATTTAATAAGTAACTTTTTCATTTTTTCCTCTTTAGATTTTGTAACTTGGTTAAATCTTAATTAATTTACTTATTTAGCAGAATACGGATATTATAAAAGTGTTTATTCCATAAATTAAAATAATAGGAATTAAAATATGGACATCCACCGTTCAATGAAGTTGTTCATCGAAGTCGCTAAGTGCAAAAGCATTGCTTTAGCAGGACGGAAACTACATTTGTCTGCTCCAAGTGCAACGAGACTTTTGAATGAGTTAGAAGAGTGGCTTGGCCAGCCTTTAGTGCGCCGTACAACTAGACATGTTTCCCTCACTGAGTTAGGGGAAAGTTACTTGCCAGTTTGTATTGAAATTACCGAAAAAACCGACTTGTTACGCATTCAAGCCCAAGAAAAAGCTACTCAAATTCAGGGAAATCTAAAAATAACCACCTCTGATATTTTTGCCAAGAAAGTGCTTATTCCTGTCATTTCTTCATTTATCCAGAAACATCCAAATGTCACTATTGAGCTCAATACATCTCATCAAATTGTTGACTTTATGTATGACAAGTTCGATATCGCATTTCGAACTGGTCAATTGCAAGACAGTACGCTTATTGCTAAAAAAGTATTTGATATGAATATGATGCTTGTCGCTTCGCCTGATTTCGTAAATCAGTACGGAGTTCCAACAACTTCGGACGAATTACTATCTTTTCCATGCTTAGTTTGTTCAATGCCTGCATATGGTGCACAGTGGCCTATGATGAAGGGTAAGTCCGTTTCTGGTCCTGTTGTAATTGACGATGGAGAGCTGATTTGTGAACTAACTCTAAAAGGACATGGTATTGCTTATCTACCTGACTTGTACGTCGCTGAGTATCTTAAAAATCAAAAATTAATTGAAATTTTGCCAAGTGAAGACAAAGATAACATTCCCTTGCACTCTATTTTCCCACCAAGAGATTACATTAGTTTAGCGGCTAAAGAATTCGTTGCTGCCGTTCAGGAATCGTTGTAAGTTGAGTTTTTCCATTACTTTGAACTCTGGGATTTCTCATAGGTAAAAACTTGGATATGCCACTTCCATTTAATTGCACCAACGCGTAGAACAAAAACAACCGAGAAGCCTATTATGCTGGCCCACAGTATAGAAAACGGCTGTATCAACACATAAGATGTGGCGCCTAATAGGCAACACATAGCGTACAGTTCTTTTTTCAAAATCATAGGAACTCGATTTGCTAATACGTCTCGAAGCATACCTCCGAAACAACCTGTTATCATTCCCATAACAACAGCTGTTCCTGGAACAACACCATAAATTAACGCTTTTTGCGTGCCCATAACGACAAATAATGACAACCCGAGGGCATCAGCAAATTCTAAACTTTTCTTCGGCGCCGCTTGTTTATTGTTAAGCCAAATAATAGAAATAATAGAAGCTGACAAAATAACGTAAAGATAATATGAATCTGTCAACCAAAACACTGGAGCATCAAGTAATAAATCTCTTACTGTCCCACCACCAACTGCGGCAACAGCAGCTAAAACAATAACACCAATGCCATCCATTTTTCTTTTATAAGCTAGTAAAGCACCTGATAATGCAAAAACAGAACAGCCAATTAAGTCAAATATATACAACCAATCAAACATCTTTATCCTTCACACTCATTCTTATATAGAACTATTTAATTTCAGCATATGGTGAGTGTCTTTACTGTATTAACTAAATACAACTTCTTTAAAATTAGGGTTTTCAACTAAAACGGTAAGTTTGCTAATCTCATCTAAATTGACCAAAGCTCTTGAGTTGTCTATCTCCATCTCGATACATTCTGTCTTATTTTCATCTCGTTTAGTATCAAGCGCAGTACCTTCAATAATTTTTCCGTTCTTTAGTTCTAGCTTTATTAAATAACGATACAAACAAACTATTTCAATATAATCGTAATTACTGCAACTAATCATGGTATTTATCTCCACAGCTTTCTCATTTGTTATCTTACTCTTCATCCTATGAGCAACAAAGAAAATTCACATAACATCTAAACTGATAGCACCGAAGCAATATACCTACTTATCGCTGTTACTCACACTAAAACTAGCTTAACGTTCCTATTTAAAATACGGATAACGTTATGTATTCAATACATATTTGTGGATTTAGACTTTTGGACATAACAGGCCGACTTTTGGACATATCGGAGAAAAGTGCAACACTCTATAGTTCACACATACCAAATATGAACTTGAGGAAGAGATCATGAAATTCACAAAACCTTTATTAAAATTAGTTACTATATTTTCTTTAGCTATCAGTGCATTTGCAAATGCAGGCGTTGATACTTATACAGATAAAAATGGTGTTATTCTAGCGGGTCACGACGCGGTAGCTTACTTCACAGTTGGCAAACCAGTAGTTGGCTCAGCAAAATACACTGCGGTTCATAACGATGCTATCTATCGTTTTAGTTCTGCTAAAAACCGCGACATGTTTAACAAAAATCCAGAAAAATATGCACCTCAATACGGTGGCTTCTGTGCGTACGGCATGACGTTTGGTAAGAAGTTTGATATTGATGGTAAGGCATTTGAAGTTGTTGACGGTAAACTATACGTAAACAAAAATCCAAGTGTTTATGAAGCGTGGAAAAAAGACATTCCAACTCATATCCAAGAAGCAAATGACAGCTGGCCAACAGTTGTGGATGTAGCTGCTAGCAAGCTATAAGTATTACACTTCTAACTCTGCTCTCTCACTGAGTTAGAAGTTGAATGCAAATTATCCTTAAATTTGTTTCGCTCGAGCCTCCCCTGGAGGCTCTCCCATTATATTTTTATATGCTTTTCTAAATGCAGCTTCAGTCTCATAACCACTTTTTTCTGCAATTTGCGCGACGGAAAGACTAGTATTTTTCAACAGCCTTCTAGCTTCACTCATACGCCACTTAGACAAATACTTCATTGGTGTTAAACCAATTGCTTTACTAAAAGCATCAGCAAAGCCTGAGCGACTCATTAACGCTTGTTCTGCAAGAGTTTCTAACGTCCAAGATTGTTCTGGATTCTGATGAATAGCGTTTAAAGCTTTACCTAATCGATTATCGAACAAGGCTGTTAATACCCCCTGCTCAATCTTGCCAAACTCCATTTGTTTTCTTATCACTTCAACAAAAATAAGAAACGCCATTTGATCTATGGCTGTATAAAAGCCTGGACGGGATTGCTTTAACTCATTCAATATCAAGCTAATTAGAAACTCTATTCGCTCTTGGCTCTCACTATTTTCAGACTTTAATACAATTACATTTGGCAACGCATCCAATAAAGGAAAAATAGCAGGGTTTCTGAACTCAAAGAAGCCACATACCATATTGGTAATTTCACCCTCACCAGAAAAAGAACCGTTAACTATATCAGCACTGGGCTTACTTTCTGTATTTGAAATGATGTGATGTGAGTCATGGGGAAACACAACCAAGTCATGACTACTTAACCCCTGTGCTTGTTCGTCTTCAAAGTGCAACCAAGCTTTACCGGAACCAATCAGGTGAAATGGTATTCTTTTACTGCCTGCTGTATCTACCGCCCACGTCCCGCAAAAATCACCATTAACGTAAACCTCAGCTTTTAGGTCTAACCTTTGCAACAATACACTAAGTGGATCTGGTTGATCTAAATAGATATTTGACACTTCTGCCATTACTAATCTTTCTTTCCTTTATCAATTATCGCAAGAATATCTTTTTTTAAAGCAAAGACCTACTGCTATTTAGTTACTGAGTTACATTTGTAAGTCGAAATAAAGTGCATTGTTGTTCAGAAATGTGTTCACTTCACATGGAAGAGTAACTTTAATTGAAGAGTTTAAGAGTTAATTCAACAAACAGGCATTCGATACTTGTAAAAGCTGCGATAGTTTTTACAATGCCGCCTGAAATAAAAAAGTAATACTCAATTCACGGACTAGTCTTTTTGATAACACCTATTGTAAGAATAATGGCTCAACTGAGTTTCAGCGTAACTTTGTTATGTTTTAGCCTTAATAATCATGCCGCAGATACTTGGATTAACCAATTTGCTACAGAAATTGAACAAGCAAATCAAGACGAAAAAATCCCAGGTTATGCTTTTGCAATTGTAAAACCTGACTCAAACACTGAGATAGTCACTCATGGTGTAACCCATGCAGGAGGTAAAGCGGTAAACAAAGATACACTGTTTCGTCTAGCATCAGTATCTAAAACATTTACCTCTGTGCTAGCAGCAAAATTGGTGGATCAGGGACAGCTTGAGTGGAATTTGCCATTAAACAAATTAGTGCCAAGTGTAGAATTTAAGCCTACTCTCGCAAAGAACATAACTTTAGAGCACATTCTTAGTCAGTCTAGCGGTTATATGCCTAATGCTTATGACAACTTAATCGAAGCAAATTATTCTGTTGACCGCGTTTTACGTCAACTTGCTAAACTAGAGCCCATCTGTGCTCCAAGTAAGTGTTATACCTATCAAAATGCTTTGTTTGCAGCCGTTGATAAGGGGTTAAGTAATCAAACGAGTAAAAATTATCAAACTTTACTTCAAGAGCAAATTTTTACTCCATTAGAAATGGCAAGAACAAGCGTAGGTTTAAAACCATTGATTGAAGATGGCAATTGGGCACGTCCTCATGCAAAAGTTAAAAATGGCGGCTTTACCCAAACGAGAGTTAGGCAGGCTTACTACCGCTACGCTTCTGCGTCAGGCATAAACGCAAGTATTGAAGATATGAGCAAATGGCTAAAGCTTATGCTTGGCCATTACCCTAATGTCCTCTCAGAAAATCAAATAGAGCAATTGATAGAACCTAAAACTCAAACAACCAAAGAACTTCGCCGCCGTCATTGGTTAGGTCACTTAAAAACAGCTCATTACGGATTAGGTTGGAGAGTCTACGATTACGAGGGTGAACAGTTAATTCATCATGGTGGTTGGGTATCAGGTTACCGAGCAGACATTACCTTTGCTCCTGAGTACGGAGTAGGCTTAGTGTTTTTAATGAATGCAGAATCTAACTTAGTCAATAAAGTTAGAGTCGATTTTTGGAATGATATTTTCAAAACATCGAAAAAGAAAACTCAGGGAAATTTAGTAACTGCGGCTCTCCCTTGATTGCAGTAAAAAGCGTTTCGATAAAATTTAGTCATAAAAAAAAGAGCATAGTTTTGATATGCTCTTTTTTTGTTTTAACTAAACTTGTTGCTTAATTGAGATCTGTTAAGAACGAAGTTCCATAATCTAACTGAGTCAAATCGAACAAATCAGCAATGGTTTGTCCCATATCTGCAAACGTTTTTCTTTGTCCTAGTTGTTTGCTCTCTTTACCTTTTTGATAAGCTAAGATAGGTACAAACTCTCTAGTATGGTCAGAACCTGGCCAGCTTGGATCGCAACCATGGTCTGCTGTGATGAATAACAAGTCATCATCGTTCAGTTCAGACATGATATCTGGCAATCTAGTATCGAAATATTCCAGTGCTTTACCATAGCCGACAATGTCTCTTCGGTGGCCAAAGTCTTGGTCGAAATTAACAAGGTTAGTAAAGATAATTTCGTTATCCGTATCTTGTTTAATTAAATCGATAGTCTTGTCAATTAACTGTTCTAAACCTGTCGCTTTAAATGCTTCAGAAACGCCTTGATGAGCATAAATATCAGAGATTTTACCTACACTGATAACCTTGCCACCCTTTTCAACCATTCTGTCTAATACTGTTGGAGATGGAGGTAAAACAGAAAAATCTCTACGATTACCGGTACGGGCATAATTATCAGCATTATCACCAAAAAATGGTCTAGCAATAACACGACCTATATTGTATTCATCCAGTAACTCTCGTGCTACTTCACAAAACTCATACAAGCGCTCTAAACCAAAATGTTCTTCATGTGCTGCAACTTGGAATACAGAATCCGCAGACGTGTAGCAAATTGGCATTTGAGTTTCACAGTGTTCGTCACCATGCCACTTTAAAATATCAGTACCTGAAGCGTGGCAGTTTCCTAACGTTGCCTTTACTCCTGTACGTTTAATTAGCTCATCTAAAAAGGCTTGTGGGAAACTATCTTTCTTGTCAGTAAAGTAACCCCAATCAAACAATACTGGAACACCAGCCATTTCCCAGTGACCACTTGGCGTATCTTTACCTGAAGATAACTCCTCCATATAACCATAAGAACCAACCATAGGCTGCTTTGGTAAACCAAGTGATTGATTTGAAGCTTCTTCACAAGCTGCAACTAGTCCTAAACTAGTTAAATTTGGAATGGTTAATGGTTGTTCAATGTTATTCATGTGTTTGGCAATACTTGCAAATGTATTGGCACCTTCATCACCAAAACTTTTAGCATCTGGCGCATGGCCTACACCTAGACTATCCGCCACAAGAATAATAACTCTACTCATATCTTTTAATTCTGTCGTTATGGACCCGCATCACCTGCCCTTGTGACAAGGTGCGAGCCGGGTTTAAATAATGCTGTGGTGACAATAAAATAACTAAAGATGACTGCTCATCAGTATCTAATACCATATAATCCGCAATGTCTTGCGTAGACAGTTGCACTTTGTCACCAACGCGCTTCGGGAACTGACACTCAATTTGTCGAAACAACCAACTTTTCGCCGCTAATGGGGTCAAATAGGAATTCGCTGCAGTCGCATTTATCGCTACAGTAAACTGCCCTTGTTCGTCTAAATCCGATTTAATTAACATATCGCGATAAGCGATATAGGATTCTGCATCCTGTGCTGTAAATGCAGTCTCTTGCTGGCAATCACAGTTCAGTTGTTCAATTTTGAGTTCAGTTGGAAATATTATCGTTTCGCTCAATTTAAGTTGTAAGCGACCCGTTTCTTTATCAGGCTGCCATAGCCAGTTTATCCAAGGTTGTTGCAAACAAGCTTCCTCTTACAAAAATACTGCTCTTTTATGTTCCTTCATTAATACAAAGCAATAAGAGCCGATGCCTCAATGTAACCGACTCTGTATTTATCTGCAAATTTCTCCGCTCTAAATTCCATCAACTATGTCTTTAATTAGTTTCGGACCTTGATAAATGAAGTTGGTATAAACTTGAACCAAATTAGCTCCAGCTTCTAATTTTTCTTTCGCTGTTGTAGCACCATTGATACCGCCCACACCAATAATTGGAATATCTTGATTAATTTGGCGTATCTTACGGATCACTTCTGTACTCATGTCTGTTACAGGGTTACCACTTAAACCACCTGCTTCATCAGCATGTTGTAAGCCTTTCACAGCTTCACGACTCAAAGTTGTATTAGTAGCAATAATGCCATCCATACCTTCTTTGACAATACACTCCACAACTTGTTCAATTGCAACTTCATCCATATCAGGTGCAATCTTAACTAATACTGGAACGTATTTTCCGTGTTTTTTCTCTAGTTCTGTTTGTTGTTCTTTCACTGATGATAAAAGTAAAGTTAATGAATCACCAAACTGTAAATCCCTTAATCCTGGAGTGTTAGGAGAAGAAATATTTACCGTAATGTAATCTGCGTGCTCGTAAACCTTTTGCATGCATTTCACATAATCTAAATGACCTTCTTCATTGGGGGTATCTTTGTTTTTACCTATATTAATTCCCAAAATGCCTTTGTAATCTGAGCCTTTAACATTTTCAATCAACTTATCAACGCCATGATTATTAAAACCCATACGATTAATAATGGCGTTTTGCTCTGGAATTCTAAATATACGTGGTTTCGGATTACCAGGTTGAGCAACAGGAGTTATAGTTCCTATTTCAATAAAACCAAATCCCATTTGACCAAATGCATCAATACATTCACCATTTTTGTCTAAACCCGCAGCCAACCCAACTGGGTTAGGAAAAGTTAAACCTAAAACATCAACTGGCTTATCTTGGATCTTTTGTTTCCAAACCATGTTAATAGGTGTATTGGCAAATCGTTTTAAGTTGTTCAAAGCAAAATTGTGTGACCACTCAGCATCGCGACTGAACATAAATTTCTTTGCTAAATCAAATAACATGATGGTTCCTATTTGGTGTTGTGTTAATAACTTTAAAATGGGTGTCTTTGTTATATTTTGTTTATTTTCATCCCTGAAACTGCGATATACCTATTTCCATGTATAACGCTGCTCTATCTCATCCATGAAATCACGAACCACATGGATGTGGTAAGTGCCGTATAGCTGTATGGAACAACTTCGGCCAGCATACCTACGTCCTGTAGGCATCACTCTTTTTCGTCCATGAAACCGTGATATACCAACTTCCATGTAGGCATCACTCTTTTTCGTCCATGAAACCGCGATATACCAACTTCCATGTAGGCAAAAAAATACGCGCCGCTCTATAGAGACGGCGCGTATTTTACCTAATCAACTCATTAATGCTAGATTAACTAGACACTGATGAATCACAGTGATTGCTGATTAGCATTAACTCTCTTAGCGCAACTGAGAACTTAGCGAATTCATGACTATCTGAGGTCTTAAACTCAGCCAACATGTGTTCCCAGCGACTAAGAATGTCACCGAATTCTTCACGCCATGCTTCAAACATCTTCTCACCGTCTGTACCCTTCTCATCGAAGTGAAGTACAGCTGCTGTTAATGCTCTTTGCTGCCAATCTAGTTCTTCGCGGTAACTTGCACGAGCAAGAGCTTGCCAGTGATTACCTACAGGTTGATTCGTAATTTGATCTAAGAACCAATGTAAACCTAGCTCTGCACCTAGCTTGAAGTAAAGCTTAGTTACTAGTTCTGTATCACGGTCTAAGCTTGCAGCAACATCAGCAATATCCATTACTGAGAAGATTGAACTTAACTGAGCAACATAAGCTGCTACTTCTGAAGTTACACCTTCACGTTCAAACTCTGCTTTACCATTTGCTAATAAATCAGCTTCAGCTTTAACTAAGTAGTCATCTAAGTGATTTGTTAACTTATCAAACGCAGGCTTATAGAAAGCAACCGTTTGTTCTAAGTTCAAGCCTTTGTTTCTGTGACGTAAGAACCAACGTGCTGCACGTCTAACTGTACGACGCATTTGGTGCAACATTTCAGTTTGAACTATGTTAGGGATCTTGTTGTCAAGCTCTTCTACTTTCGCCCAAATATTTGGCATGTTGAAGATTTCTCTTGCCATCATGTAGCAAGTTAGAATTTCCTCAACTGAAGCACCTGTTTCCTCTTTCATACGCTCAACAAAGTTTAAGCCCATGTCGTTAACAACTTCATTTGCTAATTTAGTAGCAATGATCTCTTTACGTAGAGGATGCTGTTGGATTTGTTCAGCATATTTATCTTGCAACTGTTTCGGGAATGCACCGATTAATTGAGATAAGTAATAAGGGTTTTGGTCAATTTCATCAATTGCAAATTGTTCTTTTAATACCATCTTGCCGTAAGCAACTAGTACCGATAACTCTGGACGAGTAAAGCCTAGACCTTTAGCTTGGCGTTCCGCTATTTCTTCATCTGATGGTAAAAATTCAATTTCACGGTCTAACTTGCCACTCTTTTCTAAACGGTGAATAAAGCGAGTTTGTTCTTTAAGCAAGCTCACGCCTTTTAATTCAGTAATAGAGATTGAGTGTGTTTGACGGTAACAGTCTTTAATAACAATATCAGAAACATCGTCAGTCATATCATACAGTAACTGATCTCTGTGTTTCTTAGTTAGTTCACCTTCGTTAACTAACTGGTTAAGTAAGATCTTGATATTTACTTCGTTATCCGAGCAATCTACACCACCAACGTTATCAACGAAGTCAGTGTTAATACGACCACCTGATTGAGCAAATTCGATACGACCTAATTGAGTCGCACCTAAGTTACCGCCTTCACCAAATACTTTTGCTTTAAGCTCGCTACCATTGATACGAACTGGGTCATTAGCGCGGTCACCCACTTGCGCGTCTGTTTCAGACTTAGCTTTGATGTAAGTACCGATACCACCATTCCAGAATAAGTCTACTGGCATAGTTAATAATGCTTTAATTAAGTCATTAGGCGTCAAGCTAGCCTTCTTAGTACCTAACATCTTCTTCATTTCTGGCGATAAAGGAATTGACTTTGCGCTTCTAGAGAAAATACCACCACCGGCAGAAATCAACTCTTTATTGTAGTCTTCCCAAGACGAACGAGGTAATTCAAACATGCGCTGACGTTCTTTGTAAGAAGATGCCGAGTCTGGATTCGGGTCAATGAAAATATGCATGTGGTTGAACGCTGCTTGCAGACGCGTGTGCTCTGATAACAACATACCATTACCAAATACGTCACCAGCCATGTCACCTACTGCAACACAAGTGAAGTCTGTAGTTTGGCAGTCAATGCCCATTTCACGGAAGTGGCGCTTAACTGATTCCCAAGCACCGCGAGCAGTAATACCCATCTTCTTATGGTCATAACCAACACTACCACCTGAAGCGAACGCATCGCCCAACCAGAAGTTGTAATCTTCAGAAATTGAGTTCGCGATGTCAGAGAATGTAGCTGTACCTTTGTCAGCTGCAACAACTAGGTAAGTATCGTCTTCATCGTGACGAACAACGTCAACAGGAGGAACAACTTCACCTTTAACAATATTATCTGTTACATCTAACAAACCGCGGATAAATGTACGGTAACAATCTTGGCCTTCAGCAAAGAATGCATCGCGACCAGAAACTTTATCTAACTGCTTACATACAAATCCACCTTTAGAGCCGTTTGGTACGATTACAGTGTTTTTAACTTGTTGTGCTTTAACCAAGCCTAATACTTCTGTACGGAAGTCTTCCATACGGTCAGACCAACGCAAACCACCACGAGCAACTTTACCGCCACGTAAGTGAACACCTTCAATACGAGGGCTGTATACAAAAATTTCAAACTTAGGACGAGGTAATGGAACTTCAGGAATTAATTCAGGAAGTAACTTGAATGAAATATATGGCTTATCTGTGCCATCTGCTGCTTTTTGATAGAAGTTAGTACGTAAAGTAGCATCCATTAAGGTGATGTATAGACGAATAATTCTATCGTCATCTAAGTTTGCTACATTGTCTAAATCAACAAATAGTGCTTCTTTTGCTTTTTCGTACTTCTTCTCGTTGTTCTTGCCTGGCTTAAACTTAAGGGTAAACAATTCAACTAACTTACCAGCAATTTCAGGGTAACGGTCAAATGTAGATTCGATGTAAGATTGTGAGAAAGTTACACCAATTTGACGCATATATTTAGCGTACGCACGAATAACAGATGCTTCACGACCACTTAATTTAGCACCTAAGATAAGACGGTTAAAGCCATCGTTCTCTAATTGGTCAGCCCAAACATTAGCAAATGCCTCTTGGAACAACATTTGTGTTTTCTTAAAGTCTGAGTTATCACCTGATGTTAACATCATAGTGAAATCCATCACCCAGTTTTCACCGTTCTCTGTCGCTACTGCATATGGTGTTTCACCAATAACGCGAAGACCAAAGTTTTCTAGGATTGGTAATACGTCTGATAAGAAAATTGGCTCATCTTTATGGTATAAGCTTAAACGAACTGCATTTTTATCAACCGCTTCTTGCGAGCGATAGAATACCATTTCTAACTTGTTGTCATCACTCAAGTTTTCTAGGTAAGAAATATCAACCGTTGCTGTTGATGGCAATACTTCTTCTTTATAGCCTCTTGGGAAAGCTTTTGCGTACTTAGCCGCTAATTCTTTACCTGTCGCTCCACCAAACTTTTTAGTTAAAGCAGTAGCTAACTTGTCTTCCCATGTGCGGGCAGCTTCAATTAAATTATTTTCAATATCTTTCACGTTAATTTCAACATCCTGATCCGTAGTACGGACAATGTAATGTGTTCTTGCTAATGGTGACTCAGAGAAATAAGTAGTAAATTCTACATACCCTTCACCACCAATTGCTTGGCGGAAGATTTCTTGTGAATCACGACGTAATTGAGTGTTGTATCGTTCACGGCGAACAAACACCATGCACGAGTAGTAGCGATCAAACGAATCTTTGCGAACAAATAACTTCGTCATATCACGCTCTTGCATTTGTAATACACCAGTAGCTACTTCAGCTAAGTGTTCTTCATCTGCTTGAATTAATTCATCTCTTGGGTAAGTTTCTAATACGTTTAATAAGGCTTTAAAACCATGAGAACCACGAGCAAATGAACTGTTTTCCATAATTGAGTTTAATTTATCTCGCAATAATGGAATATCACTTACACTCGAATTATAGAAGTTAGCGCCATACAAACCGATGAATCTGTGCTCACCGATAACTTTACCTTTGCTATCAAAACGTTTGATACCAATGTAATCCATATAAGCTGGACGGTGTACGTTAGACTTAGAATCGGTTTTAGTTAACACTAAAATGTTATCTGATAATGACTCTGCACGACCTGCTTCAGATAAGGTCGACAATAAACGAGGAGTACTCGGACGATTTTTCATTAAGCCTAATGAAGTATCGTCATTACCCGAAATTTCAATATCACCTTTTACTTCTGCGACCTTGTATTCACGGTAACCCATTAAAGTAAAATTGTGATCTGCAACCCAGTTTAAAAACTCTAAACTGATGTCACGTTTTTCTTTGTTCTGTGCTTTTGCTTTTTTTGCTTCGGCAATACATTCAGCCAGCTTGCTTTGCATTGGCTGCCAATCATCAACAGCCATGCTAACGTCCTGTAAAACATTAGCTAATTCTTGTTCTAATTGCTGTAGCTGTGTCGCGCTCGACTGACGATCGATCTCAATGAAAAATACAGTCTGTGTAAACGACGCTTCGCCCTTTTTAAGATCAACAAACTCGGTAACTTGACCTTCTTTATCTCGATTCACTTTTACTGGAGTGTGCAGTAATAAATGAGAAGTTACAGAGTGGCGATTCAATGCCATACGAACTGAATCAACTAAGAAAGGTAAGTCACGAACTACTATCTGTACAATAGTATTTTCTGACTGCCAGCCATCAACCCCTCTCTCTGGGTTAAATACTTTGATGAATGGGTCATTTTGCGACGTTTCATTAAATACATTGAATAGGCTCAATGCCGCGCCATATAAGTCAACATCAATGCGTTTGTCCAAATCATCTTTGGCCATATTTTCAAAAAGTCTGGATGAAAACGCTTCTACTAAATCTTGACGCTCTTTTGGTAACTTTTCTTGAATAAGCTTAGCGACATTTTTTAGGATCACGGATGAGGAATTACGTAACAGTGTCATTACAGGTTCCTTTTTGTAGGGCTTTTATATTTTGTTGATATTACTCGCACAGTTTAGACCTATTTGTGCATTAAATGAAGTTTATTTTTACTGGTAGAACCCGTGTAGGATCAAGACGTTAAGCGGGATATATAAATATATGCAGAGGCTTTAGATAAAAAAGCATCTGAACGCTGCTTTTTTATATAATTATGCAGGAATTTAGAGCGATTTTTTTTTAACTTTTTTGTTACTTTCAGCCTTAACCTTATCAACAATAATTAAGACACCCATCATAAAAAGTACAACAGGTGTCTACACCAATTACTAATAATCAATTGTGAGCCTCTAAGGCAGAGGCTCATTAACTCTTAGTCCTTGGTTTGCTCTCGCCATAACAAAGAAGCAAGCGCAGGTAGAACTATGATTGCGCCTAGCATATTCACTAGGAACATAAAGGTTAATAGGATACCCATATCAGCTTGGAACTTAAGTGCTGAGAATACCCATGTACTTACACCAATCGCTAATGTTAGGCCAGTAAACAACACTGCACTTCCTCGCTCTTTTAGAGCCAAGAAATAAGCTCTATTTAAGCTAGTGCCGTTTCTTAAACCTTCAACCATGTTCGATAAAATATAAATACCGTAATCAACGCCTATACCTACACCCAACGCAATCACAGGCAAAGTCGAAACAGTTAGACCAATTTCTAAGTGCGTCATCAATGCTTGAGCAAGTGTAGAAACAACGTACAGTGGAACAACAACAGCTATAGTCGCCTTCACTGACTTAAAGCTAATTAAACACAGCGCAATAACAGCACCATACACGTACCAAAGCATAGGTGTTTGAGCCTCTTTAACAGCTTCATTCGTCGCCGCCATAACCCCAGCAGAACCTGACGCTAACATGAATTTAACCGTATCAGTGTCTAAGTCTTGTTTAGCTGCTTTAACTGCATTAATAACACGCTCAATAGTTTCTGCTTTATGATCTTCTAAGAATAGAATGATTGGCATAACCGAACAGTTACGATTTAACAAACCTGAACTTGTTTCAACACGGGCAGTTGATTGAACTAATGTCTGAGTATTTCTCGGTAACGAGCGCCATTTAAGGTTGCCCTCGTTATAACCAGTATTAATTACCTTAGCTATACTCGATAAACTAATCGCTGACTGCACTCCTTCGACATTAGACATACGCCATTGGAATTGATCTATCGTGTCCATTGTTTCGTGATAAGTACAACCTGACTCTCCCGTTTCAACAATAACCTTAATCATATCCATTGAAATGGCATATCTTTCAGTAATTAGGAAAGTGTCTTGGTTATAACGACTATCTTCATGAAGTGACGGCGTACCAGCTTGCATATCACCTATCTTCATGTCCTTACTCTTAATATGACCATAACTGAATAGCAATGCAGTTAACGCTAGAATAACACCTGCAACTTTTGGTTTCGTGAACACTGCCATATTGTGCCAGATATGATCATGCGAGCCTTCTGGCTTTGACTTAAATCTCTTGTCAAAGTCAATATAAGAGGCAAGAACTGGCATCAAAAATAGGTTTGTGAAGATAATCACAGCAACACCTAAACTCGCTGTAATAGCTAATTCTCTGATAATGCCAATATCAATAGTCAACAAGGTTAAGAAACCAACCGTATCTGACATTAAAGCCACACCACCAGGAATTAAAAGTTTAACAAAACTAGCTGCACTAGCTTGTTTAGCATCTAACCCTTCATGAACACGCTTACCTATTGAGTTGATCATTTGAACGCCATGGCTAACACCAATCGCGAATACTAGGAATGGAACCAAAATTGACATAGGGTCTAAGCCAAATCCTATGCTGTGCAACATACCTAGCTGCCAAATTACTGCAATAAAAGAACAAGCAATTGGTAATACAGTTAATACTGTAGAGCGGATAAACAGCCATACCATAATGGCAGTAATCGCTATAGCCACAGCAAAGAACACAACTACATCTTTAGCGCCATTAGCAACATCGCCAATCATTTTAGCGAAGCCAATAATGTGAATGCTGATTTTATCGTTTTCGAATTGCCCTCTAAGCTCTTGTTCTAGTTGTTCAGCTAAGGCAATACTATCTAACTTTTCACCAGTCTCAGGATTGGTATCTAACAGCTGGCTCGAAACCATTGCGCAAGAGTAATCATCCGCAACCATACGGCCAACGATCCCTGCTTTTTCAATGTTTCCTTTTACTTGAGCCAAACCTCTTTCATCGGCTTTAAAGTCAGCTGGAATAACTGGGCCACCGGCAAAACCATCTTCTACTACTTCAGTAAAACGAGTAGACGGAGAATATAGGGAAGATACTAAAGTTCGGTTTACACCAGGAATAAAAAATAATTGGTCATGCACGCTCTTTAAGCTAGTAAAGAACTCAGGGTTAAAAATGTCGCCTTGAGTGTCACATACAGAGATATAAATAGAATTAGCACCACCGAAATCTTTACTGTGTTTCACATAAGTCTTCATGTACTCATGGTTCAGTGGGATATTTTTGTTAAAAGAAGCATCTAATTGAATTTTAGACGCTTGATAACCTAGCACTACCGTAAGCAGCGCAAATAGCATAATGACAACTGTTCGTTGCCTAAATAAAAAAGTTTCTAACTTTGTTACTAACATGGCAAATACTCCTACTACTAGTCAGCTATCAATTTATTGACTGGCAGTGACTTAATGCCCGCTTCAGTTGCCAAGTACATAGTTTTATCTTTTACGACACCTGACATGACTGCTTTGCCATCGTCAAATGTATACACCTTAAATTCTTCACCATTACGTGAATAAAACACATTTCCTGAATTAGCGAAGTGATACACATTGTTATCAGCAACAAATGAATCATTAACTGTTGCAGCTACTGGAGTTTTTAGTTTTCCCCAACTAATAGCATTGTCATCACTCTCAAATAAGTTGCCTCTTAAGCCTGCAACTTGGACTCCGTTTTGGCTATCTGCAATTGAGAAATAAGAACCGAAATAATCAGCTTCAATAACTTGCCAATTTTCCCCTTGGTCATTACTAGATGCTAAAAATCCAGCTTCGCCAGCCATTAATAACTGTCCATCAGCAAGTGCGATATCGTTGAAGTGTGGCAACATAAATTGCTTTTCTTCTTCATAAACTTCAGGCTCGAACTGCTTTAAATCTTCAAGATAAAGACGGTCGTCCTCTATCAATAGCTCGTCATGGAAATCACTCTTCCAAGTTTTTCCTGCATCAACTGAAGACCAATACAAGCCGTACGCACCAATAGCGACAACTTGCTCTCCAATTACTTTGATATTCAATAGAGGCTTGTCTATTTCAGGTTGGTAATTAACAATCTGCCAGTTAACCCCACCGTCTGTAGACTTCAATAAAGTCGCATCATGTCCAACTGCAAAGCCAACATCTTCATTGACAAAATCAACCGCTGTTAACAGCACATTCACTGGTACATTAGCTTGCTGCCACGTTGCACCATCTAAAGAGTAAATAATATGTCCTCTTTCACCAACGGCTACGAGCTTTCCTTGAATATTTACAATATCAGTCAGTAAATTTTGCTCAGCTAATTCCGAAGGCATTGCCGCTACGGGCTGTTGAGCAGACACAGCAAAACTCGATCCCAGAGCTAATGCGGTACATAAAGTCAGGTGTTTAAGCATAGTTAAATCGCCCATATACATGGCTAAGAAAGTATAATTTATCGTTATTGATTGAGGTAAGCAAAAACGGTTGAACTAATGCCAACCGTTTTTGTTTGGTCTTATTAGCGAGCTTCGCGTCGAAGTGCTGCTGGTGTGTAAGCTTTCTCTTTCTGTTTAGCAGAGAAGTCATACATTTTTTCTTGGTTATCTAGGCCGATAGCAAGGTAACGACGTGAGTTTAAGTCGTAAAATGCTTCAAGCGTAGTCCAATGTGTTGGCACTTCATAATAGTTAATGCCGTATGCAACACCTACACGGTATAGCTCATCACGGTTGTCGTACATATCCGTTACATGGATTTGCCAGCTATCTTCATCGATGTAGAAAACACGCTTTTTATAAACGTGGCTAATACCATCTTTCAAGTTCGCCTCAACAACCCAAACTCTATGCTTTTCCCAGCGAACTACATCTGTAGCGATATGGCCAGGTTTAACAATGTCATCATAAGTTAATGAGTCACTGTGCAACTTGTAGCTGTTGTAAGGAATTAGTAATTCTTGCTTACCTTTTAATTCCCAAGTGTAACGGTCTGGTGCACCGTTATACATATCGAAATCATCCGTAGTACGTAAGCCATCAGAAGCTGTACCAGGTGCATCATATGCAATGTTTGGAGCACGACGAACACGACGTTGACCCGAGTTATAAGTCCAAGCTTGACGAGGTTGTTTAACCTGATCCAGCGTTTCATGAACTAATAACGCAGTACCCGCTAAACGAGCTGGCTCTGTTACTTTTTGCTTAAAGCGGAAAACAACATTACCTTCTTCTAATTCAGCTGCTGTAACACCCTTTTGTGAGTATTCAACCATTAGCGATTCATCAAAACCAATGTAAGAGTAGTCGCCACTTGCCGTTGGCGCAACTTGGCCACCAAAGCGAGTTGCTCCTTCGCCTCTATAACGCAAAATATGGTTCCAAATAGCTTCTAAACCATTTGCTGGCATTGGGAAAGGAACACCAACTGCTGCACCTTTAATACCATTACCACCTTGCACTAACTGAGCATCAGTTGCATTTTTCTTAGTTGCGTCGTAAACGTATTGTGGATACGAAGCAGTACGGCGAGTCTGGTACACATCCATCTTGTAAGTATCAGGATATGTTTCAAACATCTTAATTAAACCAGGAGTCAATAACTCTCTATATTGATCCTTGTTTGCATTTGTAATTGTGTATAACACTTTGTCCGAAGAAAACGGATCTGGGTGATGCATACCCGGCTTGTATCCAGCTGGAGCTTCAGTGATACCACCATTCCAAGCAGGAATAGAACCATCTGCATTAGCACCTTTAACAGCGCCTAGAGGTGTTAAGTCACCGCCTAATTTAGCAGCTTCAGCAGACGATACCGCAGCATTAGAGCCTACAGATGCAAGCGCTAAAGTTAATGCTGAAGTTAATAAGGTGATCTTTTTCATATTTATCCCTTATAGTGAATATTTAACATTAAAAGACATGTAATCGCGGTCTTCTAACTGATTGATTGCACCTACACCACCATAGAATGCGTTGTACGATAGACCAAACGAAAGCGAGCTTTGATAGTCTATTTCCATACTAACACTTAGTGACTTTTTATCTTCGTGGAATAGGAATAGAGGATCTGGCGTAATACCGTCAACATCGTGTGAGAATTGAATACGTGGTTTAAGGTTGAATGAACTACCAAATACACTGTTCAATTCACCAGCTAAGATAATTCTATAACCCCAAGCATCATCTGTAGGGAACATAGATGTATCATCATAACCATCTTGGATACTACCAATTAATCCACCAGGGATTTCATCAGATGTTGCACCACTTCTAGCTGTACCTGGAGCGTTAAATCTTAACTCGTCCTGATCTGCCATGTTGCGGATTGAAATATAACCCACTTCAGCAACCGCATTTAAGTTATCTAAACCTAAACTTGGACCGAAAGATTGAATGAAGGTCATTTGTGCTTGCACAGTATCAACTAGACAATAACCTGTACCAGTTTCGCCTGGGCCATAACCACCTAAAGGAACATCACAACCATCAATTTCAGTATCACCAAATTGAGAAACGCCTGTTAACTCTGGGCGAAGACCAGCTTTTGCAAGTTGCTCTGGCATAGCAGCAAGTAACAATTCAACATCATCGATCTGAATTGGCTCATCTTGGCGGTAAGAAATTTCACCAGATACTGCTGTTGTACCGACAGTAGTGTTAAAACTAAAGCCATATAATTTTATGTCTTCAGGGTACGTAATTACACCTTTAGAGAATGCTTGCAACTCATCAAGTTGTGCGTCAGAAATACCGCCTTGTGCTGCGTATGAACCAGCTAATAAATTTAAATCACTTTGAATAGCAGCAGAAGTAAAGTTAGCCATACCACCTGAAATTAACGGACGACGGCTATGGTAATTCATGAAGTAAAAACCAAACTCTGTATAGTTCAGCTCTTCAGCAAACCAACCCAACTTCAAACCGTACTGACCTGAGTCACTTGCATCTTCATCTAGCGATGATGCTCTTACAGTATATGTTGCTGGATATGATAAATATATTGAAGCTAATGTATCAGCATCAACTGTACCAGAAACAGCCAAAGCACCAACTTCATTTAACTGTGCAAGTAACGTATCTCTGTCCATGTCAGGATTGGCAGCAAAACCAAGCTGAATATTGTTATAGTGACCACCTGAACCGGCAAAGTCATTCGTTGAGAAATATGACCCAGGTACTGGTAAATGCGTCTGTTGCCATTCATATTGGTAAAAAGCTTCAAGCGATACATTATCAGTTAAGCCAATGCTTGCCCAAACCATTCCAACTGGAATAAATGCTTCTTTTAAATCTGCACCAGGAGCTCTCAAGCGAGAAATATCTACTGGTGTAATATTGATACCATGAGGAATTAAAGTGCTTTCACCCCATGATAAAACTTGCTCACCAATTTTGATTGAAACAGGCGTATCAGCCAAATCAAAATCAGCATAAAAATATGCATCTAGAAAACGAAAATCTTCACAAACTAATTCTTTAGCTTCGTCATCGCGACATACATCAAACTTTTCGCCTGAAATGCTATTTTCATGTTCAGCACCTTCTACAGCGAAGTCTTTATAGTACATAAAAGACGTTCTAAAACCGTAATCACCGGCGTCAATCGTTAGTTCGTGGAAACCTTTAAGTACTCGTGAAAACTCTTCACCAGCATCGTAATTTAAATTACCTAAGTCGCCATTGGTAGAGTAACTACCCTCGGAGCCCCATACATCATATGCTGGTAAAGCATATGGACGAGCTCCAGTCCAATCAAATTGTTGATTGTTCGACTTACCGATAAATTTGTTTACATCTCTATCTTCTACACGCCAGCTTGTGCCAGCAGAAAAAGTAGAGTCGAATGTGATAGCAAAGTCGCCAATATCAAAACTTGCTGCGTTTGCACTTACCGACTGCATTGCAATTAGTGCCGTAGCGATACTAGAAACTAGTGGCTTTAAAGCGGACTTGTTGGCCCCTCTAGTCATAAATCTCTCCCCTTGTCCTCGAAGTTTATTATTTTAATGAGGATTTTTAGCTCATCGGAGGAGCTAAAACTCGTTAATAATTACACCATTTATCCAAGCAAGCAAGCCGAAAGTTCAATTAGTTAGATCTATTGAACAAGAACCGTTAATTTTCGCTGCTTTTTGCTGGATTAATGAACTAAGTTAATTTTTTCAGTGACTTGAATCTGTTTGAGTTATCGACCTCCATTTCAAAAATACCACTGACACCTTGGCTAGTGACAAACGGGCGTATATGTTCCGCAGGAAACTGCACGGTTTGCCCGGTATGAGCCATCACTTGGATGGCTGTATAGCTGCCTTCATAATACTGACGACATTCTTCATAGGTTAAATTAAGTCTAAATCTAAACGCTCTGGACATAATTAATTTAATGCAGCTGTCACTTTCTCATAAAGGTCTTTTGACAGCTTAGCTTCACTCATTTTAGTTAACGCTTCTAACATCTTTGCTTTTCTTTGCACTTCGTAGCGGTTAAAGCTCAATAAAGGAACAACCATTCTCGATGCAAGCTGCGGATTGTAAGAATCTATTTTTAATAGCAAGTCTGCTAAAAAGTCATAACCCTTACCTGATTTGTCATGGAATACTTTAGGATTAGCAGAAACAAAAGCGCCGTACAGAGAACGAACGCGATTTGGATTTTTCATTGAAAAGTTCTCATGCTTTGCCCATGTTTCCATTAATTCATAGACGCTTTCATCAGACACTCTAGCAACTTGAGAAAGTAATTTATCTAGTACCAGTACATTATCGCTATATGCTGAATCCACTTGCTTCAACAAGTTATCAAGCAGTGTTGAATCAGCAATTCGAGCCGCTTCAACCGCCGCCATTTTTTCAGTCATATTATCGGCTGCTGAATATACTTTTGATAACATATCGATAACTTGTGGTTCTTTAGTTCTAGCAATGTATTGCAACAGAACTTGCTTCAACCTTCTGTTTGCAACTAAACCAATTTCATAACCATTATCTATATTTTGTAATTCATCTAACTGAGCTTGAATAAGCTCCTTATTTTGTTGAGCTATTTTTGCGACAACTTGCTCCGTACCAGATACAATTTGCTCTACATCAACAACGGCAAAACCTTCCGCGATTTGACTAAAACCAGGTATTGCAAGCAACTCCGCTTTAATGTCATTACTAATCGATGAGTCGTTAATGATATCGGCAAATAAACCAGAAAAATCGATTTCTAACTCTTTAGATTGCAGTTGTTGTTGCCATAAACTTTGCATTGCATCCCATCGACTGAATGGATCTGATGCATGTTTAATAATAGTCAAAGTATCTTCTACACTTACTTCCCTCTCTACTTTGACTGGAGCTGAGAAATTTTCAAATAGAACAAGTACTGCATCTTGCGCAGCTGTAAGTTCAAACTTCTGCTCGGCTTGATCAAAGATAAGTGTGCCTCTGTCTAAGGACTGGCCAGACTCTTTTGCTATCAACTCATAAGCAACTGGAATAACCAGAGTTTTAACCTCTTCATTTTCAGGTCGAGTAGGTATTGATTGTTTTAACGTAAACTCAAGCTTGCCGTTTTGCAGCTTTTCATCAACTCGAACGACCGGCGTCCCCGCTTGGCTATACCAATTTTTAAATTGGTCTAAGTTTTTGTTATTTGCATCCGCCATAGCATTAACAAAATCATCGCAAGTTACTGCTTGACCATCATGACGCTCGAAGTACAAATCCATGCCTTTACGGAAGCCTGCTTGAGTTAATAAACTTTGCATCATTCTAATAACTTCAGCACCTTTGTCATATACAGTTACAGTGTAGAAGTTATTCATCTCAATAACTTTTTCAGGCCTGATTGGGTGAGCCATAGGTCCGGCATCTTCTTCAAACTGGTGTGTTCTCATCACACTAGCATGTTTGATACGTTCAATGACTTCCGTTCCCATATCAGCACTAAACTGTTGATCTCTGAATACAGTAAGGCCTTCTTTTAAACTAAGTTGGAACCAATCTCGACAAGTTACTCGATTTCCAGTCCAATTGTGGAAGTACTCATGGGCAATAACAGCTTCAACGCCATGATAATCTGCGTCTGTTGCAGTGTTTTCGTCCGCTAAAACATATTTACTATTAAATACGTTTAAGCCTTTATTCTCCATTGCTCCCATATTGAAGAAGTCCACAGCAACTATCATATAAGTGTCTAAGTCATACTCTAAGCCATAAACTTCTTCATCCCACGCCATCGACTTTTTCAATGACACCATAGCGTGATCAGCTAAATGCAGATTACCTTTGTCAACAAACAGTTCTAAAGCAACTTTTCGTCCCGAGCGAGTAACAAAGGAATCTTCGAGTAAGTCGAAGTTACCTGCGACAAGAGCAAACAAATAGCTAGGCTTTGGATGAGGGTCTTGCCAAGTCTTTCTAGTTAATAATTTGCCTTCAACTTCTTCGTCTGCAGATTCAATTAAATTACCGTTGGCAAGTACGTGTGGAAAATCTTGTTTATCCGCATAAATCGTTACCGTGTACTTAGATAAAACATCTGGTCTATCCAAAAACGGCGTTATCTTGCGAAAACCTTCGGCTTCACATTGTGTACAAAAAACACCAGCTGACTTATATAGGCCTTCTAATGCTTCATTGTTAATAGGATCTACAATAGATTCTACGCTTAATTCAAACTCATCAAGGTCAACATCAATTGCTAATATTTCGTCAACTTGTCGCCAAGCAGTAACTTTTTCACCGTTAACACATACTGAACTTACTTCTTTGACATCAGAGTTAAGTTCCAAAACTTTACTTTCTTGCTTATTTCTAACTACTTGTAATTTTGAAACAACTTTGGTCGCAGTGTCATCCAGATAAAACGTCAAATGAGTAGTAGGGATTAAAAATTCAGGAGCTTGATAATCTTTTAAATACTTAGCTTGAGGGTTCGTAGTCATTTTTTCTTTACCTAAAGAGAAAGCCCGGGATAACCCAGGCTTTTTTGTTTTTATTTTTTAAGAACTTTAATTCCCAGATAAGCAAATATAATAGCCAATATAGGATTAATTAAATTAAAGAAGGCAAATTGCCAATATTCAAATGGACTCACTAATAAAACACCTGCCATGTAAGCACCACAAGTGTTCCATGGAATCAATGCACTAGTAATAGTACCACCGTCTTCTAGAGCTCTAGATAAGTTAACATTATGTAACCCTCTTCTCTCATACTCTTCTTTATACATACGGCCAGGCATTACAATCGACATATATTGGTCAGCGGTAATAAGGTTTGTACCAAATGCAGTAGCAATTGTTGAGGTGATTAACGAGCCTGTTGATTTCGCCGCTTTTAAAATGCCTTGAACAAATACAGCTAACAATCCAACTTTTTCCATCACAGCACCAAACATTAATGCTGTCATTATCAACCAAGTTGTATTCAACATGCCTGACATACCGCCACCACTTAGCAGTGAATCCATATTTTCATCACCAGTAGTTACAGCAAAACCATCAAACATAGCAGTCCAAATCACTTTAAACTTAGCAATGCCTTCATTGCTACCAGCAACACTAGCTAATAAGTCTTGTTGGAACATTGCAGCCCATGCAGCACCAATTAATGCGCCTATGAAAATAGCAGGAAACGCTGGTACTTTTCTAACTGCCATAGTAATCAATGCAACTAGAGGAATTAAATGAATAAGAGAAATGTCATAAGTCGATAGAATAATATCTTGCACGCCACCTACCGAAACTTCGCCGCCAGTTCTTTCCTCTGTAAAACCTAAGAAAGTAAATAAAATCATAGCTATAACGAAAGAAGGAACGGTCGTCCAAAGCATATGACGGATATGTTCAAACAGATTACTACCAGCTACAGCAGGAGCTAAGTTTGTCGTTTCTGACAATGGACTTATTTTGTCACCAAAGTAAGCACCTGAAATTACCGCGCCAGCTGCAATAGCAGGAGATGCACCAATGCCAGAAGCAATACCCATCAAAGCAACACCAACTGTTGCTGCTGTAGTCCAAGAGCTACCGATGCTCATTGCAACAATTGCACTTAGTAAACAAGCTGCAGCATAGAACCAATCAGGGCTTAAAATTTGCAACCCAAAATAAATCAAAGTCGGAACTGTACCTGACATTAACCAAGTACCAATTAAAGAACCAACCGCTAATAAAATAAAGATAGCTCCCATAGATACGGAAATACCATGGATCATAGCTTCTTCTAGTTGTTGCCATTTCATGCCATTTTTCAGACCAATTAAACAAGCAATACCTGCAACAACCAATAAAACAATCTGATTCGGTCCATAAGAACTATCTGAACCAAACCACGCAACTGACATTGCTAACAATGCCACTAAGATAACAATTGGTAATAAAGCATCTAAAAAACTAGGCTTTTTTACTGTATCCAAAACTTCTACCTCAAAAATTCAGTAAGCCGTTACAGGCTTACTACACCAATTAAATTTAAAAATACGAATAACACAGCTAAAGGCGCAACCCAGCGCAAAGTAAAGTACCAAAAGTTGAAACTTGACTCTGCCATTTGAATTTCTTCTTTTACTGCTTCTTTCTTCATTACCCAAGCCACAAAAATCGCCGTAGCCATGCCACCAAGTGGTAACAATACGTCTGATGTTAAGTGATCAATAAGTTCAAAATAGTTATTTACATGCTTACCAACGAAGTTAAAGTCTAATGCAGCCCAACTCGCGCCAGTAAATGAGAACACAGTTAGCATACTCATTAACCATAAAATAATAACTGAAATCACCGCTGCTTTAATTCGCGTTAATCCCAAATGCTCAACTAACCAAGCAATAGAGGACTCAACCATAGAAATAGCAGAAGTAAAGGCTGCAAAACCTAACATAACGAAGAATAAAGTACCGAAGAAGGTGCCGCCCCACATTTGACCGAAAGCAATAGGTAAACTAACAAATACCAAGCCAGGGCCTTGCGCGACTTCTAGTCCATTGCCAAACACAATAGGATAAATAGCTAAACCAGCTATTAGTGCAATAGCAGTATCAGCGAAAGCTATCGCCAATACCGATTTCGAAATTGATGTATCTTGTGGTAGGTACGCGCCATAAATCATCATAGCGCCTGATGCTAGACTCAAAGTAAAAAATGCATGGCCTAATGCGATTAATACGCCTGAATAAGTTAACTTAGAAAAGTCAGGATAAAACATAAAGTTTACAGCCTGAGCAAAATCACCATTAATCGCGGCGTAACCTGCAATGATCAACAATAGAACTAACATTGCTGGCATAGCGTAACTTACCGCCTTTTCTAAACCATTTTTCAGACCTTTACCTACTATGATACCTGTACACACTAATACAGCGGTTGTCCAAAAAATTAGTTGAATAGGATCTGCTAGGAGGTTGTTAAACACGGTACCAACTTGCTCAGGCGTTGCACCTTCAAAGTTACCAGCTCCAGCTTGAAAAATATAAGAGATTGCCCAGCCTGCAATAACGGAATAGAAAGACAAAATTAGGAAGCCTGCAATTAGCCCCATCCAACCAACAAAACTCCATTTGGTTGAAGCACCTGCTTCTATTGCTAAAGCTTTTACTGAGTTACCTGGACTTTGACGACCTCGACGACCTATCAATACTTCTGCCATCATGACAGGAATACCTATGCCTAAAATACATAATAGGTAAACTAGAACGAAGGCGCCGCCGCCATTTTCACCCATAATGTATGGAAACTTCCAAATATTCCCTAGTCCTACTGCTGCACCCGTTGCCGCAAGAATGAAAGCCAATCGGCTCGACCACTGACCATGATCAACATGCGTTGTTGACATGAGTTCCCCTCTTGTAGTTTTTGTTGTTGTTTTTGTTTTACTTATTATTATTTGAGTTTTGACAGGATAAAATTAAGGAGTTTGTTACAACTCCTTAATTTACCTAACTCTAAGCGATGCGAGTTAAACTCGCTGCTGCTTATTTAATATTTTTTACGTACTGACTAGTAGAAATCAGGTCAGCTGTGATCCTTGCCGTCTCTTCTAAGAAAGGATCTAACTGTTCTAATTCTTCTGGAGTATCTTGTTCTAAATCTTTTACTTTTTCGAAACCTAAGCGTTCAAGACGCAGATTTCTTCTTGCCAATTTCTTCGCATTACCTTCGTCTTTTTCTGCTAATCTTTCTTTCTCATTAAGCGAAACAAACTTCTTATCTTTGTTTTCTTTGTACTCTTTTATATCAGTCGCTAAGAATGCAAACTCTGGCTCTGTTGCGATACGCTCATGGTGACGCTCAGTTAACAGCTTCACTTTTGCTCTCATTTCAGCTGAAGGCTGATATCTTGCTGGCTGGATATTATCCCAAGGTAACGCATTATCTTCTTGGCTTTCACCCCACTCTTCAGGTTCCACTGCTGAAGGTAGTAAAATGTCTGGAATAACGCCTTTATTTTGCGTACTTCCACCGTTAATTCGATAAAACTTCGAAGTGGTATATTGCACCGAACCTAACTTATTATCAAAACGGTCAAATGCCCTTTTAAGTGGTCTATGTTCTTGAACTGTGCCCTTACCGAAAGTCTGTTCACCAACAATCAGTGCACGACCATAATCTTGCAGTGCTGCAGAAAATATCTCAGAAGCTGAAGCACTATAGCGGTCTACTAACACGGTTAATGGTCCATCGTAGTGAACAACACCATCATAGTCACCAAGTACATTGATATTACCTGCACCACTACGAATTTGAACTACAGGGCCTCTGTCAATAAATAAACCAGTCAAACGACTTGCTTCATTTAATGAGCCTCCACCATTGCCTCGCAAATCAACGATAATGCCATCAACACTTTGGTCTTTAAGCTTAGCAACCTCTGCTGCAACATCTGCTGACAAATGATTGTAGAAGCTAGGGATAGTGATAACGCCTATCTTAGCGCTTAGCTCACCTGTTTGAGACTCGAATACTTGCGAATCAGCAGCTCTATCTTCAAGCTTAACCTTATCGCGAATAATAGAAACTTCTTTTGAATTACCCGCAGCATTGTCACCACGAACAACTTGCAGTCGTACTTCTGTGCCTTTTTTACCTTTAATAAGCTCAACCACATCATCCAAGCGCCAACCAATAATGTCGACATAGTCTTCTTCGCCTTGGGCTACAGCAATGATTTTGTCTTCTGGTTTGAGCTGTTCAGTAGAGTCGGCTGGGCCGCCAGGAACTAAACTTCTGATCACGGTAAACTCATCAACAGGTTGCAATACAGCGCCTATACCTTCCAACTCTAAGTTCATTTCCATGTTGAAACGTTCAGCACGGCGAGGTGATAAGTAAGAAGTATGGGCTTCAATGCTTCGAGCAAATGAGTTCATTACTAATTGGAACGCATCTTCATTTTGTGATTGAGACAAACGTCTCATAGCATTGATATAACGCTTGGTTAGTGTTTCTTTGATTTTGCTAGGTTCTTTACCCGCTAACTTTAAGTTTAATGCGTCATATTTAGTCTTTTGACGCCAGTATTCATCTAATTCAGCTTCTGTTTTTGCCCAATCAACATCTTCACGGTCATAATAAAACGAATCGGCTTTATTAAAGTCCATTTCTTTATCAAGCAAAGCTATTGCATATTCATAACGCTTGATACGACGTTTTAACGATTCTTGATAAATATCAAACGCAAACTCTAACTCGCCTAGTTGAATACCTTCATCAAACTTATTCTTGTACTTGGCAAAAGCATCAATATCTTTCTGCAAGAAGATGCTTTTGTTGTAATCCAAGTTATCAATAAAACGATTAAAAATCTTGTTCGATAGCTCGTCGTCAAGCCGTATTTTTTTATAGTGTGAACGAGAAAACCAAGCTGCAACCCGCTTAGATGCGGTTTCATGTTGAGCTTCTTGATTTAATTCAGGCACTACGAATTTTTCAGTCTGAGTGGTGGCATACGCACACGCCGAAATAACCATAGATGCCGCTAAAGACACCTTAAATACTTGCTTAACTAACTGCATATCGACTCCTATGCTTGGAAGATACTGCCCTTGCTTACTTTAATAGTCATTCCAGAATCCAGTTGCACAGATACTTCATCTTTACTGGTTTCTAGAATTGTTGCTGACACTGGTGCTGAACCAAATTTCACTAGCACCTTAGTACCTTCACTAAAATCTTCATTAGCAACTAATTCTTTTTGAACCTTAGGTTTAGGATTAGTTCCTTTACTCTCTGATTTTGGTTTTCTTTTTGGCGGATTGCCAAGTTGTTTTGCTGGTTTTTTGTAAGATTTTTTATCTTTCGCTTTCGCCGCTTTCTTCTTTTCTTGGAATTTGGCTTTGCTCTCAGCTAATTGTTGCTCTGCGTGTTGAACGTGTTCAGAAGTTAGCTCTTCAACATCATTACCTTCTAAATCAACGCGTTGACCACCTTTAACAACGGCTTCCAAATAACGCCAGCTGTTAGTGTATCGTCTTAATGCATGACGAACTTGAGTTTTAGATACAGGATCTTCTTCTGTGATCTGCTGCGCAATATCATTAAAGATACCTATCTTAAGCGCTTTGGCTTCTCCCTTTACTGAAAAACTTGCTGGAAACTTTTCAGCTAAAAATTCAATCACTTTGTTTAAATCGGTTTTTTCTTGAGTTTGCATCAATCGTACTCTATTTCGTCTAACTTCTGGCGGACAAATGTGTCTAGCCAGCTTTCTAATTCATCTAATTCTGCTTCAATAACAAAGTCTTGACCTGCAACAGCAGCCCATAACTCGTCAAAAATCTGTTCAGCTACATAGCTTGTTACGTCATCCGGTAACAACTGAAAAGCATGATGGATCATATTATTGATACGATCTGTTACTTCTTCTTCCTGACCGTCCCAATCACCAACAAGCTCTTCACCAATTAAATAATCCCTTACATCAATAAAATCCTTCATCCTACAACACCCTCACAGGGATTAGTTCCAGATTGACTCAACAAAACGACCTAACACAGTTAAGCCTTCAAGGTCTTCTTGGTCAAAACGAGCTAATTTAGGACTATCGATATCCAAAACTGCCACTACTTGTTCATCAACAATAATAGGAATAACAACTTCAGAGTTACTCGCTGCATCACAAGCAATATGGCCAGAAAATGCATGCACATCTTCCACCAACTGTGATTTTCTTTCTGCTACCGCTGTACCACAGACACCTCGACCTACAGGAATACGTACACAGGCAGCTTTACCTTGGAATGGGCCTAAGACTAATTCTTTTTCTGAGCCTTGAATATTATCTGCCATTAAATAGAAGCCAGCCCAGTTGGTGTCTTCTAATCTTTCAAATAAAACGGCACTTATATTAGACAAGTTTGCGATTAAATTTGGTTCACCAGAGCATAACGCCGCAATTTGGCTATTTATCTCTTGATAAAAATCTTGTTTGTTCAAAATAGACCTTTAAACACTATCAGTGGTTTATCGTTTAAATCTCTAAATTTAACGCGATAAACAAATACTAGATATAAATTACATGTAATAACGCGCTAACTTAACCCGAACGAGAACAAAGTTAAAGCGTTATTACTAGACAATTCACTATCTGTGGCCTGATTGAACAAATTTCCAACGACGGAAGATGTGATTAAACTTAGATTAGAGCTTATTGTTACTTAAAGTACCGATTTCGTTCACTTTCAAGCTCGTTAAATAGCTCTAGCGTCATCGTTAAAGTTGAAACAAAACAACATCGCTTAATATCGTTAACTATTTTGTTGAATTAAGTATTCTAAGTCTTCTATATAATCTCTTATGCTTTCTATCACATGTTGTTGTTGCTGGACTGTCAAACTGGGTAATTGACTTGATAAAAATGCCATATACTTCTGTTGGTTAGCCCGACTGATTGAGATATGTTCAGCAGAACGATAGCTCGAAATATCAGTGAATAATTCATACAAAGTTAGTTGGTCAATGGTTGTTTGCGAAGTCAATGCAGTGGAAAACTTTTGTAACCAAAGCTCCCTCGACTTTATCCGCATTTCAGTCGTACTAACAAGCGAAGATAAAGTAATCAAAAACTCTTGTTGCTGCTGTTGAGTCAATTCGCCAAGCGTATCTGTTAACTCCTCAACCTCTTCCTCTTCTCTTTCAGTTTTTGAAGTTGTTTTAGCACGTTCTCGCCATTTATCATGGTCTTCTTGTTGCTTGGTACTAATATTATTAACAAGCTCTTGGCGTTGTTCCAAAGAAAGTTTATCTAGTAACAAAATAATACTTGGAGCTGCTTGTTTTGCTGAATCGAACCACAGCGTCCTAGAATAATTAAATACACTTTCTAGTTTTGCTTTGTCTTGCTGTTCAATAGCTAGCTGTAACTCAGTTAGCATCTGCTTATACTTAGGTAATTCTTGAGAGCGATGCCATACGATAAACTCGTCAATGGCTTGTTCAAATTGCTCTTCTTGCTCATCATTTAATTCAACATAGTCATCAATTTGCCATGCTAAATACCAGTCTATGTAATTATATGCCGTTCTAACTGTGCAGGCAGAAATAGTCAAAACCAATACTAATAAAGTTATTATCTTTTTAAATCCGGTCACTGTAATTCCTTTGTATTCAGCAGTAAATTATTCTAGATCAATACATCAAAATGACTCATTCTGTTCATAATAGTTCCATAGTAGGAACCATTTATCTTTTGAATACTAAAATGTATAAAGATAGATAGCTCAATCTAACCGTCGTTATAGGACAGCAGATGACTCAAGCTAACGTTAACAATATAGGCTTGCTTACCTCGGGAGGCGATGCTCCTGGGATGAATGCAGCAATACATGCGATAGTTACTACCGCCGAGTACCACAATATAAATTGTATTGGATTTGAACGTGGCTATAACGGGCTCATCGACAATAACCACATAAAGTTAAACAACCATAACGTGAAACATATTTCACAGCTTGGAGGCACAATATTAAAGAGTGCACGTTGTGAAAGAATGCTACAGCCTGATATGAGACAAGTCGCGGTAGATAATATGAAACTGCTAAATTTAGACGGACTCATTGTAATAGGAGGTGATGGCAGTTTTAGGGGAGCAGCTGAATTAAGCAAAGCAACCGAAATGCCGATCATTGGAGTACCTGGAACTATAGATAATGATATTGACGGCAGCGACTACACTATTGGATTCTTTACTGCAGCGGATACAGCTTTGGATGCCATTGATAAAATACGCGATACAGCAGATGCTTTTGAGCGCATTTTCATTGTTGAAGTGATGGGTAGACACAGTGGTCACCTAGCGCTAGAGGTCGGAGTAGCTGCGGAAGCTGAACACATTATCTGCCCAGAAATGAATATAGAACCTCAATCAATCATTCAAAACATAGCAACACATATTAATAATCATTTAGCCGTATACGGTAACTCTAGCTACATTATTGTTATTGCTGAAAACACCTACGAAGAAGGTAGCGAGTCGTTAGCTCAAATGCTAACGGAACAAATAGGCATTGAAACCCGAGCCTCTATTTTAGGTCATATTCAAAGGGGTGGCATTGCATCATGTCAAGATAGAACATTAGCAACTAAATTAGGCGGTTTTGCAGTTGAAAGTTTGCTCGCTGGAAAAAGCGCAGTTATGGCAGGAGAAATAAAGGGGCAATTAGCTCTTACTCCTCTTACAAAAACGGGTGCAGGCGTGAAACAACCTAACCAATATTTACTTAATCTCTATCGTAAAAAATTAGCTATGTAGCGGTAAAATTTAGCTACTATTTTTGAAAAAACTGGTTAATGATTTGTTGCGCTTCTTCACTATCCATTAAAGTTTGAAATTGCGTTAGCTCTATTGCTAAACGGGCTTTTACTTTTTCTTCATCCGCACGAATTAGCGCCTTTGAACTCACGACTGCTTGTTGTGGTAACTTAGCCAGTTTATCTGCGTATTCTCGAGCTATTGAAAGTGTACTCCCCTGCTCCACCAGCTTATTAACCATTCCCATAGCTTTAGCTTCTTTGCCATCAAACCTTTCACCTAAAACCAACAACTCAAACGCTTTTTGCTGACCAATTAAATTAGGTAAGAGTAAACTACTCGCACCTTCCGGACATAAGCCCAATCTAGCAAATGGAAGTTGAAAAATACTGTTTTCAGCTGCTACAACAAGGTCACAATGTAGTAATAAAGTTGTTCCTATCCCAATAGCAGGTCCAGCAACTGCGGCAATAATTGGCTTTTCAGTTGTTGCTAGTTGGTACAAAAGTTCTACAGTAGGATGTTGACGGTTCAACTTTCCACCAGAAAGAAAATCTTTCAAATCATTACCAGCAGTAAAACATTGCTCAGAACCGTAGAGAATACAATTAGTTAAAGATGGATTTGCATCTAATTCAATCAGCGCAGCTGTTAATTCTCTATACATAGCAAGAGACAAAGCATTTTTAGCTTCAGGACGGTCAATGGTTACTACCAGTGTAGAGTCTTCTATTTTAGTTTTAATATGCGCTGTCATTTTGATAACAAAGTAGAGTGTAGGATTAAGATAAGAATTAGAAATTAAAATACTGCTTGCTTAAATACAAGCAGTAATAAAATTCATTAGAGGTTAGTCAGCAAAGTGATCACAGCTAACACTAATACTAGTAAGCACACTGGACCTAAACCAATACCCTTTTGCGAAGAATACATAGGTGGATTTCCTTTGTTGTATTTTATTAGTGGAAACTACTTTATTCCGACTAAACTTAGACTAAAGTCAAATGTTTAAAAAATCAACAATAAATTTAATAACTTAGCTAATATTTCGTAAGGATCTTTGATCCAAAAAGATCGCTACCCGATCACTCTTTCGATCGTCCAATACAAACCTATCATGCCGATAAAAACCGAACCTGGTATTTGCACAAATGCTCGATAGCTAGGCTTATTACGCCACCAAAACACCATAGCAAACGCAGCAGCAATTACAGTGAGCTGCCCTACCTCGACACCTATGTTAAAAGCAAAAAGAGAAGCAACAAATGATTGAGTTGGTAACCCAAACTCTTGTAGTACTGAAGCAAAACCTAAACCGTGTAACAAACCAAATACGAAGATAAGCACAATACGAGAATTATCTACTTCAGTTTTCCTTACATTTTCATAAGCAACATAGATAATTGATAATGCAATCAGCGGTTCAACTATGCTCCCACTCAGTGTGATCACGCCAGTTGCTGCTAAAGCTAAAGTAATACTATGCGCAATAGTAAAAGCGGTAACTTGCCAAAATAGCTTAGACATTTGTAAAGTTGCTAAAAATAATCCCAGTACAAATAGAATATGGTCAATTCCCATCGGAATTATATGTAAAAAACCTGACTTTAAGTACTTAACAAATCGCTGCGAAGTTGTTAAACCATCGCTTACTTCTCTGTTTTCTTTCTGCTCGAGTGCCTGCTGCTCTAATACTTGTTGCATCTCTTTTGAAAGTTCAAAAGTTGGCTTTTGTGCAACTTGATTAGAAAGTTCGGTCACTGTTTTAGATTTAGACTCTGATGTGGTTGAAGGCTCTGCATTAGCTGAGGGCTCTGCACTAGCCTCAGCAAAAGAAAATAAAGAAAAAAGAAATAAAAAGCTCAGAAATACCGCTTTCATATCAAATCCTATAGCTTGTAGTTATCATGTACGGTTCAGAAAAGTAGTATTTCTACGCTCATCAATTGACGTTGTAACATAAACACTTAAACGAACTAACGAATTTTAACGATTTTCCACCTTATGCTCTAATGCATCTACCGTACAAAATCTTGTTTCCATCGCGCTGTATGCATTTAAGAAAAAATTACTCCCCATCCAACAAAAAGAGAAATAGATTATTTATTCGAGATCAAAGTTTAAACAATTTAATCTAAAATTAGAGTACTAAAGAGTTGAACCTCTATTTATTTAGCGCTACTTTCCAACCACCCAAATGTGGATTTAAAATAACAATAGGACGAGATATGGAAATTAAAAAGTTTAACTTATCTTTTTATACAGCGTTAGTTGCAGCATCGGCATTAGTTTCAACTAATACACTTGCAAACAACTTAACTGATGACTTTAATAACGGCGGAGAGGTACAACTGTTTACCAAACATCTACCAGCATTAATTTCACAAAACAGTATTAAAAAGCCAAATCCGGCAAAATTAGAAGTTACGGCAGACAATGCCAATGCAATAACTCCTGTTTGCCCAACACTTTCTACCAATGCGTTGTATACGTTAACGGGTATAGAACAAGGAACAAATCCCTGCTATCACTTTGAAATTACTGAAACAAGTAAAACAACAGCATTACTCGTTGATCAAGCAGCTGGAACCAACATTGATTTGAGCATTATCAGACATAACCCTGATGACTCACTAACACTGATGGGAAGCTCCAATAATTCAGGCAATACTGACGAAGTAGTTAAAACTCTAACTGAGCCTGGCCATTACTATTGGTTTATGACTGCAGTTGAAGCCAGTAACGCTAGCGTTAGCTTTGGTGCTAGTGTTGCGACCCAATTAGATGAATATGAGTTTAACGATACCGTTGCTGCTTCGACTATTTTATCTGATAAACAACATCACATTACTGGTAACATGGATGCGAGCAACGACGTTGACTATTTCCAATTTACCGCAGTTCGTGGCCAAGATGTCATAATTAAACTGGAAGATAATAATTTAGATGAATGGATCATAGAGCTATTCAATTCAGGGTGGGTACCATTGGCAGCTAATAGCGATATTACGCTATCTAACCTACAACCAAACCAAGTTATCAACGTTCGTATAAGACCAAATTTGAACGCTCAAGTTAACCCTGCCAATAATTATAAGTTGATTATTGGTAGTAAAGTTGTCTTTAGAAGACAGTATGATGTTACAGGCGAAAGCAATGTAAATAGAATACCTTATTCTTCATTTAATGACTTTGGCATCCCTTATGCGACGACACAAGCATACAAAAAGGTAACTTGGGAGATCTCGCTATCTGATTCAACTAACCATCCAGTTGAAGGTGCATTAGCTCAACTTTATCTATTAAAAAGCAGTGGTTTTCAGATTTCTAACATCATAACTGATGAAAATGGCGAAGGATCACAAGTTATTGATTTAGGTACATGTTCTAGTTCAGTTTCACTACCACCGTTCACTAATTTTAGCCGTGGTTATAGAAATACTTGGGAAGCTGATTTCGAATATGGTTATTGGAGTATCGATATTCCAAACACAGGAGATTTAGATCTAGGTGTAGGAGATCCTTCTGGTTCACCTCTTGATAACGCGAGTTATGTAACCGTAGGACATATTTGTAATATGCGACTGGTCAGCAGCGTTCCATCTTAGTCAAACATAAAGCTAATGGCGTACAAATGCCATTAGCTTTCTTTCCACCAATAAGTCTACTCTCTATATTCTTTAACACCTCGCAAATCTAATATTCAAGTAGTCTCTACGATTTATAAACTAACTGTTTTTTATGCCATTTCAACGATAAACCATTGGCCAGATTAAGGAGTTACAGTAGACTCGTCCGGTTAACTTTAACAATAAATAACAACAACCCTATTTCGGGAGAGAAGAATGAAATCTACTTTCACTCGCACCCTAATCAATAGCTCTATTGCATTGATTCTTTCTGGTGCAGCCATGACTTCAGTGGCAGAGGAAGCTGAAGGAACAAAATGGGACGTATCAAAACCACAAGGTACGGTCAAAACCATCAATATCAATACCGATGAATCTACTTGGTCAAACTTAGATATTCACCCTGATGGCAAAACTATTATTTTCGATATGCTAGGTGATATTTACACTATGCCGATTTCAGGCGGTGAAGCTAAGCCTTTATTAAAGGGCTTCGAGTGGAATATGCAAGCTACATACAGCCCAGACGGCAGTAAGATTGCATTTTTAAGCGATCGTGATGGCATGATGAATGTTTGGGTTATGAATGCAGATGGCTCTAATTTAAAGCAAATAACTAAGGAAGCATCTAATACCATTCACACTCCGGCTTGGAGTCCAGATGGCCAGTATATTGCTGTAACTAAAGGCGTAATGTCTTCGCGTTCAATTGCCGCTGGTGAAATTTGGATCTTCCACCATACAGGTGGCTCTGGTACAAAAATCCAATCTGGCTCTCATGGTGCATTCAACCAAAAGAACATCACAGATCCTAAGTTCTCTCCTGATGGTAAGTACATCTACTACACACAAGATATAACTGCTGGTCGTGTATGGCAGTACAACAAAAATTCAACAACCGAGTTGTTTAACATTATCCGCCATGACCTAGCAACTGGTGAAACAGAACGTTACATAGGTGGTGCCGGCGGTGCTGTTATCCCAACACCGTCACCAGATGGTAAATACATGGCATACTTGAAGCGTGAAGACACTAAAACAGTTCTTTACATCAAGGACTTAAAATCAGGTATCGACAAGCGTCTATACACGGAAATGGAACGTGACAACCAAGAGACGTTTGGTACCGAAGGTAACTATGCTTACTTCGATTGGACACCTGATAGTGAAAACATCGTATTCTGGACAGGCGGTAAGTTCCACTCTATCGATATTGAGAACAAAGAGCTAACTGCGATTCCATTTACAGCTAACATCCAAAAACAAGTTCAACAAGCTATCCGCACTCCAGTGGAAGTTGCACCTGACACTATGAAGGTAAAACAAACTCGCTGGGCAACTATGTCACCAAAAGGCGATAAAATTGTTTATCAAGCACTAGGTAAGCTTTATATCCGCGATGTTAAGTCAGGCAAAGTTAAGCGCTTAACTTCACAAAGCTCACACGATGAATTTTATCCAAGCTTCTCGCGTGATGGTAAATACATTACTTACACCACTTGGAATGATGAAAAACTTGGTACAGTTCGAGTAGTAAAATCTCGCGGCGGCAAAGGTAAAGTTATCACTACCGAGCCAGGCCACTATGTTGAGCCTAAATTTTCACCTAATGGTAAACAAGTGATCTTCAACCGCTTCACTGGTGGTTACTTGTTATCACCTGAATGGTCAATGGAGCCAGGTATTTACATTGCTGATGTGAAAGGCAAAGAAATGAGACGTGTAGCTAAGTCTGGTTCTGATGCGCACTTTGGCGCAGAATCTGACCGTATTTTCTTCACTGAATACCAAGACAAATCATTTGGTACTAAGAAAAAGCTAATGAGCGTTAACCTTGATGGTTTTGATCAAAGAGAAGAGCTTAAAGGCGATAAAGTTACAGAATTTAAAGTATCTCCGGACGGTAAATGGGTTGCATTTACGTATCAATTCAATACGTACGTAGCACCATTTGCCAAGAAAGGTAAATTGCAGAGCATTGGCCCTAAGTCAACTTGGGTTCCAGTAGCACAAACTTCTCAAGCATCGGGTTCAGAAATGCATTGGTCAGCAGATAGCAGCAAGCTTCACTGGTCAAATGCATCAACGCTTTATACAAGAAAGTTAACTGATAGCTTTGCGTTCTTAGAAGGTGCAGCAACAGAACTACCAGAACCAACAAGCGAAGGTATTGATTTAAGCTTCGACAAAAAGTCTGATATGCCTAAAGGTATGATAGCTTTAGTTGGTGGCAAAGTAGTGACTATGCGCGATGCTGATAACAATCAAGAAGTGATTGAGAACGGTGTTGTATTAGTTGAAAACAATAAAATTGTAGCTGTTGGTAAACAAGGCGAAGTAACCTTACCTAAAGGCACGAAGACATTTGATGTAACAGGTAAAACGCTGATCCCTGGCATCATAGATTCGCATGCTCATGGTTCACAAGGTTCGCGTCAAATCATTCCTCAGCAAAACTGGGCGAACTTCTCTTCTATCGGTTTTGGTGTAACAACGATTCACGACCCATCAAACGATAGCCGCGAAGTGTTTGCCGCAGCTGAATTGCAAAGAGCAGGTAAAATCATTGGCCCTCGTATCTTCTCAACAGGTAAGATCCTATACGCAGGTGTATCTCCCGGCTGGACAGCTAAGATTGATGACTTAGACGAAGCTAAATATCACATTGAACGTACTAAAGCTCAGGGGGCGGTATCAGTTAAGAGTTATAACCACCCTCGCCGCGATACTCGCCAACAAGTACTAGCTGCTGCTAGAGAGTTAGGTGTAAATGTTGTGCCTGAAGGTGGCGGTAAGTTCTACCAAAATACGACTATGGTAATCGATGGTCACACAACTCTTGAACACGCTCTTAATATTCCTCGTGGATACAAAGATCTAACTCAACTTTGGAGTCAAACAGAAGTCGCTTACAACCCAACATTTGTTGTGGCATATGGTGGTTTATCTGGTGAAAAGTATTGGTATGACAAAACGAACGTTTGGGAAAATGAACGTTTAATGCGTTATGCACCTAGATACATTATTGAACCTTTATCAATCCGCCGTGAAACGGCTCCTGAAGATCACTACAACCACATTGAAGTGGCAAAATACGCTAAAACACTTCGCGACAATGGTGTTCGTGTTTTAATTGGCGCACATGGTCAACGTGAAGGTTTAGCCGCTCACTGGGAAATGTGGATGATGAACCAAGGTAATTTCACTCCTTGGGAAGCTATCAGAGGTGCAACATTTGATGGTGCAGTAGCTCTTGGCATGGATAAAGAAATAGGTTCAATTGAAGCAGGTAAGTTAGCTGATATCGCAATTATCGACGGTGATGTACTGTCTGATATTCGCAAGTCAGAATATGTTAGCCACACTATGATCAATGGTCGTTTATACGACACTAAAGACATGAGTGAAGTGCTAACTGGTGACTTCAAAGCTAAGCCAATGTTCTTTGACCGTTTAGATATTAATGCGATGCCTACGGCAACAGCTCAAGAAATGGAGCAAAAAGCGCATAAATATCACTGGACGCATCACTAGAGCGGTAAGTGACCGTTAAATAGGTCATCCTGAATTCATTTCAGGATCTCGTTAAATAGGTCATCCTGAGTTCATTTCAGGATCTCGTTAAGTAGGTCATATTGAACTCGATTCAGGACCTAAGCTGTAAGTGGCCGTTAAGTAGGCCCATCCTGAACTCGGTTCAGAACCTAAACTGTAAGCAAAAAAGAGTGCACAAACGTCGCACTCTTTTTTTATTCTTCTATTCTTCTATTCTTCTATTCTTCTATTCTTCTATTCTTCTATTCTTCTATTCTTCTATTCTTCTATTCTTCTATTCTTCTATTCTTCTATTCTTCTAAAGATTTGTCTGCTAAATATATAAATGCGCAAGCTTTGTGCAATTGAGCTCCTCAAAGCATAGTTGCCTTGATTGCAACCTACCATTTGTTTACAGTACGCAACTGGTACGACTAGTTAACAGGTTAAGTGTGAAACTTTACGAATTTGAAGGCTATATTCAGTCTATTTATTTAGTTGAATATCCCCACGGTCTATTTTTACTCGATGGAGCATGTCGCGCAGATGTTCCTGTTATTTGCGATTTTATTGAAAATAAACTGAAACGCCCTTTAACTGACCTAAAACTCGTTGTTTGCACACACATGCATCCAGATCACGCAGGCGCAGCAAGTCGTTTACAACAACTCACAGGATGTAAAATTGCCGCAGGTACTGCTAACAAGCATTGGTACACAGGTATTGATGGTATCTTGATGTACTTAACGGATATGGCGTTGGCCCGATGGGTTGCAGGCCGAAAAGGTAAGAAAACAGAAAACCTTTGGTACCCAAGGAAATTGGTACCGGATTTGTATCTGGTTGATGGGCAAACATTACCAAGCTTTGAAGAATGGCAGGTAGTAACAACTCATGGCCATACCGACAGAGACATATCATTGCTGCATAAAAACTCGAATAAAATTTATGTTGCTGATTTAGTCGTTATTGTTAAAGGACAATATGCACCTCCCTTCCCTGTTTTCTATCCTAATCGGTATAAAGCTTCATTAGAAAAAGTTAAAAATATGGGTATCGAAACTATTGTTTTAGCTCATGGAGGAGAAAGAAAGATCGCGGAGCATGAGTGGCAGCAGTTGATAGATAACGCACCAACAAAACCTGCTACTCACTGGCGTTCCGTTAAACGCAAATTCATGCAAGTACTATCGAAATAGCGTCAACTTTATTTAAAAAGCGTAAAAGTACACAGCCAAAAGCATAGGAAAATAAATCAAACAGCTAACACCAGCTACAAGCCTCATCTTGTTTTTCCCCATCACTTCCGTCGCTAAAGCCAACTTTGGCGACCAAAACACCGCTAGTATTGACCACAAAATCGCAAGCACAAGCCAAACTTGCCAAATTATCGGAGTAAATATTTCAACTCGATGAAGATAACCATAAAACCCAATCAAGCCAAAGGCCATAAACACAGCATTTGCTGATTCTTCAATTTTTACGACTAGTTTGCTGTCATCTGTGCCTTTGAGATAGCCATAAAGTTTAAAAGGCAGCGGTAGTATCAATAATGCAACCAACAGCCAAAATGAAAAATGCCAAAACACAATATCTAACTTCCTGTAATTGTTATAAATACTTAAATAAAGGCTAAGACAGATATTTCAAGGACGAGAAACAGATATGTCGAGCGAATAATAAAAAGCCGCTTCAATTGAAGCGGCTTTTTCAACAACACACATAAATTAGGGGATTATCGGATTAAGACTCTGTTACTTCAGAACCTTCGTCCGCTTTTTTACCTGCAAAGTATTCTTTAGTCATCTTGAATACTACTGGACTTAATAGCGCGATTGCAATCAGGTTAGGAATAGCCATCATTGCATTCATAGTATCAGCTAGTAACCAGATGAACTCTAGTGAACCTGCTGCACCAACTGGAACTACTAAGATCCAAATGATACGGAATGGCATTACAGCCTTAGTACCAAATAAGTATGAGATACATTTCTCACCGTATACACTCCAACCTAGTACCGTTGTAAATGCGAATACAGCAAGAGAAACCGCTACAATATAGTTACCAAATGGTAATGCATTAGCAAATGCTGCAGACGTTAACGCCGCACCTGTTTCACCGCTTGTCCACTCACCTGTAACTACGATAGCTAAACCAGTAATACTACAAACAATTAATGTATCAATGAAAGTACCTAACATTGCTACTAGGCCTTGACCAACAGGGTTATTTGTTTTCGCTGAAGCGTGAGCAATTGGAGCACTACCTAAACCAGCTTCGTTTGAGAACACACCACGAGCCACACCAAAGCGGATAGCAGCCCAAACAGCAGCACCAGCAAAACCACCTTGAGCGGCAGTACCTGTGAATGCACTTTCAATAATTAAGGCGAAAGCTGCTGGGATTTCAGAAGCATTAGTAATTAATACTGCTAAACCTGCAATGATATAGAATATAGCCATTAATGGAACTAGCTTACCTGCAACATCAGCGATACGTTTGATACCACCCATTAGTACAGCACCAACTAACACCATCATTACTAAACCAGTAACAATAGGAGCAACGCCAAAGTTAGATTCGATTGCATTAGCAACTGAGTTAGCTTGTACCGTATTACCGATACCGAAACCAGCAATTGCACCAAAGATAGCAAATGCAGTACCTAACCATGCCCACTTACTAGATAAACCGTTTTTAATGTAATACATAGGACCGCCTATGTACTCGCCATTCGCGTCCTTTTCACGGTATTTAACAGCTAATACAGCCTCTGCAAACTTAGTTGCCATACCTACTAATGCGGTACACCACATCCAGAATAATGCACCTGGACCACCAAGGAAGATAGCTGTAGCAACGCCGGCAATGTTACCAGTACCAATTGTTGCAGAAAGTGATGTCATCAATGCGTTGAACGGGCTAATATCACCTTTATCATCGCTGTCTTTTCCTGGAATACGACCAGTCCAAAGAAGTTTAAAACCTGTGCCTAGTCTTAGAACTGGCATAAGTTTTAAGCCAAAAGTTAAAAACAGTCCCACACCTAAAATCATGACAAGCATTGGGACACCCCAAACTATGCCGTTTATGTATGAAACTATGTTGCTTATTGCTTCCATAGAAACCTCTTGTTGATATTTTTATAATTGTTCGCAGTTTGTCACTGCTTTTTAGTTATCTGTTACAAATTGAAAACGGTATCGAAGGTTAATTCTCGTTTCCAATTAGAAACAAACTAGACAAAAAAGAAATATAAAACAACCGTGCATTTACTCTAATTGTTGAAAATAGATGCCAAAAATGTCTAAAAAGCAATTTATATCAAGAGGTTAGGTAAGAACATTTTTTTTATTTTAGCTTCTAGACAGGGAGCTATCTAGAAGCATAGATAGGATTAAGCTGAAGTGATCCAAAGAACAAGAGCGTCTTCTTGACTAGTCGAAATAACTAAATGCCCCATGTTAGCGTCGTAATAAGCAGTATCACCTTCGCTCAAAGTTACAGGTTGATAGAACTCTGTGAGCAATTGTACTTCCCCTTCGAGTACCAAAATAAACTCTTCGCCTTCGTGTCTTACCCACTTACCAAAGTCTTCAAATGATCTAGCATGAATTCGACTCTTGTACGGCATCATAGACTTTTGACTTAGTTGAGTAGCCAACAGCTCATGTTCATAGGTAGACGTTATGTGAGGAGTGCCTTCGCCACTTTTGGTAATATCGCGACGGCCATTTGGTTTCTTGGTTTTAGGTTTAGAAAATAACTGAGGGATATCTATGTCTAGTCCCTTCGCAAGCTTCTGCATTACTGCGAAAGTCGGAGACACCTGCTGATTTTCAATTTTAGATAAAGTTGATTTTGCGAGGCCCGTTAACTTGCTTGCTTCATCCAGCGTTAACTTATTTTCTTTACGGATACGGCGCAGGTGTTCACCAATCTCAATATTCGTTGCTGTAGATTGCTCAACACTTTTTTTATTTTGTTCAGCTTCTTCTTCCTCTAAAACAGTAGATGGGTACCTATCTAACGGCTCTTGCTGAGTCATAAATTCACCTGCTTTTTATATTACTTATTACCGCATTCTGGCACAGATTTTTCGAACAATGAATAAAGAACAGTGAACATTTTCTACAAAAAGTAAATCTTCCATCAAATTACCGACATAAATTCATAAAATGAGAAATTAGTTTCCTTTGTGAAACTTTTACTTGTTTTTGGAAACTATTTTGTTATGTTTAAAAAACGGTCAGGTTGAAAAACGCAATTTAAGACTTAACGGGAGCGATTTGTGACAAACATCATCACTAATATTTTAAAGACAAAGAAAGGTACGGGCTTTACCTACTATTTGTCCTGTGTGATGTTTGATCATTTAAATTTCTATGCTTGGAGACCCCATACGCAATCTACATTCAAGCAAGGCCTCGTTAATTACCTTTCTCATTTCAACCTGACCCATTTATTAAAGTTGTTAAAAAATAAACTTCCCCTTTTAACCCTAATCCCTAATGCCATTGGCATAACAAACGTAACAAAGACCGCATATTCCCCTCTACCTAAACTTAAGTTCATTGCCCGTTTAGGTGAGTTTGCGGTTATCGAAAACAAATGAGGAAAGGCGATGAGTCGATATCAATTTGAAATTTTACAGCAGTTTTTTTCAGCGGATCTTACGGATTCCGATAGTGCCATCGCGCAAGCTATCGGCCAAGAAGATACTCGTCAGAATCAACAAATAGAGTTAATTGCTTCTGAAAACATTGTTTCTAAAGCAGTAATGCAAGCGCAAGGGACTGTATTAACAAATAAATATGCGGAGGGTTATCCTGGCCGTCGCTATTACGGTGGTTGTGAATACGTAGATGACGTAGAAACAATTGCCATTGAGCGCGCTAAGCAATTATTTGACGCTGAATATGTAAATGTTCAACCTCACTCAGGTGCACAAGCTAATGGTGCAGTAAAACTAGCCTTGCTTCAACCAGGTGACACTATCTTAGGTATGTCATTAGATGCAGGTGGTCACTTAACTCATGGAGCTCGTCCTGCTCAATCAGGAAAGTGGTTCAATGCTGTACAATACGGCGTATCTAGAGACACAATGCTAATTGATTATGACGAAGTTCATAATCTTGCTAAAGAACATCAACCAAAGCTAATTATTGCAGGTGGTTCAGCAATCCCTCGTACCATTGACTTCGCTCGTTTTAGAGAAATTGCGGACGATGTAGGTGCGTTATTAATGGTCGATATGGCACACATCGCTGGCCTAATCGCAACAAACAATCACCAAAACCCACTGCCTTATGCCGATGTTGTGACAACAACAACTCACAAAACTTTACGAGGTCCACGTGGCGGTATGATCTTAACTAATAACGCTGACATCGCGAAAAAGATCAACTCAGCTGTATTCCCAGGCTTGCAAGGTGGCCCACTTATGCACGTTATCGCAGCTAAAGCCGTCGCTTTCGGTGAAGCACTAAAACCAGAGTTTGCAACTTACATTCAACAAGTATTAACCAATGCCCGAGTGTTAGCTGAAACGTTAAAGGAAAGAGGCTGTGACATAGTTACAGACGGTACCGACACTCACTTAATGCTAGTTGACCTAAGACCAAAAGGCCTAAAAGGCAACAAAGCTGAAGAGAGTTTAGAGCGTGCGGGTATTACCTGTAATAAAAATGGCATCCCATTCGACACTGAAAAACCTATGGTTACATCAGGTGTTCGATTAGGTACTCCAGCAGGAACTAGTCGAGGCTTTGGTGAAAAAGAGTTCAGCCAAATCGGTCATTGGATAGGTGACGTTCTTGATGGACTTGCAGCAAACCCAGATGACAATAGCGTTGCAGAACAAGAAGTATTGAAGAAAGTTCAAGACTTGTGTCAGCAATTCCCATTGTACCAATAGTTTTCTTTCGCTCCTGTAGCTAACTCTACGGGGGCGATTGATTTTTTATAGCTGTTCATTTGTGCCCAGCTATGAATATCAACAGGGCTCATAAGAGCAAATAAATAGTTAAATACAACAACAAAACAACGTAGGTAATACAATGAAAAATATAAAAATGAAACATGTATTATTGCCTCTAACAGTGGCAATGCTGCCAGCTTTTGCAAGTAATGCAGCATCGAAAGAAGACATTCAAAAACAGTTAGACGAATTACAAAACCGTCTTGCAGAATTAGAACAATCTGAGAAGAAGCAAGCTTCTGAGTCAAAAGGCAATGATGTTACTGTTTACGGTAGTTTTAGACCGGCATTAACATATAGTGACTTTGGTGAAAGCACTAGTACAGATATTACTGACTTCTTCTCAAGAATCGGTTTTAAAGGTGACGTAGATGTTGGTAGTGGTGTTACCGCATTTTACCACGGCGAATGGGACGTAGATGTTGAAGCTGACGCTGATTTTGGCGACGCTCGTCTAGGTTATGTTGGTCTTAAAGGTGATTTTGGCCGTATCGCAATCGGTAAGCAGTGGAGCCCACATTACAACATAGTTGCAGAAGTAACCGACTTGTTTAATAACCGCTCTAGCCCATTCGCTTATGATGAGGCAAGCCCGTTCAGAACGAACCAAATGGTTACTTACCAGTACTCAAGTGGTGGGTTTAAGTTAGACGCTGGTGTACAAGTAAACGGTGACGCCGAAAATTCTGCTGGCGGTGATAACTCACAAGCTGACAGCAATCATCACGTAGACTCAAGTTCTATCGGTGTAGGTTATAGCTTCGGCGATTTCTATCTTGGTGCATCATACCTAGAGCAAGAATTAGGTGAAGCTGACGAGCGTACTTTCCAATCTGTAGCTGGTAGCTGGAAAGTGAGCGAGTCACTTTACGTAGCTGTGACTTACCAAGATATCGAGCGTGATGTAGGTGCAATTACTTATGATCAATCATCATTTGATATTGGTGCGTCAATCTCGCTAAGTGAAAACTACACTTTTAAAACATCATACTTTGATTGGGATGGTAATGGTTTAGGTCGTACTTTCGATGGTTACAACCTAACTCTAGAAAACCAACTTAATGACCAAGTAAGAGTGTTTGTTGAGTGGTTAGCAAGAGACATTGAAGGCGGCGAAGAACAAAACCACTTAAGTGTTGGTATGCGTTACGACTTCTCTGGCACATTCTAATCCCCAAGTTGTGTTATCTCCCCGGAAACTCCTCAGCTCATGCTGGGGAGTTTTCATTTTTAACCTGCAAATTAACTTCAAAATCGAATCTTCTATTAGAGATATTCTTGCAAAATGTTCAATTGCCATTGAGCTACGTTTTGTGCTTTGGCCAACTCTAGCGCTTTTTGATAATACGTCTTAGCTAGTTGTTCGTTCTTCATTTGTTTATAAGTACCTGCAATCGCTTTTTGGTAGTCAATCGATTGAGAAAACTCTGTTTCATGTTTTAACAACAGTGCTAATGCATCTTCTTGTGTCGCGTAATGACCTACAAATGAAGCCTGTTTAGCTATAAAACTTTGTTTTGAAGCTGGCAAACGAGCAACTAAATCGTCTACAAAAGCTGGTAATTTATCACTGATTTTTTGCCTGTAATGTTGACGGATCATAATGTGAGAAATAAGTGCAGGCATAGGTTGGCTAATCTTAAACTCTGCTAGCTTTTGCTCGAAATATGCTAGCGTTTCTGAAGGTGAATTTCGCTCTAAAATCGTCTCAGTCGTATACCAACCGCGAAAAATATCTTTCAGTGCATCACGCAGTGCTATTAGACTAACAGAGTTGTGATTTTCATCTGGGTAATGTTTAAACTGCCAATTAAGTTTCGTTTTTGCTTTGTAATCCAACTGGTCGATAAAGGCGTAAATACTCATTTTGACCTCATCTCCCAAAGAGATATACAAAGAAGAGTTGGTATCTATACTTTTGAGTTTTTGTTTAGCTGTCTCTATAATTGCATTATCCGACATCCAAACCGATGGGCTAATCGCCACATAATGCTCAAATAGCTCGGGTTCTTCCATAAATGCATTTAACACAAATAGTCCACCAATTGAGTGGCCGACTAACGTTGTGTTTTTTGCTGCCCGATAATGTTTATTTATGTATGGTGTAAGCTCATCTTTTATGAAAGATAAAAATTGCTTAGCGCTTCCCGTCGGTGACATATTTTGTCTGTAAGTTCCGGTTCCTTTATCTGCAATTCCAACTAATATGACTTTTGGAATAAGCTGGCCTTTGTTAGCTAACAAATCCAACATTCCGGATATACCGTGGAAGTTATAATCTCCATCCAACAAATAAACAACGGGATAAGTACTGGCCAGATCCGATTGATAATTTTCTGGTAATAAGACTTGTATTTCTCTTTCTTCTTCCAAGACTTCAGATTTCAGCTTAACTCGCTCCCCAAACAGCATAACTTCAGCTTTTGCTGTTGGTGTAAAAAGTAAGAAGATGACCAATGACATGGCCGATAATAAAAACTTCACTTGTTCTTTCCTTATAACGTTATGTTTTATAAATCTCTACTTCTAAACTTTATAAAAAATTAAAGAAGCATAAGCTCAGAGCTTCAGTGTAAACACTCCGAGCAGCGTAAATATGAATTAATCTGACAAGTAATATTCAACAGTAGATACAACTCGTATCTTTTTGATGTGAGGGTTATTGTTATCTCTGTCGTTAATACTAAAACGGCCTTGAGAAGCACGTTTTATTTTACCTAATTGACTGTTTGAGTCAGTGGCAAACTTTTGCGCAACTTCCCTCGCCTTTCTTGTTGCTTCTTCAATCATCAATGGCTTAATTTCATTTAAGCGAGTAAAAATATATTCAGTGCGAGAATCATAACTCGATCCCGAAAATACAATTCCTTGTTTGCCTAGCTCAGATAAACGGCTCATCACTTCACGAACTGCAGAAATATTGCTGGAGTAGACAGTTACTGTCTGCGATGCGGTATATCTAAACTTAGCACCAGAGTTATCACCATACTGCTGTGCTAACTTATCGGTAATAGCTGGAGTTGAAAACGTGATCTCTTCCTGAGCGACGCCATTCTTTAACAAGAAGTCTCTAATTAAATTGCTATTGTGTTCTATTTCTGAGTACAGTGATGATAATTCTTTGCTCGCTTGAGTAAATGAAATCGGCCAAATCACAATATCAGCTTGATACTCTTTCTCAGATAAGCCTTTGACCGTCACACTGCGGTCTAATTGTTTGTAATCAATTGCCGCTTTTCCCAGTAACATACCTAAAGCGGATAGTCCTAAGAATATAAAAACGCCTAAAATAAGCGCGGTAGATTTATTACTTTGTTGCATAACATTCCCTATTTAATCGTTTCTTTAACATTATAAAAATAAATGAGACGCTGAAAAGAAAAAAGGCTCCAATTTGGAGCCTTTTAATTAAGTGTTTTGTTTATTTTTGTGGGATTGGGAAACCACGGTCACGCATTAATGCTTCAACCTTAGCATCACGACCTCTGAATAAACGATAAGCTTCCGCAGGCTCTACAGCGTTGCGTACAGCAAATAAGTGATCAACTAACTTCTTAGCCATATCTTTGTCATAGTAGCCACCTGGAGCTTCTTCAAATGCTTCTGAAGCGTCAGAAGTTAATACTTCTGCCCATAGATATCCGTAGTAACCTGCTGAATAACCTTCACCAGAGAAAATGTGACCAAAGTGCGGCGTACGGTGACGCATTACGATTTCTTCTGGCATATTCATAGCTGCCAACGTTTCTCTTTCAAACTTGTCAGGGTCAATACCTTCTGGGTCAACCGTGTGAAGTTTTAAATCGATCATAGCTGATGCTAAATATTCCGTCGTTTTAAAACCTTCGTTAAAAGTTGCAGCTTCTTTGATCTTAGCAACTAATTCTTTAGGAATTGGCTTACCAGTTTCAGCATGAACTAAGTACTTATCGATCACATCATCAGTCGTTAACCAACGCTCCAACAACTGAGATTGGAATTCAGTGTAGTCACGAACGCCGCTATTTTGCGAAGGATACTCAACATTAGATGCTAAGAAATGTAATGCGTGGCCAAACTCGTGGAATAAAGTTTCAGCATCATCCCAAGAAATTAAACTTGGCTTACCATCTGCACCTTTAACAAAGTTAGAGTTGTTAGATGCTAATACATTCTTCTTACCTTGGAATGTTGTATGGCTACGATAAGTTGTTGCCCAAGCACCTGAACGCTTACCTTTACGAGCATATGGGTCTAGATAGAATAAACCAACGTGTTCACCCGATGACTTCATCGTTACTTCCCACACTTTTACATCGTCGTGGAATACAGGAACTGAACCTTCTTTTACTGGCGTGAATTCAAAATCAAATAACTCACCACCAACGTAGAACATAGCTGGAACTAGGTTATCAACTTGCAAGTATTGCTTAACTTCATCAGAATTTAAGTCATATTTAGCTTTGCGAACTTTCTCTGCATAATAGCGGTAATCCCAAGGAGCAATCTTAATGTTTGCACCTTCTTTGTCAGCGATTTCTTGCATATCTGCTACTTCTTCTTTCACTCGAGCAATTGCCGCTGGCCAAACTTTATTCATTAGATTGAATGCATTCTCAGGTGTCTTTGCCATACGATCTTCTAAACGCCATTGCGCATAGTTTTCATAACCTAGTAATTGAACACGTTCATGACGTAATTTTAAGATCTCAGCAATGATTGCATTATTGTCAAACTCGTCACCATTGTCGCCGCGGCTGTAGTAAGTATTCCAAACCTTTTCGCGTAGCTCACGGTTATCTGAGTAAGTTAAGAATGGGTCCATAGAAGAACGAGTGTTAGTGATAGCCCAACTGCCCTCTTTACCAAGTGCTTTTGCTGCTGCAGCTGCTGCGTTAACAATAGACTCTGGTAAACCACCTAGCTGATCTTTAGTCAGGTAAGTTACATAGTTTTCTTCGTCCGCTAATACGTTATTGCCGAACTTAGTGTGTAGTTCAGATAGTTTTAACTGAATGTCTGCAAAACGCTTTTTATCTTCACCAGATAGTAGTGCACCACCACGAACAAAGCCTAAATACTCATTCTCTACTAAACGCTGTTGGTCTTTGCGAAGCGTTTTCATCTCTGCACTGTCATAAACCGTTTTAATACGCTTAAACAAGCCTTCATTTTGGCTAATTTTAGAGAAAAACTGAGAAAGCATAGGCGCTAATTCGCGAGATACTTCTCTTACTTCTGGAGAAGATTTATTTGAACGCCAAATACCGTAGTATGCGTAGATGCGGTCTAAATCAGAGCCTGCCGCTTCAAGCGCAACAATGGTGTTGTCAAATGTTGCTTTTTCTGGGTTGTTAACTATGGCATCAATTTCAGCTAATTGACGTTCCATTGCAATTTCCATTGCTGGTTTTAGATCTGCTAATTTAACCGTATCAAAAGCTGGTACGCCTTCAAACGGGCCAGTCCACTTTGCTAATACTGTGTTTTGTTCTTTTACTTCTGCTACAGTTTCTACTTGAGCTTCATTTGAAGCTTTGCCACATGCCGTTAGTGCACCAGCTAATGCTAATGCAACCGCTAATTTAACCTTGTTATTCATATTCTTCCCATAGTTATTCAAAATGGTAACCGACGAATATAATCAGAGTTAGGCTATATAAACAATGGTTTAGAGTTCAATTGACTGATTAAACAGTTTAAATTTGTTTACAGTTTGAAAATTGTCCTGTCTCTGATTAAGCTTGGCATTAAATCTTACAAGGTTTTTTTCTATATTCTTCCGCAGTCGAGCAGCAAATGAGTCAATTGAGTGGTCTTAACCAAAGCCAGCAAATATCTAGTACAACAAACACCTCTGAATTGAGCGCAACTAAAGCCACCAGCGGCAAAGCTAGCGTCAACATTGCTAACAACTTACAAGGTGTATTTCAATTACAAGGAACTTCTTCTCCCGTTACGCAGCAACTCACGATGGCACAAGCTCAGCAACTTGCCCAGCAACCTTTAATGCAGATTTTATCCCAGCAAACCGCATTAATATTTTTGCAGTCACAAAATATAACTTCATCACTGAATTTACCAACAAATTTAGTATCAATTGCACAACAATGGCTAAAATCAGATAAGAATTTAAGTGGCAAGTTACCAAATGCATTAGCTAACTTTATTGCTGAAAACATTGGAATATCCACAGATAAACTACAAAATCAGTTAATGACTGCTTCTTTGAAACAAATGTTATTGCAATTAAACTTCTTACAAGGCGAGCCTATTGTTGAATTGAAACTTCCCACCTCAGCTACACAACAAGCTAAAGAACAATTAGAACAGCTTTTACAATTCATGCTACCAATACCAGCGGAGGATAATGCTAGCTTGCTAGTACAAGAGCAATCCGCAGAGCAAGGCATTAGTCAGGATGATAAATTAAGATTCCGGTTGCAATTTGATTTATCTGACTTAGGTAAGTTGGAGGTGCAAGTCGAATTAAAAGACTTCGAATTATCCACAGTTTGTATCTGTAACTCTGCATTACTGCAAAGAAAAGTTGAAAGGCTTTGGCCACAATTGGAAAGCAGATTAACAAGCTTGGGATTTGAAATGTCTAATCAAATAAAACAAAAAACGCGATTAGACGATAACTCATCTAAAGATAAACTACCCGGTTTAATCAATATCAAGGTTTGATGGAAAAACACTATGATGGATAAAAACTATGAGCGTTAACAAAACTAAGGATAACGGTGCTCTGTCTTTGTATTACGACGGTAAAAATGCTCCAGAAATGGTATCAAAAGGCTACAATCAATTAGCAGACTTAATTGTAGAAAAAGCAAAAGAGTCCGGTATTTTAATTCATAAGGATGAAGCTCTATTTAATTACCTGGAGTCCATAGAAGTTGGCACTGCAATTCCGCCAAACATGTACGTCGTTATTGCAGAGTTAATTGCTTTTAGTTATGTGTTGCGGGGTAAATTTCCGCAGAGTTGGCAAGGTTAACCTTTATCCAATATATTGCTCCAACCCAAGCAAAATGATAACCTTTTGATTTATTTGAAATTTAACAAAGATATTAGAGTTAGTTATAGTAACGCTAGTTCGGTATAATGCCGGCTTTCAACCATTCTAGTTGTCACCCAATAATCAGGATAAATTATGAATTTAGAGTTTGTGTCTCACGCAGGGTTTCTTGTATCTGCAATGTCAAAAAAGATCATTATTGATCCTTGGACTAGCGGCAAAGCATTCAATGACAGTTGGGCCCTTTTAGCAAATAACATAGACGTCAACTACGATGAAATTGACTATATTTTTATTACTCACGAGCACCCAGACCATTTTCATTTCCCTACATTAAAGGGAATTAGTTTAGAAAATAGACAAAGAATAAAGATCCTTTATCAAAAGCACGCTTCAAAAAGAATGTTGAATGCTTTTGAAAAACTTGGCTTTGCCGAAGTTATTGAGCTGCCATTGTATAAATGGACGCAAGTTGAAGGTATAGATTTGTACTGTGGCTCTGTAGGTTCTATGGACTCATTTCTAGCTATTCGTTCAGATGGCAAAACTGTACTGAACCTAAACGACTGTGTATTAAACACTAACCAATATAAATACATTGCAAAACAATTAGGTAATGTTGACTACCTATTTACTCAGTTTTCGTTTGCTAACTGGATTGGCAATACGAAAGACGATATTGGTGCAAAAGAGAAAAAAATCGCGGATATAAGATTACAAGCCGAAATATTTAAGCCTGATTATATTGTGCCATTCGCAAGTTTTGTCTACTTCTGTAATGAACAAAACAGTTGGATGAATGATTGGGTAAATTCACCTAGAGATATAGGCTCACTTGATGTTGAAGGAATTAACTTCATGTACCCAGGTGACAAAATAGATCTCAATAACCCAGAATTTCAATCTGCACAAGCCATTGAAAAATACATGGCAGACTTTGCAAATATAAAAATAGATAAAACCCCAGAAAAAGTTGAGTTTGATAAGATCACTAAGGCAGTTGAAGAACGACTACGAATCTTCAAAAAGAGGATTAAAAAGCCTGTCAGAGCCAGAATACAGCCATTTGGGATCTACATTACCGACCTAGATAAAGCCATCACAATAGATCCTATGAATGGACAATGGCAGGAAACAGAGCAAAGTAACACTAGATTTAGTATGTGCAGCCAAGTGTGTTGGTATACTTTCAATTTTGAATGGGGAACTGGCGCTTTGGCTATATCTGGAATGTTTAAAGACAACGAATCCCCTGCTCCAAGACCAAAGTTCTTCTTTTACCAAAATATGCTTTCTACTAGTTTTATTTCGTGGAGTTCTTTACCGCAAATGTTAAGAACTACACAATTTTTATGGCGTAAAAAGTGGGAAATATTCTATCGCTATAGATAGTTTTAAATTACATCCAAGTAAGGGAAGCAAGTTCAACCAAGCGCAGCTTCCCTTTATTTAAAGAGGAATTTTAAGCTTTAAGCACTCGCTATACTTCTTTATCCCACCTCGGCATATTTATTGCTGGAAACACCCCACTTGTAACATCAAATAAATAGTTATTGATAAAAATCATGTTCAAATCATTTTTAATTTGGAAATATGCTGGTATAGGGCTGCTCGCAATATTTGTTTTAAGTTTTGTCCAGTTTGTTTCCGCGAAGACTGAGTATTGCGCGGTAATCAATGATTTTCGAGAAGTTGACGCTGTAAAAATAAGTCAGGCTTTTAACAACTCTAAAATTGCCTATTTTTTTGACTTTCAGCATAGTCATCAAATTCTTGCCAAAAAATCACAAATCCAAGACGCATTTGAGGTTTTAACCTCAATTGGCATTATTGCAACAAATGAATTTCAAGGTACTTGCAAAATGCTTTGAACCAAGCCTCTCGCGTTGAATAAGTCCAGATACATCCGTTTTAGTTACAGAGATACATCCGTTTTAGTTACAGAGATACTCCAGTTTCCATCTACAGAGTTACAGAGACACCCACTTTAATTTTGCTTAATTTTGTTATGGGTGTCTCAATAAAATCTTTAGTCAGCTAGTTAAGATATCATTCGTCACACATGCTATAGTTTGAGTGTATTTCCTAAATAAAACATACTGTTACTATGACTAAAAAGCGTACAATCCATGAAGTTGCATTCAGGTTAAGTTATGACTTAACACAACAAATCGCACCGCACATTGGTAAATTGGAAGTAAAACCAGCGCCATTACAAATTAGAGCAATGCGACAAATTTGGAGCTCTGAAAGTACAACCTCACAAGATATCGCTGTTGCTTTAAAAAAAGACAAGAGTCAGGTTAAACGGATAGTAGATGAACTATGTGCCATGGAACTTATAAATAGAGCTCCTCATCCAACAGATAGACGCAGTAAGATTTTACAGTTAACACAAAAAGGAAACGATTTTTTCACAGCAATAGAAGCTATCGAAGCGACTTTTTCACAACAACTAATAGAAGGTATATCAGAGCAAGATTTAACAACTTTCTTTAAAGTCTCCGATATGCTCACTGCGAACATGCAAAAGATGAATAAGTAAAAGTTGCAGAAATGTAGTTTCATTCTGCAACTTCGACAGCATTAAAATACCAATAAACTTTAAGCAGATAATTGCTTTGGTAGATGATCATTCTTTCGAAATTGTTTTATCACCCATAACGCTATGGCAAAGAGAGTAAAAGTGAACACGAGACCACGCAGCATCACTTGATCATATTGTTCATTGAATAGAGACAAAACTCTAGTTAAACCATTGAATAAAAAGTACATAGTTGCAGGTAACAGTAACATCCACTTCTTCCTGTATGCACCATAACCAGTAACAATAGCCATCATTAACAAAGGAGCCCCTAAAGTACGAATATTAGTAAGTCCGTAATCGGTTGTAGGATTGAAACCACTAGCCACTCCCATGGCTTGGGGAAAGAAAATAATTGCTATGGCTGCCGTTACAAAAACCAGAGCGAATAAAATTGAAATAAATTGAGCAATACGCGTCATGTTACACCTCAAGTAATTTGGTAAGTCATTGTTAAGCAGCTAAGCTATTTTGATTGCTTTCCATATGTATTTTTAGATCAGCCATAACCCCAGCAAAGTTCTTAGACAATCCTCTTTTTAAGATTGGATAAACTAAATAGCCTATTGTCGAAAGCTCAATATTAGAGTGCCAAACCACTTCACTTCGCACCGAAGACAGTGCACTCACAGTCATAGTGACAACATTCTTTTTCACTGGAAACACGACAGGTGCATTCTTTGGTATAACATCGAAATCGAATCTTTTATCTTGCTCAGAAAAGTTAAGTATCCTTTCTTCAGCCTTTAAACCATTAGGGTCTTTAGTGAACTCACACACTCTTCCCACCATAGGAGCTCCTTCAATAACATCTCCTTCTTCAACCTTATATGAGTGCTCCACAAACCCCATCCACTCATGTGCCTTATCAAATCTTCTTGCCACTTCATGCCACACATCGTCCGCATTGCGATTAATTTCTACTTTTTTCGTTATATTCATTTTCACTCTCCAACAAAAAAACAACTTAGTTGACATTTATCAACCTAATTAAAGATTAATACATAGTAGACTTTTGTCAACCATATATTTAACAGCCTGCAGTAAAGCAAAGCTAAGTGCATAAAAGTGAAAGAGATTAATAAGCTCTACCTGTAACAAAACCAGGTTAAATTTAAGAAGTAGTTAGAAATAGATAAGTGAAAGAGGTCACTAAATTACGAAAACACAAAACTGCGGAGAAGAAATTGCTGATGCTAAGTAAGAGCGAGCTATAAAGAGTAAATTATAAAGAGTGAGTTACAGAGACATCCACCATTACTTTGGCGGTTGTCTCTGCAATTTAGAGGATAAGAATACTGTTCTTTTTCACTATATAAGTTTTGTACAGAAATTTCTAAGAGTTGTTACCAATACTCTCTGATCAATGAAATTTTGCCTTCGGTAAAGCCAAATAAAGCGAATTTTTTCATATCGTCGTTTGGCTTCCAATCCCCTTTTTCGTCGACCAAGCCATGTAAATACTCAACTGCTACATGGCTTTTACCGATAATAGTGTTCACTACTCTTATCTCGTCTTCTGGCGCATTGTTATAGCTGCCTAGTTTAAGTTGTCTGTTGAATGCCTTTCGCCACTTAACTAAGTCAAAATTTGCTTGATACTCAAAGTGTTCGTACTTAATACTCGGGTGCATTTGTTCTAAAAGAGATTCAATATCTTGTGCCGTTGAGCCATGTTTAGCTACTTTATCCAACGCTGCAAAGTAACCATTGATTTGTGCAATCATACAATTGGCTTCACATTGTTTAGCATTGACAGTAAAAGTAGAAATGAATACCCCTATAATTAATAAAAAACTTGTTATAACTCGCATTTATTTTTCCTTTGCATTCAGCCTATCAAAAAATGTACAAATCTAATGTAAGGCAATGAGTAATAAATAAACATCAAGCCCAACTTTAGAAACAAGTTATTCAACTTAAAGAGTGTTATGAGGCGTTTTTAGTAAAGACGTATTTTAATAAAGGTCGTGAATTTTTACTGAGACACCCTAACTTAAGGTGGGTGTCTCAGATAGTTTCCCTCAGATGATTACTTTCAGAGCGTTACTATATGTATTTGTTACTTTTTAACCTAGTTTATTTTCTTACGATCAAAGTTAGAAAGTCCAATACGTCTAGCACTCTTGCCGCATAACCATCTTTAATATCTAGACTTGATTGCTCGTTCGATTTCAATTGAAGTTCTAGTGCATCCACCAGCTTATTGAGCTTCTTCTCGTGCAAACCTAGCTTGTGTTGAATCGGATCTGCAATTACTCCAGCAAAAGCAGATACTGCACCTAACACAGCTGCTACACCTCCCGTGGAGAGTACAACAGCCCCAGTAGATGCAGAAACAGGTACTACAGAGTAAAAAGCAGCTCCTAAAGTGTTGCCAAGAGCAAAGCTTGATACCGCAGAATGATAGGCTGCAGATGCAGCTAGTGACTGGCCTAAACCGACAGCACCGAAATTAAGCGTTTTACTTGTCAGATAACCAGTCGCTGTGCCGATTAGCGTAGAAGACAATTCTGAGGCGGCTTTACGACTGTCGGTATATTCAAATATACGATCAGTCAAAATGTTTTTCCCCTCTTCATCTGAAGTGAGTTTTGAAATGGACTCCATACTATGATCGATTATCGGCGCCAAATTTTCATCTTCTAGAATTATCTCCAATAGTCTATTTTCAACAAACTCTCGTTCGTTTTGTTGGTAAGGTAATTTGATAAATTGAGTATAAATACGCCATTGAACTTCTAATTCAACATCAGTAGTAAAACCAGCTGGTAAGTCAGAGAAAACCTTGCTTGCTTTATCTAACTTAAGTTTTTCTAAACCTTTGCCTATGCCCGTGCCGAGAAAATAAAAAGGAGTCCAAACTACATTAGCTGGTGCTTTTAAGATATCTTTGCCAAATGCTTTTTTGTTGATGTCCCACGCACCAATAAGAGAAAATGTATCTTGGCAAAACGTGGGAATATTGTCTCTACACTCTTGAATATAGCGTTCAATACCATGTTCCACTGCCGAATTAATGATTGCTCTCTTATCCATTTACTACCTCTGAGACAAGATTTCATAGTTTGTTTTTCGCTATCCTAACCGAACTCTAGTGACTTCTCGACTTCAAGTTGTTTCAACTTGTAACAGATAACTAAGACTTAGTAGATAAGATAAAGCCCAGCTTTTTTGAATTGTTTTATTATTGACTGGGCTTTTATATCGATTAGATTGTTGGATAAAAGGCTTAAAGTGCAAAGCAAGCGCTTTGCGCCTTTATACTTGTTTTATTCCTGAGCTGGCTTTGGTTTTTTGTATTTAATTGCCAGCGTGATAATGCCAATTTGCAATATCGAAGTAAGTAATAAACCAACGATTGATTGAATCGCTGTGTACTTTTCTGTGTAAATGTAAAGCGAGACATTACCCATAGCAAATGCTGCCCAAGCTAATGCTGACACGCCTTCCGAAGACTTGGTTTTATACAAGTGAACCAATTGAATGATGGTTGCAGTGGGAAACACTATTGCAGGGATATATCCAATAACTTCAATGATACTCAACTAGATTACTCCACTTATTAACGCCCCTTTCGGGGAAAAAAGAAGCCGCATAACATAAGCGACTCAGGAGCAAAAAGCCAACTGTATTTTCCCTTTTTTCGACAATTTTTTGTTTTTGGCGATGTTTTTATTGAAGTTAACAGCTGCTTCTAGCCGCAATAAAACAACTAATACTTATCATAAAACAGCTAAAACTCATCAAAATTTATTGAGTTTAGTTAGCAAGTTTTGCTTAACAGCTAGCCACTCTTCTGGAAGTATTGAATATACTGCAGTATCTCTTAAAGAGCCGTCTTTCATCATAATATGATTGCGTAATATGCCGTCTAGTTTTGCACCTAATCTTTCAATTGCCGCTCTAGAGGTTTCATTTTTAATATGAGTTCTGAACTCAACAGCTATAGCATCACAAGATTCAAATAATTGCTGAAGCAATAACAGCTTACATTCCGTGTTAACAGCGGTTCGTCGTACAGAGTCAGAGTACCAAGTATAGCCAATCATGGCTCTTTTATTGACTTCATCGACGCTGTAATACCTTGTTGTACCTACAACTGTATTTGTCGACTTTTGTATAACTGCGTAAGTAATGTTGCCTTTTTCTGCACCTGCAATTGCAGCCTGTACATAGTTTTTCATTTCTTCAGGTTTAGGGACGTTCGCAAACCAGAGTTTCCAATGCTCTCCATCCTTCACAGCATCAGCTAAAGCCTCAGTATGCTGCAAACGCAAAGGCTCCAAAACAACATACTCACCTTCCAACCTTTGCTCTTTTATCCACATAATTTTTCCCTAATACTGTCTAAGAGCTGGCTTTGTACAAAAAAGTACTTATAAAGTAAATAGTTATTGGTTTGTGCTAAAAGGCTTGTGTAAGAGTTGCAACAATATATGAAACGTTAGATTACGGCCTCCGCCGCAATGACGTTTAAGTACCTCAAAGCAAAGTTCACTCTAGTTTTCTTACAGCTTAAAGCTTACAACTCTAGTACCCTATCGCCTTCTTAAGAACTTGTTTTCTAGCAAACTCAAGCTGGTTAGCTAAATTCAACATTGTTGAACGGATAAGTTTTAGTGGAGCTTTGTCGTTAGAGAAGAGTTTGTAGAAACCATCCATTGCACCTGACATTACTAATGAGTCCGCTTTGCGCTTTAGCTGGTACTGTTTTAGGACTTTTGCTACAGACTCCGCGTTTGTTAAATCTAGAGTTGATAGCTTGTTTGCCAGCTCTGCTACATCTTTATAGCCTAAGTTCACGCCTTGTCCTGCTAGTGGATTAATTGTGTGGGCAGCGTCGCCAACCAATACAACTCGATTGTTAAAGTAGTGATTTGCTTGTCTTCTTGTCAGGCCAAACGAAGCTTTTTGAACAACTTCAAATTCGCCAGCTAGTGGTGGGAATACTTCTAGTATGTGCTGTTTTAACTGAGCATTATCAAGTTGTGATAACGCTCTGATTTTTTCTGGTGCATCGTACCAAATTAGGCTTGAGTAGCCGTCAGCTAGTGGTAAAAATGCTTTTGGCCCGCTTGGTTGAAACTCTTGCCATGTGATGGCTTGAGTATCAAAGTCGGTTTTAATTGTGATGCTTAGGCAGTGTTGCTGGTAGTCCCAACCGCTAATCCCTAATCCTGCTAATTGGCGAGTTTTACTGAATGCGCCATCAGCACCTACTACTAAGTTCGCTGTTAATGTTAATTCTTCCTGCTCAGACTTTAACGTTACACTTGCTTGGCTTTCGTTCTGTTGAATATCTACCAAATCCATATTAGTAAATATTTGAGGTTTGTTCGTTAAGTGTTCAAACTCATCATACGCCGCAATTTGTAGAGCTTCATTTCTTATTAAGTGGCCTAAATGACTTTGAGTAATTTCTTCAGCATCAAATACCAGTGGTTTTACGCCCTTTTCCCACGTCGCTAACTGAGTGAACACACATTTACTTTGTTCACCTATATGCTGCCACAGGCCTAACTCTGATAAATAATCTTCACTGAAACGATTGATTGCCGATACTCTCAATGGCGCTTGTTCTAGCCATTCATGCTTAGGTAATTGCCTTTCTATTAAAGCAACTGACTTGTCTTGTTTACACAAAGCTAAAGCTAAGGCTGCACCTACCATGCCGCCACCAACGATAATGCAATCAAATGAAGTGTTCATATTTATTCTTATTTCTACCTAATTTAGGGCTAGCTTAATCAGCTAATAAACGGCGCACATTATGCCAGATCAAGGATTGGCTATCCAACTTATAAAACCCTATAAAAAATGGTCAATTTTCCCTCTTCCAGTCTAGAGCAAATGCCTGTAAAATACGCGCCCTTTGAATTTTCAAAGTCTTTTAGAATTAACTTGGTATCGAGAAGTAAATGACAAAAAAACTACATATTAAAACTTGGGGCTGTCAAATGAACGAGTATGACTCGCAGAAAATGGCGGACTTACTAGACGACAGTCATGGATATGAGTTTACCGAAGAAGCGGAAAACGCGGACGTCATTCTATTAAATACTTGCTCTATCAGAGAAAAAGCGCAGGAAAAAGTATTCCACCAGCTTGGTCGCTGGAAAACGCTGAAAGATAAAAAGCCAGAATTAGTGATTGGTGTAGGTGGCTGTGTTGCGTCACAGGAAGGCCAGCACATTCGTGAGCGTGCGCCATTTGTTGATATGGTATTTGGCCCGCAAACTTTACACCGTTTACCTGAGATGATTGACCAGATCCAAAAAGGTGAAGGTGAGTCTGTTATCGATATTTCATTCCCAGAAGTTGAAAAGTTTGACCGTTTACCAGAGCCAACTTCTGACGGCCCTACTGCTTTCGTATCTATTATGGAAGGTTGCAGCAAGTACTGTACTTTCTGTGTTGTTCCTTACACTCGCGGTGAAGAAGTATCACGTCCAGTTGATGACGTATTATTTGAAATTGCGCAACTTGCAGAACAAGGTGTACGTGAAGTTAACTTACTTGGTCAAAATGTAAATGCATTCCGCGGTGACACTCACGACGGTGATGTTTGCCACTTCAGTGAATTATTACGTTTAGTTGCAGCTATCGACGGTATCGACCGTATTCGCTACACGACTTCACACCCTGTTGAGTTTACAGACGACATCATTGCCGCATATGAAGATGTGCCTGAGCTTGTTGACCACTTACACTTACCAGTTCAATCTGGTGCAGACCGTATTCTTAACTTAATGAAGCGTGGCCACACAGCAATTGAATATAAGTCGCAAATTCGTAAGTTACGTAAAGTTAGACCAAACATCAGTATGTCTTCTGACTTTATTATTGGTTTCCCAGGTGAAAGTGCGCAAGATCACGCGAAAACAATCAAGCTAATTGAAGATATTGGTTTTGATCACAGCTTCAGCTTTATTTACAGCGCGCGCCCTGGTACTCCGGCAGCAGATTTACCAGATGACGTATCTGAGCAAGAAAAGAAAGACCGTTTATACGAGCTGCAAAACTTAATTACACATCAAGCGTTGCAGATCTCTCGTCAAATGCTTAATACTGAACAACGTATTTTAGTTGAAGGTCCATCGGTGAAAAATCCAATGGAACTTAGAGGTAGAACTGAAAATAACCGTGTTGTTAACTTTGAAGGCCCACATTCATTAATCGGTGGTTTTGCTGATATAAAAGTTGTAGACGTATACACCAACTCTTTGCGTGGTGAGTTTATCCGCGGTGAAGATGAGATGGGCTTAAGACAAGACACAGCTCCTGCTGAAATCTTAGCTAAGCGCGCACAGCACGATGATTTAGGTGTAGGTACCTTCGTACCTTAAGCCAACATCAAATTAGCGCACTTGTTCACTCTTGTTTAAGTGCGCTAAAAAACAAAAATAAAGGAAACCTTACTTTTGTCAAAAAATTTAATCACCACTGAATTTTATTTAGAACCAGTAAACAAGGACAGACTGGCTTCTTTAATCGGACCATATGACGACAACTTAAAACATATTGAACGTCGTATGGGGGTGGAAATTACTTACCAGGGCAATATGTTCAAAGTCATGGGTAAGCCTGCAAATTCAACAGCAGCAACAGATGTTATCAAGCATTTGTATATTGAAACCCAACCTAGCCCGAAACAAAAAAGTAAGGTAAAAGCCATAGAGCTTATCCCTGACCAAGTGCATTTGGCCATTCAAGGCTCCAAACTACTTGACCAATCTACTGATGAATATGGTCAAGAGCTGATCATTCGCACTCGCAAAGGCAACATCAAGCCAAGAAATCCAAGTCAATTAGATTACGTAAGCAACGTATTAAACCACGATATTACTTTTGGTATTGGCCCAGCGGGTACTGGTAAAACCTATCTTGCTGTTGCTTGTGCTGTTGATGCGCTAGAACGTCAAGAAGTGCGCCGTATCTTATTAACCCGTCCAGCTGTGGAAGCGGGTGAAAAACTTGGTTTCCTGCCAGGTGACTTAAGCCAGAAAATCGACCCTTATTTGCGCCCTCTTTACGACGCCTTGTTTGAAATGATGGGTTTTGAAAAGGTTGAGCGCTTAATAGAGCGCAATGTTATTGAAGTTGCCCCTCTTGCTTATATGCGTGGCCGCACATTGAACGATGCCTTTATTATTCTGGATGAAAGCCAAAACACGACCGTTGAACAAATGAAAATGTTCTTAACTCGTATCGGCTTTAATTCTAAAGCGGTTATTACTGGTGATATTACTCAGGTTGACTTACCTCGAGGTGCAAAATCAGGCTTACGCCATACCATTGAAGTGTTATCTGACGTTGATGACATAAGTTTCAACTTCTTTAAAGCCGATGATGTTGTTCGTCATCCAGTTGTAGCTAAAGTTGTTATGGCTTACGAAAAGCACGACGAAGAAATGCGCCGTTTAAAAGCTGAGAAAGAAGCTGAAAAGCGCGCTGAGGCGGAAGCGAAAGAACTTGCCGCAAAAGAAGCAAATGGGGAATAATCAATGATTGAGCTAGATTACCAAAATGCTTGTTCAGTTGATGACATTCCAACTGAACAACAATGCTTAGCTTGGCTAGAACAATTTTTACCTGAGTTTCAGCAAGCATCAGAATTAACTGTACGTATTGTAGATGAGGCAGAAAGCCAGCAATTGAATAATGACTACCGCGGCAAAAACAAGCCAACAAATGTGTTGTCATTTCCATTTGAAGTTCCTGAGCATTTACCAGAAGATATCGACTTTCCTTTGCTTGGTGATTTAATCATTTGTGCACAAGTAGTAAACCGCGAAGCTGTTGAACAAAATAAGACAAGTGAGGCACATTGGGCACACATGTTGCTTCACGGAAGCCTTCATCTTTTAGGCTATGACCATATTGAAGATGAAGAAGCGGAAGAGATGGAAAACTTAGAAACAAAAATTTTACAAAAAATGGGTTTCCCAAATCCGTATAACGATCAATAATCAAAAATGCAACTTTATCAACTGACATCTGTCTAACGGTAAAGTTGAGTAATTTTAATAACTATGGAGCATTCTAAACAGAATGAGCGAAGACAACCCGCATAGTAGCAACGGTTCATCAAACAAAGGCTGGTTAGATAAAATCGGCCAGATATTTAAAGATGAACCACAAAGCAAAGCTGATGTAGTAGACGTTATTGAAGTCGCTGCAGAAAATGACTTAATCGATCAAAGCACAAAAAGCATGATCGACGGTGTATTGGAAATTGCAGATCTGCGGATCCGAGACATCATGATACCCCGCTCTCAAATGATCACCCTAGATTTAGAAGATAGCCCTGAAGATTTTATTCCAGCTATGATTGAATCTGGTCACTCTCGTTTTCCTGTTGTTTCTGAAGACAAAGATCATATTGAAGGCATTTTACTAGCCAAAGACTTGCTGAATCTTCTTGTAGATAGAGAACAAGAGATCGATCTTAAAGCTATGTTAAGACCGATTGTTGTAGTGCCAGAAAGTAAGCGCGTTGATACCCTACTGAAAGAATTCCGTCAAAACCGTTATCACATGTCGGTTGTAGTTGATGAATATGGTGGCGTATCAGGCTTAGTAACTATCGAAGATATCTTAGAGCTAATTGTAGGTGAAATTGAAGATGAGTTTGATAGTGAAGAAGATCAAACTCAAGATATTCGCCAAGTATCTAAGCACGTTTACATGGTACAAGCGCTGACTGAACTTGATGAATTTAACGAGTTCTTTAGCACTGAATTTGATGAAGAAGAAGCCGACACTATTGGTGGCATAGTACTTCATCAGTTCGGCCATATGCCAGAAAAAGGTGAAGAAGTAGAGATACACGGTATTCAGTTTAAAGTGCATACTGCTGATACAAGAAGGATACAGCAGTTAACTGTAACTCTGCCAAAAGAAGAAAAGGAAGAAGCGGTATAAATACGCAAATTCGAACGAATAAAAAGGATTGGAAGGTCAGCTTCCAGTCCTTTTTTAATGCTTATCCGAAAGTTAGTAAACTGCTATTAGTTGTTCTTGGCAGTTTAATGACTCTCGCCTATTCGCCATTTGATATATGGCCTATTACTTTTCTATGCTTAATAGCTCTTGCATACGCCTTTCAAGCTGCAAGCTCTGCTCGACAAGCCGCTTGGTTTGGCTTTTATTTTGGTTTAGGTTGGTTTGGGGCTGGCATTAGCTGGGTTCATATAGCAATAGCTGACTTTGGCGGTATGCCACTGGTGTTTTCCTTATTGTTAATGCTAATACTCGTTGCCTACTTGTCTCTTTTTACTGCACTAGCAGGTGAACTTAGTTATCGAGGCCAAAAGTGGCTAGGCTCTTTTGCTTTAGTACCTGCTTGGCTTATAGCTGAGTGGCTAAGGAGTTGGGCACTAACTGGCTTTCCTTGGTTATCTATTGGCTATTCACAGCTCAACAGTCCATTGGCTAGCTTTGCTCCAGTTTTCGGTGAATTCGGTTTACAGCTCATTACTATACTTATAGTTTCAGCTACCTTGTTCAAATTCAAAAAAGCAGCTTTAACTCTTATTTCAATTTTGACGTTTGCCTTTATGTTACAACAAATAACTTGGCATCAAACCAAAGGCGAATCTGTTAATTTAGCTTTAGTACAAGGAAACATTGAACAAAGTATCAAATGGAATCGTGAAAATGAATTGCCAACAATGCAAAAATATTTTGAGCTGTCAGCTCCCTACTTGGGCAAGTCTGACGTTATCATTTGGCCTGAAGCAGCTGTACCTAGAATTGAAATCCTAGCTGAAGATTATTTAGCTGATATGGATGCCATGGCAGCAGAGTCAAACGCTGCAATTATTACAGGATTAGTTGACTATCAACCTGATACTGAATTTGCCTACAACAACTTAGTAGTTTTAGGCAAAAAACACACAGAGGATAGCTTTGGCCACTATAAATATTTAAACAACAATCGTTATGCAAAGCATCATTTGTTGCCTGTTGGTGAGTACGTTCCTTTTGAGTCTGTGCTACGTAAGTTAGCCCCTATTTTCGACTTACCTATGTCATCGTTTAGTCGTGGTAACTATCAGCAAGATAATTTGATAGCGAACAGCTTAAACTTAAGTCCTGCAATTTGCTTCGAAATCGCTTTCCCAGAGCAAATTCGCTCAAACTTGTATTACGACAGTGACTTTATCCTAACAGTAAGTAACGACGCTTGGTTTGGTAATTCTCATGGCCCTTGGCAACATCTGCAAATAGCCCAGATGCGCGCACTAGAGTTTGCTACTCCAGTGGTAAGAGCCACAAATAATGGTGTAACAGCGGTGATAAATGCATCGGGTGATATAGCTGCACAATTACCGCAAAATGTCTCTGCGGTACTTGAATACAAACTAGAGTTAGTTGAGTCCACTACTCCATATAAAAGGTTTGGTAACGCTCTGACTTGGCTATTACTAGCTATGTTAAGTGCTTTTGCTTTCTGGCATTCTAGAAAGTCATAGCTTAACCATGACGGCCCTTTTTTATTGTATTTATTGCATATTTTGTTTTGCAGTCATGCCTTATCACGCTAAATTAGTGATGAAGAGTCGATACTTAATGTGGCTGCAAACAATAGTATCGGCTTTTTGGCTTTACGTTATCTTTTACCAATACCTAAACAACATTCCAGAAAATGAAAATGGCTCCGTCATTGTCAGTATGTTCATGTTTCTGCCCTTTATTTGCTTCTTATCTCAAATTGTTTTGTTTGTAGTGTTTTATCTTTCGAGCAAACTTGTTCCGAATAGAAATTAATTACTTAGCTTCTATAGCTAAGTTGTTAAATAAGTTCACAGTGTCTTAAAGGAAAGTGAAAGTAACAAGAAAACTTAAATAACAGAGATAAATAACAGCAGAACAGAATAACAGACACCCACCACAACATTAAGACCTTATTATTTCCCTCTTAAGCCACACGACCTCAATCGTCATCCTGACGGATGATTTCATTTCTGGTGTCACAACATTAAGGTGGGTATTTCCCATTAAGGTGGGTGTCTCTTTTATTTGTCTGTATTTGCATTTAGTTTTTATTTCAATATATTAAAAACTTGTTTTGGAATGTTACTTTCGAATTAAATGACCAACTCGAATATTCGCACGTCTTTATATGCAGGCTGTATTGCTGCAGTAATAGGACATCTTGTTTTCTTCATGAATCTGAATTTATGGGAGTTATTTGGAGGTCCTATCTCTGGCTACCAGATATTACTGTATCCAGGAAATTTCTCGCTTACCTACTTTTGGCACCCTATTTTTAGCGAGGAAATTAACTTCTGGCCCAAGCTTTTTATGCTTTTATCTGGTCAATTTACAATGACGGCAGTGTTTATTTATATCGCTTTGCGCGTGTTTGATTTGATAAGTTTATTACGGAAAAACGTTACAGGATAAAGGCCAGATTAACTTACTGTTCAAGTAAATCTGGCTATATGAAATGTGTTTAGTTTACTGGCTCAAAGTGAGTAATTTTGCCATCTAGCCCAGTTAGTTCTTTCAATGTTTTCTGAGCTTTTTCTAATTTTGCTTTATCTAGCTCAGGACCAACAAATACGCGATATAAAGTACCAGCTTTTGCTTCTACTGGTTTTACAAAAGGCGTAACTCCAGCTTCTTCTAATTTTGTTAACAAGGCATCCACATTAGGTTTATTACGAAAAGTTCCCAATCTTAATACCCAAGCTGAACTATCAAATTGTTCAGGCTTTTTATCGACTGTTACTGTAGCTAGTTTTGGTTCTTGCGCTATTTGTTGTTCAACATTATCTGAGTTAGATTCGTCACTTTGCGAGTCAAGAATGTCTTCTTCTGCAACTTCATAAGTTGGCTGAGGAGCCTGTTTCAACGCTTCTTCTACTTCAGCTAGTGGAAAATCTTGCATTGTAGGGCTTTCAGAAGACTCTGGACGAGGAGGTATTTTCTTAAAATCTTCCTTTATAGTACTTTTTTGTCCATCTAACAGATCCGGAATAAAGACTACGCCTGCAATCACTACAATTAACATTCCCACCAAGCGTTGTTTAATAAGTTCCGTCACCTTATACCTCTTTCTGATCCAAAATTTCTGCTACAGTGTAAAACGAACCAAGTCCAAGTAAAAGACTTTCACTTGATTGATTTGCACTTGCTTGTTGCCAGGCTTGTTTTACATCATCCAACATATGCACATTTTCCTCGCCCAACGAGTTTAGTACTTCTTTAATTTCGAGCGCTGAAGCAGCCCTAGGGTTATTGGGTAACTCACCTAAATACCAGTTACCAACTTTGCCTTTAAATAACTCTAAGCACTGCTGGATATCTTTGTCCTTCATCATAGCCACTACTAAATCAATGGATGTAACATCTCGAAACTTAGGGTGTGAAGCTAGTGTCTTCAACAAGTGCGTTATCGCATGACTATTATGTGCAACATCAACCATTTGCATAGGCTGTTCTGACAATATCTGTAAACGCCCGGTAAGTGTGACACTAGATAATGTTTGTTTAATTTTCTCCAGATCTAGCTCAATATCCAGCTGCTGCAAAACCATAAGAGCTGTGCTGACGTTCTGCACTGGAATTAGCGGCAAAGGTAATCCTGTAAATTCGTGCTCTCCTATAGCTGCTTTCCAACTATCTTGATAAGTTTCATAACTATAGTCTTTACCAACTTGATAAAAAGCACTCACTTTATGTCGCTCTGCTTGCTCCACAAAGCTTGAATAGCTCACAGGTTCACCAACTACTGCCGGTTTATCTGCTCTGAATATCCCTGCTTTTTCAAAAGCAATGGTATTTAAGTCGTCACCTAGCCAATCTACATGGTCTAAGCCTATTGAAGTCACAACTGCAACATCGTGCGCTAAAATGTTAGTTGCATCCAAGCGTCCACCTAAACCAACTTCAATCAAAGCAAAGTCGAGTTTTTGTTGTTGCAGCAACCTCAGTCCAGCTAAAGTACCAAATTCAAAGTAAGTAAGCGGTATTTCTGCTCTAGCTTGCTCAATAAAAGATAACGCATCTATATGTTGCTCGTCACTAGCATCACTGCCGTTTAGTCTAACTCTTTCATTGTATTTAAATAAGTGCGGAGAGGAATATATGCCTACATTATAACCTTGGGCAATTAAGTATGACTCGATAAAACGTATGGTTGTGCCTTTACCGTTAGTACCGGCAACCAAAACGATTTTAGTATCGCCAAAGTCAGTTAGGTTTGCTGTTTCAGCAATTGATTTTACTCTATCTAAACCTAGTTCTATTTCACTAGGATGTTGTTGTTCCAAATAAAAAAGCCAGTCTTCTAAGGACTGGCTTTGAAATCTTTGTGTCATCTTTATTTATACACTGCGGTGATCTTTTTCCAGTGACGGTAGTTTACACATTTTTGAGAATAAACGCGCGACTGTATTACGCATTTCTCTGCGATCAACAATCATATCTATTGCACCGTGTTCTAGTAAGAATTCACTACGTTGGAAACCTTCTGGTAATTTCTCGCGTACAGTTTGTTCAATAACGCGCGGACCAGCGAAGCCGATTAGAGCTCTTGGCTCACCAATATTCACATCACCTAACATAGCTAAACTTGCTGATACACCACCCATTGTTGGGTCAGTTAGTACCGAAATGAAAGGTAAACCTTTTTCACTTAGCTTAGCTAACGCTGCACTTGTTTTGGCCATCTGCATTAATGAGAATAATGCTTCTTGCATACGAGCACCGCCAGATGCTGAGAAACAAATTAGAGGAATATTTTCGTTCAAACAAACATTTACCGCTTGTACAAACTTCTCACCTACAACGGAGGCCATTGAGCCGCCCATGTATGAGAATTCAAACGCAGCAGCTACGCAAGGAACGCCTTTTACACGACCCTTCATAACAATCATTGCGTCTTTTTCATTAGTTTGCTTTTGAGCTGCTGAAATTCTGTCTTTGTACTTTTTGCTGTCTTTAAATTTAAGCACATCTTGCGGCTCTAAATCACCCGCAATTTCTACTTTTTCACCAGCATCTAGGAACAATTCAAGACGTTTACGACCAGTTAGGCGCATATGGTGGTCACATTTAGGACAAACACCCTGCTCTTTTTCTAAGTCATTTTTATATAAAACTGCATCACAACCAGTACATTTTGTCCAAACGCCTTCAGGAATGTTGCGTTTAGTTGATGTATTGGTCTTAGGTAGGATCTTTTCTATCCAACTCATCTTTTATTACCCTAATAAACTACTATGGTCTTCGTTGCTCTAACAAAAACGACAACGATAGACGAAAAAATTGTGTGTATTAAACCATAATAAAGTAAGAAAAAACCTAATAAACTGGTCTTATTTGTAACTAATCTGGTAAAAATAACGGACCTGGGTGTAATTTTGGTAGTCCAAACTCTTCCGGATAATCTACTTCAATTAAATACAACCCATTAGGCTTAGCAGTTTCAGCTGCTTGCGTTCTATCTTTTTTCGCTAACACTTGTGCCATCCATTCTACTGGTTGCTCCCCTTTGCCTACAGCAATTAAGCTGCCAGCAATATTTCTCACCATATGGTGTACAAAAGCGTTAGCTTTAATATCAATAACAACATACTGGTTATGACGTGACACATTAACAAAGTGAATAAAGCGATTTGGTGAATTTGATTGGCATTGAGCTGCACGAAATGAAGAAAAATCATTTTCACCTAACAAACATTGAGCTGCTTCATGCATTTTTTCGTGATCTAGCGGACTGTGATAATGGCTCAAGCCTTTAGCCAAAATACCAGGACGTAGTTTCGAATTAAAAATAATATAACGATAACGACGAGCCGTCGCAGAAAATCTAGCATGGAAATCTTCAGGTACTTCTTTAACCCAAGTAACCGCAATAGAGTCTGGCAAGTTTGCATTAACTCCCATAGTCCAACCGCGCTCTGTTCGAATTGAGTCTGTTTCAAAATGGATCACTTGACCTGTGCCATGAACTCCAGCATCAGTTCGTCCAGCACAAAACACATCAACTTGATGATTTGCAACTTTTGATAGTGCTTGTTCTAGTTCTTGCTGAACAGTATTAACTTCTCTTTGGCGCTGCCAGCCAAAATATTGTGAGCCGTCGTACTCGATTCCTAATGCTATTCGCATATATTCGCTCTGTTTTTGAAATGTAGCGGAATTATAGAGGAGTCTATAATTTAAGAAAGGGGTTTGTGATATATAAGTCGTTAGGCTATCGGTGGAAATCTAAAGTTAGCACCTCAAATAAGGTGCTAACTTAAAAGTGTATTTATTCAGTAACTAGATCATCTAGCAGCGCTTGCGCTTGTTGTTTTGCTTCTTCGCTGTCTCCATCTAATACTTTAGAAAGTTCTAAACGAGCATGTTCTTCATCACCCATCTCAATATAAGTTCGAGCTAGGTCTAACTGGTTAGCATAGCCGCCACTGTCTTTATCAACGTCTACAGTACCGCGCTCTGAAGCTAACTCTTCGAACTCTGCCAAGCCTACATCTATGTCTAACTCTTCAGGTACTTCAGCATCAAGATCATCGTCTAAGTCATCCATTAAACTCTCGACATTAACAAAATCTGCGTTGTCTTCAGCCAATAAATCATCAGACAATTCGTCTGTTACTTCGTCTTCTACCAAAGGCTCTGTTTCAAGCAAGTCCTCGGCTACGTCATCAAGTTCCGCAACATCGAACTCTTGTTCAATTGAATCTAAGTCTTGCTCAGGTTCATCAGACAACTCTGAAAGTAATTGGTCGAAATCAGCTTCTTCAAGCTGCTCCATTTCTTTGATTTCATCTGCTTTATTGTCAGCTTCGGGCTCTGCTTCAGGCTCTGGTTCAGATAGTAAGTCGGATATATTAGACTCATCAAAACCTTCATTTTCTCCTTCAGCTAAAACATCTTCAGCTGATAGGTCAGAGTCCATCACAAGCGAGCTAATATCTGAATCACTCAAAGCTGCGTCGTCATTATCAATACCAGCGTCTAAATCATCACCTAGTTCGTCAATATCAACATGTGATGCTTCATTTAAATTTAGTTCCGGATAAACATCCAATTCAGCTGATGCTTCAATATCCGACTCTGGTTGGTCTAACTCAGTTTCATCTTGTTCAAGGTCAACTAAGTTTTCTAACTCTTCAACCTCTTCTTCTTCCACTGCAACAGCTAAATCATCACCCAAATCATCAATATCAATCTCTGATTCAATAGTTTGCTCGTCAACTTCACCTGAATCTAACTCAGCTTCAAGTTCTTCAACTAACAGCTCGTCATCATTTTCAGTTACTTCTGGTTCTTCTAACTCAGTTGGTTCCGATTCGCTAGGCTCTTGTTCTAGTGACTCTTCTGCGTCTAATGAAACATCTTCGTCAGCTACAAGTTCTTCATCAAGCAAAGATTCTTCAACAGAATCAGCTTCCTCGTCAGTACTTTCTTCGTCAGTAACTTCTTGCTCAATTAATTCAGCTTCTGACTCTACTTCATCTTCAACTAGTTCTGTTTGTTCTTGCTCTAACTCAGGTTCTAATTCTGAGTCTTCATCTTCTAATTCTGTTTCTAGTTCGGCAATCTCTTCAGTGAGCTCGCTATCTGTAGCATCAATTAGATTGTCTTCTGATGATGCTTCAAACTCTAAATCGTCCGCATCCATTAAGTTATCTAAATCTAATTCAGCATCAGTAAATTCATCACCAGCTACCAGTTCTTCATCGTTGAGTAATTCGTCTACATCAACTTCCTGTTCTATTTCAGGTTCTATTTCTGATTCTACTTCTGAGTCATCTTGCTCTTCTGCTGTTATTGCCTCAGAAGTGTCTTCTGCTAAATCAGGTTCACTGCTCTCTGATTCTGGTGACTCTGTTTCCAGATTGTCATCAGCCAAACCTTCTAAATCGAGCTCAGACTCAACACTGATGTCATCTGTTTCAGTTTCTTCTAATTGCTCAATAGGCTCTAAATCTTCTTCATCCAATAAGCTATCAATATTCAGCTCATCTTCAGTGATCTCTAACGACTCAGCTTCTTGCGCAACTATCTCTTCCAGTTCTGGCTCAAGTTCAGTATCTTTTAACGGATCAATACTTGACTCTGCATCTTCTTGCTCAGCCTCTAAAGGCTCTTCAGCAATTAACTCATCGATATCATCTTCTGTTAACTCAGCGATTGGGTCTTCTGAATTACTTTCTACTTCATCATCAACATCTAATAAGGCATCGATATCAAAGTCATCTTCTAACTCTTCAGTAGCGTCTTCACCTTGGACATCATCAATATCGATGTCAGCTTCTGTTTCTGCTTCTTCTGCTGGCGCTTCCGCATCAACATCTAATAAAGCATCGATATCAAAGTCATCTTCTGTCGCTTCAGATTCTTCTGCTGGAGCTTCAGCATCAATCAAGTCATCAATATCAAAATCATCTTCTGCTGTTTCAGCTTCTTCTTCACTAGATTCTTCCGCTGGTGCTTCAGCATCAATCAAGTCATCAATATCAAAATCGTCTTCTGCTGTTTCAGCTTCTTCTTCACTAGATTCTTCCGCTGGTGCTTCAGCATCAATCAAGTCATCGATATCAAAATCGTCTTCTGCTGTTTCAGTTTCCTCAGCAGCTTCTTCAGTTGGCGCTTCCGCATCGATTAGGTCATCAATGTCAAAATCGTCTTCTGCTGTTTCAGTTTCCTCAGCTGCTTCTTCAGTTGGCGCTTCAGCGTCGATTAGGTCATCAATATCAAAATCTTCGTCATCACTGTCTAACTCAGGTTCAGACTCAACTTCTTCTGTTCCAGGCTCTTCATCAAAATCCAAGCCCAGCTCATCCATAATGGCGTCAACATCGTCTTCTTCTGTATCAAACTCGTCTTGCTCTAAGTCGTTAGCCTCATCATCTGAATCACTTTCCATTAGTTCTTCAATATCATCAGCGCTTAATACATCTCCGTCATCAAATGATTCATCACCACTGTCTGAGGTTACTTCAGGGATCAAATCTTCCGCATCATCTGCTTCTAATAAAGCATCAATATCATTAGCATCTAGCACATCGCCTGAATCGTCAGATTCAACATCTATCTCTACAGCTGGCTCATCTAATGTGTCATCAGCCATTAAGTCAGAATCTAAGCTCAAATCATCATGCAGTAAGTCATCACCTAGTGAGTCGCCTAGATCTAAGTCATCATCATCATCTAGCTGAATAGCGTCGTCTAATGGACCATCTAAATCGAATCCACCTAAAGCATCGCTCAAGTCATCCATAGGATCAGATAACGTACTATCATCAGGTGCAGGGTCAAGGTCATCAACCATAGCAGCACCCGCAGTTGCGGCAGCCATAGGTTGAGGAGTAAACTCAGGTAACGGTGAAGGCTCTGGTATTTCTGCTACTTTAGAATTTGACTTGCTGCGAATATAAAATACAGCGCCACCTATTATTAATAGAGCTGGAACAACAGAGAATAAAATAATGCCAGCGGTCGAGGTTGCAAAATCAACTAAGTCATCCCATAGCGACTTTTCTTCCACCATAGCTCTAGCTATTGCTAAGTCTTCTTGTTGTTGCGCCTGCAGTTGTTGCAAATTATCAATAATCTGCATAATTTGCTGTTGCAGTTGGCTCTCTTCGCCCAACTGTTCTTTAATTTGCTCAATTTCGCTACCTAGGTTTGTTAACCTATCTTGAACCATCTTATTATCGGTAAGAACATTCTCTACATTTTTAATCGACGCATCTAACTGCTCTTGCATACCATTTAGTTTGGTATTTTGTGCCATGCTAACTTCTTCAATCTTATCCGTTAGCTCTTTAGTCGCATCGGCAACATCTTGCTGCTTGGCATCCTCAATCGGCTGCAACAACATGTTTTCTTGAACTTCTGTATAGGTACCATTTAATCTTGCTTGCCAGATTTCATCATCTGTATCAGCTCTTTGCTTAGCATAGGTAGGGTCAATGGCCAATACTTCTTCATGGGAAGGAATAAACAACATGGAACCATTTCTTAAGCCATTAAGATTGCCATGTTCAAACGCATCTGGATTCTTTTTAAGAATCGCTAACATCACTTGATAAACACTCACTTGGCTATTAAATCGGAATTTATTACCAAGCTTCCACATCGTATCTCTATTGCTAATTGGGCCATACTTGGTGCCCTGTAACCCGTAATCGACTCCCTTAGGTCCTTTGAGTTTCGACGCAGGTCGGTCATTTGCTATCAAAGGGTTAGATAACAAACAACTAAACAATAAGATAATTAAGCCTAAGCGCATTAATTCGGTTCCAACGATAAAAATTTAAAACAATAGCAGTAGCCAAAATCATGGCACTCTTTATATAAAATACTAACTTTCCTAGAAAAAGTTAACTTAAATGTCTGCTAATTTAGATCCAGTGCTTTTTTCAAGCAAGGCACATACCAAAAATGTAGCTTTCAGTTGCTCTAGTAAAAATAAAACTACATTAAATACATCGGCCTAAAACGGTTCTGCTTTAGCCATTATTTGTTAATGGAGTCGACTGCAAGGTTATAACCTACCTTAAGATTTACGGTATTTATCAAATATTTCTCTGTCTTCTTCGCTTGTCAGACTTGGTTCCTACAGAGTTAATTGTTTATACTGCCGACGATTATAAATTTCACAATAAGAATAATTTTTATGACATCTCAACCACAAGAACAAAAGATGGGGCTTACCAGCCGCATTCTTATCGGTATGTTCGCTGGTATTTTTCTTGGTATTTTATTGCAGGAACTATTTGGCGACAGTGGCGATTTTTTGATCCCGTTAGGCATCACAACGTTATCGCTTAACGATTTTTTAGTTAATGGCATTTTCCACGTCGGTGGCAGTATTTTTGTCGCTAGTTTGAAAATGATTGTTGTACCACTAGTGTTTGTATCACTTGTTGTTGGTACTTGTAGCTTAAACGATACTAGTAAATTGGCTAGATTAGGCGGCAAATCCATCGCCCTATATTTGATGACAACGGCAATCGCTATCACCCTAGCAATTGTTTTAGCAAATTTAGTAGGTCCAGGTGAAGGGGTAAATTTACCGACTGAACAAACCTATACAGCGAAAGAAGCACCGGGCTTCGCGCAAGTACTTATCAATATGTTCCCTACCAACCCAATAGCTTCGATGGCCGAAGGTCAAATGCTTCAAGTTATCGTATTTGCTTTGCTATTTGGTGTCGCAATGGCTTTATCTGGCAAGCCTGGAGAACGTTTAGCTGCTATATTTTCTGACATTAACGCTGTAATCATGCGTTTGGTTGTTATTCTAATGAACCTAGCACCTTACGGTGTATTCTGTTTATTAGCTAAGCTGTTTACCACTTTGGACTATGGTGCTTTTGCGAGTTTATTAAAGTACTTTTTCTTAGTTGTTTTCGTACTGCTATTACACGGTTTAGTAGTTTACGCTATTTTATTAAAGTCGTTCACTGGTTTAAATCCAATGATCTTCTATCGAAAAATGCGTGGAGCGGCTATGTTTGCCTTCAGTACTTCAAGTTCTGGCGCAACTTTGCCGGTTACTATGGAAACGGCGACTAAGAAATTAGGTGTTAACAACTCTATCGCTTCTTTCACTTTGCCGTTAGGTGCAACCTTAAACATGGATGGCACAGCTATTATGCAAGGTGTAGCAACAGTATTTATTGCTCAGTTCTTTGCTATCGACCTAGCTATTTCAGATTATGTAATGGTAGTTCTGACAGCTACGTTGGCTTCTATTGGTACCGCTGCTGTACCAGGCGTAGGTTTAATTATGCTAGCTATGGTATTACAACAAGTTGGCTTGCCTGTTGAGGGTATTGCGCTAATTATTGGCGTGGATCGTCTGTTAGATATGACAAGAACTGCGGTTAATGTTACTGGTGACTGTATGGTTAGCTGCGTGGTTGCAAATTCTGAGAAAGAATTTAATCACGACATGTTTAACGACGAGAAAGCAGGCTTGGATGAAGAGCAAGGCAAGGTTACTTCATAATCTCTAACGAATAGGGACTTACCTGTAAAGTGAGTCCAGTAAGCTGCTCAGTAATTGACTTTACTTGAACTAAAGTATCCATTTTAAAAGCACCATGATTGAATTCAATCATGGTGCTTTTTTATGCTTGGCTTAGCCCTACTCTGGTTTTAGCTTATCCCGCTAAATCAGTTTCTTTTGTTACTCTCTCTAACCCTCAAATAATTCAGCTTAAACTTTGTTACAACACAATACTTGATATCGATTTTACATTTTGTTTTATTTAAACAACGTCAAGAAAAACAGGAAATTCTAGTGAAAGACGGTTACAAGGACTTTAAGAGCGAACTCAAAAGTAAACTTCTCTTTTGGCGTAACTTAAAGAGCAAAAGAGCTAAGACAGCATTTGTCTTGCTTTTTTTAAGCCTGATTGGTTTAAAAGTTTTTACCACAGCACTAACCTTTGACTGGTTAACAGAATTTATCCAATCCATATAAGCTTTGTTGATAAAGACTCATCACTCTTAAGAACTCTCAGTGTAATTTACAATTCAGTTACGGAATTTCTAATGACCATCAATTTTCAACCTATATCAAGCCAAGATAAGAACTACGCAAGAGTAATAGATCTCTTCTTTGAAGCTTTTCCAAAAGTTCAATCCTTACCACCTTGGGTTATGAAATACAGAATGAGAAATGGTAAGCCTGGATTTAACATCCTTTACGAACAAAAAACTTGGGTGGGGTTTATCTATATTAAGAAGTACAAGGATATTGTTTTTGTAAAATTTCTTGCGGTATCTGAACAACTTCGCTCTGGTGGTTACGGCAGCAAAATAATGGATGCAATGAAGAATAAATATTCTGGACAACGAATAGTGTTGAATATTGAGGAATTGGACAAAAATGAAGACAACTATCAACAAAGGGTGAAGCGTAAAGGTTTTTACCAAAAGAACGGATTCTATTCTACTGGATATCTTGTGAAAGAACCTGCTGAAAGGCAGGAAATGCTTATATATGGAGGAGTAATCACTAAGGAAGAAATCAACGAAATGTATAAACACTTTTTAGGGAGTGTTCTATATGCGTTACTTCGCCCTGAAGTTCAGAAAATTTAACGTCATATTTTCTGTTAATGGATAATATTCTCAGTTGATGTAAAAAAGCCCCACAATAATGCAGGGCTTTACCGGTTTAAGCTCTGCTAACTAGCACACTACTTAATAACCTTTTATTTTTTTATATGCTTTCTCGCTTATAGCTTATCGTAAGCTTTTTCACCCCATGATGATAATTTACCGTCAACAAAGATTAATGGCGTGCACTCGTCTTTTGTTGTTTCACCATCTGAGTGTCTATGATGTGTACGATAAAATAGAACTTGATACTCTTTACCATCGCTGGAAAATGCTTCATTAAATTCTGGCGTACCCATAGTGCTTCGCACATTTGTATATTTATCACCTACTTCTAGCTGAGCAATTTTACGCTTGTTGTCTCTTTGTACTTGCTGCCATTTTTCTTGTGAGTCTTCCAACCATTCAGCTCTTGTATCTTCATCGGTAGATACGATAACGCAACCAGTTAGTGACATTGATAAAGGAATTGCGATTAAAGCTGCTTTTAAAGTTTGATTCATATTGACCTCGAACTGTTGTTTTTTAAAATGTTCCTTTCCAGTGGAACTTATCTATGTGCCAACTTTATGGCAATATTGAGTCCAAGTTTATAACCTTTTGTTTTAATTAGAAATTAATAAATTTAGTTTAATAATTAAACATAGAGTATTAGTCAAAAAAACAACTTATTAGTGATATTAACCAATATGAGTAATCAAGAAATAATTTCTATTTGTCAGCAGCTTAGCGCACAAGGTAAAGATCCGAGTGTTGCCTTAATTAAAGCTCGACTTTCTACGCCAGTTCCAATGCCGCTAATTATTGCTGGACTAAAACAATGGCGGGCAAATCCAGATATAAAATTAGACAAAAAAGAGCTTGAACTAAAACCTGACAGTAACACTGACTCGACATTAGCAGATAGAGTCAGTGTACTTGAGAAAGAAGTTGAAGAACTGAAAAATATTATTCGCCAGCTAACTAAAACTAGTTAGCAGGGAAAGCAGGTTGAGTTTGCGCAATAAACTCAGCTAAGTTCGCAGCCAATACTTGGTGAGGTTCTTTGCCGACATACTCTAAGCAAACTTCACCAGTATCATTGTTGATGACAATATTAAGGTCATCTTCGTCAGTTACTGCGATAAACAGCGTTGCCCCCTGCTTAAGTCTAGATTTCATCATTAAATGACCAATTAAGTTTTGCTGCAAACGCTCAAAGTCTGATTTAGACCAAGCTTGTAAAAACTGTAACTGACCATTGTCGTGAGTAGCGTCAATGTTCTCCGAATAAAACAGTGTAAAGAACAGTTTAAACTCTTGATTAAGCTCTACGCTCAGCGCAGTTTCAACATTTTCAAAGCTTAATTCTTCATCTACCTTCACCGGTTGCCAACACAAATCATTCTGATGCTCAAACTCACAAGGTGATGGCCAATCTGGGTCGTGAACCAAAGTTGGAAAGCCCTTTTCATTGGCCAGTGAAAACCAGTTATCAATAAAATTTTGCCAAGCTGTGATTAATTGTTGAGACATACGTTTTCACTTCCTAATTAATAATTTAAAATGCGACCAACTATTTTCAAGGTCTTTAATTTATGACGACGAATTATAACGACTCTGGCTTATTAGATGAACTATCTTTAGGCAAACAAACCGAGTATCAGGCTGAATATAACCCTGAATTGTTACAAGCTGTACCTAGAAGCTTAAATCGCGACGATTTAAAGCTTACCGATGAACTACCTTTTCTGGGGGAAGATTTATGGACAGGCTATGAATTGAGTTGGTTAAATAGCAAAGGTAAACCTGTGGTTGCCATTGCTGAATTTAGAATTCCAGCCACCAGCCCAAACTTAGTTGAAAGTAAGTCTTTTAAACTTTATCTAAATAGCTTCAACCAAACCCGTTTTGAATCTTGGCAACACGTTGAGCAAGCCATGACAAAAGACTTGTCGGCTTGTGCAGGCAAGCCTGTATTAGTAAAGCTGATGTCAGTAGAGCAAGTTGAACCTTTCCAAGTGACAGGATTAGCGGGTGAAAACATTGATGATTTAGATGTAGAAATTGATAACTACGACTTCGACTCAAGCTTATTAACGGTAAGCGACAATATTGTTGAAGAAACATTAAATAGTCATTTATTAAAATCAAATTGTTTGATCACAAGCCAACCGGACTGGGCTAGCTTAGTTATAGAATACAAGGGTAAACAAATTACTCGTGAAGATTTACTTAAATACTTAATCTCATTTCGTATGCACAATGAATTTCACGAGCAATGTGTGGAGCGAATTTTCTGCGATATCCAAAAGTTATGTCAGCCAGAAAAGCTTACCGTTTACGCTCGCTACACAAGACGCGGTGGCTTGGATATCAATCCATTCCGTTCAACAGAAACAGCAACCATTCCGTGGCAAGTAAGAACAAATAGACAATAAGCTGGTAAAGCGGCAAGAAATAGCACAGACTAGCCGCCACAACAGTGACAACCAACAAGGGTGTATTATGAGTTACACAGTTAAGAGCATAATGAAAACGGATCTGGTTACAGTAACGCCAGAAGCAAAACTTTATGATGCTCATCAAATCACTAAGGAAAAAGGCATACGCCATATTCCTGTTGTGAATGAACAAGGACAAATCATCGCAATGGCTACACAAAAAGCGTTAATTGCGAATGTAATGCAAATTTTATCTGACTTTGGTGAACGTGCGATCACTCGTAAAGAAAAGCTCACTGATATTTTAAACGTTGCAGAAACGGAATTTGATACTGTGACTCCAGATAGAGACTTGGCCGATATTGCTGAGTTCTTTTTAATGAATAAGCACGGTTGTTTACCGGTTGTTGAAGGCGATAATAAATTAGTAGGTATTATCACTTCATCGGATTTTGTTCGCCTTGCGGCGCGTTTATTAGAAGAGAAGAAAGGACAGTAAATGACCTTCCCAAATGACGAAACTGGGGAAATCCTCCAACAGATGGCTGATGCAGGCTTTGACTTTAATGGCGAATATGTCATTGATTTTTTCGCCCTTTTTCATAAAGAAGAAGATGCAGATAAGCTAGCTCAAGTATTTTTAAAGCGCATCGACAACGATGAGCCTTTTGTAAAAGTTGAAAGTCGAAATTACGACCATGGAGGCAAAGCTGCTGACGCTATTGAACTGCAAGTATCAAAAGTAATGCCTGTTACTCACGAAGCAATTTCTGAGTTTGAGTTAGAATACAAAAAGCTAGCAGAAAAGCACAATGGCTACTCTGATGGCTGGGGTGTATTTATGGGCGATGAAGACGAACCGGAAGAAGAAGATTCTTACGTAGAGTAACCCCCAAACTAAATTAAACAGCCGGAGCAAATACTCCGGCTTTTTATTTTCACTATTTCCCCAAGTATTTAGCTAAGTGTCTGTATTGATGCTTGATTTTTAACTGATTTGTTGCAAGATCCCACCTACTCTATTCAACTAGGTATACGTACTATGTATTACATGATCTGTTCAGAAGATGTTGCTGACAGTTTAGAAAAAAGATTGGCAACGAGAGAAAAGCACTTAGCTCGTTTAAATGAGCTAAAATCTCAAGGTCGTTTATTAATTGCAGGTCCATTGCCAGCTATCGACAGTGAGAATCCTGGCGATGCAGGTTTTACCGGTTCATTAGTTGTAGCTGAATTTGATTCTTTAGAACAAGCACAACAATGGGCAAGCAACGACCCTTATATTGAAGCAGGTGTTTACGCTAATTCAGTCGTGAAACCATTCAAAAAAGTACTTCCGTAAGCTAAGGAGCAAATTGTGAAGTTAAACTGGTTAGCCTTTGCAGCTGTGGTGATAACAAGTTTAGTGTTAACTAAACCAGCGGTGGCAGCTGAAAACATAAAGATATTTAATATTAAAGAAATACTAGATTGTCAGACTAGGTTTAAAGATAGAGTGGATTACTCTCGATGCTTAGACCGAGTAATAACCAGTTTCGATCGCACTCTTGTCACTTGGCAAAACGATATTAAATTCAAGTTACAAGAAGTTGCCGCTATTAATGGCCGCCGAGATGCAATTATTATTTTTGAAGTGTCTAACGAAGAGTTCAGTTCCTACAAAAAGAAAAATTGCAACTGGCAGTACTTAGCCATGTTGCCAGATGTTTCGTCAGCCAGCATCATCAACAAAGAGTGCCAAATTGCGATGACTGCGCAACGAATTGAAGATCTTAAAGAGATCAGTGCATTCGAGTTTTAATGTAAAGCGATGTCTTTTCAAAAGGATTTGATGTGAATAAAGCATTTGCCACATTAGTGACTTTGCTTGTTATTAGCTTGTCACTTTATTTGGCTCAAGATAAAACTACTAAGTCTTCTGCAAAAGTAGCAGATTCAACTGCATCTTCTGCAGAAGACTCACTTGAAATTAGTTATGAATCACAATCAATATTGAGCTCTGACAATTTCCCTTCTCCTGTAATTCAACAAGAACTTTCTTCCGAACAAATGTATGAGCAAGGCATGCAGCTCAAACACTGTCGCAATATCCCTAAAACACAAGACGAGTTAGCTACTTGGCTAGATGAAACAAATCTCAACAACGAGAGTGACGCTTATATTCAAGATGTGTTGTCGAAACATGAAATTTGTTCACAAGTCGAGTTAAAAAACCATAGCTACATAGCTGTTCTAATGCAATCAGCTGAGTTGGGTAATATTCAAGCCGCCGCTGAAGTCTGGAAGATTTCGGAAACAGAATATTCCAATTTAATGTCTTGGAATAAATTGAGCCGAGAAGAGTTAATTTCAGCTCGAAAAGCTTTCCGATTGAAAAAGTATGAATTAGCACAACAAGCAGCACTATTAGGCTCAGAGCAATCGATAGAACAACTGATAAAAGGCTATCAGAGCTATGACCCTGATACAGGTTTCCCTAGTTCTTACAAAGCTCTGGCCTATGTTGATTTTGCCATAGCAATCTCTAACAACAATGACTTTTATCGAAAAGCAGACTGGTTCAAACAAAAGCTGTTAGAAAAAACAAGTTATGAAGACCAAGAGCAGGCTAGCGCATTAACAGAGTTGTTGCTTCAACAGGCAATCTATTAGAAATAGCATTTATTAAAAAAGGTCATTCTACTTTTCCACAAACACTTTAAATCTCAACGTTGAGATTGAGTAGTGATTTCAGGTAACATGCTGAAATTAAACTCAATACTAAAAGGATGTTCATTGAAATTTACTCAATCCCGCTACCAAGACTTTTTCTCTCGCGGTTATGAATCCATCTGCTATTTAGGTTATTTTCTTGTCTTTAGCTTAATCGCTTCTGTTCTCTCGATAGATATTAGTTTCGCCTCGTACATAGTGACTAGTGCAATATTCGGTATAGGTACGTTGATTTATATTACTTTTATGTATAAATCAGGGACTAAGAGTTTAGAGATCAGTGACGAACAGATTGTTTACACCGACAAACAAGAAGTAACAGAAATAGACAAAGCTGATTTTGAAGGATATGAGGTAACTAAGTTTATGCCTTACAGAATTATCCTTAACAACAAGGTCTACGGTAAAACTCAATTCAGTTATTATTCTTTTTCGAGAGTTCAACGTCAGCAAATTTTTGAATTACTCGATACTAATTACAGCACCAATTCATAGTGCTATTTCACAGGATTTACTTTAAAGGATTAACTTATGAAAAAAATAACTTTACTCGTAGCTATAGGCTTAGCTTCAACGCTACTGACAGCTTCAAGTTTTGCTCATACAGTAGATATCTCTAAACAAACCTTGTCAGAAAAGCAGCGTTTAGAAGAAAAACAAAAGTTAGCTGATTTTGATAAATGGTTGGACACACTATCAAAAGAAAATGCTCTGGCAGGCAGCTTCTTATTTGCACGAGGTGGCAACATCTTATTTCAAAAGTCGGTAGGTTTAGTTCATCCCCAAAAGAGCAAAAAGGTAACTGCCACATCATCTATCAATATAGGCTCTGTTTCTAAATTGCTCACTGCTATAGCTGTCATGTTGCTCAAACAGCAAGGTAAACTTAATTACAATGACAGAGTAGACAAATACATCCATGACTTTCCTTACCCTACTATCACTATCCGCCATTTGTTAAATCACACTTCTGGTTTAGTCGATTATGAAGAGTTAACCGATCAATATTGGCACCAATTTAAGTTCACTAACCAAGATATGGTCACTTTATTTATCGAACATAAACCTGAGCTAGAGTTCGAACCAAATAGCCAATTTGAGTACAGTAATACAGGTTACGTTTTATTAGCTGCATTAATTGAAAAGATCAGTAACAAGAGTTTAGAGCGCTTCTCTAAACAATATATTTTTGACCCGCTACAAATGAATAACACTAGGGTATTCACTGTATTTTCTGCAGAACAAAATTTTACTAATAGAACTTATGGCCAAGAAAATGGAGACTTGTTCGATCAGTATTCTATTGAAGGAGTTACAGGAGATGGAGGTGTTTATTCAACTCCTGAAGACTTATTAAAGTTGCACCTAGGCTTACTCAACGAAAAGCTAATGCCTAAAGCTGAACTAGAAGTGGCTTTCGCTCCTGTCATTCTTAATGATAATACCAAGTTTAACTATGGTTTCGGTTGGATGGTTAGTGATACTTTACCGGGCTTACAAACCCATGATGGTTCTTGGGTTGGCTTTAGATCTCTGTTTACACGAAATGAAAATACAAATGAATTTTTAGCTTTTATAACAAGCGGAGCCGATGATGAACTCTACTTTAAACTTCGCAATCAATTCTTAAGTTCAACTAATGCAGAACTTCCCTTTGCAAGAGGTAACTTTGACCTTTGCACCATGAGTTCAACGGCAGCTGTTTGTGCAAGATAATGACAAAGAATCAATTACAAAGAGTCGATCACAAGAAGTAACAATAAAAGAGCATAACGAAAAAGAGCAGCCTAAAGCTGCTCTTTTTTGATAAATGGTTACTACTAATGCTTAGTTAAGCGCATTCTTCATTGAGTTTGCCATATCACTGATATTACAGCCAAAACCGCACTTTTCGAAGATTTTAACTACCATACCTTTTCTAACTAGAGGCACTACCTTCTTATCATCGATGTAGATGTAAGAATACCTATCTGTGATGTATTCTTGGCCAGTAATAGTACCATCACCAATAAACAGTAACTCACCTGTTTCTTCATCGCTCATATAGATTCTTACAGACTGACCTTCTTTCGCGCCTAAACTTCTTTTTAACGTTGTCTTAAAGAAAGCCGTTTTACCATCACTTTTCTTACCAACAATATAAGCTTTTGCTGCAACAGCAGACTTCACCTTTGTCGATGTCTCTCCACCATTGAATGCATCTGTCATTGCTGTGTTTAACATGTGAGAAATATCTTGGTCAGAGATTGGACAACGACTATTTCTAGTATCCGTAAGGTTAGACTCTTCTTCTGTGAATTGAATCGTTTCTACCAACTCCATATTTGGCAAACTAAGCACTTTCACATAACCTTCCACGCTTACATTATGCGAACATCTAGCTGGTACTTTTACGTATTCGCCTTTGTCATTTTTGTAAGAGTGACTTTCACTAAATCTTTTTGAAAATGTTGCGTTAGTTAATTTAGCAACGAGCACTAAGTCAGAAATGCTTGGCCCCTGATATGAACCGTAATTGCCTGTTTCTTCTGCAATTTCAATTTCATCAATTAACTTAGAAGCTAAGCTTCTATCTACTGTAGAAGCGCCACCAGAAACAACAACTTGTTCTATTTTCCCAGGCAATTGTTCGTTCAACTTAAACTTATTAATTAGTACATTATCTGTTGGTGACACCATGGTAAGAATATTTAATGGTTTACCATCAATTTCTTTTTGAGTTGGCATATTAGTTACATCTAACAGAGGCTCTGATGGCAATAAGTTTAAATTTACTTCAGGTTTCGTTGTCATACATCCTGTTAATATCAATGCGGATGCTAAGTAGCCTAACTTTTTATATTGCATTAATTGCTCCTTAATTTTCCTTTAAGATGAAGGTCAAGTTGTTGAGTGAATAGTTTTTGTGCGTTCAACCGAGCTTTAGTTAAGGTTTGTGGATGATAACCTCTTGTGATGATCTCTTTGCTCAGTATCACTTTGTTGTTTTCTATAAGCTTTATCTTGCCAACTAGCTTCAAGCCCTTTAGGCCAAACCGGCTGAATTTGTCTTCCGTCATACTTACTTTGAGTTCAGTATTACTTTTATCTACTTCAGCGACATGCCACTGGGCTAACATGTCATCGATGTACGAAGAAATTCGACTATAACCAGATGAAATCTCCAGAGTGAGTTCTCTATCTTGCAAGCAGTTATCTAACTGCTTCAGCAAAACTGTAGAGTTTGCTTTTGAATGCTCAGGCCAATTATTGTTAATAACTGCCGATAATTCTTTAAATTGAATCAAATCTTGCTCATGTATTTTCTGCGCTAATGAACACTCAAAAGGTGCTTGCTGAGTGTTGTTAACGATTGTTTGCAATTGTTGTTCTACATCGCTGTATTGCTGCTGAATTGCTTGTTGAACTTTGCTTTTGTCAAAACTAAATAGGCCTCGAAATGACATTGCTTCTGTATCAACCAGCTTGTTTATTAAATCTGGATAAGGCAACTTAGCATTAATACCTTTGATAGATACCTTTGTCGTGAACTCAGAAACTTCTTGGCTATTTACACGCGAAGTTTGATAGTTAGTTTGTGATTCAATATTACTGAGAAGACGTTGTGACAACTGAGTCATAGCTTGCTTTTGAGCTTGCTCTTGAGTCATGCCTTCTGCACTGATGTAATATTGTTGATGATTGTCACTAGGGGGGGAAATGAACCAATCAGGAATTTCTGCCTTGGCACTGATAGCCAAAAACAATCCTACTATTGAAACAAATATCTTATTCATCGATGTCCATATTCCGCAACTCCACTGTGGAACATGGTACATCAATTACAGTCTCATCGTCACCTCGATCTTGCTATTTTTTTATCTAATTTAATGAATACTTCATATTAGACACTAATTTAACTAGGCCTTGGTAACGCTAATCTTCTTTATCAAGTAGAAAGTCTGCTTCTGATTTGAGTTTCTTTTTCTTGCGAATATTGGCAAATGGATCTGCTAGCTCCTCACCTTGAACCTGCTTTGATGATTCATCTTTTGCACTTGCTGAGGTAGATTTCGACTTCATTAAGTTGTGAAGCCTAGAGTCATATTTGGCAGCTTGATTTGCTCTTTTAATAAACCAGACATAAATGATAAGAGCGCAAGCTAGAGCAAGCCATTTTACTGCATACGACAAACCTAAAGTTTTTGCTCCTGTCGCAACAGAATACTCAACAAAATCTAGATGAATATAGTTAATTAACATTAAGCCAACGAGCAATAACAATGAAGCCAGTACATGACGCTTATACTTGCGCCACAAACCTATAATGATTGTCCATTTAACTAACTGATTAAACATTGGACTTTAGCTCCAAAGAGACAAACCAAGTAAAGACAAAAGAACTAATAAACCTTTTTCTTTTGCACTGCCTTTGATTTTATCTTCTTCTTCCTTAACGATAATTTCTAACTCGTCTTCATTAAAATCTTCTGGCGTTTTTCCCGCTAAGACAATACGAGTTCTGGCTCTGCCAATTGCTTTATCTCTTATCTTTTGTTTCAGCTTGTCTTTTACATCTAGCATATAACAATCTTCATGCTCCGCTTTTATTCAAAACCACTTATATAAGTTGTATAGACTCAAAAGCTAGCGCTATTCAAGTCCAAACTCATTCAATAAATGCGCTTTTAATGCTTTTGGTACACCTTTAATCGTCAATGTATCGCTCGAAGGATTATAGTTAACTCTGTCACCTAGCAAGATACGGTCAAACGAGACTGACACTCCACCACCTGAACCAGACAATTTTACTAACTTTCTAACGGTTGACTTATCTAAAGTTACTTTGTCTTCAATGCCATAATCTTGTTGACCTAAAAAGTCTGCAAAGTCGTTGCTGGTAATCGTAGACAAAGCATCGCTTAATTCGGTTAGCTCAGCATCTTCGCCAGCATCAATACGTTCATTACAGTACTCGTACACTTTTTCACGAGTTTCCGCTTTTTCTTCTTGAGCTAGAGATTCTGTAGCCATAAAGTCATCAATCGCTGACAACAATTCTTTACTTTGTACTTTGGCATTAATTGTCTCGGTACAACCTAGTAAATCCATAAAGAAGTCGTTCACTTGGCGTCCCGCTCTGCCCTTTATAAACGAAATTGCTTTTAAGTCATCTTTAGAATGTAACAATTTGCTAACATCGATGCGCGCAGCAAGTTGAATCTTATTTAAATCTAAGTGTTTTGCTCGTTGGATGCCGAATTCACCGTCAATTGAAAAGTGTTCAGTTAAGTTAACTACACCAACCATAAAGTAATGAGTGGCTACATGCTCATAATCTATTAGCAATAAATAACCTGACTCTTCAAATTCGTATTTTTCTAGTTCGGCTTGGAAAATTTGTAAGGTTTCTTTCGATAAATGGTCAAACGCTACTTCACTATCTAAGTAACTGTGTAAGCGTTGAGAAAAAGTGGTGTTTTTTTCTTCATTAAACGCTGCATAACTTTTGCTAGGCTTAGCGTTATAGACATTATGCAGCTGTTCAACAAAACTATTTGCTCGCTCTAGACTGGTGTCTGTCATGACAGCCCATTTGGTAGAAAAGTCCGTATCTTCACGTTTTTCGTAATAAGCGATGGAAAATTGATTAACTGTTAACGACATTCTTTTTCCTGATGAAATTATTATGTTAGCATCTGATTTATCAAACTATCAGGCTATTTTAAGTACCATTTATGCCAATCATATCAAAATACTCAAACGAAGAGATTAATAATTTAGTCGACGAACTATTAACCTTAGTTCAAGACAAAAAAGTTCCTGTTGATTTAGCACTGATTGCTCTAGGCAATACAGTGAGCAATGTTATCGACGGTAATGTTCCTGAGAAACAAAAACAAGCTATCGCACAGAGCTTTTCTGATGCCCTTATGTCTTCATTAAAAAAGTGATAAAGAGCAGATAGAACATTGATAAAATTAAAAAGTCAGTGGGAAATTGAGCGACCGTTTAATTTGTTAGCCTGGGGCCATTGGTTTGCCCTAGGCAACTTAATTCTCGCACTACTGCTTTCCTTTTTTTATATTTCAGCCAGCCCCCTTCCAACTTCATTTGTTGGCTGGTTTTATTTAGTGAATAACTGGCTTAGCCATTTTGCGTTTTTAGCTATTGCCTGTTTTATTGTATTTATTTTCCCGATTGTTACCCTATTCCCATATAAGCGACACATCAGAGGCCTATCCGCAGGGATGGCTAGTTTTCTACAAATGTTATTGCTGATGGATGTTTTGGCTTATCGCAGTTTAGGTTATCACTTATCCTCTTCATCTATTCGACAGATCCGTGAAGTTGAAGATGTTTACCTGAGTATTATGGGCCATGGTTATTGGTTTTTCTTGCTTGGTGTTTTTGCGTTGATTTTAATTTACCAAGCAACCTTGAGTAACTTTACTTGGAAACGAATTCAGCAGCTGCAAAGTATTCGTTATAAAAACCACATAGCTAATGTGCTACTAGCTAGTTTCGTTATCTCTCATATTACCCACTTGTGGGCAGATGCGACATTAAACTCAGATGTTGCTAAACAAAGAAACTTATTCCCTATCTCTTATCCGCTAACGGCAAAAACACTGTTAGCTGAATACCAGTTAATCGATTTAGATGAGCATAAATCCTCTAAAGCTAAGCGTTTATTACTGAACCCTGCGAGTTATCAAGTCAAGGTACCGCAACAAGTTAGTTGTGAAGTTGCTGATAAACCAAACTTAACCGTAAACTTGATTGATAAAACTAACAAAGCTGAAATATATGCATGGCTTAAAAAGCATGGTATTTCATATCAATACACTAATCAGTTGAACCTAAGCAAAGATTTAGATAACGCTATATTTAACTTTTCTACTGGACTACCGGGACTGTATCAGGGCTTAGCAGGTAGTGAACACAGCATCATTAACCAACAATTGGGCGCTGAAAAGATAAATATTCACATGACACATGGTAAATACCAGTTCCCAGAAGAGCCAAACCTAGAAACTGATGCCACTGTGTATGTTTTCTTCGCGGCTAATGACGAAAAGCTCTTCTATCGAACAGAAGCTTTATTGGTTGGTTTCGAACCTATTGTTGATAAAGAGCAAGTTATTCAACCACAGAACATAGTTGCTTCTTATTTAACAGACACACTAGCTTGTCACGACTACGAGAAGAATAACTTAATTGATTATCGTATTAATTCAGTGAACTCAGAATCAATATTAACTAACTTTAATCAGGGTTATTTTAATATTGTGTACAAAGACAAAACCATGTTGTTCCAAAACGGCAATTTACTAAGCATTAGTGCATTTTCAAATAGCAAACCTTTGAATGAACAACCGGATCTATTTGTTGTTGAAAAAGCCATAGCACAGATAACGCAAAAGCGTGTTGTCACCTCGGACAAAGACAAACGTTAGAACTATTGTGAGCAAAAACGCAAATCAACAAGCAATTGGAATCATTGATTCAGGGGTTGGCGGTTTATCTATTGCCAAAGCCATAGAGCACGCTTTACCCCATGAGCATTTAGTTTACATTGCAGACAGTAAATATGCTCCTTATGGTGACAAAACCACAGCGCAAATTAATGAGCGTGTAAGCTCTTTGATTAATGTGTTAAAGGAAAAAGCTGTTAAGGCCTTAGTAATTGCTTGTAATACCGCTACCGTAAATCTAATAGCCCAACTCAGAGAACTCCACCAGCTACCTATCATAGGTGTGGAACCTGGAATAAAACCAGCTTCAGAACAAACCAAATCAAACAAAATAGGAGTATTAGCAACTGAAGGTACGATAAACAGTAGTGCTTTCAAAGAGTTCGTTCAGCGCTTTGCTGAACACAACGAGTTAATACTAACAGCGTGCCCTAAATTCGTACCTTTGATAGAACGAGACTTAATTGGCACTGAGCAAGCGAAGGCTGCAGTCGAAGAGTACGTGAGTCCTCTTATTGACCAAGGGTGTGATCAAATCGTATTAGGTTGCACTCACTACCCTTTTTTAAAACAAGATATTCAACTAGTCGCTAAAGCTAATGTACAAATTGTAGACACCAGCCAAGCTGTTGCTAAGCAAGTAAAAAACGTGCTGCTAGCCAATCAATTACTTAACCAACAAACCGCGCCTGGCAATGTTGAATTTTATACGACTGGTAGTTTGCATTTAGCAAATTCTCTGTTTACTAACTTATGGCAAAAAAACGTTGAAGTATTGCCACTCTCAACCTAAATCTACTTTGCTCAGATATAGGTTTCTGCTTTAAAGCAAGACCCTTAATTCGGCCACTAATTTAGCCAAAGCTAGCTTTTGATTTATCCCTTGGACTTTTTGAGTTCCCGTTTGATAGTTTGATAACAGTTGTCTTGCTGACCAAGCATTAGTTTGTTGCTTAACACTTAATTGATAGACTCTGCGCTCTAACAGATACAATAAGAATTCCGCGAGCTCAGGGGTTGCCGCCGATTCAATTAGTTCAAAATCTGCAGCTGAGTGCTTTAACCAGCGAATGAAACTTTGGTAAATCAAAGCAAAGCTTTCAAGTGTCTCTTCGTCTTCTTGCCATTTAATTAGCTTCGATTCTGCCCCTTTACTAAACCCGATTAAATAATCAGGAACCTGGTTATAAGCTTGCTGTAGTTGCTCTTTACTCTTCTTAGGTAAGGTTAAGAACTGGCAGCGGCTTAATATAGTTGGCAGTAGCTGACTTTTGCTTTGGCAAGACAACAAGATATAACTTTTAGCTGTTGGCTCTTCCAATGTTTTTAACAATGCATTGCTAGCATTTTCTGTCATCTTTTCGGCATTGTGTAAAATCACAACTTGATTACCTGAAAGCTGTGATGTCTTAGTTAAAAACTCTGAAACCTGTCTTACTTCATCAACACCTATACTATTTTGCTCAACATCGTTGGTGAAAAAATCAGGATGATTATGAGCATTAAACAAAGAACAAGAGTGGCAACTCTGACAAGCTTGCTGCAATTGGCCATCATTATTTTGACACAACAGTATTTGCGCTAATTGTGCCAATAGTTGCTCGGCTGCAATATCATCAACTGACTCTAAAATATAGGCATGAGCAAGCTTTGATAATTCTTGCGGTAAAGAGAGTTGCATCACCATTGTTTAACTTTCCAACCAAGACTCTAAAGTTTGGGTTATTTGCTGTTGTACTTGTTCTATTGACTTAGCGGCATCGATAACTTTAATACTGTCGTTTTCCTTTGCTTTAGCAAGATACACAGAACGAGTTCTATCGAAAAAGTCGATTTGCTCTTTTTCAATCCGATCTAACTCTCCCCTTGCAGCCGCTCTTTCTAAGCCAATTCTGGGATCTAAGTCCATTAGCAGAGTTAAATCAGGTTCAAAACCTTGTAATACCGCATTTCTAATTGGAAGAATTAATTCATCAGGGATTTGTCTACCGCCACCTTGATAAGCTAAAGAAGACAAATCGTGTCTATCGCCTAGTACCCAAATATCTTGTTCTAAAGCTGGCTGAATCACATTAGCTATTAATTGTGCCCGGCTAGCATACATAAGCAACAACTCAGCTTCTGTGGTCAATACTTCTTCAGTTTCTGCTTTTACAATCTCTCTCATTTTTTCAGCAAGAGGAGTTCCTCCTGGTTCACGAGTAGAAATATATTCGATACTACGATCATCAAATATCTGCTTAATTAAGTTTAGAGCTGTAGTTTTACCTGCACCTTCCAGCCCTTCAACTACTACAAATTTAGCCATTGTTTTCCTTTAATTTATTCAATCTTTGTTTTCTCAGATAGTTTCTCAGCGCGCGGTTATGTTGTTCTAACGTCTTACTAAAAACGTGATCGCCTTCACCTGAGGCAACAAAATAAAAATAGTCAGTTTTTGCAGGGTGTAATACCGCCTGCAATGACGCCAAACTTGGATTAGCAATTGGTGTTGGCGGCAAACCATTAATTCGATAAGTATTATACGCGTTTTTATCTCTCATATGTTGGCGAGTAATATCACCTTTATACTCGTCCCAAACACCATAAATAACAGTAGGGTCAGTTTGTAGACGCATTCCTATATTCAAACGATTGTGAAACACTGAGGAGACTTTATCTCGCTCTCCTGCAACAGAGGATTCTTTTTCGATAATTGATGCGAGAATTAACGCTTCATAAGGCGAGTTTAGCGGTAAATCTTCTAGCCTACTTTGCCATTCCTGTTGCAAAAGAGATTGTTGTTTCACTACTGCTCGTTTGAGCATATCTGACGCTTTCGAGCCAGCTGGATAGCTATACGTTTCAGGATACAACCAACCTTCTGCAGACTCTGAGTCAAGCTCTAACACCTGTGCAACTTGTTTATGAGTTTTACCGGATAAGTCATTGTTAAGGGAAGTCGCTGACTCCAACTTATCTAACACTTGATATAGGTTTTCACCTTCGATAATAGTGAAGTTATATTGTTTTACATCACCCATTACGACTTGCTTTAAAAAGCGCTGAAATTCTTGATTTGGCTTCAATTCATATATTCCAGACTTAATGCCTGTATACGTATCAAATACTTTTGAATATAACTTTATTGCCAGACAATTTGACACCATACTTTTAGCAGCAAATTGTTGGCAAAGTTGATTCAGTGTTTGGCCTTTTTTTACTGTAATTAATTGCGTTCTTTTTACTGATACCGGTTGGCTTAACGCTGAATTAATATAAAAATAACCGCCAGCAGAAACTAGAATAAGCAGCAGTAAAACTACAGTTGTTATGATCAGCGTTTTGTTTTTCTTCGGTGCATCAGTCATGACATATTTCTTCTTTGAATTGCGTAACTAGCTCTAGATTCATTTCTTTACCTACTAGTTTAGCAACTGGTTTTATCCCTATTAAACTATTACAAATAAAAGCAGCCTCGGTATTACTTATGGCACTTGTTAAGTCCAATGTAGTTTCCTGTGCTTTTGATTTCGATAAAATGTAGTGCCTCATAACACCTGCTACACCACTGTTAGATAGATCTGGTGTAAACCAAGTCCCGTTTTGATAACAGAATATATTAGCCTTTGAGGTTTCAATAATATTGCCTGCTAGATCTAACACTAAACCATCTTCTAGTCCTAACGACTCTAACTCATTAGCGATCAATACTTGCTCTAACCTATTACAATGCTTTATCCCTGCTAGTAATGGTTGTTTTGCCAATTGCACTGTAACTAAAGGTAGCTCAATACTCGTCTCCGCCATTTGCTCGAAATCAGTATTTAGTGGAGTGACAGTAATAAAAATAGCAGGACTGGTTTTTTGAGTTTGACCATATCCTCGAATAGCTTGACCACGACTTATTTGCACTTTGAGCACAGCCAATTCATACGGCTGTGCCATATCAACAACTGTTGTCTGCAATTTTGCCCATAACAATGGGTTCATCTTCAGTCTTTTATGAGCTTCTCTAAGTCTTGCTATATGCAAATCTAAATGCTCGATAGAACCAGACTTAATCTTAGCTGTGGTGAAGTGTCCATCGCCATACATGAAACTTCTCTGTTGGCTTATTTCTAGCTGCTCAGATAGCTCCTGTAAGCTGTTGTCAAAAACGCGAAAATCCATAAAAAAAGCCCAACTTATAAGTTGGGCTTTTTTACCAAATTATTGAAAATTAATCATTAAAAAGCTGAGTTTTTTCTAGATTAAATCTTCTTGAATATAAGTGAACCGTTAGTGCCACCAAAACCAAACGAGTTACAAAGTGCATATTCTAGTTGTACATCACGAGCTGTGTGAGGAACATAGTCTAGATCGCAACCTTCACTTGGGTTTTCTAAGTTGATAGTAGGTGTTACTTTTTGCTCAACTAAGCTCAAAGCTGTAATGATTGACTCAACCGAACCAGCTGCACCTAATAAGTGACCTATCATAGACTTAGATGAAGATACCATTACTTTGTTAGCATGATCGCCGAAGATACGCTTAACAGCCATAGTTTCCGCTATATCACCAGCAGGAGTAGAAGTACCATGGGCATTGATATAACCAATTTGCTCAGGATTTAAGCCTGCATCATTAATTGCGTTTTGCATTGAACGAGCAGCTCCATCACCATCTTCTGGTGGCGAAGTCATGTGATAAGCATCACCACTCATACCAAAACCAACTAATTCAGCATAAATTTTAGCGCCACGAGCCTTAGCATGTTCATACTCTTCAAGCACCATAACACCAGCACCATCACCAAGAACAAAACCATCTCTGTCTTGATCCCAAGGACGGCTTGCTGCTTGCGGAGCATCGTTACGTGTAGACAATGCTCTAGCAGCACCAAAGCCACCAATACCAAGCTCAGTAGATGCTTTTTCTGCACCACCAGCAACCATGGCATCAGCATCACCATAGGCGATAATACGAGCTGCGTGGCCAATATTGTGAACGCCAGTAGTACAAGCGGTAGTAATTGAAATGTTAGGACCTTTAAGACCATACATAATAGATAAATGGCCAGAGATCATATTAATGATTGTCGAAGGCACAAAGAATGGCGATAACTTTCTTGGGCCAGATGCTACTAATTTAGCGTGGTTTTCTTCAATTAAGCCTAAGCCACCAATACCTGAACCAATTGCGGCGCCGATTCTATCTGCATTTTCATCAGTAATTTCTAATCCTGAGTCTTGAAGTGCTTGAATAGAAGCTGCGATACCGTATTGGATAAACAAATCCATCTTCTTCGCTTCTTTGCGAGCGATATACTCAGACATGTCCGCACCTTTCAGCATTGCTGCGAACTTAGTACCGTAGTTTTCTGTGTCGAAGTGGGTAATAAACTCTGCGCCACTCTTACCTTCAAGTAAGTTATTCCAAGAAGTTTGAACGTCATTACCTAGTGGAGTTAACATCCCCATACCAGTTACAACTACTCTGCGTTTAGTCACCTAGTTCTCCTAATATTCATGCTCTTACGATGGAAATCCCATCAATTGTCACCGCTTTATCCCTAGTTTGGTAACTTGCTTTCTTCCTTAAAAGCACAAGAATTCTTTACTTTGAAACCGCATCACATTTTTATCAAGTTTATGCGGCCTTTGTTGTTACGCTTTAATTGCTAATAGAGTTCAAAAGAGTTTACAGCCAAAGTATTTTGGCTCAACTCAATAAGAACAATAGTTAAAGCGACAGCCCATTTATATGAACTTACTGTATATCCGTATATCTAGCCCAAAGCTATGGTATCCATGCAAACAATAAAAAAGGCAGCTTGATGCTGCCTTTTTTTAAAAAACTATATATTACTCAGCGTGTGCTTTGATGTAGTCAACAGCTGATTGAACTGTAGTAATCTTTTCAGCTTCTTCGTCTGGGATCTCAGTGTCGAATTCTTCTTCTAAAGCCATTACTAGTTCAACTGTGTCTAGAGAATCTGCGCCTAGATCATCAACGAAAGATGCTTCTGCTTTTACTTCTTCTTCTTTAACACCTAGTTGCTCAACAACGATCTTTGCTACGCGATCTTCAATACTCATGTTATTTTTTCCTTATCAATTTCTAGATAATATATTTGAATGCGCTTAGTTTAATTATTCCTAGAGCGGATTCAAGTTATAAATTAGTTTCAGGCTGTGGTCAAACCTCATAATGTAAGTTAGACCATTTTTCCATCAAAATACAAGGTATTTCGACGGTTATACCATGTACATACCACCATTTACGTGGATAGTTTCGCCTGTAATATAGCCAGCTTCATTACTTGCTAAGAAACAAACTGTTGATGCAATCTCTTCTGGCTCACCTAAACGGTCAGCTGGAACTTGATCTGAAATTGCTTTGCGTTGACCTTCATCTAACGCTTTAGTCATATCAGTGTCGATAAAACCTGGAGCAACCACGTTTACAGTAATACCACGTGAGGCAATTTCTTTTGCTAGTGATTTAGAGAAGCCAATCACACCAGCTTTAGCTGCTGCGTAGTTAGCTTGGCCAGCGTTGCCCATAGTACCAACAACTGAACCTATGTTAATGATACGACCAAAGCGTTTCTTCATCATAGGACGCATCACTGCTTTACTTAAGCGGAAGATCGACGTTAAGTTAGTGTCAATAATGTCATTCCACTCGTCATCTTTCATACGCATCATTAAATTGTCACGAGTGATGCCAGCGTTATTAACTAATACGTCAATGTCGCCTAAATCTTCTTTAATTGCTGCTAACACTTCAGTAACCGAATCAGCATCAGTTACATTTAATGCATAACCTTTACCGTTATCACCTAAGTACTCAGATATCTTAGCTGCACCAGATTCTGATGTAGCAGTACCTGCTACTTTTGCACCTTGCAGAACTAATTTTTCTGCAACCGCTTTACCAATACCTCTTGAAGCACCTGTTACTAGTACTACCTTGCCTTCTAAACTAAATAAAGACATTTAAAAACCCCTTAAAACAATCCTTCAAGACTAGCCGTATCACCTACTGATACACAGCTAACCGACTTATCAATGCGTTTAACTAAACCAGATAACACTTTACCTGGACCAAATTCGTATGATTCTGTAACACCTAAACTAGCAAAATGTTGGATAGTTTCAGTCCAACGTACAGGGCTGTATAGCTGGCGAATTAATGCTTGCTTAATTGCTTCTGGATCTTGCTCAGCTTTAACATCAACATTATTAACAACTTTTATTGCAGGTGTATTAAATTCAATTGAGTTTAATTGTTCAGCTAACTTATCTGCAGCATCTTTCATTAATGCACAGTGAGAAGGCACAGAAACAGGAAGTGGTAATGCTCGTTTAGCTCCAGCTTCTTTACACAATTCCATTGCACGCTCAACAGCTTCTTTGTTACCAGCGATAACAATTTGGCCTGGAGAGTTAAAGTTTACAGGTGAAACAATCTCACCTTGAGCAGCTTGCTCGCAAGCATTTGCAATAGCATCGTCATCTAAACCAATAATCGCAGCCATAGCACCAGTACCTGCAGGAACGGCTTGCTGCATGAATTGACCACGCATTTCAACTAGCTTAACTGCTTTTTCTAACGTGATCACATCAGCACAAACTAATGCAGAATATTCACCTAAGCTGTGACCAGCTAAATATTCCGGCTTTTCACCGCCTTTTGCTTCATATGCACGCCACACTGCTACAGAAGCAGTTAATAGTGCTGGTTGAGTATATTCTGTTTGGCTTAATTTACCTTCAGCATCTTCACTTACTAGCGCCCAAAGGTCATAACCTAAAGCCTCTGATGCTTGAGCAAATGTTTGTTTAACTACTTCATGGTTTTCATATAGGTCAGCTAACATGCCAACCGCTTGTGAACCCTGACCAGGGAATACAATTGCTTTTGTCATTGTAAAAAATTCTCTTAAATTTTGATTAGTGCCGACGACCAAGTAAAGCCTGCACCAAATGCATTTAATAATACTGTTTGACCTGGCTTGATTCGGCCACTTCTGATCCCTTCATCTAAAGCTGTAGGAACAGTCGCAGCAGATGTATTGCCATACTTGTCCAAGTTAATAATAACTTGGTCCATAGACATATCTAACTTTTTAGCAACAGCAGAAATAATACGCATATTCGCTTGATGAGGAACTAACCAGTCTACGTCTGACTTTTCGATTTGATTATGAGTTAAAGTAGTTTCCACTACTTCAGATAATTTAGTTACTGCAACCTTAAATACTTGGTTGCCTTCCATATGACCCCAACCATCGTGAACAGAAGCTTCATCACCACGGATTGGCATTTCAGCTTTTAACAACTCTGAAGCATTACCGTCAGCATGAATATGCGTTGATAGTACACCAGGTTCTTCACTTGCTTCTATCACTGCTGCACCGGCACCATCACCGAACAATACGATAGTTTTACGATCTTCTGGATTCATTAGATGGGATAAACAATCAGCACCAATAATCAGTGCTTTCTTCGCTGCACCGCTCTTAATATATTGATCACCAATGCTTAATGCATAGCAGAAACCCGAACATGCAGCTGCAACATCAAATGCAGGAACACCACTTGGAACACCAAGATCACGTTGTACTTCACAACCTGCACTTGGGAATGCTCTAGCATGACTTGTTGTACCTACGATAATTAGGTCGATTTCTGAAGGATCTACATTTGCCGCTTTTAATGCTTCTCTTGCAGCCGCTGTCGACATGCTGGATACGCTTTCATTTTTGATATCCATAATGCGGCGCTCTTTGATACCTGTTCGTTCAGTGATCCACTCATCTGAAGTCTCAACCATTTTTTCTAAGTCTTGATTGGTTCGAACAGCTTCAGGGAAGTAGCTACCTGTCCCTATAATTTTTGAATACATGTATCCTCTCAGTCTTAGTTGTTGTTCTCCTCATTGAGAACTTGTTCCACTTTGTCTTTAATCTTGTGCGGAACCTGTCGTTGCGCCTCTTTTACAGCTTCTTTAATAGCACTATAAAATGCTTTTGATGACGCATTACCGTGACTCTTTACCACAATTCCGCGCAATCCTACCAGACTAGCGCCGTTGTAGTGGTCGGGGTTCATCCTAGCAAACAGGGTTTTTATACCTGGAAGCAACAATCCAGCTAACATTTTACTAAAAAATGACTTATCGCTAAGTGCTTTTAGCTTAGAAATGATCAATTTAGCAACACCTTCGATGGTTTTAAGCGCAACATTACCGACAAAGCCATCACAAACAATCACATCAGCCTTCCCTGAAAAAATATCATTTCCTTCAGCAAATCCTATGTAATTAATTGCATCTGAATCAGCCAATTGCTTAGCTGTTACCTTTAAATAATCGCCACCTTTAATCTCTTCTGAGCCGACATTTAGCAGCGCCACTCTTGGCTTTTCAATTTGCCTAACTTCCTCGGCCATCACTGAGCCCATTACAGCAAATTGGAATAAAGTATCTGAGCACTGATGAATGTTAGCCCCCAAGTCCAGTAAATATACTTTTTTGTTGTCGTAAGTTGGCAAAGCGCTAACTAAAGCTGGTCGTTTAACACCTGGCAATGTTTTCAACACATAGCGAGCCATAGCTAGTAGAGCTCCTGTGTTACCAGCTGATACACAAGCGTCTGCCTGACCTTGTTCAACTAACTCTAGTGCTTTACGCATAGAAGATTGACTCTTGCGACGCAGAGCTAAATCTGGTCTTTCGTCTTGATTAACAACCTGTTCAGCATGAATAATAGTTATTCGAGGATGAGCGAGTGCATTATGTTTATTCAGAAATGAATGTATGCTTTGTGAATGACCACAAAGATATAAATGTAGATTTGGATATGTATCAACTGCTTTAATGGCAGCTGGGATGGTCGACCGGGGGCCATAATCGCCCCCCATCACATCTAGCGCGATGCTAATATCACGCATAATTAAGTAACCTAACGCTTACTTAATTTTACGACCTTTGTAGTAGCCGTCTGCAGTCATATGGTGACGACGGTGCGTTTCACCAGTTGTTTGATCTACAGATAGATTTTCAATTGTTAATGCATCATGTGAACGACGCATGCCACGTCTAGCACGGGATTTCTTACTTTTTTGAACCGCCATTGCCGTCTCCTAGTTCTTTAATTGTTTTAAAACATCAAACGGATTAGATTTTTTCTCTTCCGTCGCTTCTGGCGCTAACTCTCCAAAACTCATGTCCTCTTCTTTCATAGAACATTCGCTAGGTTCATGCAATGCTACAATAGGCAGCGCCAGCATTAATTCATCTTCGACTAATTGAACAAGGCTAATTTCGCCATACTCTCCTAGTTCGATTTCATCATATGCTTCAGGTATCGGGTCTTCACTTTCTTCAGCAGCGTCTAATATCGGCGTATAAATAAAGTTGGCTTCAGCATGATGCTGTAACCCATTACCACAACGCTGACATGTTAACTCTAAGTCAACTTTAGCACTACCTTTGATAACAACTAAATCTTGTTGGTCGATACCACATTCAATAGTTACATCCACATATTCGCTCAACACCTCAGCTACTTCTGCTAAACGTACGAACTCGCCTCTGACGATTATACCGTCATAGGTCATTCTTTTTAGCGCAGCTTTGGCTGGCTCAATCGAGATAGGAATTTTCACCTTTTGCATAGGGCGCGCATAATATAGTTAGACACCCTCAGAGTCAAAAGAAAATAGTATGAATAATGAAAAAAAGCTAAACTTTGCCGTAATTTTATAACAAATGAACAATTTGCTAATTTTTTGAGCGACATTTATGGCTAATTTTACCCCAACTATTGTTTTAGGTTCTACTTCACCATTTCGTAAGTCTATATTAGATAAGCTGAATATTCCTTTTCAGACAGATAAACCTGAGGTAGACGAAACTCCACTAGACAATGAAAGTGCAATTGAGTTAGTTGAAAGGCTTGCAGTGTTAAAGGCACAAACTGTGGCCGATAGATGGGAAAAAGCTTTGGTTATCGGCTCTGATCAAGTTGCATTGTTTGAGAATGAAATACTAGGCAAACCTCATACTCACGAAAATGCAGTGAAACAGCTAAGTCGATTTTCAGGCAATAAAGTTACTTTTTTGACAGGTTTAGCAGTAATTAATACTGAGACAAATGAAACTCTATCTTTAGTTGAACCATTTGAAGTTCATTTTAGGCAGTTAACTGAACAAGAGATTGAAGCATACTTGTTAGCTGAAAAGCCGTATAAGTGTGCCGGCAGTTTCAAAAGCGAAGCGCTTGGGATCTGTTTATTCGAAAAATTAGTAGGTGAAGACCCAAATACTTTAATTGGTTTGCCACTTATAAAGTTGGTTTCTATGTTGAAGCAGTTTGGCTTCGATGTATTAGAAAAACAATAAACAGAAATAACCATACAGATTTTGGAACGCAGATCATATTCGGCTTATATATCTGGGTTCCATTTACCTCGCCAACCTTTCGGTTTTCTTACTAGATTCTTTTCTTACTAAGCTCACCCTTTTCTTACTAGGTTCTTTTCTTACTAGGCCGCCTTTCTCAAAAGTTACACTTAAATAATTCAGTCCTAACAAACAACAAACTTTCGTTGCACTGCTTTAACCTACTAGGCATTTAGAAATCAGCTAAAAATCATAACAACGTCAGGTAATTTATTGTCAGCTATAGCAAAGTGACTGCTCGTTCAACAACATATAAGCACTTAACCAATAAAGCAACTTAGGCAAAAAAGGTTATTACATTTATTGGTTTTGCGTTAAGGAAAAATAATGACCAGAACTTATGTTTCAATTCTTTTGTTGCTTTCTTCTACGTTTGTTAATAGCCATAGTAACGAAAACTCTTTAACTTCAAGTAGAGATTACTTTGGTGAAAAGCCTCCTGGCTTAACACCTAAGCTCTTTGAGCCTAAGCTAGTTTCTCCTGAGGGAAGATTCGAAGGGGGCACATTCTCACCAAACATGAAGGAATTCTATTTTTCTCGTAAAAATGGCAAATATAAAAAGCGAACCTTTTTTGTTATTAGGTACGAAGACGATCACTGGGGAGCTGAATCCGAAACAGACATAAGATGGCCACAGTTTTCACAAGACGGCTCTATTATGTACGGTGGAAAGGAATATAGAGAACGAACTGACGAAGGTTGGTCTGAGCCTAAAAACCAAGGTGAATTTTTGAAGGAACAAGCGCATGGTATTTCTTTATCATCGAAAGGAACTTACGTTTTTGCTTTTTTTAAAAAAGAAGATAAAGGACGCGGCAACTTGGGTTACTCGGAGCTTATAGATGGTAAATACTCAGCTCCTATCAAATTAGGAGCAGACATAAATAAAGGAGAATGGATTGCCCACCCTTTTATCGCACCAGATGAGTCATACCTAATGTGGGATGTTGTTAGAGATGAAGGCTACGGAGCAGCTGATATTTATATTAGCTTTAGACAAAAAGATGGGAGTTGGTCACCAGCCATTAACATGGGTTCGCAAATAAATACAAACAAACAGGAGAGTTCACCTAGAGTGACGCATGATGGCAAATATTTATTCTTTTCTCGAGGAGAGTGGCAAGTTAAGAGTGATGGTAGTCGTAACTGGGTAGGAAAAAGTTATTGGGTAGATGCCAGTATCATTGAAGGACTTAGGCCTAAATAAGGTTCGAAGTTATCTGTTATAAAAGGCAATCAAACTTAGATAGAAGGAGAACACATTGCTCTCCTTCATTTGTTGCATTTATTTCTTTACCTTTTAAAACTGATGCTTTAGTGAGTTGTTCAGCTCAACTCTTAATTTTTCTGGCAAGTGTTTATTTGCTAACTGAAGTACGCCATTTGGCCCTAAATCCACCCATTTTATTAGGTTATGATCGTTTCCTTTTGCTTCCTTAGTTAGCCACAAAGCTACTGTAAGTGCTCCCCATTTTTTATTAAATGGGCCTGTCGCTAGTCCTCTTAGATGTTGCTTTGCATCTTCATCCGATGCAGATGCTAGTAACGCTATTCGTTTAACAAACTCTAACTCAAGCTTTTTTAAGGTGTTTTCGGCATGTTCTGTTATCACTCCCTTGCTATCTTTCCACTTATTGGAAATAGAACGGTAATGACCAAATCCTTCTTTATACGACTCATTTAATGCATACTTCACATGACTGGTAATAGGATACGGATGTTTTTCACTCCAATTATCTTGCAACAGATGGGTAAACTCATGAGCGAAGATCCTATCTATTCTTTGCCGATTGCTTTCTGAACTAGCATCGCCATAAGACCGATTTAAAACAGATAAATTAAAGAATATAGTTTTAGGAAACTGTGAGGGATAGGTAAATGCATCTCTGCCACCTCTATTTCCCATAACAATAGAGAAATGTCTTGGAACTTCAGTGCTGGCGAAAGGCACAGCAATTTTATCTAACTGCGTCTGCCAAATACTGACTCTATCAGCAATGAGTTTAGCCCACTTTTGTTCTTGCTCTGTCAAAGGTTTAAGCTCTGCCCTTTGCTTTTTCTCGTTTTGTTTATCTGGACTATAACCTATCCAATTTTTAGTAATAGAACCCTTTTCATCCACTCCATACATCAGATCTATTTGGCTTTCTTTAGCATGTAAAGTAAATGTTATTAATGCAATAGTGACATATAAAACACTGCTTAACTTCATTTTTCACCTTCTCCCTATCGGCTAGTTAATATCACTTTGAGAATGTATTTTTTCCTAACCATAGCAAAAACATAACCTTTATTTTGTAAAAGTGTATGTATTTTCGCCACAATTAAAATAACAACAAATTTGTAAAATATAGAGATATTCAGAGTTACCGAGACTACGAGATAGCCATAAATTGAACAACTTAGTGACTTGTCTTTCGATTCGGTTAATCTAGCAGGATATAGAAGTGAAAAAGCCGCACTGTTTAATATTGTGCGGCTTGTGAGATTTTGCAATTAGTCTTCTTTGCGGTTATTAGCCTTCTTTGCGGTTATTAGCCAAACTAGTTAACGCTTGCTCTAACTTCGCTTCTAGCGGAGCTTCAAAGCGCATTGTTGCTTCTTCCAAAGGATGGAAGAAAGAGATTTCACGAGCATGCAAAAACAAACGGTTAATGCCGTCACCTTTTACTTGTTTATCGAACTCTCGATCACCGTATTTATCATCACAAGCTATTGGATGTCCTTTGCATGCTGTATGCACTCTAATCTGGTGAGTTCTACCAGTTTGAGGCCTTGCTTCTACTAGTGTTGCGTTATCAAATTTTTCTAATACATCAAACATAGTGCAAGACTTTTTACCTTGCTCCCTGTCTACAACTACTATTCTTTCACCTGATTTGGTATTGATCTTATGTAAAGGCTCTTGCACTGATTTTACTTTTTCATCCCAATGACCTTTTACTAACGCCCAGTAAACCTTGTTCATGGTTTTAACTCTTAATTGCTCATGAAGAGAAACAAGCACCGAGCGACGCTTTGCAACTAACAAAATACCAGATGTGTCTCTATCTAAACGGTGAACTAATTCAAGCATCTTTTCGTTTGGTCTCAACGCACGTAACGCTTCAATAACGCCAAAACTCAAGCCACTACCACCATGTACAGCAATACCAGATGGTTTATTAATTACTAAAAGCGTTTTGTCTTCATAGATAATTGATTTTTCAATATCTTGAACTTGCTGCATCTTATTCGAAATTTTCGGCTCTTTATCTTCACTCACTCGAACTGGTGGGATCCTAACTTGATCACCAAATTTAAGTTTATAAGTTTGCTTGATTCGACCTTTATTGACTCGAACTTCACCTTTGCGAATAATTCGATAAACGACACTCTTAGGAACCCCTTTTAGTTTCGTAATAAGAAAATTATCAATTCGCTGCCCCGCATAAGTTTCATCTATTTCTACGAACTGCACTTTTGGGTAGTTAACTGTGTCTTGAGTCATAATTGATTATTATTTGTCCAATGTTGAATATTTACTTTAAATTAACCATCAATTTGGTTGCTATATCTGCATTTGCAGCCGATAATAGCAAACGCTTATGTGAACATATAAGCAATTGATAAAACTGCCTCAGGTAATGAACGTAAGAGTCATGTAACGGAGCAGGGTTTGAAGACGAGATAATATCAGAATTAGCGCATAAAGCTAAGTTGCAATGTAAAGTACTCGACAGGTACTGAGAAACTGAATCCTTCAAATCGACACGCCACCTAAGTATGGTAATGCGAGTAACATATTACCCTCTACTTAAACCGTTCAGACCAGTTAACAATGCCGATATTAAGAGGCGTATTTTAAACTGTGCCACAAACCTATTTGCGTATATTGCAAGCAGGCACTGAAAAGAATTCGAGACAACAAGAATTAATTTAAGCCTTGATTACAATCGAGATGATTGCAATAGAGCAAGCCAACTAGTTGTGAAACTATACAGCGCCGAGGTGTACCCAGTGCAGCGGTAGTACGCATGTATTGTGGCTTTTACAATAAGAGCTAACTACATGAAACGTATGTTGATTAATGCCACGCAGCAAGAGGAAATGCGTGTAGCGTTGGTTGATGGCCAAAAACTGTATGACTTGGATATTGAAAGCCCAGGACATGAACAGAAAAAAGCCAATATTTATAAAGGAACTATAACGAGAGTTGAGCCTAGCCTAGAAGCTGCTTTCGTTGATTACGGCGCCGAGCGTCATGGATTCCTACCCCTCAAAGAAATTGCCCGCAACTACTTCCCTTCTGATTATAAATTCTCTGGTCGTCCAAACATCAAAGAAGTGATCAAAGAAGGTCAAGAAGTTATTGTTCAAATTGATAAAGAAGAGCGCGGCCAAAAAGGCGCTGCATTAACGACTTTTATCAGTGTTGCAGGTAGTTACTTAGTTTTAATGCCTAATAACCCAAGAGCCGGCGGTATTTCTCGTCGTATCGAAGGTGATGAGCGTACTCAGTTAAAAGCAGCATTAGCTAAATTAGATTTACCAAAAGGCATGGGACTAATTGTTCGTACTGCTGGTGTTGGTAAATCTTATGAAGAGCTAGAGTATGACTTAAAAGCGTTATTACTTCACTGGGAAGCGATCCAACAAGCATCAGAAAGCCGCCCTGCTCCATTCTTAATCCACCAAGAAAGTAACGTAGTATTCCGTGCTATTCGCGATTATTTAAAACGCGATATTGGTGAAATCATTATCGATAATCAAAACGTATTTAACGAAGCAAAAGGTCATATTGAGCTATTCCGTCCTGACTTTGTTGAACGCGTTCGTTTATACAGCGGTGACGTACCTCTATTTACTCATTATCAAATTGAGAGCCAAATCGAGTCTGCGTTCCAACGCGAAGTGCGTTTACCTTCAGGTGGTTCAATCGTTATCGATCCAACTGAAGCACTAGTATCAATTGATATTAACTCTTCAAAAGCAACCAAAGGTGGCGATATTGAAGAGACAGCGTTGAATACTAATTTGGAAGCGGCAGAAGAAATTGCTCGTCAGTTACGCTTACGTGACTTAGGTGGTCTATTAGTAATCGACTTCATTGATATGACACCTCCTAAGCATCAGCGTGAAGTTGAAAACCGCTTAAAAGAAAGTGTTAAACAAGACAGAGCTAGAGTGCAAATTGGCAAAATCAGTCGTTTTGGCTTATTAGAAATGTCTCGTCAGCGTTTACGTCCTTCTCTTGGTGATGCTAGCCAGCACACGTGTCCAAGATGTAATGGGCAGGGAACAATCCGCAGTAATGAGTCTCTAGCTTTATCTATTCTTCGCTTAATCGAAGAAGAAGCAATTAAAGAGAATACTGCGCAAATCCAAGCGCAAGTTCCAGTTCCTGTATCTTCATACTTATTAAATGAAAAGCGCGATGCTATTCGCCATATTGAGAACAACAATAAAGTTAGTGTGATCATTATTCCTAATATTCATATGGAAACACCACACTACGAAGTTCTACGTATACGAATTGATGAAGAAGTATCAGAAACCAGTTTCAACTTAGTGAAAAAGCCTGAAGAGAAAGAACTAATTCAGGAAGTGGCTCCGCCAGTTAAAAAAGAAATTGAAGAACCTGTACTGAAAGGCTTTGCTGCACCAGCAGCTCCTGCTCCTGCACCAACTCAAAAGAAAGAAAAGAGTGAGCCAGGTTTATTCAGTAAACTTATCAGTTTTGTAACTGGTTTGTTTAAGGAAGAAGAAAAACCTAAGCAAAAAGGCAAAGGTAAGAAGCGTAACGGTAAGTATGATAATCGCCGCGGTAACAATAAGAACCGTAACCGCAAAGGTGGTCAAAACCGTAATAACCGCAATCAAGATAAGCAAGAGCGTAATCAAGAAAGTCGCGGTCAAGGTCAGCAAAAAGCTGAGCAAAATCGTGATAATCGCAACAAAAATCAAGACAAACGTAAAGCTAAGCAAGCTCAAGACAATCAAGCACAAACGCAAGAACGTAAAGAGCAACAACCTAAGCAACGTAAAGAAGAGAAAGTTGCAGAACGCCGCCAACGTCGCAGCAATAGAAAACGTGTAAGAGTACAAAAAACTAATGCCGTTGAAGCTACGCAAGAAACAGCACAAACAACTGAGCAACAAGCTCCTGTAAAACAGCAAAAGCCAAAAGCTAAACAAGAGCGTAAGCCAAGAGCAGCAAAAGCTAAACCTGCTAAAGAAGCGGTTGCTGAGAACGTTAAAGTTGAAGCAGATAGCACATCTAAAGTTATTGCTCCGCACAAAGTGAAAGCTCGTCAAAGCCAAGCTAAGTTAGCAACTAAGCGTTTAGTTATTGCTAAACTAGCAAAAGGCATTGAATTAGCTAAAGCTGAGCCTGAAGAAATAGAAAGCCGCTACCCTGAGTCTGATGCTCAGTTTGAGCAAGAACACCCGCACTTGGCACCTGCTGAAGCTAACATTGAACAAGTGTTAGATACGCCAGCAGAAGAAGCGGCTCCTGTTAAAGAAGCGCTTCCAGTTAAAGAAGCAGCTCCGGTTGAAGCACCTGCTAAAACAGCTGAAGAAACTCAAGAAGTGGCACTAGAAACGCAAGTTGAAAAGCAAAAGCCAGTAGAAGCAACTGAATCATCTGATAAGGTTGTTGAAACAGCAATTGTTTATCCTGGTTTTGCTAGTGCACCAATGGCTAAACCTGCACAGGTTGAATCAGTATCTGTAGGGACTCCAGAGGTTATGGCAGCTACGGATAGAGCTGAAGTTTATGTATCTGCAAGAGTTGGTGGTTCTGCATCAGCAACAAACAGTGCAACTTCAGAAGCGACAAAAACGCTGTAAGTGACCGTTACGTAGGTCATGCTGAATTCATTTCAGGATCTCGTTAAGTAGGTCATCCTGAGCTGTTAGCAAAGGTAATAAACAAAAGCTGGGCAATGCCCAGCTTTTTTGTTTTGAAATCAATAAATACAGCTCTAGCTTATGCCACTAAGTAATTGCCATTGACGATAAGTACCGATGCTATAAAACAGACCAATGCTGAAACAAATACCAGAGCTTACATACCAAAAAGTCACACTATTTTCAGGAAACATAGGCATAAGCCAGATAAAAGCGATACCTCTAAGAAGATAGATGAAAGAAATAACCATTAAAGCAGTACGAATTAATGGCAATCTAAAGATTATATTTGCAGCAGATAGAGCGTATAAAGACCAAATAGCTAAAATAGCAGCGATTGTAGAAGTGACAACTGTCGGATACCAATGACCTTGTTCAGCCATTTTCGCCATTTGTTCACCAGCACCAAAAAATCGATACCAAGGCGCCCCAAACACAATACACCCTAAGTGAGCTATCGCAGCCAAAGCACTGCACGTTGCGCCAGCAATCAAATATTTATTTTTTTCGACTACCATGTCTTTTCCCAGAAATTAAACATTAACAATTAAGCATTAACAATAAAACGTTGCACTGTCGTATCAGCAATCTTCAATTCTGAAATTAATTTACCACCATTATTAACAATAGTTTTAGCCGATGAAACATTATCTTTATAGCAATGTATATGAATTTCACTAATCCCAAGCCTAGCTAAATATTCAATAGATAATTGCATTAATTTATTGCCTATTCCTTTCCCCCTGAATGAAGGCCTAACTCCTAATCCTATATGACCTCCACACTCTCTAATACGTGAGTTTAAATGATGTCGTATATTAGTTACTCCTACAATTTCATCACCGTCTAGCAACCACAAAGTTGTGTTTGTAACTGATCCTTCTGGTAAATTAATGCCCTTAGAGTAGTTGTCCAGCAGTTTAAGCAATCCATTAAAGTCCGAACAGTCTAAATCCAAGGTAAATGGATATCTCTCTTCATTTCCCAATTCCGAAAGATATGACAAATAGCTATTTTGGTATTTCGCACTTGGCAATGTTAACTTCATAAACGTTTTTTAATCCTATAGTTTATGAACCACCTTGAATTGCTCACACACAATAAGCATGTCGGGTGATGGAGTAAAACAAGTTCCTTCCAGTTCTCTGTGATAATAATCCCAATGAACATCTTGCCAATATTTTAGAGATTTATCCCCCTCACCTTCCAATTCTGCATATTCAGCAGAAATATCTTTATATGGCACTTGTGAAACCTCAACAGTTTCGATAATGCAAAGCGCTTCTCCCAACCAATTTGTGACAATATTTAAATCACCAACTTCTGGCAAAGATTCATTATTCGCTTGGTACCACCAAAGTGATGGTGAAGTAGCCTGCTTAATTCCTTGCAACACGAGTTCAGCACATTCATCTGCATCTTTTTGATTGTCGCAAAAATGCCAATGAGCAATTTCTCTTTCAGCTTTATTGACGCTGGCGAAGTAGTCTTGGGATATTTTGCTAATAGAAGGATGAATTTCATTCATTTTTATTCCTTAAGGTACTGATGAATAACCTAAATAAATTAAAACTACTGATATCCTGACATGCAAATATGACAATACCAATAATTGAGCGATTATTTTTCGTTCAACCCACAACATTTTCAGTTAATTAAGAAGCAAAGCTCAAACTAAATAGAAATAAAAAAGCCGTCGTAATGACGGCTTTTTAAACTTTTAAAATCAAGTAATTATTACTCAGGTACTGCTTTGTTCGTTACGTTATCGTAAATCAAGATAGGATCACTATCACCTTCAATAACTGAACCATCAATCACAACTTTTGATACTTGTTCCATAGATGGAAGTTCGTACATAGTATCTAAAAGCGTACCTTCAATAATTGAGCGTAGACCACGAGCACCCGTTTTTCTTTCCATCGCTCGTTTTGCAATAGAAAGTAATGCGTCTTCTCTAAACTCTAGTTCTACACCTTCTAAGTCGAATAAAGCGCCATACTGTTTAGTTAATGCATTTTTAGGTTCACTAAGAATTTGTACTAATGCCTCTTCATCTAGCTCACCTAACGTAGCGACAACTGGTAAACGACCGATAAATTCAGGAATTAAACCGTATTTAACTAAATCTTCAGGTTCAACATCCTGGAAATGCTCTGTCAACGTCTTGTTATCTGAACTAGATTTAACTTCTGCACCAAAACCAATTGCTGTCCCCGTCTCAGAACGAGCTTCAATTACTTTATCTAAACCAGCAAACGCGCCGCCACAGATAAATAAGATCTTAGAAGTATCAACTTGCAAAAACTCTTGTTGAGGATGTTTACGACCACCTTGTGGAGGAATAGACGCAACAGTACCTTCAATAAGCTTTAATAATGCTTGCTGTACACCTTCACCCGATACATCACGAGTAATAGATGGATTATCAGCCTTACGAGAAATCTTATCGATTTCATCAATGTAAACAATACCACGCTGAGCTTTCTCAACATCGTAATCACACTTTTGTAATAACTTCTGAATGATGTTTTCTACATCTTCACCAACATAACCAGCTTCAGTTAATGTTGTAGCATCCGCCATAGTAAATGGAACATCTAATAAGCGAGCTAAAGTCTCAGCCAATAACGTTTTACCACTACCAGTTGGACCAATTAGTAAGATATTACTCTTACCAAGTTCCACATCCATATCAGTATTGATATTTTTCAAGCGTTTGTAGTGATTATAAACCGCTACCGATAACACTTTTTTAGCATGGTGTTGACCAATTACGTAATCATCCAAATGCGCTAAAATATCTTTTGGCGTTGGTAAAGAAGATGCATCACCTTTTTTAGGAGCTATCTCTTTGATCTCTTCGCGAATAATGTCATTACATAAATCAACACATTCGTCACATATATAAACAGAAGGTCCAGCAATGAGCTTTCTTACTTCATGCTGACTCTTACCGCAAAATGAACAATACAGTAATTTGCTGTCGTTATCTGTATGTTCTGACATAACGTCACCTCACTTTGCTTGGGCTCCAGAATAGAGCCGCTAATTCTTTAAATATCGGCAGTTAGACTAACTTATTTAGCGTCTCGATTCGTTAAAATTGAATCAATTAAGCCATATTCTAATGCATCTTCCGCCGTTAAGAAGTTATCTCTATCCGTATCTTCTTTTACTTTTTCGTAATCCTGACCACAATGTTGAGCCATTAAACGATTCAGCTTCTCTTTAATAGACAGAATTTCTTTAGCATGAATTTCAAAATCAGAAGCTTGACCTTGGAAACCACCTAAAGGTTGATGGATCATCACTCGTGAATTTGGCAGACAATGGCGTTTGCCTTCAGCACCACCTGATAATAAGAAAGCACCCATACTAGCTGCTTGTCCCATACAAACCGTTGAAACATCAGGTTTTATAAAATTCATAGTGTCATAAATAGACATACCTGCAGTTACAGAACCACCTGGCGAATTAATATAAAGGTAGATGTCTTTTTCTGGGTTCTCTGATTCTAAGAATAGCAACTGTGCACAGATCAGGTTAGCCATCTGATCTTCAACCTGACCGGTTAAGAAGATAACTCTTTCCTTTAATAGTCTAGAGTAGATGTCATATGAACGCTCACCTTTTGCAGTTTGTTCCACTACCATAGGGATAAGTGCGTTCAACACATCTTGATTTACACCAGAGTTATTGGTGATCATCGTCATAATACTTCCTTAAATACAAAAATGGCTCGATATATATCGAGCCATTTAACCTCTGTTTCAACCCCCAAGTCAATGGAGATTTAACATTAACCTTGTTGAGGGTTCATAATTTCGTCAAAGCCGAAAGATTTTTCCGAAACTTTAGCTTTTTCTAAGATCATTTCAATCGCTTGATCTTCAGTCGCTAAGTTGCGGATATTTTCAAGTAATTGCTCATTACCGTAGTAGTGATCGATAACTTCTTTTGGATCTTCATAAGCTGAAGCTTGAGTTTCGATGATTTCTTTAACTTTAGCTTCATCAGCTTTGATTTCGTTGTCTTTAATGAATTGACCTAATAATAAGCCAGTCTTAACGCGATCTGCTGCTTGCTGTTCGAATAACTCAGCTGGTAATTCAGGCATGTTTTTAGGGTCCATTTGACCACCAAAACGTTGCATAGCTTGTTGGCGTAAGTTGTTAACTTCTTGGTCAATTAATGTTTTAGGAACTTCGATTTCGTTAGTACCTAATAAGCCTTTAATTGCTGCATCTTTAACTTTTGCTTTAAGCGCTTGGCCTAATTCACGAGTCATGTTGCTCTTAACTTCTTCTTTAAGAGCGTCAACACCACCTTCTTCGATACCAAACTTAGAAACAAACTCATCGTTTAATTCAGGAAGTTCTTGAACTTCAACTTTCTTAAGCGTGATTTCGAATTCAGCTAGCTTACCTTTTAGGTTTTCAGCGTGGTAGTCTTCTGGGAAAGTTACTTCGATAGTGAATGACTTCTTAGCAGACTTCTTACCAATGATACCGTCTTCAAAACCAGGGATCATACGACCTTGACCTAGTTCTAATACGAAATCTTCAGCTTTACCGCCTTCAAACTCTTCACCGTCAACTTTACCTAAGAAGTCCATTGTTACTTTGTGGCCTTCTTTAGCTTGAACTTTCTTTTCAGTCCAAGTCGCTTGTTGCTTTTGTAAAGTTTCCATCATTTTATCTAAATCAGCATCTGTTACTTCAGCAACTGGACGCTCAACTTCGATCTTCTCGATGTCTTTAACTTCAACTTCTGGGAATACTTCAAAAGTTGCTGTGAATTCGATGTCTTTACCGTTTTCTAGAGTCTTTGGCTCGAAGTAAGGAGCACCTGCAGGGTTAATCTTTTCTTGAATTAACGCTTGTACGTAATTTTGTTGCATTGCTTCTTGTGCAACATCCATAAACGCTTGCTGACCAAAACGCTTTTCGATAACTGATACAGGGATCTTGCCTTTACGGAAGCCGTCGATACGAGCTGTCTTGCTAATTTCACGAAGACGCTTTTTAACTAATTCTTTTACAGAGTCCGCAGGAACTGTGATAGTAAGGCGACGCTCTAGACCTTGAGTCGTTTCTAAAGAAACTTGCATGTTATAACCTCAAATTTTTTTACTTATTAGCCTGCTCAAACACCGGCTCTATTTTCATGTTCTAAAATGACGGCGAATTATAGCTGTGTTAATTGCAATCGTCCACGTCAATAATGAGGAAATGGCGCAATTATTAGGCAAACAGTTATTATTTTCTGAGAAATAAGGATTTTTAAGAAGAATTAAAATATTTAGATATGGGAATAAATGGTCGGTGTTGCAGGATTTGAACCTGCGACCCCTTCGACCCAAACGAAGTGCGCTACCAAGCTGCGCTAAACACCGACAATAGATATATAAATGGTGCGGAAGGAGAGACTTGAACTCTCACACCTTGCGATACTGGAACCTAAATCCAGCGCGTCTACCAATTCCGCCACTTCCGCAAAAGATGGGGTGACTGATGGGACTTGAACCCACGACAACCGGAATCACAATCCGGGGCTCTACCAACTGAGCTACAATCACCACTGTGTGACATTCGAGAGTAAATGGCGCACCCTGAAGGATTCGAACCTTCGACCTACGGCTTAGAAGGCCGTTGCTCTATCCAGCTGAGCTAAGGGCGCATCAATCAGAGTAGCTTACTTTTCAAAGTGGTCGGTGTTGCAGGATTTGAACCTGCGACCCCTTCGACCCAAACGAAGTGCGCTACCAAGCTGCGCTAAACACCGACTTTGAATCTTTGGAAGCTTGCTCCCTCTCGACAGGGCGGCATATTACGGATAACCCCCCTACTCGTCAAATACTTTTTTAAAAGTTTTTTACTGTTTGATGAAATTTACAGCAAACGATTAACAAAACAACAAGAAGTGTTCACGTAGTCGACAAATTGGTGATATTTCGTTGTTTTTACTCTGCTTAATTTTAAAATTAGTTACTCTTAGTTTTGAGTTTTTCTGCACTATCTTTATCTTTTTGCCAAATATTTAGTTGAAACTAATTATTTATTTAACGCATTAACAATGAAAAAGCCGAATTCTTACTATAAAAAGTATTAAATCTAGATATTTATATTTAGCTTATAGTGTTCAAACAAAAGTTACTTAGGTGAAAGGTCAATAAGGAGAGCTTAAACAAAGGCAAAATAGTACTTAGTATCTCTAAGCACAATATACTTTATAAGAAAGTACTAAAACACGGCTACTGTCCATAGATTGGTCTAGTAAAAAGCGATACAATTTGCCCCCGTTAATTCCCTATCAAAAATGAGTTGTATCATGACGGCAAAGTTAATAGATGGTAAGGCCATCGCTCAAACAGTAAGAGATAAAGTAAAGACAGGTGTTAGTGCTCGCGTTCAAGCTGGCAAAAGAGCACCAGGTTTAGCAGTAGTGTTAGTTGGACAAGACCCTGCTTCGCAAGTTTATGTAGGAAACAAAAAGAAAGCTTGTGACGAAGTTGGCTTTGTATCTAAGTCTTATGACTTGCCTGACTCAACTACAGAACAAGAATTAATTGATTTAGTAGATGAATTAAATGAAAGCTCAGAAGTAGATGGCATTTTAGTTCAACTACCTTTGCCTCATGGAATTAATGCGGAAAGAATTTTAGAACGCATTAATCCTTTAAAAGATGTAGATGGCTTCCACCCATACAATATAGGTAGACTTGCTCAACGTATCCCAGCTTTACGTCCATGTACACCAAAAGGCATTATGACTTTATTAGATAACACACATGTTGCTTACCATGGCAAACATGCTGTTATTGTAGGCGCATCTAATATTGTAGGCCGCCCAATGTCACTAGAGCTATTACTAGCGGGATGTACAACTACTGTTTGTCATAAATTTACTAAAGATTTAGAACATCAAGTTGGGCAAGCAGACATTTTAGTCGTTGCGGTAGGTAAGCCAGAATTTATTCCTGGTCACTGGGTTAAAGAAGGCGCTATTGTTATTGATGTAGGCATTAACAGGCTAGAGTCAGGACAGCTTGTTGGTGATGTTCAATTTGATGCAGCAAAAGAAAAAGCAAGTTGGATAACTCCAGTTCCTGGCGGTGTAGGCCCAATGACAGTTGCTTCACTCGTAGAGAATACACTTGAAGCTTGTGAGAAGTTCCACTCATAAGAGCTGTAAGCTGTAAGCTGTAAGCTGTAAGCTGTAAGCTGTAAGCTGTAAAAATAAAAAACCTTGCTATTTCAGCAAGGTTTTTTTGTGTTCTTTTTATTTTTAGTTCGAGCTATCACATTCTTCGTTATGGATTTCTAAACCATTTTCCAATGGTTCAGCTCGACCCGCTTTTGCTGAGTCATTACGTGCGGAGTCCAAAGAATCTAAATAACTTTGAGTAATGTCGCCAGTTACATAGTTACCATCAAATACTGACGTTTCGAATTTTAGTTCTGCATTGTTACCTTCATTAACAGCTGCTACTAAATCTTCTAGCGATTGATAAATAAGCTCATCCGCACCTATCATCTCTGCTACTTCATTAACTTCTCTACCATGAGCTATCAATTCGTTTGGTGATGGCATATCAATACCATAAACATTAGGGAAACGAATCTCTGGAGCTGCTGATGCAAAATACACCTTCTTTGCACCTGAATCTCTAGCCATATCTATGATTTGTTCTGAAGTTGTGCCTCGTACAATCGAATCATCCACCAGCAATACATTTTTGCCTTTAAATTCAACTTCAATAGTATTGAGTTTACGGCGAACTGACTTTTTGCGTTGTGCTTGACCCGGCATAATAAAAGTTCGACCAACATAACGGTTTTTCACAAAGCCTTGACGATATGGCAGGTCTAACTCTTGAGCTATTTGTAATGCAATATCACAGCTTGTTTCTGGCACAGGAATGACTACATCAATATCTAAATCAGCCCACTCTTTTTTAATTTTACGCCCTAAATACTCTCCCATTTTAACTCGAGAGCCATAAACGGAAATATCATTTAAAGTTGAGTCAGGACGAGCAAAATATACATATTCAAATATACAAGGCACGCAACTAGCATCATCAAAGCACTGCTGAGTATATAACTCTCCTTGTTCGGTAATATAGATAGCTTCACCTGGAGCCACATCTCGAACTAGAGTAAAACCATCGATGTCTAATGCCACACTCTCAGATGCAACCATATATTCAACACCTAATTCAGTTTCTCTTTGTCCCAACACTAACGGGCGAATACCAAACGGGTCACGAAAAGCTAACATACCGTGACCTATGATCATTGATACTACGCCGTAAGCACCTCTTACTCTTTTGTGAACTCGACGAACTGCATTAAACATATCCTGCTCAGTTAGCTCCATCAGGTTAGATTCACATAATTCGTGAGCTAATACGTTTAACAACAATTCAGAATCAGATGTTGTATTTACGTGACGACGAGCTTCTTCAAATAGGACTTGTTTTAATTCTTTAGCGTTGGTGAGGTTGCCGTTGTGGGCGAGAGTGATGCCGAATGGGGAGTTTACATAGAAAGGTTGAGCTTCTGCTGAACTTGAACTGCCAGCGGTTGGGTATCTTACGTGACCTATGCCTATGTTACCTTTTAACCTTTGCATATGTCGCTCTTGAAAAACATCTCGGACAAAGCCATTTGCTTTTCTCAAACGAAAGTTACCTTCGTCAATAGTCACAATTCCGGCAGCATCTTGTCCTCTATGCTGCAAAACGGTTAAACCATCGTAAATAATTTGATTTACTGGGGATTTACCAACGATACCAACGATACCACACATGATCTTCTCTCCATCAATTTTGGCTGGGAAGTAAACTAGAGTTTTCTTGTAAAAATGCGAAAAACCATTCAACTATGAATGAAAATTCAGGGATCAATATTGATGCTTGCCACCAGTCTGTACTATTTGCTGGAGTCAAAGTATCTAAAAACAGTAACGCTGCCGCGACGATTAATACTCCACGTAAACCACCAAAAACCATGCCTAGCATTTTATCTGTGCCACTTAAGCCGGTGTAATGAACTATTTCTGAGAGGAGGTGGTTGACGAGAGCGCCGAGGACAAGAGTAATAATGAAGAGAATTGCAATAGAAACGCCGTTTTTAACGATTTCTTTTTCTATTCCCGTTAGATAAACCGCTAACTCGGAATAAAAACGGCTGGCAATAACAAAGCCTAAAACCCACACAGCTAGGGACACAGCTTCTTTAATAAAGCCTCTAACTAAACTTATTAGCGAGGAAACAGTAATGATTGCCAATATGGCGTAATCAATCCAAACCATGTCAAATTCAGGTAGGTTAAAATTCGGCGCGAAGTTTACCAGAATGCTTAGCTTACAAGCAACCTTAATATTAGAGGCATGACAGAAAATGCTGCCCTACTAGCTAGGACAGCCATCTATATTAACAATTAGTTAAATAACAAAAGCTTTTAACTCAGATTGTAATTGCTGCGCTTGCTCACGCACTTCATTAGAGTGATGCTCTGAAATATCAGACTGCTCTGCGGTTGCAGCCGCAGTATCCTTCAAAGTAACAGCACTTGCACTAATTTGCGCTGAGGTGACACTTTGTTCACTAGTCGCTGAAGCAATAGAAGCAACCCTAGATTCAACTTCTTCCATGGAACTAAATATCTTTTCCAATAAAGATTTACTGGCTTGCATCTTATCAACGCTGAGCTTAACTTGTTCATCACCTTGTTGCATACTGTCTACGGCTTCGTGAGTGCTAGTTTGCAGTCGTTCAACAACTCTAGCAATCTCTTCCGTAGATTGTTGTGTCCTCTGTGCCAACTCTCTTACTTCATCTGCCACAACTGCAAAGCCTCTGCCAGATTCGCCAGCCCTTGCCGCTTCTATTGCCGCGTTCAAAGCAAGTAGGTTTGTTTGTTCAGCAATGGAATTAATTACGTCCACAACGGCACCTATGCTTTGCGTATCCTTTTCGACCACAGTGATAGTTTCTTTCGCCTGATGGAATGAAGTTGACAAGGTAGCTATGCTCGATTCAACTTCATTAACAGAAACATTACCTTGCTCAGCCATTTCACTGCTATTAGCCGCAGCTAGCGAAACCTCTTCACTATTTTGCGCTACATCTTCAACCGTAGCCGCCATTTCTTCAATAGCAGTGGATACTTGAATCGACTCGTCATTAACTTCATCGGAACGAGACTTTAGTAATTGATTAGCTTCAGATATAGAAGATGAGGATTCCAACAACTGAGCACTTGATAACTGTATTTTATGAATAAGCTTATGCAGATTTGCCGTCATATTCCCTATGTTTTGTTTCAGCATATCTATCTCATTTTTACTTTTACCTTGGTGCGAGCAGTTAAGACGAACGGTCAAGTCGCCCTCTCCTACTCGAGCTAAACCATCAGTTACTTCTTTTAACGGTGACAGTAGTCGGCGAATAAAATACCAAATCCCCAACGATAGCAATGCAGCACCCAGGATTGTTGCTACTGATAAATCAATCATAGTCTCTTTGATCACCGAAGCTTGTTCATTCGCATCTGAGCTGATGGCTAAAACCCAATTCCAACCATCAATATGTTTATATGCGACGACTCGATTAACTGACTTAACACTCGATGAACTTGTAGGTAAGTCGTAAGCAACAACCCCACTTTTAGCCGTTAGCAGCTGATCAATTTTCTCACTCACTTTGGCATGAGTTTTAAGTAAGTTTTGCCCCGATAAAAAAGGATGAACAAGTAGCTGGCCTTTCGCTTCTTTCGCTTTATCAGCAATGAAGATAAATCCATCGTTACCTATTTTCATTTGCACTAATTGCTGTTCAACTTCTTTTAGAATTTGGTCATAACCAACACCTATATACAATACAGCGACTGTTTGTCCGTTGCGTCTGACTGGCGCATACTTGGTCATATAGTTTTTGCCAAACAATTGTGCTTTGCCTACGTATGAATCTCCCCGCATTAAGGTTTGATAACCTGGATGCCCTTTACCTAAATAAGTACCGAATACTCGCTCGCTACTGAGATTTCTCAAGGATGTGCTAACACGAAGAAAATCATTATTATTGCGAATAAAAATTGTCGCTGTTGCTTGAGTGATCGCAGTAAAGTTATCAACTAAATCAAAGTTATTATTGAGTAATTTTCCGTTCAACGTAGCAGATGGAGCATTTTCACCTTTTACTTCAATCCTCTCATTTATATCAATCTGTAAATCTTCTAACTGATTGACAAAAACATCGGACAATAGCTCAGTCTTTTCTAAAATTTCGTGATATTGGGAATCCAACTGTTTGGCAACCAAGCTTGCTTCAGTCTGCAACGTCTTTTCTGAAAGTTTATTTACTTCGAACGTAACAATATTACCAAGTGCTACTAATGAAATTAGCGTTGAAGCTAAAATTGCACTTAAAACCAACACTGTTAACTGCCTAGGTAATGACATGGTATTGAACCAAGAAGTCACGATACATTCCTCCCACATTGCGTTTCGACTCAGTTTTACGGGTGGAGTTTATCACACTGAAAGTGTTGAACTTTGTTATATTATTTCAGTTTTGAGAAATACCTTTTTCTCAATTGATATAAATCATGACAGAGCTAAAAAAGTATCAAAAACCTACCAAAGGGGGTTGTTTTAAAACAATATTTTTGAGTTCTATTTGAAAGCAATTAAGATATTGCAAAAGAGTTACTACCTTCGCAAGAATTTTATCTCTTTGCAATCCAATGTAGGTATTACAACTAACAGGTAAGAGCAAAGAATTAGTAAATAACTAAAAGCGTAGAATGTTTGATCTTTATTCCTACTACCATGGCTTTTACATCCATGTAGCTTGACCTACACGGATGTAGCGAATACAGATAATTTGTCGGGAACAAATTCTGCCAGCATACCTTCATTCGTGAAGGCGCCGTTCCTTGTCATCCATGAAGTAAAAAGCGTAATTAGAGAACTCGGTAAGAATGTGCGCCGAAACGATTACGTCTATGTAGCTAAGAATCTATTGGTTAGCATTGTGAAAACTGGAACTTTTATGACACGAAACTTATACGTCCATGTAGTTTCGATGTTATTTCTTCCCTGAAATAAAAAAAGCCCAGCTATAAGCTGGGCCAAACAACAAGGGAATAACATAAACATGATTACAACTTTTGAGCGTCCTGCTCAGATGGTTATATTATGGTTCATGGTTAGAATTTGTTCGATAGGGAGATTCCCTAACTTGATACTTTATAACTTTAAGTGCTGTTTAAAGTGCAATAATGTTTGCTTGGAGCAACGGCCATCATACCTTCATCCCTATTACCAGAGCTTTTATATCCATGTAGCTAAGAGTCTATTGGTTAGCATTGTGAAAATTGGAACTTTTATGACACGAAACTTATACGTCATGTAGTTCTAGCATACCTCACCCATAAAGGCGCCGTTCCTTGTCATCCATGAAGTAAAAAACATAATTAGAGAACTTGGTAAGAATGTGCACCGAAACGATTACGTCCATGTAGTTTCGGCGTACCTTCATCCGTGAAGGCAAAAAAAAGCCCAGCTATAAGCTGGGCCGGAAAAATTAACAAAAACATTTAAAAAGCGTCCTGCTAAGGTTTTTTATTATGCAATATGTTCATTAATTAATCGATAGGAAATTACCCTAAATTTAACAATTGAACAAAAAAACCACTATTTTTGTTTGTTTAAGCGTATTAAAGAGCCACTATCAGTGATTACGTATAGCTCTCCTCGTTGGCCAATTTCAATATCTCGTAAACGGCCAAACTCATTTTTCAGATAAGTTTTTTGGCCTACAACTTTAAGCTCTTCCTTTCCTTTCGAAAGTTCAACTAATCTTAGTTCTTTATACTTAAGTGTCGTAGTCAGAATATTCCCGTTAAACTCAGGAAACTCTTGGCCGTAATAAACAAGTAATGAAGATGGTGCTATTGAAGGTGTCCATTGAAGTAAAGGCTGCTGCATCCCTTCTTTATGTGTTAACTCACTGATGATGTCACCAGAATAATCGATGCCATAAGTGATTGCAGGCCAACCATAATTCACTGCTGGCTCAATAATATTAATCTCATCGCCACCTTTAGGACCGTGTTCATTGGAAAACAATAACTGGCGTTTTACATCATAATACATACCTTGAGGATTACGGTGACCATAAGAATATATTTCAGGTTTTGCATTCTTTTGATCTACATAAGGATTATTTTTTGGAACACTACCATCAGAATTTAACCTAATAACTTTACCAAAGTGGTTATCCAATTCTTGAGCTTTGTCTTTGTAAAAATAGCCATCACCTACCGCAAAAACTAAAGAACCGTCAGGCATAAAACTTAGTCTGCCCGAATAGTGATAGGCATTTTCTTTATTTGGTTCAGCCTTAAACAACTCTGTTAACTCATGCAACTTATTATCAATAAGTTTGGCACGAGCCAAGTAAGTTGCATTACTCGAGCCTGTTCCTTTGCCATAAGTGAAATAAATTAGTGAATTATCTTTAAAGTCAGGGTGAGCAATAACATCTAACATACCACCTTGCCCTGCATTATAAACTTCTGGTAATCCAGTTATTGGAGCTGATAGTTTGCCATTTTTAAAACTTCTAAGTTGCCCATTTCGCTCTGTGATCAACAGTGATTGATCTGGCAGCTGCGCAACAGCCCAAGGACGCTCCAATCCCTTTGCCAATTCAGTCCCTTTTATCTTAAGCTCGGCGCTAGAAGCAAAGCTAAGTAAAGCGCCTAAAAGTACACAAGCCTTTTTCATGGAGTGATCCTTATTTATTGTTATTATCATTTAAGATTTAGTGCTGGATAATTATAGTACCAATTAATTGCTACCGTGACTCGGTTGTACAACCCCAAAAAGTAGCAACTCCCCTTCCTTCAAACAGAAAATACAACGAATTTATTCCTGCATTTAAAGAACAGTCCAATAAACGCTATTAGTTATTTGTTGTTCTTTTCGGCCTAAAATAATCGCTGTTATCATAAAACTCAGGTTCTAGATTACCGTCAAACCAGCCCGGAACGCCTAATAAAGGTAAAGGTGATAAATTGCTGTTATCCGATAGCACTCCCAAATTTAACTGTTCGGTCAGTTTTTGATCCAGCAATCTGTACTGACTAGATAATGGTAACGAAGCAATTTCAGCGCTAGCTTCTACTAAAAGCCATTTTCCAGTTAAACCAATATATGGCTTTGTCAGCATTTCGTAGTTTGCATGCCCAAACTGATAAGCGGTAATGCCTTTATCTGATGCCTCTCCCCACAAGTTACGCATTTCAATAAAAGCGGTGTGCCATTTATGTTCTTTAAGTGCATTGACCAACTCTTTATTTTTTGTAACTAAAACAACTCCGCACTCGTCAAACAAAGTCAAAGCGTTTCTTTGCTTAGTTCTCTCAGCTTTACCGAATTGTTGAATATCTTGATAATGTAGCAGGTTCAATTTAGCCTTTGTATTGGGAAACAAACACCAAATGAGTGCACCGAATAAGTCATGCCATGACTCATTTCTAGTTGGTACCTTACCAGTTTCATAAATCACTTCTTCATAAGCAACCGCTGAAAAATCCTGTTCAGGCTTTTGTTCAACAAAATTGATGACTTTATTATTTAAATTAGTAATTTCGTAAGGAAGCAACGTTTCTAGCGCTTTACAGGTTGGCCAAGACTGCCACTCATCAAATGCTACCATCTCATTTAAATGCTGATAGAAGCCTTGTTCAGCAAACTCTGTTGTCCAGTTTGTGAAAGTTTGAAATTTTTTCATTGATAACTACACATGATTCAGGTGCGCTGATTATAAGGATGAAACATATTAATACCAATCTATTGTTGCGATACGGTTCGATTGGTTATACTGCTTCGGTTAATTCGTTAGGAAATAAAATAATGTTAAAAAATAAAATCCTACCTTTGTTAGCTGTCAGTTTATTTAGTGCAACTGCAGTATCAAATGACTTCCAACAAGCGTACGACTCTATCTCTGACAAAGAGATGGCAAACCACATCAAAGAAATTGCTTCAGATAAGTTCATGGGCAGATTACCGACAGGCCCAGGTGAAAAGTTAATGATGGACTATCTTACTGAACATTATACGGCTTACGGTTTTAAGCCTGGTAATGGTGACTCATTTTTTCAACCTGTAGATCTAGTTGAAATTACAGGTAATGAAGACCAAGTTCTTACTATTGGTGGTAAAGAATATAAATACAGAACAGATATGGTTACAGGAACAAGCCGCTCTAGTGAGTTTGAACAACTAGACAAATCTGAACTTGTGTTTGTTGGTTATGGAATCAATGCACCTGAATACAACTGGAATGATTACGCGGGCTTAGATATGAAAGGAAAAACCGCTGTTATTTTAGTTAACGACCCGGGATTTGAATCAGGTAATGATGAATTATTCCAAGGCAAAACAATGACCTATTATGGTCGTTGGACATATAAATATGAGGAAGCGAGTCGTCAAGGAGCCGCTGGCGCTATTATAGTGCACGAAACAGCACCAGCTTCTTATGGTTGGACTGTAGTAGAAAACAGTTGGACCGGTCCGCAATACGGGCTTTGGAAAGAAGATGGCAATAAGCAAAGGGTTGCTGTTGAAGGTTGGGTGCAATTAAGCGTAGCGAAAGAAATATTTAATAAAGCGGGCTTAAACTTCGATAAGTTAAAGCAACAAGCTATGCAAAAACCGACTTCAGCTAAGTTAGGTAATTTAACTGCATCTGTGCAAGTGAAATCTAAGATCAAACGCTCTGTAAGTAATAACTTTATTGCAACTTTGCCAGGCACTGAATCACCAGATGAGCACATTATTTATACAGCTCACTGGGATCACATAGGTTACGACGAAAACAAGAAAGTAGATAAAATCTACAATGGCGCACATGACAATGCGACTGGCATGTCTGGTTTGTTAGAAATCGGCCAAGCATTTTCTGAGTTACAACAAAAACCTAAACGCTCAATAACAGTTTTAGCTGTTACAGCTGAAGAACAAGGTTTATTAGGTTCAAAGTTTTATGCAGAAAATCCTGTTATTGCCCTAGATAAAACAGTAGCAAACATCAATATGGATGCGTTGAATGTTTTAGGTAAAACAAAAGACATAGGTGTAAGAGGTTTTGGTAAGTCTTCACTAGATAAAAACTTAGAAGTTGCAGCCAAAAAACAAAACAGAAAACCTGTACAAGGCGGTAATCCATCGGCTGGTTATTATTATCGTTCAGATCACTTCAACTTCGCTAAAGTAGGTGTTCCTGCATTGTATGCAGGTGGTGGTAGTGAACCAGTTGATGAAAAAACGGCTAAATACCGCAAAAAAATGTCACTTGTTGTTCGCGGTTGTTACCACCAACCATGTGATGAGTATCGCAAAAACTGGGATTTAACCGGTGCGCAACAAGACGTTCAATTATTCTTTGATGTGGGCTATCAATTAGCAGACTCAGACAAATGGCCAACTTGGTCGAAAAGCTCTGAATTCCAGCGCAAATAATAAAACAAAGGCTGTTACTCATTAACAGCCTTTTTTATTTTTCCATTACTGCATCTAAATTGAGTTTTCCTGCATCTAGCTATTAAACACAATATAAGGATAACGTCATGGCTCTAGAGTGGGTTCCAATAGTTTTATTTATTTCATCTTCTGCAGTAGCTATTTGTTTTTTAATATTACATTTTAAACACAAGCATAAATTGCAAGAGACACTTCAGTTAGCAATAGAAAAAGGTCAGATATTGTCCCCTGAAACCGTGGATTCTTTGCTCACTAAAAACAAACCATTTGATGACTTAAAAAAAGCAATTATTTTGCTTACATTAGGCTTGGGAATATCTGTTTTCCTAGCGCTATTGCCAAACTCAGATGCCATGGATGCTATTGCTATAGGTACTTTTCCTGCCATATTAGGCCTTGGGTATATCATTATTTGGAAGCTTAGACCTAAATACGATGTGTGAAGTTTAAGTTTAATATGAATAACACAGAACAAGCCAAGCTGATTTCGAGCGTGATGGTAGAAAACAACCATTACGCTTTTGAGCGCTTAGTAACACTTCATCAAAGCCAAATAAGAGGCTACGCCGAAGGTTAACGAAAGGCGACATAAGTCTAGCGGATGATATTGCGCAAGAAACTTTCATTACAGCATATGAAAAGATCACTCATTTTACTAACCAAGGTAGTTTCGCAGGTTGGCTATTAAAAATTTGTTATCGCACTTTTTTACAATACTTGCGTAAACGAAATTTGTCTCAAATAAGTGAGCAGCAAGAAATATTGATAGAAGACTCAGCTGAACCAGAGTTGTTATTACAACAAGTTTTCAGTCAGCTCTCATATGAACAAAGCTCTGCTATCACTTTAAATACCAGCTTTGGTTACACCCATGAGGAAGTGGCGGAGATCATGCAACTTCCAGTTGGCACTGTTAAGTCACACATAACAAGAGGAAAAACGAAGTTGAAAGCAATTCTGAATCCTCCACAATCAAAAGGTGTTGCCTAATGAATGATATTGATGACCTACTACAGCATCCTATGCCTGAGTTGCCTAGGGATAACTTTATCACTGACACCTTGGGTGAACTAAAAACTAAACAAAGACGCTTTCGGCTTGTTCGTTTTATAACACTCACTTCCGTACTTGTGATTGCAACGCTAGTGTTGCTCTCAACTAACATTCAACTCATTGAAAGCTTTGTAGTTTCTGTTTCTTTATCAAGTCTTACTGAGATATCGATAAAAAGCCAAACTTTACCATTTGTGGTCTTTTTCTTTTTATTGTCGTTATTTTATTTAATTTTTGATGCTTTAGACCTGAATTAGCAAAATTATTCTTTTCCTAACGCCTTGAATCGAGTGATTTTTATACAAGAAAACATAAATTTTATTGTGGTATTAATAATTGCATAAAAATCACTTGGCAAGGTGCCATTATTGTGTCAGTTTGATTGAAGTTCATTTTTAGAGTATGAACTTTAATTGTAGCGAAAACCGCGCCAAACGTTTTCTCTACGATTTGTGATTTTGATTATTTAGGAGAATAAAAACTATGTGTTCAATTTTTGGAGTATTGGACATCACTACTGATGTTACTGATTTACGTGTAAAAGCACTGGAACTTTCCGGCCTTTTACGTCACCGTGGCCCTGACTGGTCAGGTATTTGGAATAATGACAATGCTATTTTAGCGCACGAGCGTTTAGCTATTGTCGATTTAGAGAATGGCGCGCAACCTCTATTTAATAATAATCGAAATCACATCTTAGCTGTTAATGGCGAAATTTATAATCACAAGAATTTACAAGCTGAACTAGACATTGATTATGAGTTTCAAACTCAATCAGACTGTGAAGTTATTTTAGCTTTATATGAGCAAGAGGGTCTTAGTTTTATCGATAAGCTTAAAGGTATGTTTGCTTTTATTTTATTTGATGAAACAGATGGTTCATATCTGATCGCTAGAGATCACATGGGTATCATTCCTTTATATTATGGTTACGACGAACATGGCCAGCTATACGTTGCTTCAGAAATGAAAGCATTGGTGCCTGTATGTCGCACTGTAAGTGAGTTTCCTCCTGGTCATTACTGGTCAAGCAGAGAAGGTGAGATTAAGTCTTACTATGATAGAGACTGGATGGAATACGATGCAGTGAAAGACGCTGGCGGTAGTGCGCAAGATGTTCATGACGCTCTGTCTAATGCAGTGAAAACACACATGATGTCTGATGTACCTTATGGTGTGTTATTGTCTGGAGGTTTAGATTCATCAGTTATCTCAGCTATCACCCAAAAGTTCTCACAAAAGCGTATTGAAGACGACAGTCATTCAAAAGCTTGGTGGCCGCAATTGCACTCATTCGCAGTTGGCTTAAAGGGCGCACCAGATTTAGTTGCTGCGAAGAAGGTAGCAGATGCTATTGGTACGATACACCATGAAATTAACTACACGATTCAAGAAGGTATCGATGCAGTTAAAGATGTTATCTACCATCTTGAAACTTACGATGTAACAACGATTCGCGCTTCAACCCCAATGTATTTAATGGCAAGGAAAATTAAAGCTATGGGGATAAAAATGGTGCTATCAGGCGAAGGCGCTGATGAAGTATTTGGCGGTTATTTATATTTCCACAAAGCGCCAAATGCACAAGAGTTCCATGAAGAAACTATCCGTAAATTAAAACGTCTGCATATGTTTGACTGTGCTAGAGCCAACAAAGCAATGTCAGCATGGGGAATTGAAGCTCGAGTACCATTTTTAGACAAAGACTTTTTAGATGTTGCCATGTCTATTAATCCAGAGTTGAAAGAGTGTAAAGATGGCAAGATGGAAAAGCATATCCTTCGCGAAGCATTTGAAGGTTACTTACCTGAAGAAGTGTTATGGCGTCAAAAGGAGCAATTCTCTGATGGTGTAGGTTATAGCTGGATAGATTCACTAGTTGAGTCTGCAGAAGCACAAATTACAGATCAGAATATGGCGAGTGCAAAATATCGCTTCCCGCATAACACTCCTGAAACTAAAGAAGCGTACTTCTATCGCACTATCTTCGAAGAACACTTCCCTCAGGACTCAGCTGCAGAATGTGTTCCTGGTGGTAAATCCGTAGCTTGCTCGACTCCAGAGGCATTAGCTTGGGATGAGAAATTTACCGCAAATGCCGACCCATCAGGTCGCGCTATGTTCGACGTTCATAACCAAGGTTACAATGACAAGTCGAAGTAAAACGAAAAGTAAATAAAATCATTGAATTAAGCGGCACCAAAAGGTGCCGTTTTTGTTTCTAAATGTACCAATTGTTATTGACGCTGATATAATCGAAACTTACTAACTTAGGATCTTATAATTGGAATCAAATGATCTCTAAAAATCAGCTCAAATTAATTAGAGCTTTAGGGCAAAAAAAACAGCGAAAACAGCTTGGACAATTTCTAGTTCAAGGTGAAAAAAACACGCTTGAATTACTTAATTCAGGTTTTCGTGTAAAGCATATATTCGCAACAGCTGAATTTATTCAAGAACATTCTGCATTGTTACCTACCGAGATTACCGTAGAAGCTACCGAACAAGAGCTGACAAAAGTCAGCACACTAAGTTCTAACAATTCAGTTATAGCAATCGCTGAGATCCCGGAAACTGAACTATCAAGTTTAACTGGAATTACACTTGTTTTAGACGGGGTATCAGACCCTGGAAACTTAGGAACTATCATTCGAGTAGCCGATTGGTATGGCATTAAACAAATTATTTGCTCAACTGATTGCGCTGACACTTACAATCCCAAGGCAATTAGTTCTACTATGGGGTCTTTTACTAGAGTTAGTGTTAGCTACCAAGATTTAGAGCAAGTGCTAAGTCAAACAAAACTGCCTATTTATGGCGCTTTTTTAGAAGGTGAAAGTATCCATAAAAGTAACTTAGAGGGCGATTGTTTAATCCTTATGGGTAGCGAGTCTCATGGCATCAGAGATGTTGCCGCTAGTTTTGTTACAAACAAAATAACTATTCCTAGCTTTGGTGCAGCAGAATCATTAAATGTCGCCATGGCAACAGGGATCATTTTAGATAATTTTAAAAGAACGAATTAACCATGTTTTTACTTATTACTTTTGCTTTGATAGCAATCCTAGTTTCATTTATCTGTTCAGTTATGGAAGCTGTACTATTGAGTGTTACCCCGAGTTACATAGCAAGTAAAGCAAAAGAGAACCCGAAAGTTGCTAGCAGAATAAAGCAGCTTAAAGATAAAGTTGATCAACCTTTAGCTGCTATTTTAACCCTTAATACCATTGCTCATACTGCTGGTGCTGCTGGGGTTGGAGCTCAAGCTACAGCTTTATATGGCGATGCTGCAATTGGCATTGCTTCAGCTGTTATGACATTGCTTGTTTTAGTTTTTTCAGAAATCATTCCTAAAACACTAGGGGCAAACTACTGGCGCAGCTTGACACCATTTGTATCTTTAATGCTAGTTTGGCTAGTGCTATCACTTAAACCATTTATCTGGTTGTCAGATTTAATCACCCAATTGTTTAGTAAAAAACAAGACGACAGCCAATTTATTCGCCAAGAGATTGAAGCTATGGCGGAAATAGGTTCTGAATCAGGCGCTTTGCAACCAGGTGAGTCAGATATCATTCAAAGTCTACTGCAATTTCGTCAAGTAGAATTGAGAAGCATAATGACGCCAAGGAAGAAACTGTTCAAAATACATAAAGATTTAACTGTAGAAGAATACTCGAAAGAACATGGCTCTATCCCCTTCTCTCGAATTCTAGTTTTCGATAAAGATCCAGATGACATTATCGGCTTCGTATTAAAGAGTGACATTATGCTAGCTCACAGCCGTGTTAAGCCAGACTATCGAGTAAGCAAGCTTGTAAAGCCTATTTATACGGTTTCAGAAAAACAAGCTTTGCCACAACTGTTCACAAGCCTTTTAGAACAACGAGCACACATTAGTTTAATTATTGATGAATATGGTGATGTGCAAGGAATAGTTACTTTAGAAGATGTTATAGAAACTTTATTAAAAGTTGATATTCAAGACGAGCGAGAAGTATAAGTCACCTTCTCATACGACTAGCATATAGAACAAGGCTCCTTTTTGGAGCCTTTTTTATATTGCCTAGCAGCCTAATTACAGAGACACCCACCTTAAAATTATCATGGGTAATTACAGAGACACCCACCTTAAAATTGTCATGGGTAATTACAGAGACACCCACCTTAAAATTATCATGGGTAATTACAGAGACACCCACCTTAAGATTGTCATGGGTAATTACAGAGACACCCACCTTAAAATTATCATGGGTAATTACAGAGACACCCACCTTAAGATTGCCATGGGTAATCACAGAGACACCCACCTTAAAATTATCATGGGTGTCTCTATTACTTTCTATTACTTTGTTATTTATGGATGTCTCTAATACGATAAATATCTAACCGACAAATACAAAAAAGGCTCCTTATTGGAGCCTTTTTTAATCTTATTTAGCTTTCTATTAATTTAAGCTAGTTACTATCTCAGCATTAGCTTTCATTGCTTCAACATATGCTTGCGATGAAATCTGATTTACTAAAGAGCGTAACTGTGCCGATACATTTGCTTCAGCAGTTGTGTTTTCTCCAACTTTATCAAAGCTGATAACAACAGCATTACCGTTAGTTTTATTAACAACAGCATACTCAGCAGAACCCTCAATAGGTTTTGCCAAGCTGAATAATGTACTACGTACATTAGAGTCTAAACTCATGTCACTTCTTAATACATCGTCTTTACGAACCACTGCTACACCTTGTGCAGACAACTCTTCACCAGCTTGTACTTTCTCTAATGCTTGTTGCGCTTTTTCAGTTACTAACTCTTCTGCTTTATTTGCAACAACAATTGCTGTCACTGCTTCCTTAACTTCTTCTAAAGACTGTTGCTCAGATGCTTTGTGCTCAATCACACGAACTAAAATAGATCTATCTTCACTCAATTCGATTAAATCGCTGTTAATACCTTCAGCAATAAACTCTTCATTAAACAGTTGATTGGCTACTTGAGGCTGAGCTAATACACCTGGTAATTCTGCACGAGTTAACATTTCCGTAGTCTGAACATTAAGACCTGCAACCTGAGCTGCATCTTCTAATGTATCAGGAACTTCAAAAGCAGTTTCAATCGCTTTTGTTTGCGCTTCAATATAAAGCTCTGCAGACTTATCTTTGGCAATTTGGTCTTTTATGTCTTGTGCAACCTCTGCTAAAGGCTGAACTTCTTCAGCAACCAACTCTGTCAATTTAATAATGTGGAAACCAAAGTCTGTTTCAACTACGTCAGTAACATCACCAACATTAGTTAACGCAAAAGCGGCTTCATCAAATTGGTCACCCATAAAGCCACGCTCAATCCACTCCAAATCTCCACCATTCTCAGCACTAAAAGTATCCGTAGAAAACTCTTTAGCTACTTCTGCAAAGTCAGAACCAGAATCAAGTTTTGCTTTAGCTTGAGCAATTTTATCTGCAGCATCATCAGCTGCTTCAACTAAGATATGAGACAAGCGGCGTTGCTCTTCTTTCGTGTAATCCACAAGATTCGCTTGATAATAATCTTCAACTTCTTCGTCAGATACTTGAACATCATTAGCAATCAACGCACTGTCCATAAGAATATATTCAACAGATACCTTTTCCGGTGTCTGATAAACTAGTCGGTTCGCATCAAAGTAGCTCTCTAGTTCAGATTGTTCTGGAGTAATACTTGCTTTTAATGCGTTTACATCAAACTCAATCATATCGAAACTACGAGTTTGAGAATTTAATTTACTAAATCTCGCTTCTTCGCTTGGCAGTACAAACTCAGTACCAAATACAGCTCCAGCATACTGATTACTTGCCATTTGCTGACGCATGTACTCACGGAAACTAGTTGGCGTATAACCAGCTTGGCGTAAAATAGCAACATAAGTATCTTGGTTAAACTTACCATCAATCTTAAATTGTTCCATCTCTAAGATTGCTTTATTAATTTGCTCGTCACCTACACGAATACCAAGGTCATTAGCATTTTGCTTTTGTAGTTCGTCAACGATTAAGCGGTCTAAGATGCCTTTTCTAAAATTTGCAACATAACTTTCGTCAGCCATAAGTTGCTCAACCATGGCGCCAAATTGTTGCTCCATTCTAGCTCGCTCATTTTGATAAGCGCTCTCAAATGCTTGCTGACCAATTTCCACATCGTTAACTTTTGCTACTGCCGTATCAGCTTGGCTGTTGATGTAACTACCAATACCACTGACAGCAAAGGTAAGGATGACTAAACCTAGGACAGATTTTGCTACGATTCCTTGAGAACCTTCTCTAATTCTTTCTAGCATTATTACTTCTCTTTGCTGAATTTGAATTCAAAAAATTAAAAAACGCTGCATTCTAACTGGTTTTCATGTCGAATGCATTAAATGATAAAAAAAGCGCATCTTTTATGATGCGCTTTCATATTTAATAAGATGTAGGCTGTCGTTTTATAAATCAAGCCTTGTCTTTTTAATTAGTTACAAGCGTCTTTTAACGCTTTACCTGCTTTGAATGAAGGTACGTTTGCTGCAGCAATTTCAATGCTTGCACCAGTTTGTGGGTTACGGCCTGTACGAGCAGCACGCTCACGCACATTGAATGTACCAAAACCAACTAACGCTACTGAATTACCGTCTTTAAGTGCATCAGTTACTGACTCAATAAATGAATCTAATGCACGACCTGCAGACGCCTTCGAAATATCAGCACCTTCAGCGATTTTTTCAATAAGTTGAGACTTGTTCACTATTTCATCCCCTATATATTTTTATTTTTGTTTGTAGCCTTAACGGCTTTGTCCTTCGCGATATAAGATTGGACTAATCAAAGCCAGCATATACTGGCTTCGAAACCCAATAAACTAGCACAGCCAATATTGATTAAAAGCTTTTTTTGCTAATTTTCTCTGACTTTAAGCTATTTTTATTGTTTTTCCAACGAAACTCGCTCAACAGGTTGACTTAGCGCAATATCTAGCACTTCATCAATCCATTTCACAGGTTTAATCACTAAATCTTTTTTCACGTTGTCAGGAATTTCTTCCAAATCCTTTTCGTTCTCATGAGGAATAACAACTGTGTCTATACCACCTCGGTGTGCAGCTAATAGCTTTTCTTTCAAGCCACCAATAGCCAATACTTCACCACGTAAAGTAATTTCGCCTGTCATAGCAACATTCGCTTTTACTGGATTGCCAGTTAAACTAGAAACCAGTGATGTCACCATGCCAATACCAGCACTAGGGCCATCTTTTGGTGTTGCCCCTTCTGGCACGTGCACGTGAATATCTCGTTTCTCATTGAAATCTTCGTTGATTCTAAGTCCTTCAGCTCTGCTCTTAACCACTGTCATAGCAGCTTGAATAGACTCTTTCATAACATCGCCTAACGAGCCTGTATAAACTAACTTACCTTTACCTGGAACTGTTGCACATTCGATCGTTAGTAGATCTCCACCAACTTGGGTCCATGCCAAACCGGTTACTTGGCCAATTCTGTCATCATCTTCGGCTTTACCGTAGTCGTAACGACGAACGCCAAGGTAATCAGCTAAGTTTTCTGAGTTAACAACAACTGTTTTAGTATCTTTTTTAGTTAAGATTTCAGTTACAACTTTGCGGCAAATTTTAGAAATCTCACGTTCCATGCTACGAACACCAGCTTCACGGGTGTAATAGCGAATAACATCAATGATTGCAGAGTCGTCTATCTTCAACTCACCTTCTTTCAGGCCATTGCGTTGCTGCTGTTTGCTAATAATGTGTTGTGATGCGATGTTAAGTTTTTCATCTTCAGTGTAACCTGCTAAACGAATCACTTCCATACGGTCTAACAATGGACCAGGAATATCCATACTGTTAGATGTAGCAACGAACATAATGTCTGACAAGTCATAATCGACTTCTAGATAGTGGTCGTTGAACGCTGTGTTTTGTTCTGGATCTAATACTTCAAGTAATGCCGAAGATGGATCACCACGCATGTCTGAACTCATCTTATCGATTTCATCAAGTAAGAACAGTGGATTCTTCACACCTACTTTAGACATTTTTTGGATAATCTTACCCGGCATAGAGCCAATATAAGTTCTTCTGTGACCTCTAATCTCAGCCTCATCACGAACTCCACCAAGCGCCATACGAACATACTTTCGGCCTGTCGCTTTTGCAATCGACTGACCTAAAGAAGTTTTACCAACACCTGGAGGACCTACTAAACATAAAATTGGACCTTTAAGCTTTGCTGTTCTTTGTTGAACCGCTAAATATTCAACAATACGTTCTTTAACTTTTTCTAAACCGTAGTGATCTGAATCTAAGATTTCTTGTGCTTTTACTAAATCTTTTTTCACCTTAGAACGCTTCTTCCAAGGAACCCCAGTCATCCAGTCGATATAACCACGAACAACAGTTGCTTCAGCTGACATAGCCGACATCATTTTTAGTTTTTTCAGCTCTGCACGAGTTTTTTCTTCAGCTTCACCTGGCATTTTAGCGTCAGTAATTTTCTGATCTAATTGTTCAAACTCGTCAACGCCGTCTTCTGACTCACCCAGCTCTTTTTGAATCGCCTTCATCTGCTCATTCAAATAATACTCTCGCTGAGACTTTTCCATTTGCTTCTTAACTCTGCTACGGATCTTTTTCTCAACTTGAAGTAAGTCAATTTCACCTTCCATTAATGCCATTAAGAATTCTAAACGCTCACGCACATCTTCAATTTCTAGTGCGTTTTGCTTTTCTTCGATTTTAAGTGGCATATGCGATGCCATAGTATCCGCTAAGCGATCTGCATCTTCGATACCTGATACTGATGTTAGTACTTCAGGTGGGATTTTTTTATTTAGCTTTATGTAACCTTCAAATTGCGATATTGCTGAACGTATAAGAACTTCTTGTTCGCGTTCATCTGCCTCAACAGGTTTTATTGCAGAAGTATTGGCTTCAAAATATTTTTCAGTCTCTGTGAACTCAAGAATTTTTGCTCTTTCATTACCTTCAACTAACACTTTAACCGTGCCGTCCGGCAATTTTAACAGCTGTAAGATAGTCGCTATAGTGCCAACTTGGAAAACATCATCCGTTGCTGGATCATCATTTGCGGGATCTTTCTGTGCTACTAGAAATATCTTTTTGTCCTTTTCCATTGCCTGTTCTAAACAAGCAATTGATTTTTCCCTGCCAACAAATAAAGGGATCACCATGTGTGGATAAACCACAACGTCCCTTAAGGCTAATACTGGGATATTTGAAGTTGCAGCGTCTTGCGTCATACGTTCCGATTCTCTAAAGCTAAATATTCTGATTCTGAGTATATGGGGCGAGTAAAGTAAAGTTCAATTACTTAAAATAAAAAAGACGTTAACTGTTTTTATTTTCACCAATTTCGTTATTTTTCATTTTTGCGGAATTTGCATATTGCTCCTTCTCCTCACATTTTAAAATTATCGGTATTAATAACGATAAGTGAATACAAAAATAGATTATGTTCAGAACATTAGCGAAAAAGGTTTTCAATTCTTCAAGTAAAAGGGAATTCTATTCATCAATTTTGGCCAATGAGCAAAACTTATTTAAAAAGGATACCATTGAACCAATACCTACACGACAAGCTGACTCTGAACCTGTCACAAATTTAACGCCTGAGCAGATGCTAACTGAACATTATTATGATTTTCTATTTGGTAAGGCTGATCAAAATATTAAATCTGACGATTTATCACTTTATATCTCAGAACAAGTAAAAATGTTGCTTTTAAAACCTGAGTCAATTTTAGAAAACATGCCAGTTTTACCAGCATCTTTAACCCAAGTATTGCCTCATATTCGCAATAAAGATTTTGATGCTCAACATTTGGTGGGTTTGTTAAATCAGGAGCCTGTTGTTGCAGCTAGAGTTGTAGAATTAGCTAACTCTAATCGTTATAACCGAACAAGTAAGCAAGTTACTGATTTGAAGTCTGCATTCTTAATGTTAGGTGTGCAAGGCTTATCAGAAGGGGTAATAAACGGCTTTATACACAAGCTCATTCCGCAAAATACACTGTATTTTAGTTTTTATGGTAAGCGAATTTGGGAGTCCAGTTTATTGACCGGTCACTTAACTCGCTCATTATTACTTAAATCAGAACACGCTATTCATTCTGATGAAGGCTATTTATTAGGGCTAATCTCTAATTTAGGCGACATTGTTATCTATCAGTTAATGGCGGACGCATTCAACCTAGTTCACCCTGACTGTCAGCCAAATTCATTGTTGTTTAGAGATCTTCTAAAAACCAATGCAAAGCAATTCAGCGCCACGTTAACAAAGAGTTGGAACTTTCCAAAACTGTTAACAGACAGCTTGACATTACAAACCCAAATTAACTCCAGTAAACAAGCTCGAGCTAACCTCCATAAATATCCGTTAGCTATTTATCTATACGAGGCCAAATTACTCGCCAATTTAAAATTACAAATGAAATATGGTCAGTTATCTAAAGAGCAACTATTAGGTAAAACTAGGCAGTTATCGCTTTCTAGCGAAGCTGAGTTTGCAATTGAAGACATGTTAAATGAACAGGGTATGTTAGTAGCGAGCTAAAGTTTGTGAAGGTAATTCACAGAAAAGTGATTTGTATTCTTTAGAGAAACGTCCTAACTCAACAAATCCCCATTGAGTCGCTACATCAACAACCTTGTTAAAGTTAGGGTTAGCTTGTTCTAAAGAACGCTTTGCACCATTTAACCGAACCAGTCGTAGATATTGGATAGGCGTAATACCTAGAGCTTCCATAAAACCGTATTGCAACGAACGTTCACTGAGTTCAGCAACAGAGCAAAGAGTTTGGATATCTGGTAATTCAGCAGCGTGTGTTTGTAAATAATCGATGACGTTATTTACACCGCGCTGCCGCTTTTTCAATTTAGGTAACTTTGAATCGCCAATATTCTTTGCCGTTAGCGTGTCAATGACCGCAGCTAATAGCTGTGAACTCAACAAATTCATTATTGGTTTGTCATCCAATAATTCAGGTCGAGCCTGTACTAAGTCCAAAGCTTGAGAGATAAGTAAACCGTAGTGATTAACTAATTCAGGCATGGTTTGTGTTGTTTTACTTAACAAGAAATCATCAGGCACTTCTTGTTCTTTGATGCTTTGAAAGCCTTCAAAAAAGTAATCCCTTTCGAATGCCGCAGTGAAATACTTTAAATTTTTAGTAAAAACGACATCCCAATAACCCCCTGTAGCTTGCGTAATTGAATTAGTGTTACCCAATGGACTTTGGCAATACCTCACGTTTTCACTAGTTGGAAGAATAAAGGAAAAAGGTAATATTGAGGAAGGAGGTGCGGCTTGAATTCGTGCCCCAACGTTAACAGATTCTCTAAATATTTGTACATTACCCAGCCAAGCCTGAGCATATTCAGCCTCAAATTTACCAGCTTGAATTTGTGTATACTGCCTATTTTTCCCCTCTTGTAGTTGCAACAGCAGATCAACATCTGAGGTTTTTGTCTGATTGTATGTCGCAATTTTTTTCAAGGATATTTTTTCCAACGGTACTTTTTTCAACGAGAATATCTAACTGATAAATAAAATAATAGATGTATAAAGATTTATAAAAATTATAATAAAACAACTATTTAAACAAAATACAAATATTAGACGTAATCAAACTATGATAGCTAGCGCAATTCCTTATTTAATATGTTTTATGATGTTCATTGTTGGTACTAATCTCACTCCAACCGCATTGAATCAAGTTAAACAGTCTCCAGCTAATTACATATGGGGAACACTTGGACAAGTTATCTTATTGCCACTATTAGCTTTAGTGCTAATCCTTATCCTCTCACCTAGCAAAGAGATTGCAACGGGAATGATGCTAGTTTCACTATGTCCTGCTGGTGCTATTTCTAATTTATATACTTATGTTGCTAAAGCGAATGTCGCTTTGTCGGTTACACTAACCACACTAACTAACTTAATAGCAGTTATTACCTTACCTTTAGTACTAATAGGGTTGTTCGCTGACAATACCAGTTTTGACAGCTTGATTGGTTTCGCTCAACAACAGGTTTTACAGCTAGTAACCATGTTGTTTCTCCCTATGCTTCTCGGAGCTCTAAGTCAACATTATGCTCCTAGGATATTGGCAAAGGCTATGCCCTTTTTAGAACCTTTTACTCTGTTTGGCTTATTAGCAATTGTCGGTTCGATTTTCGTCACTCACAGCACTATGATAAAAAATCAATTTCACCAATTAATGCTACCTGCAGCTTTGTTTACCATTGGAGCTATTTGCATTGCTTATGCAATAAGTAAACTTATGAAGTTAGATAGCCAAGATGCTACTGCTTTTATGGCTGAATTCCCTTCTCGAAATTTAGCTTTAGTGGCACTTATTTCAGTAACGTTTTTGAACAACAGCCAATACCTAGTTTTTGCTGCTATGTTTTTGGCAATTGAGAGCCCTATTCTATTAGGCTTAATGCTAAGACACAGATTTAAAATAAATAAAATGCGCTTGGCAGTGTCTAACTCTTAACGAATGATTGGTTTTAAATTGACCGTTTAACCGGATTGTTCGAGTTCAGTACTATCTTTCAATAACGAATTGCAATAGAATCGCAACTAATTTCGGTATCGCCGTCATTCAAATCATAAGAGAAATTTCTCGGGGCTGATTTAGGATTCGACAGGATTGATGACGCCGGAGGAGCACGTAGAGGTGCGGTTGGCCTCTTAAAAAAGCCGCAAAAAAATAGTCGCAAACGACGAAAACTACGCACTAGCAGCTTAATAACCTGCTCAGAGCCTCTTTACCCTAGCTTCTGCCAGTAAGACGGGGAATTCTAAAGAGTCAAAAACCAAACTGGATAGTGGCGCGACTCCCGCCTGAGAGGCAACCCACGAATTTTAATTCAGGATAGTCGTTAAGTGGCGTGTCTGTCCGCAGCTTTTCGGTGAATGTAAAGACTGACTAAACGTGTAGCGCCAAAGGTTAAGCTTTTCTGGACGGGGGTTCAACTCCCCCCAGCTCCACCAAATTACCATAATAAAACCAGCCACTTAGGCTGGTTTTGTTTTTTCTGGGACTGTATTGGAGCTAGTGTTAGCTGTGATTGTTTACTGCACTAGTAATATCAATCGACTTCTCGCCAAGGTCTAGCCTGTATGGCGGCTGTTGTTCCAACTTCTTAAAATCTAGTTTGTTTAACTCTAAGCTGAATACTTGCGGTGATTCGTACATTCTCAAAGAGAACTTTTTGTTAACCAGATCAGAAACAGTTACCCACTGTGGATAATCGTGAACCAGCTCACCTGTAGAGTCACGGCTTGTTCCTTGAGGGATGTCTACCGTATTTAGAACATGGAATGCTAATGTTGAGGCATCTTCCTTACCTACCTTGATATCTCTACTTAACGCTTCTTTTCTGTAGCTCAGAGAATCTGAGTTAGCCATTGAGATTTCTTCTTCGTTGGTTAACTGATAAACAGGGAAAGCAAAGTTTGTCATCATCGCAGCTCTAACAAAACGGTCTAGAGGAGTTGAACTTCCTGGAAGTTTAGAAAACCCAGTGCCTTGGGCATAGGAAGCACATTTAAATCTGCTAGCAGCATTGTTATATGTTTCCACGCTTGGCATAGCAGGATGAGTATCGTCATTTTGAAAATTAAACGGCATTACGTCAACATAGTTGTAAAGGACGTTTTCTTGCTGCCAAGCAATTAATGGATCATTTGTTAACACGCCAATTGGATTTAAATCGGTAATGGTGAGTTCGCCATTAACATATTCCAATACTATACCGTTACCTAGCGCATCTTGTACGTGAAAATGAAACCTCATCGCGTTAGGCGTTTTAGAGAAAGGACTAGCAACTAAAATTTTGTCTTCATCAGGAATTTTGCTCTCTTGCAGTTTAGAGCCATTCTCATGAACAACAAGTTTGTCGTATTTAAGACCGTCGATAACGTCTTGGCAAGTCGCACAATTAGATAAAATCCATGTAGTAATACTTGGGTAGTAGATCACGCCTTTGCAATCGACAAACTCTCCGTTTTCTTTGAGTGGCTGTTGATATTCAGACATAGCTAAGACCATAGTTCCCGAAGTTAAGCCTTCTTTATTCATACCATTAGTCGCGATATTCGCCAACACTTCTGATATGCCAATAGTTTCAGCTATGGATTTCTCAAAACCATTTAACGCAACGAAGTCATACTTACCTTGCCAAGTGTATAGTTTTTCATTAATTCGAGTTACATCACCTCGTATGCCAAACTCATCACTAGAGAGGCTGTAAGGTGTCAATTCTTTTGCTGCACCTTGGGTGTATTCATGCCCTTGAGCACGGAAGAAAAGTTCAGACTTTAAGTCTGGCCCGAGCTCCATTGAGCGGCCGACAACTGGAATGTTTTTATTTGGGTCTAGAGTCATCCCTGTAATAGAAAAATTAGTACACATAGTATTTATCCTTAAAAATTGAGTTATCAAGTTAGAAGATTTTCGTGTCGTAATTTACCAGCGAGATAAAATGTGAAGAATTACACCTTATTACATTAGGGAATTGTTAGTAGATGTGTAGAAACTTAGGGTTAACAACCAAAGCTGTCTATATTTGGAAGGGACGCACCCTCACCGCACGTCGAGACAAAAGGTGCATAGAGATGAGGGTACGGAACCCGACAACTTCACTGAGTATGCTTTTGCTATAGTGAAAATGCGGGTTCAATTTGGTTTGAACTAGAAGTTTCTAGTTAATTTAGAGGAAAGTTATAAGTACACAAGATACATGTGCTTTATTGCAATAACTCAGAATTATGCAATTCGTACATAGTAAGGAACTCCTGTATCTGAGTGAGTTTTAACCACTGATAAGTTAGAATCTAGCTCAACTACGCCATTATCAGTCGCGACATAAATAGCATTATTAGCCGAGCAAATTCCACCAGCATAATTAGCATTTAAGTTACTAAGAGGGATATTGTTTGGCAGAGCTCCACCAAAAGTTGCATTAGGATATTCTGACTTTGTTCTAGTAAGGCCGGTTTTCAACCATGTTTGGTCACTTTGTTCACATACGTTTTTAGCACCGGTGAACTGACTTATTGGTTAGGTAAACTCAATGACATAGATGTCGTCGCCGCTGAGTTTACACTTATAGAGTGCGTAACTTCTGAGACAACCCAAGTATCATTAATGCTATTTTTATGGCCAGAGATTTCTATTTTCCCTTCGGCCACAACTCTAGGCATAAGTTGTCGAGTTAACGATAGTTTTTTAACTTCTCGTTGCAATGCTTGTAACTTAGCTTTAGCCAGAGCTTGTGCTCGCGCCTCATTCTTAGCTCGATTACGTATGGTAAACACAGGTTCACCACTGCCTTCACTGACTTCCTTTCGCTCTTGAGTCATTTCATCAAACCAGTGCGCTATAACCTTTTTATACTTACTTCTTTCAGAAATAACTAAACGGCCTTTGCTGTCTTTTGAGTCTGATATTTTTATTGTTTCAATCTTACTGCCACTTGCTTTTTTAGCTTCACCTTTAGGTAAGATTAACAGCCGATTAGCAATGGGTCTGAGTACAGCACCTTGTTCTACTGCTAAACGAGATAGTAAATTCATGTCGCTTTCACTGACTTGATCAATATGATCATATTCAACAACACTCAGATCACTGCTAACTACTGCTTCAAAGCCGTGAGTATCAGCTATTTTCTGCGTCAAATCTCGCAGTGTTATATCATCGTAAGTGGCATTTTTAGGCGCTTTAAAAGACTCTTTTATTTTCGAAGCTTTAGCATGGATCCTTATAGTATCTATTGCTATAGGCTCCTCCAGCTCATCCACTTCAAACTCACCTTTTGACACTAATTTATCACCATAGCCGATAGAAATTTCTATCACAGCGCCAGTTTTAGGTAAGGGAATTTTTCTTCCTCTATTATCAACTTCGATATCAATGGTATCAGCTCTATCACCTTGAGATTCTGATACTTTTAAACTGATAAGCCTAGGTTTAAACAAGCTAGTTTTGTCTTCACCATTGATAACAATTTTAAAGTTTGCTTGCTCTAATCCCATAACCTTATTTCCTCTTCTTGTATTTCTGGTAAATCCGGAAGAGAGATTTCTAACCCCGCAGGCAAGACAGGCCCTAACTTGGCTAGCCCTATGTTGTCCTTAACTATGGCCTCAGTACCGCCTGCCCTGCCGTCGTAGTGTTTATGCGCGATGGCGTCCAGCATTTCGCCGCCAATGGTTTTGAATTTAATTGCTGCCATACTCTTTCAACCTTATAGAAAACGTAAACTTAGTCGGAGTGCCGTCTGGTAAAAAGTAAGTTTGCTTCTCAGTTAACTCCAACATGCACCATAGTCCCCAGTCAGTACCTTGTGCATTAGAAGCTGAAAGCAGTCTTAAACCAGTACCTTTTTGTCCTTCTGCTTTCATATTTGCTAATTGAACTAGGTCTTTACTACTTTCAACATAAATAACACCATTGAGTGTAATTTCGCCTGCATTAGGACCTTGATAGTGAGAGGCGGCAATATCGAATAAGCGATCATGTGTCACCCAGCGCCAAGAGTGTTTTCGCTCTAATTCCTGAAATTCAGTCGTCTTCACTGAAAATGTATAGCCCCCCAGAGACATCATTTCACCTGGTTTTAGTTCTGACATTTAATTTCATCCCATTCAATTGACTCTTGGCAGTGATTTTTCTGCCCTACTGTGACAAAGAACATGAAGTTAATAACTTTCTCCATCACCTGCGCCACTTTGTTCCCTTTTAACGACAGGTAGCCGACTCTGCCCGAAATACTGTGATCTGCCATACCTTTAAACACAGAGTTAATGTATTGGTCATTCGACAGCCATAAAGTAAAACACCAGCTTTTTAGCTGGTGCTTTGTCAGGTCAAATTTCTTCATGAATTGGCTATGCCATGAAAAGTTTTGAGTGAGTAGGTTTAGCGGCACAGTTAACAACTTAAGTAAGATACACAATCCCACTAGTGCTAATTGAAAGTAGCCGAAGTAAGTACCAAAGATAAATACTCCCCAAACTACGGCAATTGCTAGCAGAAAAACGATACCTTTAGCTTTAATTAATAATTTAGTCATTCAACATACCTCTGATTTGTCGCTCTTGTTCTGCCTGTTGTTCAGCAAGCGCTTGACGAACTGCTAATGCAATATCTTCGCTATTCGCTTCTACACCGGCAGAGATGTTTACCACTATGTTACTACCCTCAACATTCACTGAATTACCATTGCTAATGGCTAATCTATTTGCTGATGAAACTTGAGTGGTTTGGCCAAGAGCATCGGTTAAGTTAGTCGAGTTAGTTTCATTGCCATTGTCAGTAACTAATGTGTTATTGGCTAAGTACTGATTCGCATTTTCTAGGCCTTTTGGTAATTCAGGCTGAATTCCTTCACCTGATATAGGGTTATCTGTTGCTAAGGCAATTGAACTGCCAGAAAGAGCTAGAATACAAGTCGCAGCTTTAATTGAAACAGGGCCTGATGCTTTTGATTGAATCTGCATTATTTCACTAGCGTTAGCGAATGAAGCATTCGCTTGAATTTGACTTACTGCACTTGAGTTAGCGACCGTATTTTCAATTGGATTCGTTTTATTTTTGACTTTATCTTTATAGTCATTAACCTTTTTAGCCTGCTCTTTTTCATCATCACCAAATCCAGGAATAAGGCTTTTGGCTTTGTCCCAAAGACCAGAGAAAAAATTACCAATAGAGTCAATGATGCCATCAACAAATGCTTTAACATCATCATTAAATGCATAGAGGCCTATTGCAATCCCAGCAATCGCAGCAACAAGAAGCAGCATTGGGGCTGACAGTCCAGCTAAAAAAACGAAGAGAGGTTTTATAATTGCGCCAATTACTCCAATTACTTTTCCAAAAAAAGCAATTGCGGTACTTACTCCAGCTAAAGCTGCAGACATGGTTCCAGTAAGCGTGATAATCGGAACTATAATAGCCATTAGAGCAACAAGTGCACCAATTGCGTATCCAATCCACTGGGAAAGATTAGGAAAGGTTTCGACAAAGCTATTTATAGTATGAACGGCAGCGGTAACAAAACCGGTCAATGCTTCAAGTGCTGGTACTAAAAATGAACTCAAGGACAAAGTTAGTTGCCCTGTCGCAGTTTTCCACTTCGCCAATACTTCCGCAGCTTTACTTCCTTCCCCATGGACACTAGCAGCTGCACCTACAACTCCCGTTATAAAGTTCACAATGTCTGATCGCGCTTTATTCAAGTTTCCGGCAATTGAAAGGTTGTTATTGGCCCGTTCTACTCTTGCTTTATGCTTTTCGCTACGTTGAGTTGCTTTTTCTGTATCATACCCATGTTTGGATTGTTTTACTTTTTGTTCTGCTTTTTCAACAGCTTTTGGAATATTTTTAACATTAACGCCACGAGCTTCTAATCTTTTTCCTACGGTTTCATGTTCTTTGGCTACACTACTTTTTTGGGCTTCTAACTTAGCTAAATTTGCATCTAGAATGCCTTTATCCCATTTCCACTTTGCAGAATGAGGACTGCCTAAACCGTCAATCTTTTTCTTAGTATTTTCAATTTGTTTATTAAGACTTTTTAGTGAATTGTCTAACTTTGCGTATTCTTTTACGTCGTTTTTCGTTTGTACAGCGCCTTTGTAGTCACTTTCAACTTTTCTAATAATCTCGTCACTATTTTGCTGTTGTTCAGTTTTAGGGCCCGATACTTGTGAAATTTTGCGGAGTTGTTTAATGACAGGTATCTTTATGTGAACTGAAACTTTTTCGTTCATTTGCTCAATTGTATTCATGTGCAATCCTATGTTTATTTGGAAGAATTGGCTAAGTTATGGCGTTCGATTGCTTTTTCATTCCACAACGCGAGTTCTTCCAGTTCCATGTTTTCAGTTGTACTGGCATTCCATCCTTGGAATACCATGTAAATGTTTGCTTCCGCGTCTACAACGTCGTCAACTAAACGTCCGCACCCACGAAAAAATTAACCACACCACTTTGGATAGCGGTTAAATTTTCTGGGTCCAGATCATCAAAAACATTCGCTGTAATTTCCGGACAAATTCGCGGAATTAATGTGCGGTGTGCTGCTACGTCCATTTGCAGAATTTCCATCGTTTTTAAACCACGCATCTCACCGGCTTTTGGTTTACGTAACGTTACTTTTTTTACTTCTTTGTTACCTACTTTAATAGGTGTTGGTAATTCGATTTTTTCTTGTGTCATGTTCAATTTGCCAATTCAAAAATTAATATTAAAAAGGCTCAACTTCCTATGAAATTGAGCCTTTAAGGTACTTATGTGTGTTTATACTAGAGCGATATTCTTACGAATTGCTTCCCAATGGTCTGTGCCATTAGTTCTGTAAACTCGGTTAGTTAGATCAACGTGAACCGTTTCTTCACCGTCGATTTCAACAGTGTAAATGTCCAGTGAACCTTCAAGTTCAACCGTCGCTTCTTGACCGCCACTTGCTAACTCGCCCATCGATGACTTGAACCAGTCACCTTGCATAGTGATTTTAACGCCAACAGCAGTACCATCACGGTCAATGCTGCCACGGAAAATTAACGGTTCAGTACGGCCTTCTGGATTACCAACTAAGCCAAGTACTTTTGAGTTATAGTCACTAAAGTTCAGTTTTGGTTTTAACGATTTAATGATTGGAAGTACTTTCTCTTTTTCACCGCCAGTTGCGCTTGAAGTGAACGTTTCTGTTTTAAACTCAATGTCTGGTGGAGTTAGTTTGTTTAATACACCAGCCCAAGATTCGTTTAAAAAGAAAACCTGAAAGTCAGATAAAGTAGTAGGTAAAAATTGTTTACTCATATTCAGCGTCTCCTTATGCTGCTACGTCAAAAATTTCGCCAGTCGTTGCTAGGCGAGAGTGTTGTCTAAATGTCATGCGCTCTGCTACTGAGTACAGGGCTAATTCGTAGTCGAAGAATACTTGTTTGTTAGCTAACGCTGCGTCGTCATTAAGTTCTGGGTCATACCAAACGCTACCAGAAGCAATTACTCCACGTTGCTGAAGCTGACGTAAGAAGTTATTAACACGGCTAAGAACAGAATCCACATATTCAGCGGTAACGTTGCGATCAACATACTCTTGGTGTGCAGCCAAGATAGTGTCTGCAACAATGTTTCTAATACGTTCATGAGTGATTAAAGTACCGTCTGCTAAAGTATTACCCCATAAGAAGAAACCACTGTCTTGACGAACGATAGTTGCGATGTTCTTTTCAGAGTAAAGGTTAGACAGACTTTCTGAGCTACCTAGTACATGGTCAACTGGTTTACTCGTACCAGTAATGCCAAATAGTTTACGGTTAGATGGAGAGTTCCAATAACCTTCTTCTTCGTCGATGCGAACAATGTGACCAGCTACTGCTGCAGAACCTTTTCTCGTTTCATCACCGTATGCAATGCCTGGGTTAACAAATAGAGTTTTAGCATATTGCTTACGCTCAGTATCAACCGCAGCTAAGTCACCTTCACTGCCGTCTACAATAGCGATAGCACGTAACTTGTTAGCTACAGCTTCTAGTTGAGCACCTACAGTTGCCACTTGTGAAAATTCAGGAGCAACTAATAAACGAGGGCGAACGCCTGTTAATGATTCAGCATGTGCTAAAGCTTCGATACCAGTGCGGCTCTCGTCTGCATTAATAGCACCAATCATGTTGGTTTGAGCTTCAGTGTCGTCTGAACCTTCGGCGGTACGTACTACTACCACCATTGCACGAGCCTGCTTATAAATATCAGTTAGTGCATTTTTTAACGTACCTGTTGTACCCGCTTTCGCAATCGCTTTATCTGAACTGATAAGAACTGGCTTGTTCAGTGGGAACATGTCAGCGTCAGCATCATCTGCGTTAGCAACTAAACCGATAACTGATGCGCGTAAAACGTTAATTGGCTGTTGAGGATCGTCGATAATAAGAACCTCTGGGCCGTGCAAGTAATTTGCAGCCATATATTTTTCCTTTTTTGGAGTTAAGTAATAAAAAAGCCGCTTAAAAAGCGGCTTGTTGTGTTAATAATTTGGTTTGTAATTAAGGAGCGTCAACGAATTCGTTGCCATTCCATTCTTTTCCTAATTGTGATTCATCAAAATTAGGTACTGCGATATGTTCTGGGGTAGGCGCTTTGTTTGTTTTGATCAAAGCTACGCAAATATTGTTTTCATCTAATTGAGCAAATATTTCCATTAGTAACGCTCCTTAACTGTAATAAATATCTGTGGCGATAAATTACCATTAAAGCCACCCGTTTGAGCCAATGCGTGTGGAGTCGTTACTATAATTTTAGTTCCAGCGTCATTTAAATGAGCAACTGCATTGTAAAATATAGGGTAACTTTTACCTTGCGGAACTACTTGGCCAATAGAGCTTTGTACTTCTATATCTGTTTTTAAAAAATCTACCGGATTGATTGAAATCTCCGATGTAGCATTGATGTGACTTAAAAAACCATTTGCTTTGATTTCTTGTATTGATTTGTATCTTGTCTCTAACGGTTTTACTTCACCGTTTTCGTTGTACGATTTCATTAATACACTCCTAATAAAACAAAACGGAGCTCAGGCTCCGTTTTTAATGTGTTGATGGTAGTTACACTTCTATTTGTATTAACCATTAGACTTTCCTTAATCGTTTGCAATGATTATCGGTAAGTGACGTAGAATAAATCTCAAACGATTTAATATAGCCACATAAATAACCTGAGTCTTGCTTTGAGCCTAAACTGATTAAAGCATTGTCACTAGGCTCACTGTGCATAGTTGCCAAGCCAGTTACGCTTCCTAACTCACCATCTACAAACGTAGACAAATCACCATTTTTTGATTTTCTAGCAATAGCGGTAAATTCGGTTTTTGTTTCAATTGTAGAAGATGCAACTTCACTCGAGTCATTACCTGCAAGCATCTGAAGTTGATTGTCCTCTGGGCTTAAAAACAGGCTGTCAAATTCGTGTGCATCGACGTTAAATATATGTCTTCGCTCACTTTCACCACCAGTAAACATTAACTCTTTTGTTATCAAGCTAACGTCCGCTTTAATGGTGAATTGATCGAACCGTTTATTGTTTTTCCACGGGAATGTTACTTTATCTCCAGAGCAAGTAACCGCTGTGGAACTTGTAACGATAGGAGGCGTTGCAATAGGAAACGATTCAAACTGCATGTAATCAATATACATAGATGAATTCGCTTCACCGCTAATTGCATACGAATAAAACTCACAAACCAAATCAGTCACGTCAACCGAGTCATTAAAAACAACTTCTACTCTGCTCCAACCATAAGCACACTTTGTCACCTTGTATGACTCAATTGTTGAATCTTCCACAAAGTTAACAGGCTCAAGAGTCTCAATGTTAAATGCTAGCTCACCTTTTGGTTGATCACTGTCACCAGAAAATCGGATTTGAACTCCTCCAGCATTGTTAGGTTTAACTAAACACGACGCTGTTACTTTTGTATTGGCTTTATATTGGATTGGAGACACAGACGAATTATGAATACGTCTTGATTCTGTATCATTGTTTGTAACTAAAACAGCGCCCTCTTTGCCATTGACACGCTTGGTGCTAGATTCTAACGTCAAAACGTTTTGGCTTTCTAAATCCCAATTCAAGTGCTCATCAACAGTGCTAAAAGGCACATTATTTGTACACGGAGGTAATACCAACAATCCTGTAGCTGGGGTATATCTTGGCTCGTGAGATTCGAATTCTAACAGTCTGCCTTCAACGTCAAACATAGTAGCAATTGATGTTCTTTCTACTGAAATCTCACCTTTGCCAAACTTGCCATCGTGTAAAGAAGTAACAAAGCCACCTGGCGTACATAATTGAACATCAGGAATAGGTAAAGCTGTCGTATCTAAACGATTAAGCTCATCTTTCGTTGCAAAGGTAATTGAAGGATCTATTGTCAATGCGATATTTTCAGAATTTGACGAGCCAAAGATAACTCTGACTTTTAGTTCTGAAGTTGCTCCGCTTACCTCAGTTGTTTTATAACTTGGAGGTAACTTAGCAATACCGTACAAAATACCTTCGTCGGTATAAATAGCGGCTTCACGAATAGTAAAGTTGCCGATACTTTGTGGAACTACCCCTTCAACTGTGAATTGATTAGGGTATTCTGGGTCAAAAATGATCTCATTTATGACACCGCGGTAACGTTCATTTTGCAGTGAAGTTTCTTCGCCCGTAAGCTCGTATTCACTGCCATTACTGTCACCTACGGCAAATTCAGCTAGATTCACTAGCTTGCCAAGGGTTCTGGCATTTGCTTCAGCAGCAAAGCCTCCTTGGGTTACCAAAGAGTAATATTGGCTCATATTGATAGCCTATTAATTAAGTAGTTTTTGATTAGCACAAGTCGATAAAACACTCTGCTCGATTGTTTATCTGTTTGTACGGTTAGATAGTTTCACTGCGGTAGTGATTAAGAAATAAAAATTTTAGATTTCACAAGAGTTAATGTTAAACAACTAACTCAGGCCTAATTCCATTAGGAAAGTCTTCTTGCTCTGGGTAGTCTCGCAAAGCTTCTCGGTATGAGATATATGAAGCATGTTCAGGTCTATCTGTGACTGGAACGATAGCATCTGTTCGGGCTAACTCACGATCTCGCCACGCTCGTTCTAATGTAGCCTTATCTTCCTTAACCATTTCTGGTTCTTCAATTATTTCTAGCTCATAGAACTCAAAATTAGCAGCGACAAATTCAGCTGTAGCATTAATACGGTTAATCACATTGCCATCAGTATCTTTAATTAAATAAATCATTTATAGATACTCCTTTATTGCAATGAATACAATTCCATCGCCACCTCTACCGCTTGTAACGAGCATATTGCCCCCCCAGCACCCAGCACCACCACCACCGCCGCCAAAGTTACCACCATTACCTCCCATAATTGCAGCACCCGCTCCAAAGTCTGAGCCTTCTAATACATAACATCCACCACCACCTGCAAATAACCCACCGTCTTGGGCTGCATTTATCGTAGCTTCAGTATGATGAACTCCAAAACCAAACCCACCAACACCTAAATCAGGCTTTGTAGGAAGAGTATTTGAATTTGAATGGTTTTGAGCACTAATAAGGGGATAAGCAGCTTCTGCTATGACGCTTTTATCTGGAGTATTGCTTAGAAGAAAAGGCATAAAGTCTAATATTTCTGAGTAGGGAACAGACTTCCCACCTCGGAAATTAATTTGACTCGACTCACTTCTTCCTCCTACACCAGCTCCACCGGATACAGCGTATGAATAAGGGTTATTAGCACTGAAACTACCATGTCCAATATTAACAGCTCCACCACCGGCCGCTTGTCTAGTTTGACGAGCTACCCCTCCATTACCACCGACTAAGTTAATATCTCCTCCAGTAGCATCACCACCTAGAGGATTTTGTTCTGAGCTGTTACCTATCGCTCTATTTCCGCCATTAGCAATCATATTTAACTGTTTACTAACATTAGAAATTGAACTATTGCCACCATTAGCTCCTGAGCCATACCCTCCATTTACAAGAGATACTTGTCGCCCTCCAGCCCCTACTAACATGCTATATGATTCATCTGCTTTCAAAGCTACATCTTTTTTGTAGCACAATCCTCCTGCACCTCCACCATGAGCAAAATAGCTTGTTCCACTATGTACAGCTCCACTCGCACCTCCACCTATCACAATAATATTTGCAATGCAATCTTGCTCAGGGCTCCACTCTTGACTTTGTTGAAAAGCTAGCACTTCTACATATTTGGAGCTTGTATTACTCGAAGTGACGCCAAGATCAATAATTGATTCATTCATGTTTTGTGTATTCCTTTAATTAGCTTTTATTCTTTCGATATCATCACAATTCCCCACCCCAACCTTGTTATATACTCTATAGGTGAACTTTAAGCTGTTCGGAGTTCTTCAACTAAGCTGTAAAATGTATCTGAGTAATATTGATTTAGATTGAGAGATATGTTTTACCTTTGTACGGTTAGATATTTCACTTTGATTAAAGATAAACTTGAAGATTTCAAAAAAGCTAAGAACAGATGATTAACCTACTATTATTGCATCATCTTTATTAGCATCGTCGTTACTTATAAAATGAACCATATTTCTCACTTCATAAAATCCCACACTACCTGAACCATGTCCGTAAATAGAGTCTATATTGTCAGGTAACAGCATAGCTGCTCCATGACCATAAGAGGTTAATTTTGAAATAGTCCTATTGTATGTAACAGCTAATGTTGTTGGATTAACATTATAAATATGCGTTCGATTATTCGTATTGTCCCTTTGCCATAATTCAATAACACCATCTTTAAATGTAACGTATGTAAATGAACTACCAATGCCTTGTTGAACTTCAACAGGAATAGTAATTTTGGTAAATGAGTTAAGGTTGTTATCGGTATAAATTAGCTCTGACGCACTGCAATAAAACTTTCTATTCCCATTAAAATAAAGAGGACTATGAACACTTACATGTTCACTAAATGTCTTAACATGGAACCATGAACCACCTGAAGTTCGACTAACTCTTAATACATCCACTGTATTATTATGTGGTGATTTTTCCATGGCATAAATATAGTTTGCATCATGTGTAACAACCGCTGAGCCACTAATATTACTAACGTATTGTCCGTCAGACCAAGTAACACCATCATCTCGAGAAATATACAATCTATTAGAACCACTCGTTGCAACCCAAGTATTGTCACATACATACGTGATACGATTCATACTGCCACTAGCTGTATTTGCTAATGTGCCAAAATCAAATTTGTATTCATTATAGTTTTCAATGTTTGTAAATATTACAACTTGTCTATTTGTACTTGATACAAATGCAATTCTACCTGTATTTGGATTAATAGAGCCAAGGCTTGAATAGCTAATACTATCTGTTCGTTCACTTAATGTATAAACATTCGAAATGGTTCTGTTGGTAAAATCAACTTCTATTACCCTGTTCCCTGTTTGACCATAATACTTATCATTGTACGGATAAATAACCTCAACCTGGTGTCCCCACATATCGGATAGTGTCGGCAATGCTAACGGAGCAAACACATCGTCTACCTCAGATGGTTCTACGGAAGTGTCGTAGCGTAGTAGTTTTTTTCCTCTCAATTTAAAAAGTCCCTGACCCAAACTGACTGGAACCTGTACTATTTCACCTAATCGCTCTGATCTATTAGAGCCTAAATTCTCCACAGTCTCATTCATACTTTCCAAGTCCCTGCGACACGTTTAAAGCGGTAACTTTGATTAACTTCAGTAAACCTCGCTATATCAACTTGTTTACCGTTTACCAGCATTTGCTCACCTTGCGGTGCTGTAACTCGGCATTCGCCAAGAGCTAAATCTACACCATCATCAACTTGAACTAGTACGCTTGTTCCATCAGGCTCTGCTGTTAGAGATAAATCGGCATAAGCTGTAAAGATATGGAGTTTATTTTTGTGTGCATTTGTAGAGCTACTTACTTCAACAAAGTTAAAGCTATTATCTACATATTCACGACTGGCTAAAACCATTGTTGGGTCGACGACAAGATTAATAAGACTTGAGCTCGTTGTGGTGAAAATAAACTTCACTCTTAATTCTGAACTTGTGCCATTTTCTAGTACCGTCTTATAACTTGGTGGGTATTTAGCAATACCGTATAGCACTCCACCGTCGGTATAAATTGCCGCTTCACGGATAGTAAAGCCACCCACATTTTGTGGTACTACACATTCAACAATAAACTGATTTGGCTCATCGGGATCAACCGTGATTTCACTGATTGCACCTCGATAAACTTCGTTTTTTAGTGCTGTTTCTGTCCCTGTTGGTTCATATTCAACACCGTTACTATCGCCGACGGCAAATTCAGTTAGATTTACCTGTTGCTCAAGCCCTTTTGCATTTGCTTCTGCAGCAGAGCCTGCTTGAGTAACTAAAGAGTAATATTGGTTCATATTAATAACCTGTTAATTAAAGATATGAAAACATAGTTTTCTCTCCAAAATGATTTAGAGAGCGAAAGTTTGCATAATTTGATTAAGATTCACTTATTAAAGTGAGAGAGTAATTTAGAACTTATTTAAGCTAGATTTTGAGAGTTAAATAACGAGCTGGGTGCTGCCCGTTCAATTGGCATTATTTTGGTTGTTTGATTTTTACATAACCAATGGAAGAGCCATTTTTTACGTCTTCTATACCAAAACCAAACTGGCCTACTACTATGTTTCCGTTAGGCGACTCACCTCCCTGTATTAACACAGCCATCCCAGTTTTTTCATTTATGTGAGAAAAAGCACCTGAAAAACCTTCAATAACAGCAACAGTTCTCCAATTCACACTGTCTTCAGACATAAAGACATGTGTATCACCTCCTACAGTCTTAGTTGCATACAACACGCTTCTAGCTCGATGCTTAGCTACAGAAGAAATAATGTTTGAGCCGTTTATTTCCAAACGAGTCCAAGATTCCCCATTATCTTCACTAACGACTAATTCACTCCGTCTATTGACACCAATCCATCTAGTACCCGCAACATGCTCTATAAAGTAAAAGTACTCATGGTAGTCAAGTTTAGTCCACGTTTCTCCATGATTTGTGCTTCTCAAAACACCATCAAGGCCTGTCTGAGAGAACAAAATTGTTGAATCATCATCTTTTGAGAAAAAGCCATGTGATGTTTCAGTGGTGTCATACACCTTTTTGGAATTAGATAATGAACCAAAAGTGCCTTTCATAATGTCTAGTGGGCTACTGCTACTGGAACTTCGAGAGTACAGATACAACATTCTTCCGTCATTTGTTCCAAATGCACTATATAATCGAATAGTAGTAGTGCCATTATAGCGTAAACTAGTAGTACCAGATCCCCAATTACTTCCATTCGTCATAGGATACGTATAAGTATTTATGTGACCAGTGTAATAGCTGGATACCAAAGCATAAGTACCTCCACCGCTATTAAAGTAGTCAGAATCATAAAACATGTTACTCTTGGTGCCACTACCTAGATTGACTCGAGCTTGGCTAATATTCATTGTCGAAGTACTGAAAGACTTTAGGTTATCACTAGAGCCGATGGCGACATTTGATGCCCTCAAGCCTATCACTGTGTTGCTGTCGGTTATCACTGCCGCATAAATTCGCTCATTATTGTGGCCTCGCTCATAAAGTAAAGAAAAAGCACTTACTAAGGAGTCATCAACATCATCCTCATTAGTTACAATTACATCTGACTTTAGCCAAGTTCCATCTTCTTGTTCGAGCATATCTGGTAAGCCTTGAGCAAAAAACTTTACTTCTCCTAAACTTGTGTTGCCTTGTTGTGGCTGTCCTAAATTTTCTACAATTTCACTCATTGTTTCTAAATTCCATTATTTGTTTGAATACGATAGCTCTCAGTCACTTTCATTACTCGCTATTGAGTTTGCAAAAATGCATAGGGTGATAAAAGAAGAGGTTAGATTGTTTTATATATTGATGAAGCTATCTTTTACTATTGAGATGTTCTTATCAGCTCTCAAATACAACCTTAATATAGCCGTTATCTTTGCCAGCAACCTTACCAATTGTTGGTGAGCCAGTATCCGACGAATGAGAGGTTAGTCCTCCTGAGCTACTGCTGCCTCCGCCCTTTTCTACAGTTTTGCCATATTGGTTATAACCAGTTCCACCGGCATCAGCTCCTTTATGCAGTGCTGATGCACCACCTCCTGAGCCTCCTGCAAGGTAATTACTGGCGTAAGTAAATGCCCCTCCAGATAAACCATTAACGGATTGACCTCGAAGACCATTTTTTCTAGAAGGGCTTCCACTACCACCTCTACCTCCAGAGTAAGTAAGGCCATTCGCTCCTTGGGTGACGCCTCCTGCTCCTCCAACACCTCCTGTAGTCACACTCCCAACCGAGTGAGAAGCGCTGCCATTAGTTCCATCTTGACCATTAAACGCTATCAGACCTAACTCTGGTATCGTTGAGTTTCTAGACCTAGAGCCAGCAAGCAAAGAAAGGTTTGTGAGATTTTTATCTACCTCAAAAGAATTTTCATATATGGTACCACCGCCTCCACCGGCTCCCCCCGATGAAGCTTCTCCACCAGTTTGACTCGTTTTACGCAAGCGACCAGACGCGCCGCTGTCACCGCCATTACCGACCATAGTAATTACAACATTTTTAATTTCTGGAGAAAGAACCAAATATTTAGACTCGCCACCATTTACTTCTATCTCTCCCACTCCTTGATACACCGCATTTTCGGCATCTTGTGAGGAAAAGTTGGCAGTTTGCCAACATAAACCATTCCAATAAAAAGTCTCTTCTTTTGTAATACGAAACTTATTACTGCTTGAATACACGTTATTGTTAATAAATAAAAAACTTCGTGGGTCTAAATCTATATCAAAGATCGACAGGTCTCTAAGTACAGTAACCCAAACTCCTATTTGCAATCTATCATTAGGAAGGTAAACATCTGTGACACCATAAGGTATAAAATTAATTGTATTTGGCTGTAACATACCATCTGATGCCACAGGGTAAACTTCTCTATTGACTGCTAGAGAATTACTCAAATCTTCGACTATATCCGTCATGTTTTTAAACTCTGTTTATTTTTTGAGGGCTATATCAACCTAAAATTGAAGCCTTTTGGGGATTTGTTTCTACGTTGCTCTTGCATAAGCAAGCCATCTATTACCATCAGATGATGGTGTAACTTGAAGTTTATCGCTCAACACTACAAAAGGCTGCTCCGCTGTTGACACCGCATAGTTTCCCGAGACATAAACTTCCATTCTATGTGTATCTAGCGATAGCCCTTTGATTATAGGAGTTGCTATCACGCTGCTTTGTCTCTTCGTTGCTCCGTGATCTCTAGATGTGTAGACGAGTAAGTGAACACCATTATCAACCAGCTCAATCACAAGCCCAGAGTAATCAGTGACTATATTTGGAGAAACTAACTGCCCAGTATACGCCTCCCAAGTAGAACAGTTATCTACCGAAACTTCTGAAGGGTTACTGCCGTTAAAGGCTACCCAAGTATCATTACCAATAAACCGTACTGAAGTTTTATTAGCTATTGCGGACCAAGTAATACCTTGGTCTGTTGAAATATAACCATCACTTCCCTGACCTGCTCTTGATAAGAATGTAATCGGGCCATTAAACGAAAGATAATTAGCTTGGTATCCAGTCGGTAAATTTTTTATTAACGTCCAGTTTTCTCCAGCATTTGTACTACGCCAAATCTTCGAGCTACGACTTCCTGAGTTGTAAGTAAATGCAACAGCTATAGAGTCAGTTAAAAACTTTAGAGCATAAACTACATCACTCGTGCTTAAATTAGTTGAATTAAAGCTTGATGCTCTGTCTTTTGAATAAATCACTTTTCCGTGAGACCCAAGCAAAATATTTTGTCCGTTCGGACTAACGTCAATTGTATCTTGCCGATTAGCCCAATTAGTGTCAGGTAAATTAATGGAGCTAAAACTTCCACCATCTAAACTGACAAAAACCTTATTGTTATTGGGACCGTCGCCTGCGACAACAAGGGTTCCATTATTAGACGCACAAGCATTTAGTGTTTGTGTAAATACTGGATGTGAACCTTCAACGTTATAACCAATTAAACTTTTTATTGGTTCAGCCACTTCCGTTCTGCTAATTGAATAACCTTCTAAAAGGCATTTAAAATCATTGATTTTCGCTTTACCGTCTATTGCCAACAAAGGAGTCGCGCAAAATTCGTCACCGATAAATGCAGGTTTTGCAGCTGAAGAGGCACTGCCTATGTCTACAACTAACTTACTCATAGTAACCATACTCCGTTAATTCGTTTGAATGGGCTTATTGTTTAGGACCTATTGTTTGAGACATCAAATAAGTCGCACCTACGCCTTGCGTCCACAAGCCAGTTTCACTTAGTTCATCAGGACTAAATGGTAGAACGGTAACGCTAGCAGTTTGTTGCGTAGTCGTCCCTTTATAAGTATTACCTCGGCTCAAGAGGTTTATCCCTAGTAAGTAGTGGCTAGTCGCTCGTTTATTACTATTGATTTGCTGAGTAACATTATTGCTAAAATGTTCATCAATCCCTTGCTCTGATACCCAGACATCAATTTTGAACGTTCCAGGTTCACCAATAGGCTGTTGCTCATGCCACTCAGAATATGAATAGTCTAAGTTCAGCGCAGTTAATGCTTGTTTAACTGCTTTGGGTGTCCCTTTAATTCGATGTAACTCTGGAGCCGCAGCTATAACTTGTCGCTTGATATCTTCAGACCATTCAGGGTCCCACACATCAACACTTACTGCCCACGCCAAATAAGGCAATGCAGCAATTGGACAAGTTTCGGGATTCCATAAATCTTCGATTGGGATGTGTAGGTCGGTTACACGCTGCTCTAAAGCCTCTAATTGGTGTTCAAACTCAGGTAAATTACCTGGTAAAATACTTGCTGTATTCATACATCACCATTGTTAAATATTTAAGAAATTACCAGCTCCGTACAGTATGGAGCTTCTGATTTGGTTGCTTTGATTTCAGTAAAATCATTTAGCTTGATATCTATCATGCCTTCCACCATTAACGCCCCATAAACGCCGGCAATAACAACTTGCCCTCCCAGACGGTGTTGAGCGTCAACATATTCCTGCAAGTTGGCTGTAGCCTGATTAACAACCTGTTCTACATCCGGGCCTTCTGCTAATGTCAATTCAGCTGAAATGCTGTATGGCAAGATAGTTGCGGCTTTTACCGTAATTAGGTCGGTTTGAGGTCTAACTTCATCTGATAACAGATGGTCAGCAACAGTATCGATTAAGTCTTGTTCAGGTAGACCATTGCCTAAATTAGATAAGATGGTTACATCACCATGCATAGGCGCAGGACTTTCAAAACTTGCATCTTTAACTTCTGGGCTAGCGCTTAGCGCTTCAAAAATATACTTACCCTCAGGGCCGGCAACACTAAAGCCTTCTGGAGTTAATTGAATTCTGCGTTTGAATGCTTCATCAGATTCGCCATCTAATCTTTCAATGTTATACAGTGGGTTTGCAGCAATATTGTCTAATTGTGCACCTTTGGCAAAGGCCAGCATGTTACCTAGCGTTTGCTCATTAGTATCAGCACGAATTAAAAACTCCCTGTAACTACTTGCTAATAAGTTACGGTATACAGGGTCTGAAGCAGTAAAGTTATCAATGTCAACACCTTCTGCTTGTAAGGCTGCTAATCGCTCTTGTAAAATTTCATCAATTGCTTTTTGTACTACAATCTCTGGAGCTGGCAGCTTAGATAAATCTATTTGGTTCATTGTTGGATCACTATATTGTCTAAAATAATTGGCTCACCGTTGTTTAATAGCTGGCCAGATAAAGAAAGTTCAAACTGTCTATCGTCTAGAACTTCTATGCTCATATTTTCAAGTCTGAAATCTTGTAATCCATTTGCTGGATCATTGATGGCTTCGGCCAATTTCACATAAGCTTGCATGTAAAATTGCTGGTCAATATTTTTATCTTGTAATTGATAAAAATTTGAACCGAACTCACGCTGTGCAACTAGAGAACCTTTGGGTGTCTCTATAATGTCTTTGATACGTTGTCTTAGATAAGCTAAACCTGAAATTCGTTTGCCTGCGCGGCTAGTTCCCGTCTTCATTAGCTCACCTTATAAGAGCCTGAGCTTGAGCCACCTGCAACTATGACTTGAGCATCTTTTAAAATTGCTTCGATTACGGCTTCGACGACTGCCTCAACCATAACCTGTTGTTGAGCATGGCTATTGTCAGTTACAAAGCCCTTTGCTCTTAGTTTCCCCATTGCCGCGGAAACCGTACTTGATGAGTTTAATGCCATTATTCACCTGCCTTAACTTGTTGACTACAGTCACTATGAGGACTGCCCGTGTAAGCGCATATATGCGCACCTGTAACGACTCCAGCACCACCGTTAAGCTGAATATCATTACCGTTTGAGTTGATTGCTACAGCACCTTCAGTATTGATTGTGGTATCTCGCTCAACGTTGATAACAGCATTACCCTTATAAGTAGCTGTGTAATCTCCCGTTGAACGATCATGTCTAACCTCTGAACCATCACCAAACTGTACGATACAAAGATCGGGATTATCTGAAGGAGCGGAGTTAATATCGCTATAGCTTGCTGGGAGGATCTCGCCTAGAGAGAGGTCTCCAGGTGAAATAACAGTAACCGCTTCACCTACTTCCAATGGCCACCAAATAATAGCTTTGCCAGCTCTCATTGGTTTCCACGGTAACCACCCAGTAGTAAGTTCTTGGCCATACTGCACTTTTGCTCGCTGTATGCTGTGATCAATTTCAACAACTTTACCTCTAATCACTACCTGAGCCAGCTGTCGTTCCAGCGCTTCAAGCCTTTGGAGTATCGATTGCAAATTCATCTTCTAACTTCTCATATTTATCAGCGTGTTCTGCACCAATCTCTGGCGCTTCACTTAGGTATATTTCTTCGGCTGGACCACGAGATAATACCCAGCTATTGTCAACAGCAACGTATTGCCACCAAGAAACGACAAATGATTCAATATCGTTCAAACTAGTCGTGTGATAGCTAGGGAAGCCCATTAGTTGAGTCGGTGTACCGACGTTACTGAGTCCCCAACGATTTTGATTTACTGTTTTAAGTACCACTGAAGCGAAATCTAAACACTCAACTTTGGTATTAGCTGAGGTTTTAGGAAGCACACAGTGCGCTTGGTAGTGAGTGCGCAACCACACGACCCCTGCACTACCTTTATTGTCTTGATCTACTTCAATTTCATTGACTTCAAGTAACAGTGTGGGTTCTGTTATTCCTGCAGTCAGTTTAGATAGCTCAAAGCTTGCAATGTTTTGTTCTGCAACATCAGCCAGAGCTTGCTCGAAGCTACTTACCATAGCGGTATGTACTTCACTAAAGTCTGTATTTTTCATTAGCTTGTCTTAAAAATTAAATTATTGATAATCAAAAGCTTATAATTAAGCTCTGACTAATTTCGCGAGTTTATAAAATGTAAGTCCAGTGCACTCACTGGACTTATATGAGAGTATTTTTATATTTGTCAGCGATCTAAATGTTCGTGACTAACATAGGTTTCAGCAATATGAACTTTGTATTCTTGAAGTTCAGCTACTGCTTTTTCTGCTTTAGCTTCTGCTTTATCGATCTTTTTCCAAAGCACAAAAAATGCGCCTCCGAACATAGATTGAATAAAGCCAAACAAAGCATCTAATGAGAGTTCCATTATTTTTTCCATCTAAATTCGAGATGGCTGCTGCTTCTAGATGCAAACCACCAACTTACAGCTGTAGCGGTCAAAGTAATAATGTTTTGGATCAGCATTTTGTAAAGTAGGTATTGCTGATCTGCAGGCAAAGCAGCGACACCTCCAGTTAATTTGTCTAAAGCTTGGTAAATGTCGTAAGTGATAAAAAGCAATACTGCAGTTATTAGTGGTCTAACCATACCTTTAATTACATCACTGAAGCCTCCAGTAGCCTTTTGAGATTCAACAAATGCATCTACTTCTTTGCGTTCAATCGCCTTTTCTGCAAGTAAAAGGTCCCTTTGTGTTGTGTGTTCAAGCATGTCAATTTCATGCTTATTCTGGATTTTGGTCTTTTCACGCTCTTCTTTTCTGCTAAGCCAACCAAAAAAGCCGCCCGCAATAGCACCAAAGCCAGCAGAACTTAAAAAGTCACTAAGTAAAGAAAAGTCCATCACACTCTAACCAATTCAAAATGAGGTAGATCTTGAAATTGTTCGTCTTGGGTTCTGCCATCGCCATCCCAATCTCCCCCCCACCTTAATCGATGAGTTATTTTTCCTTGCTGAAATAGCTCTTCAGCAATACGCTTTACATAACCAGCAAAAACAGCAAAAGCTAACGCATCTTCCCAGTCAACATTTTGCATATCGGCAAAATAAGGACCTGCATCAATAGCTTGTGAAGGAAAAGTATTGTGTTTTGATAACGGCCATTCGAGTTGGCTTAAGCCCGCTATAAAAGCATCATTCTGTTCTTTTTCTTTTCTATAACCACATAAGATAGAACAATCCACTGTCTTGATTACTTCAGTAAAGATCGCCTGCAAGTCACTGTGGCATGTCTCTAAACGAGATAGAGAGGTTTGGCCAAATTTCGGCATTTTCATTCTTCCATAAAAAAGCCCCAGCAAAAGCCGGGGCAAACAACAACATTGAGGAAATACAATAAAGCTCTACACCTTTAACAGGCATAAAAAAAGCCGAGACATTTATCTATTTATATAAATGGCTCAGCCTACCTGTACAAATACACACACTGTCCAGACATACAGCAAGTTATTTTTTCATTTTTTTAAAAAAAAGTTAAAAACACCGACTAATAAGCAATGCTGTATTCTTTATTGTCTTAATAAAAGCTTTATAAAAGTACTAATGCTCTTCTATAAATAATAAAGAGACTTAATCAGCTCCTTGTATTTCATTCATAAAAAGCCCCAGTAAAAGCTGAGGCAAACAACATTGAGGAAATACAATAAAGCTCTACACCTTTAACAGGCATAAAAAAAGCCGAGACATTTATCTATTTATATAAATGGCTCAGCCTACCTGTATAAATATACACACTGTCTAGACATACAGCAAGTTATTTTTTCATTTTTTTTAAAAAAAGTTAAAAACACCGACTAATAAGCAATGCTGTATTCTTTATTGTCTTAATAAAAGCTTTATAAAAGTACTAATGCTCTTCTATAAATAATAAAGAGACTTAATCAGCTCCTTGTATTTCATTCATAAAAAGCCCCAGTAAAAGCTGAGGCAAACAACATTGAGGAAATACAATAAAGCTCTACACCTTTAACAGGCATAAAAAAAGCCGAGACATTTATCTATTTATATAAATGGCTCAGCCTACCTGTATAAATATACACACTGTCTAGACATACAGCAAGTTATTTTTTCATTTTTTTAAAAAAAGTTAAAAACACCGACTAATAAGCAATGCTGTATTCTTTATTGTCTTAATAAAAGCTTTATAAAAGTACTAATGCTCTTCTATAAATAATAAAGAGACTCAATCAGCTCCTTGTATTTCATTCATAAAAAAAGCCCCAGTAAAAGCTGAGGCAAACAACATTGAGGAAATACAATAAAGCTCTACACCTTTAACAGGCATAAAAAAAGCCGAGACATTTATCTATTTATATAAATGGCTCATCCTACCTGTATAAATATACACACTGTCTAGACATACAGCAAGTTGTTTTTTCATTTTTTTAAAAAAGTTAAAAATTAACAAAGTAAAGTGAACTCCCCTTTAACTTAATTGCCTGTAAGCAAGTTAGTTAGAGGGGCGAAGATTAAAACTTATTGGAAGAATAGGCAGCGTAAGGGGAAACAAAGTTAGATTAGATTGAAGTTGCTAACGCATTATGCTCTTACGCCGCTTCTTGTTTAGCAAAAAGATAGCCTTCCAACTGAGCTACCGAAACGCCAAGCCAAGATTTAACATTGTCCTTATTCCAGCTTTTCTTTGCTTCTTTCTTTTGCCATTTAGGTTTTGAATTAAGCATTTCCGCAATCTCTCTATAGCCCCTCTTAACAACATAATGAGCAAGTAGCGATTGAATAAGAGCTTCGTCTTTACTAAACAACTTGGAAATAGCAGCGTCTATTTCTTCTAATCGAGTTTCTGGGATAACAAAGCTTGTGCCACCGTTTTTTACAACAAATGGCTGAGTTCTGTAGCATCCAGCTTCAGAGTTTGGTGTGCAACTCGCAGCCCACTTTCCCCAAGCTTGTAATTCATCGTGTATTGAAAATATTGTGTTCATCTTGTTTATTCCTTTTGTACAATTCTTTAATTCGTTTTTGGTAAATTTATAGCTAAGATAAAATTCCTAGCTTTCTTCTAATATTTGCTAGATCCGCAGCGACCCTTTGTTGGCTTACTCTTTTTTCGCCTAACCATTCAGCTACTTCGAAGTCTTTCCCTAGCTCTCTATGAGCTGCTTTTGCTTCACCGTGTTTATGTTTACAACGGCTAACTATTTGTCCTAATGTTGGCAGCCACTCACGGTTTGCCGATTCGAAGTACTCAATGCAATCCCTTGCTTGTTCAGTTGTTATCTTTTCTCGCTCAAACACTTGGCAGAAGTAATTAAAGTCTTCAGGCAAGGCCTTACCAGGTTCGATACTGCCGTGCTTTTGACCCCAACGACCATGAAACAACTTATCCATACTGACCCAAACAATGCCAACTGCTTCACGAGTTATTGAGCTGACTGATAACTGCGAACGCTGCTGTTGCTGATTGAGTCGCGGCTGTTGCCCTCCCCATTGGCTGGTTTGAGTTTTTGCTAATGTAGTTAAATCCTTCATTGTTTGGCTCCTGAGCTAAGAGTTCATCTTTAAATCGAGCTTGGTTTAAATAAGTAGATGGATGTAAACAGAATTGACTGTTGCCATTCCAAGTTCGTGGTTCTAGTCGATATCGCATCAAAACATTGGTTAAAAGCTGCAGTAGAAACCCATTCGGTTGTTTCGCAGTTTTGAACAACTGATGAAACTTCTTTGCAGCAGTCTGTTTTCCCAATTTCTTCGGGTAATAGCTCCAGAAAAGTTCGAAAGCCAGCTCTGGGGTTAGGGGAGAATTAACAAATAAATTGTTTGCCTTGTTACTCTGTCGTTCTAGATCTAGTTCTTTTACTAGTTCTAACAATGGCTCAGAGATCACAGTGCAAGCCTTTACTTGTTTAGGTTTAACTGGTTCTGTTGTTGGAGATTCAACCGGTTCTTCATCTAGTTCAGTTTTTTCTTGCCACTTGTCATAATTGATAAGTGTGATTAAAGCACCCTTGTTACTAACTTTTTGCGTTTCTACTTGTTCAAGGTTCTTGAACAAAGTGATCGCTTTTTTCACCTGGCTCAAGCTAACACCAGTATCGTTAGACAACTGCTGATTACAGGTGAACACCTGTCCTCGTTTAACTAGTCTAGTTACACCTTTATACGTTATGTTGGTACTTTGATATTGCGCTCTGAGAACTAACTCAATGAACACAGCTTTAAACTCTGAATTTTTGTACCAAGGCTGCTCTCGTAAGGAACGATAAAACACAGCAAATCCCCCCGCTGTATTTTTTTGCCGAGAAAGGGGTTCCTGGTCAATCATTTCTAACATGTTCGCCCCCATCTCTAGTCTCCATCTAATTCAAAACGAACTATGGTTATTACATCATTATCTTTAATAGCTCTTTGGTTATTGCTTGATAATTCAGCCTTAAGTTCTCTTGTAGAGTTGTAACCGTGCTCAATAGCATCTGATAAACCTAAAGCACCAAATCGCACTACTCTGATTTCAGTGACTTCTGCTAGTGTTTGCGTTGGCTTATCTTCACAACACAAAACGGCTCGGCTTAATCCATCATGCTGGCAAGTTAGTTTTATGTAAGTTCTCTTTCTCGTATTACTAAAGACCTTTGCAAAATCACGACTGCAAAGGTTTATCGCAGTTAAAGTCATATAAATCTCCCTCTTGTTACACCAATAGAAAGTAAGCCTGCACATCACCTTTTTCATATGACTGCAAATAGCAGTTGCTAGTATTTAGCTTTTAGGATGGCAGAGCTTACCTTTCATGTTGCCTCAAGATCACAAAACAACACTATAAGAAACAACAGTACAATATATTACACTTTAATTTTATATATAAAACTTATTTTTTAATTTTTTTTAACCAAACTTGATTGTGGATCTTGAACAACTAAAACACTGTACATAATTACAGTGTTGCAAAATAATAAATAAAGTAGAGAATAATAAACAGTTAAACACTGTGGGATGTAATAATGAGCTTATCTAGGTTAGCAGCGGAAAATGTGCGTGATATTATTAGGCGCAGACACGCTGTACCAGCTGTAATCGCAAAGGAATGTAATGAATCAACCAGTATACCTGGCTCTATCTCTAAAAGTTATATTTCAGCATTTGTTCGTGAAGAAAAAATAGATTCCATTAATTTAACAACAGACAAAATAGAAACCTTAGCGGCTTATTTCAACGTAGCCCCTTGGCAAATACTGCACCCAGCAGGAATAGATGTAAATGGTCAAAGTAAAGCAATGGATGGCCTTAATAATGAAGCGATGCAAAGAGCTGTAAAGTATTGTTTAGACTTGGCTAATAAATTAAATGTGTCGGATACCGATTTTGTGTCACAAGCGATTACTAAGACCTATGACTGTTTCGTTTCTAATGGTGATGAAAGTGAACTAGCACTTAGTTTAATCGAACTTGCTAAACTTGGTGAATGATCCATTTCTTTGTTGTGTTTCAATAAATCTATCTCTTTTAATTTTAGCTTCTAAACTCTTTGCTATTCGAACCTTTGGATCGTTCTCTTTATCAGCTTCATAATCTAACAACAGAACTTGAACTGATTGAGTAGCTATTGCCTCATTCATTTTTGCTCTGTTAATAAATGTTAACGCCGCTCTGATAAATACATAAAACATAGGCACTAAAATTAAATAGATAAAAAAGTTAAACATTCGTCTTCCCTTCCAGTTATTACGTAAAAACTCAATGCACAACAATTTAAACTTTTGCTCGCTAACCTATTTAATTTATTTGTCTTTGACTAAATACGGATAACTTCAAATAGCCTCATCTGTCGGCATTGCTATATGCACAATACCTTAAATTGTCTGGCATCGATTACAAAAGCACGCCTTTTTAGTTGACTTATATACACGTAAAAGTGCTTCTAACTATCTGTATTGACCATAATTCGTCTATTACACAAACAGCTTAATATTTACGACTAGTAGCTATGCTATACCAAATTTCCGCCAGTATTTAACCACATAAGTAGATTATAATCTACATCTACTATAATATTATTTTATCGTTCATTATAATACACAGGAAATATAACCTATAAGCCTCCAAAACAGTACCTAAAATGGCTAATTCATTTAAAATTATCTTTAAAAGCAATATGAACAGTGCAGTTGATGCGCTAGTTGTAACCTCTTTCTATAACAATAATTAAGTGTAAAAATCAACACCCATGCTTTTAATTTAAGAAACTTTACATTTGTCCGTAACAACTGAGACAGAGTAAATACAAGATTAGTTTCATATTGATAAGAAAATTAAAAAAATACTGCTACTTTACTTAAAAGTAGTAAAACAACTCACTAATAGCCGCCAAACTATATTGGCTAATTGATTAACTAGATTCCATATACTTGAAGCCTAGAGAATTTAGTTGTTTTGCTTATCATATGTTGAAAAACTTTACTTAACTTTAATAAAAACTCTCAAGTTAGCACTATTTATATTTTACTACTTACAATGTGTTTTCGCCTAACAACAAGGTACAAAATAATAAACTAAGTAAAATAAAAACAACCACAATTAATGCTAAAAAAGCACAAGTTAAAACTAAAGCGAATGAATCGTGGCGAACATCAGCAGCCTCCTAAGATAGAGATTTAAAACCGAGATTAATAAACTCAATCAAAAAGAGTAAAGAGAAATCTTTAAACCAAAAATACACCAGCTTCTTTATACTGATTCAGATTCCTGTATAGATTGAGAACCACAATTACAAAAAAGAGTCTGTTTTTCTCTACACCAGTTTACGACTATTCAGCACAAACTTAGTGTCATTTATATAGTAACGGAGAAAGAACACTAAGGCCTTCCCTCCCTTAATAATCAGCTTTATATAGAATTGAAAGCACTACAACATTGACCTAAAGCAATAGTAAGATTTTCATAGATAAGTTAAAAAATGAGCAATTAACGCGTGCAATATAATTAACACTTGTTTATTTTTTAGCGTTGTTTAAGTATATGAAACTTATACTTACAAATCTTGCAATAGCCATTTTTAGATTTGTGGTGTACAAGATAATAGGAACATGCAGAAGGAAGAAGAACAATGATAAAAAATTCAAAAGTATCCAATGCAATTAAGTTAGCTTTACTTTCGGGCATTACTTTAACAACAATCAACGTAAGTGCTGCTGAGTCATCTCAAGGCACTGAAGCAAATGAAGACGTAGAAAAAATTGTCATCACAGGTTCACGTAAAGTTGGTCAACTGCCAACAGAAACCCTATCTCCTGTAGACATATTAGGTGGGGATGACTTGCAAGAACAAGGTTCGTTCGACCTGACGGACTCTCTTTCAAAGATAGCACCATCAATCAACACTCAGCGTTACCCTATCGCTGACGGTACCGCATTTGTAAGACCTGTAACATTACGAAACTTATCTCCAGACCATACCTTAGTTTTAGTTGATGGTACTCGACGCCATCGTTCAGCATTAGTTAATCTGCAGCTAGCTCCACTTGGTACAGTAAACCAAGGTTCGCAAGGTGTTGACTTCTCTACTTTCCCATCAGGTGCGATTAAGAGAGTTGAAGTTCTTCGTGACGGTGCATCTGCACAGTACGGTTCTGATGCTATAGCGGGCGTTGTTAACTTGATATTAAATGACGCTAATGATGGCTTCAGCATTTCAGCACAGGCTGGTCAATACTCGAAAGGAGATGGTGATCGCCTAAGTGTTAGCGCAAATGCTGGTTTTGCTTTGGGTGAAGATGGCTTCGTTAACGTCTCTGTAGAACATTCTAGTTCTGATATAACCAGCAGAGGCAATCCAAGAGAAGATGCTCAAGCTGTAGCTGATATTGTTGGTGAAGATGAAGTTCCGTATCAAGGTTACGGTCAACGTTGGGGCGATCCTGATATTGAAGCATTAAAATTATTTGTTAATGCTGGCATAGACTTAAACGACGATATGCAAGCTTATGGTAATTTCAGCTATATGGACAACGAAACCCTTTCAGGCTTCTTTTATCGTTCTCCTGTATTACCAACAGCAGCTGATAACGCGGCGCTAACGCCTCGTGGCACTTTATTTATTGATTCAAACGGTGATGGCTTACCTGATGCTGCACCTCAATCGTTAATTGACTCAATTTTAGCTGATTCACTAGACCCATCTAACTACTTAACAGCAGATGCATCAAGCGATAGTGGTTATGTATTACTAAATCCTATTCATACGCAATTCCCTGGTGGTTATAGCCCATTATTCGGCGCAAACATTACAGATTTTGCGGTAGTTGCAGGTCTAAAGGGCGAAACGGATGACGATTTCAGCTGGGATATACGTGTTAGAACAGCTGAAAATGAAGTTGAGTATGTGTTGAAAGATAGTATAAACCCTAGCTTAGGCAACCTTTCCCCTACTACTTTCAACCCTGGCACTTTGACCCAAGAAGAAACCAGTATTAATGCTGACTTTGTTCAAGCTTATGACGCATACAATTTAGCATACGGTCTTGAATGGCGAGAAGAGGTTTACACTATCTCTGCTGGTGATGAAGCTTCTACCGCTGCTGGCCCAACCTTCGCTCAGTTTGGCTTAGGCTCAGATGGCTTCCAAGGGTTTTCGCCAGAGTCTGCAGGAGAATATGATAGCCAATCTATGGCTGCCTATGTCGATATTGAAGGCGATATTACAGATGAGTTATCTGCTGGTTTCGCTCTGAGATATGAAAACTTTGATGAGTTCGATAGTACATTAGATTGGAAATTATCTTCTCGTTACGAAGTTTCAGAAGACCTTGCAGTTAGAGCAACTGTGAATACAGGCTTTAGAGCACCAACACCTGGGCAGATAAATACACTCAATATTACTACCACTGCAGATTCAGATGGCAATTTGATCCCAAGCGGTACATATCCTGTAAACCACCCTATTTCCGTAGCATTAGGAGCTGAAGAGCTAACTCCTGAAGAATCTACAAGTTACAGTATTGGCCTAGTTTATACACCATCTGCAGACACAACGATTACTATTGATATGTATAACATTGATATTGAAGATCGCATTGCTCTGCAAAGCTTTACTATTGGTGATTCAGAGTTGCAACAGCTACAAGCGGCTGGCGTAGAAAACGCAGAACTATTAGCAGGCAGTAATGGTAATTTCTTCGTTAATGGATTTGATTCAGAAGTATCAGGCATAGATTTTAATATCCAGTCTAGCTTCGATGTTTATAGCGGTGAATTGCAAGTAGATTTCCGTCATAACTATAACGAACAAGAAGTATCAGGTATCAGACCTAATACTATCAACCAAGGTCGAGTATTTGACTTGGAGAATCAAGTTCCAGAACATAGCTCTGTATTAACGTTTGATTATGAATTCGACAAATACAACACTATGATTAGATTCAATCGTTATGGAGAATGGTCTTCAACTGGTGGTTTGTTTGGTCCAGGTGATGCATCTGATGCTCATGACTACAGCAGCGCAGTATTAGTTGATCTTGAGTTCTCAATGGAACTTTCTGACAACATAACAGTTGCAGTTGGTGGTGAGAATATTTTAGATAAGTATCCTAATCAAGAGGACAACGGTGTATTACAAGCCCTAGGTCAGCAGTATTCAATTACTTCACCTTATGGCTTCAACGGTGCATTCTGGTACTTAAGAGGTAAGGTGAGCTTCTAATCTAGCCCTTTAATAAAAATGAAAAAGCCAGTGATTGTTTATCACTGGCTTTTTTATAACTGGAACTTTCGAAGCTTAAACTTCTTGTATTTTTTTCACTTCAGCTTGTAATGCTGCAGTCACTCCATTGGTCCAGCCAAAACCTTCTTGCACATCGTATTCGCCACCGTCCGCTTTCATATTTGGTTGTACTACATTGTACTTTTCCATCAATTTACCGGTTTCAGAATAGTTTTTCTCAACGGTTGACAACCAAAACTGGGCTATCTTGTCAGCTAATCCATTGTATTGATAATTTCTCAACCCTTGAACGGTTATCCAATGCAATGGCGCCCAGCCATTAGGAGAATCCCATTGTTGCTCAGTTTCATTAAGCGTTGTGACTAAGCCGCCTTTGTATAAAAAGTACGTAGTGAGTAGCTCAACTATATCAATAGCTTGTGATTTAGTTGCAAGCTCAAAGTAAAGCGGCCATGTCGCAGCTAATGTTTTGACTTGGCTTTGCTTTTTTAATTTAAACCAGTAGTCGGTATAGAATTTCTCTTTTTCATTCCACAAATAAGAATTGATTGCGCCTTTTCTGGCTTTCGCAGCTTGAAAATACGCTTTTGATTTCTCGGCATTTGAATTAACGAATGATTCAGCTAACCAGGACTCAACAAAGTAAAGTAAAGCATTTAAATCAACAGGAATGATTTCCGTTGTTGCTATGCTATGCAAATTAGTACTGTCGCTAAACCATCTGCTGCTAAAATCCCAACCAGATTCGCAAGCCGCCCTGATATTGCGATAGAAACTAGCTTTATCTTGTTCAGCTAAATCACTAGCTAATTCGACGTCTTCTGCATAAGACTCTGGTCGTGGTGTTGAACTATCATCATAATATCGATTCATTAAACTACCATCGTCCATACGCACTACTCGCCTATGACTCTCTCCTGCCTCTAACTTTTCCGAACCATCCATCCAAAACAAATACTCTGTTTCAACAGCTTGAATATAATTCGCTAACTGCGCAGGCGTTAAATTAGCATGTTCCGATAGCAACTTAACTAACATAGCTAGAACAGGAGGTTGAGAACGAGTTGCGTAATACCAGCGGTTACCATTAGGTATGCAGCCAACTCGGTTTTGAATCGAAATAAAGTTTTCAACCAATGCGACAACATCATTTACTCTATTCGCTTCAATCAAACCTAAGGCTGCAAAGTAGCTATCCCAGTAATAAACTTCTCTGAATCTTCCTCCAGGGACAGTATAAGGTTGATCCAAAGGTATCAAGCTACCTAATTGTTGGTCATCCGCTGGTTTACGCAAAATAGACCATAAATAATCAATCTGGGTTATTAGATCATCAGCATGTTCTTGAGCCTTTATTTCGCGAAACTCAGGAAGTTTAAAATGCTTAGCTAAAAAATCACTTAACACCAGAGTTTGCTGCTCTTTTTCCGTCTTATAACAACTCATTGCAGCTTCAAAGCTAATGATAGGTTCAGCATCTGCAAATGTTTTACTATCATTAAATATTCCAGAAGTCTGTACATCATGGAATAGTTCACTTTCAAAGAAAGATTGTAAAATTTGTTGTTTATTGCCCATTTATCGGCTCCAACTCAGACAAGCCATTGGTTTTTTTACGGAATAAACTGACACTTAACAGCAGTCCTACCATAGGAACTAAAGTGAAATAAAATGCAGTATTGCCACCGAAAAACTGGAACACATTACCTGTGATGATTGACCCTGTGGTGCCCCCTAAAGCAGAGAAAACAACAATCAGACCTGTCATAGAGGCGTGTTGGTGTGTTGGCAAGCTCGATAGCATGACTGAATTAAGTACTGGATAAATTGGCGCCATAAAGAAGCCAATAAGCGGTAGTAAAAATGCAACTAGTGGAGCCTGATGCCAAGAGTTTGCCTGCTCAGTTGCTGAGTTTGCTGCCAATGGCATAACCAATAAAATAAGTACTGACATGGCTAACAAACAAGCCACTAATAAAGAAAACCAACTTACTTTCTTTAATAGCTGACCTGCAGCTAATCTGCCTAACGCTAACCCTGCTGCAAAAATACTTGTCATTTGTACACTGACTTCAATACTTAACCCCAACACTTCGCGATTAAAGGTAGGTAGCCAAGTGCCTACACCTTGCTCTATTAGCACATACAAGAAGATTGAGATCACAAATACTAAAACTAGAGGTTGATAAACCAGTTTAAGCATCTCTAAAAAATCTGAAAAAGAATTAGTATTTTCACTTTCTAACGTCATTTCACCTTTGAGGTTGGCAAAGCTAACTAACGCGATTGCAATCATTGTTAATACAGCTAATACCCAGTACACATTCAACCACGACAAAGATGAACCGGGATCATCAGTAACAAATAAACTGAACAACCAATAACCAAACAAAGTACCCACCATAAAAATACCCTCAATAGTATTCATCAATGATGAGTGCTCATTTTTTCCATTAGTTAACTGGCCAATTAATGAATAAACCGAAACCTTAACTAATGCAAAGCCAACACCAATAGCGGCAAACAATAGTTTGATAGTTAAGAAGCTAGGTAAAATAGGAGTGACAGATACCGCAGCTAAAACCAATAGTAAGCCTGCTAATAAAGCGAGTTTATAACCAATTCTAGGTAGTACTGAAGCAACAAAAAACGAAACAAAGGCTATTGATAAGTCTTTAAACCCCTCCAATACACTCGCTTGTGACTTGGTAATATCGAAACTTTCTATCGACTGCAATATCACTACACCAACACTGTTGAGTAGAATGGCAAATATAAAATAAGTCACAGCCAAAGCCGCAACAGCTAAAAGTCGCTGCATGTTAACTCTCTCTTGTTCTTGTTATTTTCAGTCTAGGTTTAATTACACCAAATTGCAATCGTTTGCATTTTCTTGTAAAAATAATTGTAAAAATGGCTATTGGACATAGCCATTTATCACCTTTACTTTGTTGAGTTTCGCTCTATCAAAGCAATATCTACCATAGTAGAGCCCACATTTTTCCCTTCTAGTCTTTGCATAAGAGCGTTGACCATGCACTGTGCAGCCTTATGAGTATTTTGAGCAATAGTTGTGAGCGCAGGATGAAACAACTCAGCCATAGTTATATCGTCAAAACCCACCAAAGATACATCACTAGGAATATTAATATATCTTTCTTTCATTGCTTTCATAGCGCCTAATGCAACCATATCACTGGCAGCAAAAATGCCGTCAAAACACAAACCGTTTTCAAGAATAAACTTGTTCAATTGTTCATACGCAGCTTGGCTCGTTATATCAATGGCTAAGGTTAACTCGGGCTGAAAACTTAATCTTTGCTCAGCCAAAGCCCTCTTATAACCAGAATAACGTTGTGCCATCTCTGCATGCTCAGGATCACCAAGAAACATGATCTTGTTCGCACCAGAAGTAATAAGCTTAGTTGTTGCTAGATAACCTCCTAAAGCATTGTCACTACCTATAATTGGATAACTTGCTTCAGTTGTCGGATCTCCCCATACAACCATAGGAGCAGACTCTTTCGCTGCCTTCTCAATGTTTGCAGTAGACTTCCCTTGCCCAACAATAATTAAACCATCGGCTCGTTGGCTTTTTATAAAGTAATTAGCCCAATTATCATTTGCCATCAGAGAGTTAGATAGCAGCATTTCATAGCCTTTAGCATTTAAAGCTTGGTTTAAATCACCTACGACCTTCAGTAAAAACGGGTCAGAAATACTCTGCTCAGTGGTGTCAGTTAGGTTTAATATCACTGCAACTACATTAGTTTTTTGTGTCCTAAGACGACTTGCAGCTCGATTTAAACTAAAATTATTATCCGCTGCTAAGCTTTGAATCCGTTCCCTTGTTTCCTTTTTAATCAAAGGGTTATCGTTCAATGCCCGCGATACAGTCGAGGCTGAAACCCCTGCTAACTCTGCTAACCCGGCCAATGTTAATTTTGACTCTTTCGTCAAACCTTTGCCCCTTCATTTATTCAATTTGAGAACTTCAGTTTGCAACTCATTAAAAAAAAATGCAATCGTTTGAAAAAATTATTTGCAATCGTTTGCAAAACTACATATGTTAAAAAACGAACAATAAAAATAACCACCGTATGGGTCAGCGTAGTCGGTGGAATAATCAACAGCACACAAACATGAGGACATCATCATGACAAAGAGATTCGCCAAAACAGCAATTGCTAGCGGTATAGCTCTATCACTATTCAACTTCCCAGTTCTGGCCCAGGAAAAAGAAAAAGACGTTGAAGTCATTATTGTCAGTGGTACACCTGCTGGTGTAGGGATCAGTAAAAAAGATGCCAATTTTGCAATCACTAATGTCGATGCTGATTTAATTGAGAAATTAGCCCCTAAAAGCACAGCGGATCTATTTAAATCTGTACCCGGCGTTTGGGTGGAGAGTTCAGGCGGTGAATCAGGAGCTAACGTATTCGTTCGTGGCTTCCCTGGCGGTGGTGATGCACCTTTTTTAACTGTGAGTCTTGAAGGTTCTCCTGTTTACCCTGCACCAACTTTATCCTTCTTAGAAAATTCAACGCTATTTCGCCTCGATGAAACGATAGAAACAATGGAAGCGTTAAGAGGTGGTCCAAACCCTGTGTTATCGAATGGCCAACCAGGTTTAACAACTAATTTCAGATTAAAAAGAGGCTCAGAAGATACTGAAGCGTTAGCTAAATACTCGACTTCAGACTATGGCTTACAAAGAGTCGACTTAGTGCTAAGTGGCGAATTAAGCGAAGACTTGTATTACATGATGGGTGGCTACATTAAACGCTCTCCAGGTATTCGTGATGCAGGTTTTACCTCTGAGCAAGGCCAACAGTTCACCCTAAATATCACTAAAGAGTTCGATAAAGGCGAAATCAACTTTTATACCCGTCAAACCGATGACCACGGAACATGGTACTTACCAACTCCGCTAAATGTAGAGGGCGTTGATGCAGAATACACACAAATTGGCAGCTTAAATCGCCAAGCAACAATTACTTATGGAGCAAACAACGAAAGCGAATCTTTCGATTTTGGTGATGGCCGAGGTTGGGACGGTCATGTTTCAGGTGCCAGTATTAAGCTTGATTTAGGTAATGGCTGGAATTTAACTGAGCGATTCAGCTTAACTCAAGGTGATGCGAATACTTTTGGCTTAGTTCCAAATGGTTCGGCAACTACAGTCGCTGAAATTGCAGACAATGGCACTAATGCGATAGGCGCTGCAACTGGAACTGTATACGATGGCTCTACACCAGTACAACAGATAGGTCGTTGGGTGGTACTTAAAGAGATTGATGCCTTTACTAATGACTTAGCCGTTAGCAAATCATTTGATCAACTAACCGTGTCGGTTGGCTTATACACGGCCAATACAGAAGCGAAAGATTGGTGGAGTCTTGGTAACCAAGCCTACCACGTACTAGAGTCTGGCGGAGAAATGCTTGACGGTGTAGCTTGTAATGCTTCTGCTGAAGGTTGTGACTGGAACTATGATATTAACGCAGTTGGCGATGCCACGACTAATGCTTTATACACAGCACTAAACTACAAAATGAATGATCAACTAACCTTTGACTTAGGCTTACGTCGTGAAAATCACGAAGTGGCTTATTCTGTTGATGAAGGCTTAGACGGCACTATCGATCAAACAGTTGATTATGACGAATCTAAAACATCTTGGACTCTTGGTGCAAATTACAGCTTAGACGATTCAATGGCTGTATTTGCTCGCATGAATAAAGGTTATAAAATGCCTTACTTTGATGACTTCAGAGATAATTTCGGTGCATACAGCGAAGGCGAAGACCTGATCCAAGAAGTATCTCAGCTGGAAATTGGTTACAAATACTTAACCGATCCACTAGAAGTTTATGCAACATTGTTCACTAACGAAGTTGAAGGTGACACTTTTGTTCGTAGACCGGGTGACCCAGCTGAGATCTTAACTAATGAAGCAAAAGGTATAGAATTAGACGCTAACTATTATACCGAAGGTGGTTTAAGCCTTAACCTGAATGCAACTTGGCAAGATACAGAAATTACCGAAAGTCCGACAAACGAAGGCAATGAAGCACAAAGGCAGCCTGGCTGGCAACTGCGTGTAACACCTAGCTATGAGTTAGAGTTAAATGATGATCAGTTAATTACTTTCTATGGCACTTTGTCATCGGTAGATGATCGTTGGGGTAACAATGAAAACACTGTTGTTTTAGATGGTTACAGCAAAGTTGATGTAGGTTTGTTATACGAACCAAACGAAAATGTAAAAATACAGTTAGCCGTTGATAATTTAACTGACAGGCAAGGTATTACAGAGGGAGATCCTCGTAATCCAGAAGCTCCTAATGGTCGATATATTTTACCTCGTAGTATCAAACTAAGTGTTTCTTATCAGTTGTTTTAATAAATAGAACTCTGAGGAAAAACAGCTAGAGACTGACCCCTTTAGCTACTAATAAGGCACCGCAACTGTGGTGCCTTATTATTTTGTGATGTTAAAACTATTTGTAGATACTTTTTGTAATCTCTTGGTATTGCTTCGTCATTTTAAGTTCGCGTAATCCTTCATTAAACTTTTCCATCAACTGTTTGTTTTTATTAGTTTTTGCTGTAATCAAGTGTAGCCCAGATTCGGATTGAAAAAATGGTAAAGGAAATAATTTTTGAGGCCTAGGTATCAATTTGTTATTAATCAAATATTCAGCGACATTCTTGTTAGAAAAAACATAATCAACTCTTTGTTTATACAGTAATTGAAAACACTGAACTAAGTAGTTCGGCCTAACCAATGTCAGCTTGTATTCATCAACCAACTCAGCTATCGAGCCAATAGCAAACCCTGGCGGTAAACACACTACTCCTTCAGGGACAGGAGATTTATGTGTTTGTGTTACTGCATTGCCATAGGCTAAACCTTTAGAAATATAGAGTGGTTCGCTAAAATAAAACTCTTTTGCTCTTTGTTCGCTTTTGAAATATGGATATGACACTTTCACTTGCTCACGCCGAACATAATCTATGGATCTTTTCCAAGGCAAAAATTTAATATTAAGTTGATGTTCAGGCATAGAGTGCTTGAAAGCCGCTAAAACTATTTGCGTTGCAATGCCCTTTTCATTTAACGATTTACCAGAATAAGGAGCAAACTCTCCTGAGCTTACTAATATCTCATTTTCTTGTGCTGTAGCATTCACAGCGAACAGCAAAATTAGAAAGCAAATTGTTTTATTCATGACAACAAAGTTAGAGTGTCTGGTTCTAATAATTATAAAACACATTACTGCAACGTGTTCACATGTTGGAACGTAAACACGTTTGAGTAAAAATTTACATGTTAGCATTGGAGTCTATATTTAGCGTTGCAAAGGGACGCTGTCTTTTAATGCAACCATTAACCTATGGGCACTTTCTCCGCTCATGTCATAGGGGTTAAATGTATCGTCACCAGAAAATCTTAAGTTCACCATGCTGGTCATACTTGATTCGGGAATAAATCCCATTGACCAATCATCGAACTCCCTCTCTACAATCTCTTTGTAATCGAGCATTATTATCTTATCGTGCCTTGGGTCCTTCAATATTCTGTGATAAGTCTCATTTACTCTAGCCCTTGAACCTTCTAAACATTGTAAAAATATTTTTCGGTTAAATCCTAATAAGCCTGTGACATGGTTTTTTCTATTATGCTTTTTGGCTGATTCTAGAATTTGGTTTAAATCATCTGGTTCAAAGTCTTCACTGATAGCACTTACATAAACAAGTCTAACTAAATACATGGTTTCTCCTCAATTACTCAAATTTGCAACGCTATTAGTTACCTATTCAACATAGTTCAAATTAACAAAAGCGTTAGATCTAAACGGCTGAACATAAATATTTTGATCATTCTTGCCGTTGTTACGTATCACTTCATATTGATAACAAACCGACACTCACTATGGGACTAACTCAAAAACCTTGGGTTAACTTTATTGGCTTCCAAGCTTATTGGTGGTCTTGTATTTTATTACTCAACCAAGCGTTAGTCTTGTGTGTGATACTGCTCTGTTTTCACTTGTACTTTCACAGTGCAAAAAAAGTAGAGCTTCAGTCACTCATTTTTCTTGGTGTTGCCGGTTTTATTGTTGATGCTAGTTTTACGCTCTTTGGCATATTTGAGTTCACTTCTTCATCAAATAACTTGATATTAAAAGCACTTCCACCAGCTTGGCTGTTGTTGTTGTGGATTGGATTTGCTTCAAATGTAACAACTCTTTCTGGCCTGTTTAAAACTAATTGGTTAGTAATGGCGGTAACGGGAGGAGCTCTTGCTCCTCTTAGTTACTTAGCTGCCGCCAAGCTAGAGGCTGTGGTTCTTCCTTTTGGCTATTTAAACACTTGGTTGTTGTTAACTCCTGTTTGGTTTTTCTTATTACCCGCTTTGTTCTTTTCTCACTACAAAATAGCAGGAGCTAAAAATGACAAACATTAAAAATACCGGAGACACCCATGAAGTAATAGAGAAGGTATCAGAGACACCCACCGCAAATGCAAATACCGTGGACACCCACCATTAAACTGATGAATATCTAATATGAAAACTTTCTCTCTTTCTCTATTGGTTTTAGCAATAATCACCTTTGCAAATGAAGCAAAAGAAGATATGCCTTACCCACTGTGGCAAGAAGTTGGTAATGCCAAACTAAGTCTACTCTGGTTCGACATCTACCATGCTCAGTTAACCAACGAAACGGGGATTTATGATGAAACTTCGGCCTTTAAACTAACTTTAACCTACTTGCGATCGTTCGAAGCTAAAGACTTAATAGATGAAACATTTGAACAAATGAATGCCTCTGAGCAACAAGAAAAACAATGGCGACCTAAGCTCACAAAACTCTGGCCTAACGTCACCAAGCTTGACCAAATCAGTTTTGTTAAAGATGCTGAAAACAACAGTCACTTTTTTATTAATCAAAGCTATTTAGGTCATATTTCCGATCCTATATTTACTGAAAAATTTGCCAATATTTGGCTGTCCGACCAAAGTTCATACCCCAAGCTTTCAGCAAAGTTAAAAGGAAAACGAAAATGATTAAAACAACAACAATATTCCTAACTTCAATGCTGCTTATCAGTTGCAGCCAGTCTCTATCTTTATATAAGAACAACACACCAAAACTTCAGTTAGAACAATTTTTTCAAGGCTCTTTGTTAGCCCATGGCATAGTGCAAGACTATTCAGGTCAAGTAGTAAGATCATTCAAAGCTGAGCTTGTTGCAAAATGGCAAGACAATAGAGGCATATTGGATGAAAAGTTCTATTTTAGTGATGGAGAAATAGAGTATCGTTGTTGGCATCTAAAAAAAGATGGTGACAATTACGTAGGCACTGCTGAAGATGTTATTGGTGAAGCAACAGGTTCTGTTCAAGGTAACACCCTAAATTGGCAGTATAATTTAGCAATATTGACCGACTCCGGTGAAAGGATCTTATACTTAGATGATTGGCTGTATCAAATAGACGATACGACTCTAATAAATAGAACGGATATGAGCTTCTATGGAATTAGCGTTGCTGAAGTGACTCTATCAATAACTAAGCACACAAACTTAAACTTAGAAACAAGAGAAAACTGTGTGCTTTAGAGCATTAGACTGTATCGCTATTAACGCCCTACCGGTTTCACAAGTAGTGCCGCAATAAATACAAAAACAGAAGAGACTACTAAACAACTTATCAAACCAAACTCTTGATAAATAAGTCCGGATAACACAGTTCCTATTAACCTGCCCATTGCATTGGCCATATAATAAAATCCGACATCTAGCGAAACACCATCGCTATTTGCTAAATCAACTATCAAATAACTGTGTAATGATGAATTTATTGCGAACAAAGCACCAAAAACTAATAAGCCAATTATTATACTGATTTTAATATAAAAATTATTATCTAATGCCAGTGCAATGACCGCTGGAATCGCAGCTAGAACGATAGCCCAGATAAAAGCATCATTTCCAGAAGGAGCTTTACCTTGCTCTTTACCTGTGAATTTGGGCGCTAACGACTGAATAATGCCATAACCGATCACCCAAGTTGCTAAGAAGCCACCAACCCACCAGTGGTCCCAACCAAATTGAGCCGCAAGAAAAACAGGTAAAGCAATAACAAACCATACATCTCTTGCTCCAAATAAGAATAATCGAGCAGCAGATAGATAATTTATATTCTTACTTTTAGAAAATATATCTTTGAATTTAGGTTTTGTTTTAGCTTTCCCTAATTCCGATTTCAACAACCATAAACTAATGAGCCAAACGAAAAATAAAGAGACACCCATGATTAACATGGCCGATTGAAACCCAAATAAAGTAAGCAAACCGCCACCTAAAAAGAATCCCACTCCTTTTAACGCATTTTTTGAGCCTGTTAATATAGCTACCCATTTATAGAGCGTGCTTTGTGCATCTTTGGGTACCAAAGTCTTAATTGCACTTTTTGCACTCATTTTATTTAAGTCTTTAGCAATACCCGAAAATGCCTGGGCAAGCATAACGTAAGCTACAGTTAGATATTCACTTGGAAGAGTAAGCATTAGTAAAGCGAAAACCTGAAGGATCAGGCCTATATTCATCGTTTTATTCAGCCCAACTTTAGCGCCGAGCCAACCGCCAAAGAGGTTGGTCACTACACCAAAAAATTCATAGAACAAAAATAAACTAGCAATTGCCAAAGGCGCGTAGCCAAGCTGATGAAAATACAATACAACTAGCATTCTCAGCGCACCATCAGTTAGAGTAAACGCCCAATAGTTTCCTGTCACAACTAGGTATTGTTTTATTTCATTTGATAACTGCATAATATCTTTGCTCTATTTTTTTAAACAATAGGCAAGCCAGAATTAGCTTAAGCCTACCTTTTTAACTAATTCTGCGGTTCTATTGGCATAACCCCATTCGTTGTCATACCAAGCATACAGTTTTAATTGAGTACCATTAATCACCATAGTTGATAGCGCATCAATAATAGATGAACGGGGATCAGTTTTATAATCGATCGATACCAAAGGCCTTTCTTCGTAACCCAAAATACCTTTCAGCTCATTGGCCGCAGCCTCTTTAAACCAAGAGTTAACTTCTTGTTCTGTTACTGCTCTTTCTAATTCGAACACACAGTCGGTAATAGAAGCATTAGTTAAAGGTACACGTACTGCATGACCATTAAGCTTGCCTTTAAGCTCAGGAAAAATATGAGTAATTGCTGTAGCAGAACCTGTTGTTGTTGGGATCAAGCTAGTACCACACGAACGTGCGCGGCGTAAGTCTTTATGCGGAGCATCAATGATGGTTTGAGTATTAGTAATATCGTGAATTGTTGTCATAGAACCATGTTTAATACCCACTTTCTCAAGCAGTACTTTAACTACAGGAGCTAAACAATTTGTCGTACACGAAGCTGCTGTAACTATCTGATGTAATTCTGGATCATAAAGCTCATCATTTACTCCCATAACTACATTCAAAACGCCTTCTTCTTTAACAGGAGCAGTTACAACAACACGCTTTACGCCTTGGTCTAAATATGACTGTAATAAAGCCTTTGTTTTCATCTTGCCGGAAGCTTCAATTACAAGGTCACAGTTCGACCAATCAGTATCATCAATTGATTTATTCTGAGTACAGGTAATCGTGCTACCAGCTATTTTGATTTGACTATCTTGACTGTCGACTGAGTGATGCCAGCGTCCATGTACAGAGTCAAACTCTAGTAAATGCGCTAATGTTGCCGCTTCACCTGCTGGATCATTAATTTGTACAAATTCAATTTCCGGCCAATCAAACGCAGCTCTTAACGCCAAACGTCCCATACGACCAAAACCATTAATACCTACTTTAATTGTCATTTTATTCACCTAACAGCATTCGCTTTGTCTTTGTGGGCGGCTATCGCCCATTTCATGTAATTTTTGTAAATTTTCCTGCAAAAACTCTTTATTTTCGATTGAAGAAACTTCTAATACCGTTTTTGCCCACTCTGGCAGTTCTGGATTAATCTGATAGAACACCCATTGCGCTTGTTTATTATCTACTAACAATCCGCACTTTCTGAGCTGAGCTAGGTGGCGAGAAACTTTAGGCTGACTTAACTCCAACGCCTCCATCAGCTCACATACACACAACTCTTGTTCATGAAAAATAAGCATTAGCGACTTCAGTCGAGTGTCATCAGCAAGACATTTATAAAAAGATAGTGGATTCATAACAGCTCCTTAATATACGAAAAAGTGTATATTCGTTTTTTCATATATGCAAGTGTTAATTTTTTATTGTGTTGTCGTAAATTGCCTTTACTATTCTTATTACTATTGCAAGGGATAAAAATAATATGAAGTTTTCAAAGTTAGGTAGTTCAGGTGTTGATGTATCGAGAGTATGTTTGGGCTCCATGACTTGGGGAGTACAAAACAACCAAGAAGATGCAAATCAGCAAATAGATCACGCGTTAAATCAAGGTGTGAATTTTATTGATACTGCTGAGTTATACCCTGTCGCACCAACTGAACAAACCTACGGTGATACAGAAAGGATCATAGGTAACTATTTCGAACAGAATCCTAAGAAAAGAAAGGACGTTATCATAGCTAGTAAAATAGCTGGTTCAGGTTTGCCATACATACGCGGTGCGAGCAAGATTTCTGCAGAGTCAGTGAAACTTGCTTTAGATTCATCACTGCAACGTTTAAAGATGGATTATATCGACTTGTATCAATTACATTGGCCAAACCGCACTTCACCTCATTTTGCCAAGCACTGGCCGAATCAAGTTAAATTTTCAGAGCTAAATCGCGAGCAAGAAACACAAGAAATGCTTGAGATTTTGCAAGCACTTGATGATTGCGTTAAAGCAGGAAAAATTAGATTTTGTGGTTTGTCTGACGATACCACTTGGGGCATCAATCAATACTTAAAATTAAGCGAAAAATACGCTTTACCTCGTATGGTATCTATTCAAAATGAGTTCAATTTATTGCATACCAAAGATTGGCCTTACTTGGTAGAAAACTGTATTCACGAAAATATTGCTTATTTACCTTGGTCACCGCTAGCTGGTGGAGTATTGACTGGTAAATATCTAGGAGGGGCAAGACCAGAAGGTAGCCGTTGGAGCTTTTCACAACGCAATGGTTTATTTAGAGATACTGATGCAACTGAGCAAGCAGTCAAGGCTTATGTTGAATTAGCAAAAGAACTAAATATTAGCCCAGCTCAATTGGCATTGACATGGTGTAACCAAGTCGATGGCGTTACCTCTACTATTATTGGTGCAACAACCTTGGAGCAACTAGACGAAAATATCAAAGCATTTGATATCACATTATCACAAGCGCAGATGCAAGATATTGGCGAAATACTTAAACGCTTCCCTAGCCCATTTTAATTTTAAAATAGGCTGAAGGTCCTTCAGCCTATTTTCTTTGCCGATTGCAGTATTATTGATCTGTTGAGTTTGAGTCAACGTACATCTGCTCAAATCTATGCTGAACTTCCTCCCAACTGACGTCTTCAATCTTACTTAGAATAGTCCAACTATGACCATAGGGATCTTTCACAGTACCCGCCCTATCACCCCAAAATTGATCTTGCATTGGCCTCATCTCTTCTGCTCCAGCGGAAATAGCTTGCGCAAAAGTCGCATCAGCATCCTGAACATACAAACAAATCGAAACAGCAGCCCCTCCTAGAGCTTCAGGACCTAACATCCCCATCTCAAGATTTTCTTCAGCAAACATAATATGAGAGTCTCCTACTTTGAACTCTCCATGCATTATCGTGCCATCAGGCATAGCCAAACGTCCGACTTCTTCTGCATTAAACGCTCTATTGTAAAAAACTAATGCTTCTGCTGCCTGCTTCACAATAATGTAAGGTGTTACAGTATGATAGCCATCTGGAATTGGGTTTATAGCCATAAGCCTGCTCCTTTAACTTTTTAATCTCATTAACTTTAGCAGCTAATATAAAATTTGTTCTCCAAACTTGATCCAAGTTTTGCGTAGGACTTACGAATCCATTTATAATCTGCAAAAAACCAATACACAGTCACAATGCAACTAGAAAAAATAAACAAAGAAAGATACCGAAAACATTTAAACATAGTGATCATTGCGGGCATTATTGCCTTAGCCAGCTTATCACTTGGCTTATCTCAATCAGCAATTTACTTATTTACCGACCGAGAAGGTTCTCATTTTTGGTTGAATGTAGCAGGCGTTGCAATTGCACTAATCACCATAGGTTTAGTGCTAAACAAATATAAAGAACATGAATTTATGACTGAGGTTTATTATGTTTGGCGTTTAAAGCAGCAAATAAACTATATCCATCGAAAAAATAAAAAAATTAACCAAGCTGTTGAACAAGACGATGTTACAGCAATACTTATCATGAGCTTTTACTATAAGGCATGCCGCCAGCTGTATGAGTTAGACGATAATATAATTACATTAAGTTCTCTAAATACAAAGTCAAATGAGCTAGATGTCAAAATAGACTCTCTGAATTTAGAATTAGACATTAACAACTACGACCAGAGCTTATTGCAAGACTACTAACGACAGGTTACAGTCGGGGTCAATTTACGACAATAACAATAAAAAGAGAGGCATATGCAACAACACGACTGTTCGCCATTGACCGACTATGTTGAATATCCAGAAACCGAAATGTTGGAGCGCTCTGAGCAATTCCTTAATGACATGAAACGTCGTCACAGCATTCGTAGCTTTAGTGATCGACCAGTTGCTCGAGAAGTAATAGAAAATTGCATAAAAGCAGCTGGAACAGCTCCTAGTGGCGCAAACCACCAGCCATGGCACTTTGTTGCAATTAATTCACCAGAGGTGAAAAAACAAGTTCGTGAACAAGCTGAGTTACACGAACAAGGCTTTTATCAAGGTCGAGCTGGAGATGAGTGGTTAGATGCACTGAAGCCTTTAGGAACCGATGATCAAAAACCTTATCTTGAACACGCTCCTTGGCTTATCGCTATTTTCAGTCAGAAGAAAGGCGGCATCCACGCAGAGGATAAAAATACCAACTACTATGTTCACGAATCTGTAGGCATAGCAACCGGTATGTTAATTACAGCACTACATAACGCTGGACTAGTAACATTAACTCACACTCCCAAGCCGATGCAGTTTTTATCAAAGATATGTGAACGTCCAGATAATGAACGACCTTACATGTTGCTTATTGCAGGCTACCCAGCTGAAGATGCAACGGTTCCAGCCCACGCCCAAGTGAAGAAATCCTTACAGGATATTTCTAGCTTTCTTTAATTTTTAATTAAGTCGCCAATTTTTCTCAAATTGGCACTTTCTGAATTAATTTTGTCACATTTTAAAAGTACACTAACAGGTGTACTTTGTTAATATACTCCCTTGAAATTGACCAACCTCAACTGGAGTATGCATGAAAGTCTTAGTCACAGGTGGCTCTGGTATGATTGGCGGCTTAATCATAGACAGAGCAATACAAAGTCAAAAGATCGACCAAATAGTTTCCATAGTCAGAACTAAAACCAACCATTATCACGATAAACTGACCCAAGTTTCTAAGTCAGACTTTACTGACTGGCAAAGCTTAAACTTTAGCGATATAGATGTCGTCTTCTTTTGTTTAGGCGTTTATACAGGTTCCGTTACAGATCCTGAATTTAAAAGAATCACGGTAGATTTCCCTGTTAGTTTTGCTCAAGAGTATAAAAAGCAAAATCCAAATGGTCGTTTTATTTTACTTAGTGGACAAGGAGCTGATAGGACGGAACAAAGCCGCGTATCTTTTGCCCGCTATAAAGGTATGGCGGAAAATCAAATTGCCGAACTTGAATTTTCCCAATTCAATAGTTTCAGGCCTTCATACATATACCCTGTTACACCAAGAAATGAGCCCAATTTAGGTTATAAAATTAGCCGTTGGTTGTATCCACTCATTAAGAAACTTGGTCGTAACTATTCGATTACTTCAGAGCAATTGGCTGATGCTATGTTAACAGCGGCTCTGACTAAACAACCAGAACAAATCATCGAAAACAAATCTATCTTGGAGATAAGTAATGCTTAAAAGCATAATGTTATTTATTTTATTTGCTATCTTAGCCTTAGTGCTCATAGGCATACTCTTTGTAAACTTAGCCCCCCAGTTTGGTGCCGTACACGACAAAGTTCACAAAGATAGAATGACACAGTCATCGCAGTACAAAGATAACGGCTTTGTTAATCAAATAGACACCCAAACTTCAACACCTACTCCAGACTCAGGCGGCATGGTTGATACTCTATTTAAATTTATCAAAGGTGTTCCTAATCAAAAGCCGAGTCGTGATATTGACGTAATAAAACTGCAGTCTGAAGACTTAGACCAGAGCCAAGCTCCTGAGCTTGTATGGTTTGGCCATTCTTCTTTCCTATTGCAAGTAGCAGGAAAAACCGTATTTTTTGACCCTATGTTTTCGCAAAAAGCGGCTCCACATCCATGGCTTGGAGGAAGCAGATATAACAAAGAGTTTCCTTTAACCCCAGAGCAGTTACCTAACATAGACGCTATTGTCATATCTCACGATCATTATGATCATTTAGACTACGACAGTGTTTTGCAGCTTGACCAAAAAGTTGCCAACTACTACGTGCCACTTGGAGTAGCTAGTCACTTAATTTCTTGGGGTATCGAGAAAGAAAAAATCATAGAGTTCGACTGGTGGCAAAATCAAGAGTTAGGTGATTTACAGCTGACCTTTACTCCTGCTCGTCATTTCTCAGGCCGCAGAATAACGAACCAAAACCAAACGTTGTGGGGTGGCTGGTATGTTAAATCAGAGGATTACTCTGTATTTTTCAGCGGTGATACCGGTTATGGCCCACATTTTTCTCAAATAAAAGAGAAATTAGGTGAGCCAGACTTTGCACTATTAGAGTGTGGACAATATAATACCGCTTGGGCAGACATCCATATGATGCCGGAACAAACGGTTCAGGCAGCAAAAGATTTAAACGCTAAAGTTATGATGCCTGTTCACTGGGGCGCTTTCACCCTAGCTTTACATTCATGGACGGACCCGATAGAGAGAGCCATGGCGGAAGCACACAAGCAACAGCAAGCCATAGTCGCACCTGAGATTGGTGAACTTATGACTCTGCAACAAGAGCCCACTAACCGAACAAATTGGTGGACGAATTATTAGATTTTAATGGGAGGCAGGTATTTTTAAGTTTCTTCGGTTAATCTGTTGTCTTTATTTATTTGCTTCTTTTTCCATCAAAGCAGAAACTCCTCATTTAATATTTGCGTCTGCGAATATTATTAATATCAGCGAGCAACACACAGACCATAACTCAGGTTTGGCAATTGAGTTGCTCGCTACTATGTCTCAGCAACTTCACTTTACTTATGAAATTTACTACTACCCTTGGAGTCGAGCAATCGACGTAATGCGTCACAACAAAGCTGACGTATTAATTGGGGTTTATTTCAGCGATGACAGAGCCAAGTTGATGGATTACGGCAAAGTTGCTCTATATCAAGATGAGATCCGATTGTTTACCAACTACGGTAGTGAGTTTGACTGGCAAGGCGATATGAATCAGCTATTAAACAAGCGTATTGCTTTGATCCGAGGCGGCTCATATGGTCGAGCTCTTGATCACTTTAAAAAGAACATGCAAATTATTGAAGTAAACTCTGTTGAGCAGCAATTTATGCTACTACATAAAGAGCGAATTGATTTAACTGCAAATAATGTGCGTACAACACTGCCAACTTTAGAAAAGATTAAGCTGAAGTATAGCTTTACTTCTCATCGCCCACCGTTAGCGATTTTACCTGGCTATTTTGCTTTTGCGAAAAAGTCTAAACATCATGATATGTTAGAAAAGTTTGATGAGTATTTATTAAAAATGAATGACTCAGGAGAGTTAAAAGCGCTGCAACAGCGCTTTAACCCTAAATAACTTAAACTTCGAACTACATACTTACTCGTTTGTATTGACGGTATTCAGGAGTCCAGAAGTTTCTTTCAATAGCCTGTGTTAACGCTTCATCTGAAATTTTCAGTGCATGCCCTTGTTCCATAGCAACTTTAGCTACGTTAAAAGCAATCTTCTTACTCAACTCTGCAAGGTCAGTTAATTTCGGTAGCAAATCACCTTTACCTTCATTTACTACAGGAGAAGCTGCGGCAAGCGTTTCACTAGTCGCCATCAACATTTCATCAGTAATGATTCGAGCTTTAACTGCTAATACACCTAGGCCTATGCCAGGGAAGATATATGCGTTATTACACTGAGCGATAGGATAAGTATTGCCTTTATACTCAATCGGCTCAAACGGACTTCCTGTTGCAACAATAGCGTTACCTTCTGTCCATTCTAAAATTTGCTCCGGGCGAGCTTCAATTTGCTTAATCGGATTACTTAAAGGGAATACAATAGGAGCGTCATCACCATTATACATGGTCTTAATTGCATCTTCAGTGAACAAACCAGGGACGCCTGATACACCAATTAAAATACCAGGTTTGGCACAATGCATAACATCTAACAAGCTGGCAAAACTGCCAGAGAACTGCCAATCCGTAAGGTTTTGCTTTGATTGTACTAACGCTTGTTGGAACTCACGCAAATCAGCCATGCCTTCCGTTAACAAACCGTTTCTGTCAATCATAAATACTTGGCTGCGTGCCTGTTCATCAGAAATGCCTTCAGCTTTCATTTGCATAATGATTTGTTCAGCAATACCACAACCTGCTGAACCCGCACCTACAAATACCACTTTCTGTTCAGATAACTTCTTGCCTTTCTTACGACAGGCCGCGAGTAAAGTTCCAACCGTTACTGCTGCAGTTCCTTGAATATCATCGTTAAAGCAACAAACTTGATCGCGGTAGCGTTTCAACAAAGGCATAGCATTCGGCTGAGCAAAGTCTTCAAACTGAATCATTACACCAGGCCAGCGCTTTTGCGCAGCGTGGATAAATTTATCAACAAACTCATCATATGCTTCTTGGCTTACACGTTTGTGGCGCTCACCCATATACATAGGGTCGTTCAGTAACTTTTCATTATTGGTGCCCACATCTAAAGTAATAGGCATAGTGTACGCTGGGCTGATGCCGCCACAAGCTGTATAAAGTGAAAGTTTACCGATTGGAATACCCATTCCACCAATACCTTGGTCACCTAAACCTAAGATACGCTCACCATCAGTTACAACGATAACTTTTACTTTTTGCTTAGTTGCATTTCTTAAGATCTCATCCATTTGATCTCTTTCTGTGTAAGAAATAAACAAACCACGGTTGCTGCGATAAATATCTGAAAACTTTTCACAAGCATCACCAACAGTCGGGGTATAGATGATAGGCATCATCTCTTCGATGTTTTGATTAACTAACTTGAAGAACAATGTTTCATTGCTGTCTTGAATCGCACGCAAATAAATATGCTTGTTTATCGGGTTTTCAAAACTCGAATATTGCATGTAAGCACGTTCTACTTGCTCATCAATTGTTTCATACCTAGGCGGCAATAAGCCCATCAAGTTGAAGTTGGAACGTTCAACCTTTGTAAATGCAGTACCTTTGTTTAATAAAGGAGTTTCAATCAAGGCAGGGCCTGAGTAAGGAATGTATAGAGGGTCTGAATTTTTTGCCACGGGCTGATCCCAAAGTCTAATTGACGAAATAAAATGGCGTTTATTTTATGATATATAAACAAAAAAAGCCGAGATTTCTCTCAGCTTTTTAACTGGTAATACCTGTTACTCTATTAATTACAGTTCAATAATGGCAAAACTCAACGCAGGTAGTACTATCTGTCCTTCAGCTAATTTGCCATCACCAAAGATAACTTTACCATCAGCTAATAGGTCATTATTGTATGACATAGCTTCTGTTGCTGAATTAAACACTAGCGCTAAGTTTTGGTTTTTGCTCTTTCTGGTAAAGGCAAAAATTCCCGCTTTATTAGAAGAAGCTAGTACTTTTTGTTCACCACGGCGCACTGCTTCATTAGCATGATACACTTTGGCAAAATCAGCATACATTAGATAAAGAGGGTGTTGCTTATCAAAATTAGCATCAGCAGTAGTTTTATCAGTGCCTAATAAGTCAAAACTATTATATTGCTCAACCTGAGATGGCATCATATCTTCACGAGCGCCTTTATCACCACCTTCGCCTACAAAGCCTTGCTCGTCACCGTAATAAACAACTGGAATACCTCGGGCAAAGTACATCATCGCATTAGCAAGTTTAACTCGATCTAGTTTCTCTTGTTCTGAAGCTTCAGGAAAAGCTTGTTCCATGTAATAGGCAAAACGTCCCATGTCATGGTTACTGATAAAGTTCATTAATAAGTCCGCTGAGCTATTATGATCTTCATATAAGTGATCTAACGCGAACATATTTGCTAATTCTTCTGTGCCTTTACCACGGCCAAATACATTTTTAATTGCAGCCTGAATATGGAAATCTAATACAGAAGGCACATCACCCTCAGTAGTAAATTTAGATAACACTCGAGCATCTTCAGCATATACTTCACCGAATACAAAGAAGTTTGGAATACCCTGCTCTTTTGCAAAATCAATGATTGCTGGGGTGAACTCTTGCCAAAACTCAATATTTACGTGCTTAACAGTGTCAATTCTAAAGCCATCTGGTTTAAATTGGGCGATGATATCTGAATAGATTTTTACAAAACCATCTACAACTTCTGGATTGTCGGTATCTACATCATCTAATCCCATAAAGTCGCCGTAAATAGAGTTTTCACCCTGCCAAGTACTGTCGCCTTGATTGTGGTAATACTTAGCATCATTAAGCCAAGCTGGCGTTTTTAAATTCTTTTCATGCTCTTCAACATAAGGTGTATAACCTTTACCTGCAGCTTTATCCGCTAAACTCACATATTCACAAAGTTGTTGGCTCGTACTGAATTTAACGGCTAAGTCACTGTGACACTCTTTATACTTGATCACATCTGCGGTGTGGTTAGTAATAATGTCAAAAAATACTTTCATTCCTTTACTATGCGCTTTATCAATCAGCTCTTTCAACTCTTCGTTTGAGCCTAAATGCGGATCAATTTGAGTAAAGTCTAAAGTCCAATAACCATGATAACCTGAAGAGTCACCTTGCACTGCTTGGTTACGCATAATAGGCGTCAACCAGATAGCAGTGATCCCCATGTCTTGTAAGTAATCGAGTTTGTTGATCAAGCCACGCATATCACCACCGTGATAATGGCCATTACTCTTAGGGTCAAAGCCGCCTTGTGAAATAGCTATTGTCTTAGAGCCATTATCGTTGCTGGTATCGCCGTTTTCGAAACGGTCTGGCATAACAAAATAAAAGACGTCATCTCTAACGTCACGGCTCAGATAACTAGTATCTTCAGCTGTTTCTTTACTAGATGAACAAGCTGCGGTTATGGCCACTACAGAAGCTAATAACGAAGTTTTTAATGTTTGCTTTAATGTCATGGTTTGACTCTTTATCTTTGTAATTATCGCAAACATAGCTCAAAGCATTTCATTTAAGAAGTCCCTTTACCATGACTACGTATGCAGAGCTAACAACGGAGACACCCATAATTAATTACAGCATAATTACAGAGACACCCACGCTAAGAAGTTGAACAAAGAGTTTCTATATAGTTCGGTAATAACAAGTTTATTTGTAACCTAAATAGCTCTAACTCTTGTTTCTTTATCTTTAAAAAACAAAGACTAGTAAATAAAAACAACTTACTAAAAATTAATCTAAGCTATGACATCTTTCTCTAACGCCCTACTAACTTTTTGTTAACTCACTTGAAAAGATGGGCTATATTCAGCGCTAAGATCACAGCTTGAATTCTCATATCTGATCATTCATTAAGTTCATTCAGACTATTAAGGTCAGGAACTCGATAAAATACATTTTATAAATATACGGTGGAAACATGTTAGCCAAACGAATCATTCCTTGTTTAGACGTTAGAGACGGAAAAGTAGTCAAAGGTGTGCAATTTCGAAATCATGAGATCATTGGCGATATAGTTCCTCTCGCTGAGCGTTACGCACAGGAAGGTGCAGATGAATTAGTTTTTTATGACATCACAGCCTCAAGTGACTCACGAGTTGTTGATAAGTCGTGGGTTAGCCGCATAGCACAGGTTATTGATATTCCATTTTGCGTAGCTGGCGGTATTAAAACCGTTGAGCAGGCAGGAGAAATCTTACAAATGGGAGCTGATAAGATCTCCGTTAATTCTCCAGCATTATCTAACCCAGAGTTAATTACAGAATTGCACGACACTTATGGTCAGCAGTGTGTAGTAGTAGGCATTGATTCCTACTTTAATAAAGACAGCGGTGAATACGAAGTATACCAATTTACGGGAGATGAAAGTCGCACACAAAAAACGAGTTGGAAAACAATCGACTGGGTTAAAGAAATTCAGCAACGCGGTGCAGGTGAAATTGTTCTCAATTGTATGAATCAAGATGGCGTGCGCAATGGCTACGACTTAGAACAACTGAAAAAAGTAAGAGAAGTTTGTACTGTACCTCTTATTGCTTCAGGTGGTGCGGGAGAAATGCAACATTTTGTTGATGCTTATGAATTAGCAAGTGTTGATGGAGCATTAGCAGCTTCAGTATTCCACAAACAAATTATTGCTATTGGCGAATTAAAAGAATATTTAGCTGCCAATAATATTACTACACGTAGTTAATAATATATGCTGTAAGCCATTATTATGGCTTACAGCGATAAATCTAACTATTGATTCGCTTGAAATATCTCACCTAAAGCTCTTGATACCGACTCAGGTCTCTTAGGGTCACGCAGTAAACCAAGCACTGAAAGTCGAACTTCTGGTACGGCAACCAGATCGGAAAACAGACCATTAAAGATATCTTGTTCGTGATGGCTAGCGAGTTTATCAAAGAACAAATGCAGCAACTCAGTATCATTAAAATATGACCAAAAACGTCCCGAAAGGATAATGAATAAAGACATATCCGATACAAGTTCACTATTCAATAAATTGGTTATTTGCTCTGAAACTAGCTTCTGAGCTTTCGAACCAGCCAAGGATCTTAATAAATAAAGTACTGCTTCTTTATCATTCTCAGCTAACTTTTGCTGTAATTGCTCAATAATTGTTTGGGATAACGTTAAACTAATGGTTTGATGTTCAAGACAAGCACCTAACACTGACAAGATTTGCACGCTTAAATCAGGCAAAATTTTACATAAGCTTTGTTCATTTTGGCCATCATCTAGCCTAGCGCTGTAATCGGCAATTCCTTGGATTGATAATTCTTGCCACTTGTCTTGCTCTAATTGCCCAGAAAAATAAGCTTGTACATGCTCAAAATAAATAGATGCAGATTGGCCTAAATCTTTTTTCACAATTGCATTAAACGCAGCTTGGCGGTTTTGATCAGGGGTAAAACTATATGGATGATTATCTAGTACTGAACTTTTTTCTTCATTAGCTTCTACTAGCTGGCTGCCCAACTCCTTTATCACTAACGAGATGAAATGATCTCTTTGTTGTAATTTCAACAAGCCCATTTCATCTAGTTCGAATTGTAAAAACCAGATAAAGGAGTTAGCTCTCGCTTCAGGACCTGTTTCGTCTTGTTGCCAGAATACTAATGCCATTCTGGCTTTTTGCTGGATAGGATAAGGATAAGTTTTTTTATTATCCTCAATTAATTCAAACTCAGACTTAGATATTGTTTGAATTTTTCGGCCTAAATCGTAAACTCGCCAATTCGCATTTGCGGTACTCATTAACGCCGCAAGAGTAGGTACAGGGTTATTTGCTGAAGCGGAAGACACAGATTTTCCTCTTAAATTAAGATACCCGTATTATATACTAAGCCTAACTAGCTCAATAGAGGCTTTATCAGAAAACTTACCGAGGCATTATGATGGTTAAGCAACAATTACTTTCACTGCTAGTTGAATTGGAAGCAGAATTAAAGGCTCAAAAGATTTGGTCTTCAGTTCAACCGACACAGATGCAACTCAATAGCCAGGTACCATTCGCTGCTGATGTTATGCCTTTTGAAAACTGGTTACAATTTATCTTCATTCCCCGTTTTCATCAAATTTTAACTACCGAAGTTTCTTTGCCTCAGAACATGAAGTTAGCACCAATGGCCGAAGTTTCTTTTGCGCAAAACTACGGTAATGTTACTGAAGTTTTGAAAAAAATTGATTCTGTTTTTGCTGAGTCAGCATTATGAGAAAAGTCGTTTTCACTGAAGCTCCTGAACTGGAGATTTTATATCAGGATGAATATTTGGTTGCTATCAACAAACCATCGGGATTATTAGTTCATCGAAGTGAAATTGATAAGAGGGAAACTCTATTTGCTTTGCAGCTTACTAGAGATCAAATTGGCCAAAGAGTCTATCCTATTCATAGATTAGATAGGCCAACCTCTGGTGTATTGTTATTTGCGTTAAACAGTGAGGTCGCTAAATTATTATCTGAACAACTCATTGCAAATCAAATTGATAAAAGATATCTCGCAATTGTTCGAGGTTACTGTACTGAAGCAAAAACAATTGATTACGCATTAAAAGAAATTTTAGATAAGTTTGCGGATAAAGACGCACAAAAAGATAAACCTGCGCAAGAAGCAATTAGTTATCTAACTCCAGTAGGAACAGCTGAAATGCCCTTTCCTTCTGGACGATATCCTCAATCAAGATACTCACTAGTGGAACTAAAACCTGAAACTGGTAGAAAGCATCAACTAAGAAGACACATGTCACATATTCGTCACCCTATCATTGGCGATACAAATCATGGTGATGGCAAGCAGAATATTGCTGCAAAGCAAAACTTAGGATTAGATAGATTAGCATTACATGCGTATTCGTTGTCTTTCACTCACCCGATAACAAATGAGCCTATGAAAATATGTGCACGGCTAGACGCTGCTCTGCATGATTTATTAACTCAACTAGGGCTAATTAAAGCCGCTGAGAAACTAATCGGCTAGCATCCGTCAGTATTTATTGTGTATTCTGGTTTATCGCCAGCATTTCTAGCTTGAGTGTAAATAAAATGACATTCATCATTGATCGCAGAGCCATTACTATCAAGGTCATAACCTATATAGGTAAAGTCTGCACCTAATTCAGTACGAACAAATTCATCATCTAGTTCAATAAGCAGATGAATGTGAGTATTGTCGATATAGTTGTGTTTGAGTCGAATATCTACACCATTAGTAGGATCAAAAACACCATCTAAATCCATATCAATGTCAATTAAATCGTCTCTGCCAGGTACAGGTCTTACACTGTAAGACGGTACTTTTGATTTAATGTTAAGTAAATTATTTGCTGCCTCTACACTAACTGAGATTTGCTGCAAGACAGCTTCTCGAGCATCTTTGCTAAGATCAATAAACTTAGGAGCAGCTGTTGCAGCTAGTACTCCCAATATGACGATAACACCAACCATCTCGATGAGAGTGAAACCCTTGTTACTGGTCATGTTTATTTGCCCTTACAACAAAAAAGAAAGGCCATATTAGCCTTTCTTTTCTCTACTTACTTTGCGCTAGATTATTTTTTCTTGCGTTTGTCTTCGACTTGCCATTGGCCATCAGTATACCAAGCTGACCAACCGCTAGCTTTGCCAGCAGCATTTTCAGTCATAACATACTGTTGCTTAGTTTTACGGCTATATCTAATCACTGACTTATTACCATCAGGATCTTGAGCTGGCGCATCCGCCAAATAGTAAAACTTAGGACTAATTCGATCTCTGAATCTAGCTAGTTCTTCAACTAACGGCGCTCTCGTTTCCCTTGATTTCGGGAATGTTGAGGCTGCCATGAAGATGCCCGAAGCACCATCCCTTAATACGAAGTAACCATCAGACTTAGTACAAGGCAATTCAGGAAGGTGTACAGGATCTTCTTTTGGTGGCGCAGCTTCGCCATTTTTCAATAGTTTACGAGTGTTCTTACATTCTTCGTTAGTACAACCAAAGTATTTACCAAAGCGTCCAGATTTAAGTTCCATATCTGAACTACACTTGTCACATTCAATGATTGGACCATCGTAGCCTTTAATTTTAAACTCACCTTTTTCAATCTCGTAGCCATCACAAGATGGGTTATTACCACAAATATGAATTTTGCGAGACTCATCAATTAAGTAGCTATCCATTGCTGTAGAGCATTTAGGGCAACGTTTCATATGACGAAGAACTTCAGTTTCCATCTCTTCTTCATCGGCACTAACTGCTTCATCACCTGACGTTAAATTCATAGTGTTTGTACAACGCTCTTTAGGTGGTAAAGCATAGCCAGAACAACCTAAGAATACACCAGTGCTCGCAGTACGAATATTCATCTTGCGGCCACACTTAGTACAATCAATATCTGTTTCAACTGGAGTATTTTGTTTCATACCTCCATCAACTTCTTCGCTAGAAGCTTGATCTAGCTTCTGCAAGAAATCTAAATAGAAAGTATCTAGTAACTTTTTCCACTCAAGATCACCATCTGCAACTTCATCAAGACGGCCTTCCATCTTAGCAGTGAAATCATAATTAAGTAGTTCAGTGAAGTTATCAACTAATCTGTCTGTAACTATTTCGCCCATTTTTTCTGCATAAAAACGACGATTCTCAAGACGAACATAGCCTCTGTCTTGAATAGTAGAAATTATCGAAGCATAAGTAGAAGGACGACCAATTCCACGCTTTTCAAGCTCTTTAACCAAGCTTGCTTCAGAGAAACGAGCTGTTGGTTTAGTAAAGTGCTGTTTAGGCTGTAACTCTTGTAATGCTAATTGTTCCCCAACTGCAACATTAGGTAATTCAACATTATCATCGTTGGCTTTCTTAATTGCAGCTTGTACACGAGTCCAACCATCAAACTTAAGTACTCGACCTTTTGCTTTCAGTTCAAAGTCACCAGCATTTACAGTTAAATTCGTTACATCGTATTCTGCAGGCGTCATTTGACACGCAACAAACTGATTCCAGATAAGTTGATACAAACGCTCTGCATCTTTTTCCATGCCTGAAAGTTGTTCTGCTGTAACTGCAACATTAGACGGACGAATCGCTTCGTGAGCCTCTTGTGCGCCCTCTTTACTACCATATAAATTTGGCTTAGCAGGCAAATACTTATCGCCATATTCACTTTGAATGAACATACGGCATGCCCCTACTGCTTCTGCACTCAAGTTAGTTGAGTCAGTACGCATATAGGTAATGTGACCAGCTTCATAAAGTCGCTGTGCCATCATCATAGTTTTCTTAACGCCAAAGCCTAATCTAGTGCTTGCTGCTTGTTGCAGAGTTGACGTGATAAATGGAGCTGATGGACGACTTTTAGAAGGTTTATCTTCTCTAGAAGCTACAGTGAATGTCTGGTTTTTTATGTTTGCCAGAACTTCATCCATTTGTTCTTTATTAGTAGGCTTAAAAGTTTTGCCTTGCTGCTTCGCTACTTCTAATAAAATATTATCTTTATTCGCTGTTTGGGTGTCAGCGTGCAAACGCCAAAACTCTTCTGGAATAAAGGCTTTGATCTCACGCTCACGTTCAACGACTAGCTTTACAGCAACAGATTGCACTCGCCCAGCGGATAAACCTCTAGCTATTTTTTTCCAAAGCAGAGGAGATACCATGAAGCCCACAACTCGGTCTAAGAAACGACGAGCTTGTTGTGCATTCACCATATCTACATTTAGCTCACCCGGTTTAGAGAATGCTTGTTGTATTGCACTTTTTGTTATTTCATTAAAAACAACTCGTTTGAACTTTTCGTCTTTACCGCCAATGGTTTCACGTAAATGCCAAGCAATCGCTTCCCCTTCGCGGTCCAAATCGGTTGCGAGATACACATGCTCTGCACCGCTGGCTAATTTTTTTAATTCTGCAACAACCTTTTCTTTACCAGGTAACACTTGATAGTTTGCTGCCCAGCCCTTTTCCGGGTTTATCCCCATTCGAGTGACTAATGCTTCTTTGTCTTTTTTCGCTTTAAGCGATGCTTTTTGCTCGGCAGACATGCCTTTAGTGGATACCCTTTCTGCTGCTTTTTTAGGGCCACCAGAAGTAGGTAGATCGCGAATGTGACCAACACTGGACTTAACAATAAAATCTTTGCCTAAATACTTGTTGATGGTCTTTGCTTTCGCTGGTGATTCCACTATTACCAGAGACTTTCCCATAATTCCTCAATCACTTTGTAGGATAATTTGCTTAGTTATACTAACTAATAAGATATATATGCGATTTTATTCGACTTCAAGCGAAAATCGCCACCAATTTCTGCTCTACTTTTAGATTTTCTGGTTTAACTGCGTATAATATACACAGTTTTTAGAGGCTAAAACGCAGTAAACATGGGCTTTTCAGAGTTTTTAACTAAAATTAAAAAAAATTCTACGATTGCCGTAAAATAAATTTTCGCCAGATTACATCACTAAAACGGCGGTCAGCAAAAAAAAGTTTAATTTTTTTTTCTGAATAAAAATGTAAATAAAGCTGCATAATAAAGAGGAGTAATTCTTAAATGAAACAGTTCGAAGCTAATTTTGATGGTCTAGTTGGCCCAACTCATAACTACGCTGGTCTTTCAATCGGTAATGTCGCTTCTTTAAATAACGCTAAAGATGTTTCGAACCCTAAAGATGCAGCCAAGCAAGGCCTGAAAAAAATGAAAGCTTTGCACGACATGGGCTTAAAACAAGGTGTTTTAGCACCACAAGAAAGACCTGATCTATCAGCATTGAGACGTTTAGGTTTTGGCGGCTCTGACGCAAACGTATTAGAACAAGCAGCTAAGAAAGCACCTCAAGTATTACGTGCTGTATACTCAGCATCAAGCATGTGGACAGCAAATGCTGCAACAGTATCTCCAAGTGCAGATGCAGCAGACAACAAAGTCCACTTCACTCCAGCTAACTTAACGAATAAGTTTCACCGCTCACTAGAGCCAGAAACAAGTGGTCGTATTCTTCAAGCTATGTTTAGCGACGAAGCGCACTTCGCTCATCACAAGCATTTACCTGACAATGATCATTTCGGTGATGAAGGTGCAGCCAACCATACTCGCTTCTGCGGCGATTATGACGAAGCTGGTGTTGAATTGTTTGTTTATGGTCGTTATGCATTTGATGCATCTAAGCCTGCTCCTACAAAGTTCCCTGCTCGTCATACATATGAAGCTTGTGAAGCGGTTGCGCGTTTACACCAGTTAGATGAATCTGGCGTGGTATACATGCAACAGAACCCTGATGTAATTGATCAAGGCGTATTCCACAATGACGTAATCTCAGTTGGTAATAAAAATGTCTTGTTCTACCATGAACAAGCATTCTTAAATACAGAAGCTGGTTTCGATGAAATCAAGCGTAAGTTTGCTGCTAAATCAGATAAAGACTTCCATTTCATCAAAGTCGCTAACTCACAAGTAAGCGTGGAAGAAGCTGTTAAAACTTACCTTTTCAATACTCAATTAGTTGATATTGGTAACGATGAAATGGCTATTATAGCGCCAATGGAATGCCAAGAGAGTAATTCTGTTTCTAGCTATTTTGAAGAATTAGTAACGTTAAATACGCCAATTAAGAAAGTGCACTACTTCGACGTAAAACAGAGTATGAGAAACGGTGGTGGACCAGCTTGTTTGCGCTTACGTGTAGCCTTAAATCAGCAAGAACTTCAAGCAACAAATCAAAATGTATTTATGTCCGATGATTTATTTGCATCATTGAATACTTGGGTCGATAAACACTACAGAGACGTTTTAAGCGAAGATGACTTAAGAGACCCGAATTTAGTTGTTGAGTCTCGTAATGCTCTTGACGAGTTAACTCAAATATTAAACTTAGGTTCGGTTTACCCATTCCAATTATAGAAGCAAATAACTTATGAATTGAGGTGTGATACCTCAGTATCTTCAAATAAAAAAGCCTTGCTGGGTAAACAAGGCTTTTTGTTACTGTCATTACTAATTAAATCTTTATATCTAAGCTTCTCTATCTATAGCTTCAATATTAACTTGAGCTTCGTCTTTTGAAATTTTTTGATACAAGCTATCGCAATCTTTTTGCCAATGCTCATGTGCTTGTATTTTACTCACGCCAGTTGGCATATGCTCTACTTCAACGTATTTGTCCAGCATCCAAGACTTCGCTGAAACTGGGTTCATGTATAACCGCTCCGGCTTGCTTGCTTTCAAATAATTAAAGCTTAAGCCCGAACAAAGTAAAATTAATATCACACTAAATGTATAAGCCAACACGTTTCTCTTCCTTATCCTTGAGTAAAGTAAATATCACTATAATGACTATAGAAATGTTAATTGAGTTAATTGCTAAGTAATACCAAGTGTCTAAGTGCTCTCCTCCAAAAAAAGAGCGTTCTATATATCTAAAAGTATGTACCCAAGCTTTGATAACATAGGCAAAAGCTACTGCATTAGTAATTTTCGCCAAGTTAATTTTAAGTAGCTTGTGAGCTTTATAGAGCGTAAGCACTACTAAAATATCATATACAACCCATGCCCCATACCATATTTCCCATGATGACGAGAGCAAAGGTCCATCAATAAAGTCAGAAATACACTCCATACAGAATAAAACAGCAACACAAATTACCGAACTATTTACTTCTTTGAATTTATATATAGCTAACATCAATATAATGCAGTAAACAATGATCAGACTGTCCTGCATTACATCAAAAATAGTATATAAAACTTCCATTACTCACCTCTTTTCGGAGGCTCTTTACCCATTCCATCACCAGCTGTTGTTCTAATAATAGAGCAACCTATTCCAAAAGTGTCACAAAAAAAGTTTGTTCCAGAGCTTTGCTTTTCGTTAGCTACTGCAGACAAACTCAATGTGCTGAGTAATACTAAAGTTATATAAATTATTTTTTTCATACTATTCTCACATGCAATCAACATATGTATTAGAGTACACAACAAAATGAGGATTGTAAAACACTTTATTCCATTTTAGGTTATTAAATTAAAAATCAAAAGGTAACTGCAATAAGAAAGCCCCAAAAATCAACTTACTAACTTTCAATAAACTTTCTAAAGACCGGAGGGACTATATGTCTAAATTCAATAAGGAAAAGAAGAAGAGGAAATAAAAAAGGCCACCATAAGGCAGCCTTGTTTAAAAACAAATTATTACAGGTAATCAGAAATTAAAACTTCTGCAATTTGAATACTATTAGTTGCAGCGCCTTTACGAATATTATCTGCAACGACCCATAAGTTGATCCCATTCGGGTGAGATATGTCTTCACGAACGCGACCAACAAAAGTATCATCTTTACCGCTTGCATGTGTAACTTGAGTAGGAAACTCAGTGCTATCAGGGATCAAAGTAACACCTGGAGCTGTTTCTAGAACATTCTTAACATCTTCTGCTGATACAGGTTGTCTCAATTCAATATGTATTGCTTCTGCATGGCCATAAAACACTGGAACACGAACAGCTGTTGGATTAACTCCTATGCTTTCATCCCCCATAATTTTATGAGTTTCCCATACCATTTTCATTTCTTCCTTGGTGTAACCATTATCTTGAAACACATCTATTTGAGGAATGACGTTAAATGCCATCTGTACTGGAAAGTTTTCAGTTTCTACTGGACGACCATTCATTAGCTGTGCTGTCTGAGAAACCAATTCATCTACTGCTGACTTACCAGCACCACTTACTGATTGATATGTACAAACATTAATACGGTCAATGCCATAGGCATCATGGATAGGTTTAAGGGCTACCAACATTTGAATTGTTGAACAATTAGGGTTCGCAATAATATTGCGATTTCTAAAATCAGCAATCGCTGAAGGATTAACTTCAGGCACTACTAGAGGGATATCTGGTTCATAACGATAGTGTGATGTATTATCAATGACTACTACACCATTCTCAGCAGCAATTGGTGCATATTTAGCAGAAGCAGAACCGCCTGCTGAAAACAAGCCTATCTGCGCCTGCGTCCAATCAAATTCATCAACATTAATTACTTCTACTTCTTTACCTTTAAAGTTCACTGTTGAACCAGCTGAACGAGCACTAGCTAGCGGAAATAACTCGCCTACAGGAAAGTTTCTTTGCTCTAAAATTTCCATTAAGTGCTGACCGACTAACCCCGTCGCACCTAAAATTGCAATATTGTATTTTTGTTCTGACATGTTCAAACTCTATTCTTATGTTTTCCCTGCTCTTTTGTTTTTGGGGAAATCTATGTTTAGTGTAAATATACTAAAAGTAAACTAACGTCTAGACGTCTAAATATCAAACCCTAATTGTAAAAAATTAATAGCTTTTTGCTCTGAGCTGTTCAATTGCCTTATATACTCAATAGGAACACTGCTCCATTCTCTTCTAACGGGATAGTTTTTTCGTAGCCAATCAAACCCTTTTGATTCCAGTAAATTTCTAAATAGAGCATCATCTTTACGAACATCATAAATAAGGTGGATAAGGTTTTTTAGTTCTGATTCATCATAGATACTTTTATCAAGCGATAACTTAGTTATATTGTGCTTCGGTAACATGTTGGATAGTCGTTTACTCCCGTCTAACATAAAGGCTCGACAAACGCTCTGATACAGCATTTCAGTACCTCTAGCCTTGCCTTCAAGACTGTAGCCTGCAATATGAGCTGTTGCTATATCACAATGCTTAATCAGTTCAGGTAATGGGTTTGGCTCGTTTTCCCAAACGTCTAAGACTAGTTTTATTGCTTGTTCATTAGATGAATTCCTGCGCTTTATCTCGGTTAATAGCGCTTGATTGTCAATAACTTCTCCACGGCTCGCATTAATCAAGACAATATCTTCTTTTAATAAACTGAGATTCTTTTCATTTAATAAATGATAGGTTGGGTGTCTTCCTTCTGTCGTTTTTGGAGTATGGAAACTGACAACATCTGAATTTGATAATAAATACTCTAACTCTACAAAACCATCATCACTTTCTTCTTGTCTAGGAGGATCACTGAGCAATAAATTTATACCTAAAGCTTCTAATTTGGCTTTTAGTGCTTTACCTATATTCCCAACTCCTACTATTCCTATCGTTTTATCCCTTAATTTAAAGTTGTACTTCTCTGCTAATACAAACAAAGCACTTAGCACATATTCGGCAACAGATATAGCGTTACACCCTGGTGCTGAACTAAATGAAATTCCATACTGCTTTAAAATTTCCTTATCGATATGATCTTCGCCAATAGTGGCTGTCCCAACAAATTTGAGTTTTTTAGCTTGTGACAGAAGCTGCTTATCAACTTGCGTAATGGAACGTACCAACAATACATCGGCCTCCGTTAAGTGTTCAGAGCTTAATTCTCTTCCTGCAAAGCGAGTGATTTTACCCAAATCTGCAAAAAACTCTTGGGCATAAGGGATGTTTTCATCAATAAAGAAATGCATTGTTTACTCAGATAGTTAGGAGTGATTTGACTGATAATACCATTGCCTGATAAACAAAAAAATAACCCGTATAGATTACTACACGGGTTATCGTTACTAAATATATAAGCCTTTATAAAAGTTAGGCTCTTTAGTTAGCTTAGTTATACTTTTCTAAACACTAACGTAGCGTTTGTACCACCAAAACCAAAGCTATTTGACATAGCAGTTGTAATTTCCGCATCAGTAGCTGATGTAATGATGTTTAAGCCTTCTGCTTTTTCATCCAAGTTATTCACATTGATTGATGGTGCAACAAATTTATTTTCCATCATTAATAAACTATAAATTGCTTCATGAACACCAGCTGCACCTAGTGCATGTCCCGTCATAGCTTTAGTTGCGCTTATCATTGGAGATTTTCCACCAAATACATTTTGGATTGCGCCAAGCTCTTTAACATCTCCCACAGGAGTACTAGTACCATGAGTATTCAAATAATCAATGTCACCTTCTACTGTAGAAAGCGCCATCTCCATACAGCGCTCTGCACCTTCGCCAGATGGAGCAACCATATCGAAACCATCAGAAGTTGCACCATAACCTACGATTTCAGCATAGATTTTTGCGCCACGAGCTACAGCGTGCTCGTATTCTTCAACAACAACCATACCGCCGCCGCCAGAGATAACAAAACCATCGCGGTCTGCATCGTATGTTCTAGATGCTAATTCAGGTGTTTCATTATATTTAGTCGATAATGCCCCCATAGCATCAAACATTCCTGCTAACGTCCAATCAACTTCTTCACCACCACCTGCAAATACGATATCTTGTTTACCAAGCTGGATTTGCTCTAGTGCGTGACCGATACAGTGAGCTGATGTAGCACAAGCTGAGCTGATTGAATAGTTAATACCTTTAATTTTGAAAGGTGTTGCTAGAGTCGCTGAACAAGTTGAACTCATTGTTCTAGGAACCTGATATGGACCTACACGTTTAACGCCTTTTTCACGAAGGATATCACAGGCAATAATTTGATTTTTTGATGATGCACCACCAGAGCCAGCAACAATACCAGTACGAGGGTTCGACACTAATTCTTCTGAAAGATTTGCATCTTCAATCGCTTCTTTCATCGCTATATAAGCGTAAGCTGACGCTTCACCCATAAAGCGCATTGTTTTTCTGTCAACTAACTCAGAAACGTCAAGATCAATATTGCCCCATACTTGAGAGCGTAAGTTATACTCTTTGAATTGCTCAGAAGCATTAATACCTGATTTACCTTCTTTCAGGCTTGCTAAAACTTCACTCTTGTTGTTACCAATGCTTGAGACAATACCCAAGCCAGTGATCACTGCTCTTTTCATCATTCCTTCCGAATTCATTTTTCAAATTGTGGCTATTCTACCTGTAATTGAATTCCAACTGGTCTAATTTCAGCGAACAAGTGTTAGCTGAATAAAAATCGTCCCACTTTAGCTGAATAAATACAGGCTTTTAGATAGAATACTAGCAACTAAACATGACAGCGATAAGACATATGTCAGAACAATACGCAAAAGTACATTTCAATGAAAATGGTACGCCTGTTTCAAATCAATTTGATGATATCTACTTCTCTAACACTGATGGTTTGAGCGAGTGTCATTATGTTTTTTTGCAACACAATTCATTGCCCGAAAGGTGGGATAGCTGGCCTACCGATGAACCTTTCCATATCGCTGAAACTGGATTTGGTACTGGCTTAAACTTTTTAGCAACTTGGTCAGCTTGGCTAGAGTCAGGTGCTGCAAAACGAGGTATAAAATTGATATTCACCACGTTTGAAAAATATCCTTTACAACGCTCTGACTTAGTTAAAGCCCACAAAGTTTGGCCAGAAATAGCTGTTCAAGCAAAACAACTATGTGACTCTTATCCAACAAAAATTAACACAGACACCCACCTTAGTCTTGCTGATGGTATGATCGAATTAAACATCATATTCGGAGATGTAAACGAACGACTAGAAAGTTTACACATATCGAATCTTATTAACGCTTGGTATCTAGATGGTTTTGCCCCAAGTAAAAACCCAGATATGTGGACGCAGCACCTATTTAATCATATGGCCGTATTTGCGGATAACAATTGCACTGTTGCTACATTCACTGCAGCTGGTTTTGTCAGGCGAGGTCTTATCGAAAGCGGTTTTAAAATGAAAAAAGACAAGGGATTTGGGACTAAACGAGAAATGATATTTGGGCAGCTAGTAAACAATGAATAATGCAGAACTATTTACCAGCGAAACGTTATCTCCTAAAACAATAGCAATAGTTGGAGGCGGAATCGCTTCTGTTTGCTTAGCTGATCATATATTCAAAGTAAAACCAGACACTAAAATTACCATTTTTTGCAAAGACTCAGAACTTTCTAGTAGAGGTTCAGGTAATAAACAAGGTGCTATCTACCCACTTTTACAAGGCAGTAGGTCTGTTATTTCAGAGTTTTATGCTGACAGTTTTGATTATGCATTAGATTATTATCAAACTCTTTTAAATAGTGTTTTAGATGTTGAGCACGGATTTACTGGTGTTCTACAACAAGCCATTAAACCAGAGTTAGAAGATAGATTACAAAAAGTTGCTAACATTTGGCCTGAGCACTGTCAATTCCTTACCGCAGAAGAATCAAGTAAAATAGCAAACATTGAGCTTCCATTTTCTAGTATATTTTTTAAATCAGCGGGGTGGATTTGGCCCCAGCAGTTCTGCCAACAACTTGCTTATTATTTACAAAATCAATTTAATTTAGAGATTAAACTCAATACGAAAGTTAGTGCTCTTAGCCAGAGTAAGAGTTGGGGCGTTATAGGAAAAGATGAGCAAAACCTTGGAGAGTTTGATGCTGTTGTTATGTGTTCAGGACACTCATCAAACACCTTTCAACAGTTGAATCATATACCTTTGCAATCTGTTCGCGGTCAAGTATCCCGTTTCCACTCAGGTACTAAGTTATCTGCTCTAAAAACAGTTTTATGTCATAAAGGCTACGTAACACCTTCTCAATCTGATCATCAATGTTTTGGAGCAACATTTGTGAAAGATGACAACAATGAGCTAATTAGGGCTTCTGAACGAGAAGCCAATCTGAATCAACTAAAAAAGGTTTATGCAGGGCAAAGTTGGGCTCAATCAATAGCATTAAAGGATGTTATTGGTGATAAAGCTGCGATTAGAGCTATGAGCCCAGATCATCTTCCTATTACTGGAGAACTATTTTCAAATGACTGGATTAGAGAGCAAGTAGATAAAAATACGGGCAAACTACATAGAATAAAGGAACCTCAAAATTCAGATCTACGGGGTTTATATACTCTTACAGCTCTAGGTGCTAGGGGATTAACTAGTGGTCCTCTCCTAGCTAAACACCTGACAAGCCTGCTTTTTGGTATGAAAAGTCCCTTGAATGATAGAATGCAAAAAGCGATAAGTACAAAGCGCTTCCAAGTGAAGCAGTTAAAGCAACTGAAAAACAAATTCTAAACACAGACACCCACCACTAAATTAACCACAGCGACAAAAGAAAAAATCATTAAAGAATTAATGGATGTGATGGTAAAAAGAGCAGCGCAGCTTAAAAGTTAATGCTGGAAATACCGAGTGTTAACTAAATACACCAGAAAAGGCACAATATTGGAGCCTACGGCCACAGCGGTCCTTGAAATCAGCTCTGATTTCATTTACGCAAAGAGTTTTTTGATATGACTGACGTTACTTCGCCGTTTTTTATGAGTGTATTGCATAAACCTTGTCAAAGCAGACTCACCACCGACAGCTCCATGAAATAGCTTGGAAAAGTGCAGAGTGAGAGTCAGCCAGTTATGGGAAGTGATGTGCAATTGATTGAGAAGATTGGGAACAGTTGAGTAACTAAGTTCAGGTTTTTGTGTTTGAATACAACGAGCTGTGGTTTCAATAAGAGTCAAATAGTCGTTTAGATTGAAAGGCAAAGTGGTTTGAGAAGGCACCGTAACTTGGTCAGAAAAAGGCATTAAGGAAGTAGTAGTTTGGCTGGTAAGGGATTTAATTCTTTGCTTGATGCTCGTATAGTCTGATTGTTCAGGTGTGTGTGCAATTTGGGCTCGAATGGGGTTAAGCTCAACATAGGTCATGCATGCCAACAGAGCAGACTCATCAAGTAAAGCTTGGCTTTTAAAACGACCTTCCCAAAATCGTCCTGTGCACTCATCTTCTTTATTGGCCGCTCTGGCAATGCCTTCATTTAGCACTCGCATGAACCAACTGATATCCAGTAGTCGTTGTTTGTAGATTTGCGCCGTCTCCTTCACTGTGGTCAGTTCGGGCTCAGAAAGAGGTTTGCCTTGGATAAAGGCTTGAGTAAGGAAAGTGCCTTTAAACACCTGATGCCATCGAGCGAGTATGTCTCTTGTATTCCAGCTTTTCGCTTTATCCAGATTAATGTGCAACACCACATGAGTGTGATTGCTCATCACAGCATAAGCACAAACGTCAATGGCAAAGACAGTAGGGAGAAAGAGTAACTTATCTTCCACCCATTGCCTTCTGTGCTCATAGGATTGGCCAGTTAGCTTATCTTGACCGCATAAAAATGCGCGCCGAACGCATCGGGAGATGCAATGATAATAAGGCGTAGCTTCAAGGCAAACCTGACTCTTCCTTGATTGTGGCATGAGAATTAAATCCGTTTAACTCGTTGTTATGTTCCTTAATTATGGACAAGAATTCTCAGCCGTCAAGTTTGTGGTGGGTGTCTTTGGTGAAGATGCTGAAAACAGTGGGTGTCTTTGGTTAAAATATAAAAAAGGGTATCCAATGATACCCTATTAGTTTTAACCTACGGTTTTGTATATTACTGGAGTTTGTTCCGCTTCTTGTTCAGTAATAGTTAGTGCAGCTAAGTACTGTTCGCTCGCTAACTTAGCAGCTTCTATTGTTTTCGCATGCACACGTGCTACAACTTGACCAGCTTCAACCTGAGTACCTACAGGTAAAATCTCATCAAAACCAACACTATGGTCAACAGCTTGACCATTAGCAAGACGGCCACCACCTAATTCAACAACCGACATACCAATACGATACGTTTGCATTCCCGCAATAAAGCCTGCACTTGGGGCTTTAACATCAACAACAATATTAGCTTTTGTCATTGACGCCCAAGGGTCATCAACAAAACCAGCTGGACCATTCAATGCTACAATCATTTTATCAAACAGCTCAGCAGCTTTACCTGAACTCAACACTTCATCAATCTGCTGTTCAGCATCTTGCTCATTAGCAGCAAGCTGAGTATTAATCAACATTGCTTTAGCTAAGCTTACTACAACCTCATGTAGTCTTGGTTCTTTATAGTCACCACGTAAATACAAAGCTGTTTCTAACATTTCCAGCGCATTACCAGCTGTATTACCCAACACTTGATTCATATCTGTAATAATAGCTTGAGTCTTAACGCCTGCTCCATTTGCAACATCAACGATGCTCTGTGCCAAAGCTGTAGCTTTACTCAAATCTGTCATCATTGCACCATTACCAACTTTCACATCCATAACCAATGCATCTAAGCCAGCTGCTAACTTCTTTGATAAGATAGAAGCTGTGATCAGAGGAATAGATTCGACTGTTCCAGTCACATCACGAATACCATACAAGCGTTTGTCAGCTGGTGCTAAGTTCGCAGTTTGAGAGATAATTGCCATTTTTTGCGTAGCAACAATTTCTTTAAAACGATCAATTGTAGGTTCAACATTAAAGCCAGCAATACTTTCAAGTTTATCCGAAGTTCCGCCAGTATGCCCTAACCCTCGGCCTGAAATCATTGGAACATAAGCACCACAAGCACCAACAATAGCAGCTAGCATAAAGCTGACCTTATCTCCAACACCACCAGTGGAATGTTTATCAACCACAGGACCATCTACATTGTACTTTGCTTGATTTCTCCAAGCTAATACTTCACCTGAGTGCATCATAGCTTTCGTTAAAGCTACTGTTTCTTCGACCGCCATACCTTGCTGGAAAACGGCCATAGCCATTGCTCCAACTTGTGCATCATTAAAGTAACCTGATACAAGGCCATCAACAAAAGTTTGAATCTGTGTTTCAGTTAACTGCTCGCCATTTCGCTTAGTGCGAATAATTTCTTGAGGTAATAACATAGAATTCCTTATAAATACGATACCAACCAGAGCCTTATCAAAAGCTCTGATTTTTAAATTTAATAATTAAATTGAATTACGGCTATTCAGCCAAAAATTCTGGAGTAAAAGCATCTGGTAACAATTGACCAACAGTCCAATGCTTTTGTTTTCCTAGATGATTAGTCGCTATAACGCTGGCATCAGCAGATAAAAATTCGCTGATAACTTGTCGACAAGCACCGCAAGGAGGAGTTAAGCGCTCTTCTTCGGTGTAGATTACGATGGCTTCTAGGCTTTTGTCACCTTTTACTACAGCATGCCCAATACTGTTTCGCTCAGCACAAACAGTTAAACCATAAGATGCATTTTCAACGTTACAGCCAGGATATATTTGACCACTCTTACTTAATGCAGCAGCCCCTACATGAAACTTGCTATAAGGAGCATGAGCATTATCATAAGCTTGTTTAGCTTGTTCAATCATAGAAGCAAGCGATTCAGAAGATAATTCTGTGCTATTAGCTTTTTGCTCTTCTTTTTTTTCTAACATAGTTACTTCTTTTAATTACTCTATTTTAGTATCCTTATTGATGTTGTTAGTAAACCACAATGGATAGCATAAATAGGTTATTTGGGGGCGTATACTATCTTAAAAAAGAACAAATGTGAGCATATTAATCTAGTAATTTTAAAAAAAATTGAAATAAGAAATAACTAAACTCGATTTCCACTAATAATTTACTACTTTTTAGCGCTTCAATAGTTTATTTAGCTATCGGCAAAGTTAATAAAAATACCGTCTTTCCTTCTGTACTTGTAAGATCTAGTTTCCCTTCCATTTTCTTTGCTAAATTATAAGAAACAGATAAACCGAGACCTGTGCCCTTTCCTATTTCTTTGGTTGTAAAAAACGGAGTAAAAATAGACCCTTGTATATCTTTCGGAATTCCTGGGCCATTATCTTCAACACTAATTTGTATTCCATCGGAAACTTCTGCAAAACTCAGTTTAATTATTCCAGGAGCTATACCTGCATCTTGAATAGCATGAACTGCATTTTTAATTAGATTCGTCACAATTTGCTGAGTAAAACCTCTTTGAGCTTTTACTTCAAAATCTTCTTGGCTGTTTATTTGTACTTCGATTCCTTCAGATATTTCGTACTTCAACAATCTTACCGTTTCCTCAAACATCCCTCTTAGCTCAAAATTTTGTAGTTCCAGTGGTTGTTGTCGAGAGAAAGAGCTTAAGTCATTTATTATATCCTTCATTCTCAACAAACCTTCCTTAGAATTATCAACAATGGCTTTGATATCTTCTAATACAAATTCTAAATCTTCTTCTTCTTGCTCTTGGACTATTTGAAGCTTTAAGTGGTTTGACTGATCACTGATGGTTCCATCTAGATTTCCCAATAACTCATCATGCATAGATAACAATTTAACTATAGTATTTACATATTCATCTAGAGGTTCTAAATTCCCTAAAACGTAGGACAGAGGATTATTAATTTCATGAGCGATACCAGCAGCTAGCTTACCTACTGCAGCCATTTTCTCGCTATGAACAAGTTGATCTTTGGTGGTCTGCAACTCTTGCAAAGTATTTCTTAATCTTTGAAATTGAGACTTCAATTTATTTTCCGCAACTCTTCGCTCGATAAGAATGCGTAATTGAATAGCTGCTTCTTTCATAATATCTATTTGCTGCACAGAAATGTTAGACATTTGTTGTTTATCAATAAGGCATATCACAGTTTGAAATGTTTGCTCATACACAACTAAAGGAAAACTCAATATAGCCTCTATTTCTACGCCTAATTCCGCATTGAGTTGCTGCTGAAGCTCATCTTCTACTAACAAGTTAACATTCGGTTGAGAGAGTTCTGCAGATGGTGCTACTACTTTTTTGAGCTGCGTAACTGCGCTTTCACTAATCTTAACTTTTTCATCCGATGATTCATTATTAAGTTGGCGTAATGTCTTCTTTTTATTATCAAAAGATAGAGTACTAGTAGCAGAACAAAACGACGCCAAACTCAGAGAAAAGTCGACTAAAAGTTGCTCCCAAGGAGTTCTAAATTGAGCAAAGTGATTAATTGAAAGGAGAAGATTTGTTTGCGATTGCATTTGTTTCATTTGCTCATCATTTTTATGCAATAAGTTATACAAACAAGTTAACCGCTCAGCATTTTGTTGCAGCTCTTCGTATGAATGTATCACTTCATCGGCTGAGTACATTCCTTTGTTTGCTTCACTATCCTCTTTGTTTGACAACACAAGTAAGTAGTAATTCGTGTTAAGAGGAATAGCTTTTAACAACTTCCTAACATCTCTATGACTAGGGTTATCCAACAAATCTAGTAGTAACATCATAGCGCTAGCTTTTTTTAATACCTCCTTCCCTTCCCTATCAAATTTGATGAAACGAATGGATAGTCCAGCCGGTAAAAAGTCAGCAATAGTTTCCGCCTGGTTGGTAATCGTAAACAGTGATAACGCCATTTTTATTATTCCTTTTAATAAAAACTTCTATATTTATAGAAAATAGCTCTAATATAAAAAACATAGGCTTAATTTTTAATTGTTGCTAGGTTGCGTTGAAACTTTAAATATTAAAACAATTCAACACTAACCTTATGTGTTTTACCTATAGGGTAGTAAACTTTTTATACGTAAAAAGAGGATATTTAGATGAGTTTAGTAAGATTGATGTATTACAGTACCGCTAGTTCAGCTTTATCACTAACGGATATTAAAAAAATCTTAACAACTGCTCGGGAAAATAATCAACGACTCGATATCTGCGGTATGCTTTGTTACGACAATCAATATTTCTTACAAGCTTTAGAAGGTGATAGAGAAATAGTTTCTGAATTGTTTGTTACTATCGCTGAAGATCCTAGACATGATGAAGTAGTTATTGTTAGCTACGATTATATTGAAGAACAAACTTTTAAAAGCTGGCAAATGGGCTATGCCGGTTCAAACAGCTTATTATCAACTTTACTAAGTAAACTTAAACTTACCCAATTTGAGCCTGGAAAATTAACGCCAAATCAATGTTTTGCTATTTTAACAACTCTATCTAAGCAACAAGAAGATTTGTAAAATTATAACTAATTAGGGACAATTTGCTTTTTCCTGTTTAAAAACAAAGACACTACTCAATAACAGCCTAATTGAGTTCTTGCTGCTCTAAATAGATATTCTCAAGAGCTTGCTATGCATGAAATACAACTACTAGCCTGTCAAGGCTTCGTCATTTGCACAATAACACGACGGTTCTCTTGCCTACCTAGTTCGGTTCTATTTGAAGCTATATGACGTTTCTCGCCAAAACCTTCTACACTCACTTTCTCACTTGCTATACCTGCGCTAACGAAAAACTGCTTGATCCTCTCTGCTCGCTCTTTTGACACTTCAAGGTTATTCCAACGACCACCAAATGAGTCGCTGTAAGCTTTAACAGAAATAGATTCTATTTGTTGATCGTGTTTTAAATATTCTTCAACTTGCGCCAGCTTTTGTTTCGAATCTTTGTCTAACTCACTACCACCAAATTCAAAATTTAAAGTTAACTGAGCAATATCGTTGAAACTATATTTAAGGAGCTTACTGCGGCAATTGAGAAAGTCATAATACGGATCTCTAAAGTTAGTAGCTGCTAAAGCAACAGCCACTCTGTCGTAACGGTTGTGCCAATCTGTATAATAAAGGGTTGGAAAATAACCTTTTTCTAGTTCTGTTAACATTATCCACGCAGACTTTTCATCAACATCACCATTGAATTGTTTACGCCATTGCAAATCCGTTATTGGTCGGGAGCCTTTACCAGGTTTCCAAGTGGGAGGCACAGACTCAATATTTGCCAAGCTGTAATCCGCTGGCAATCTCATCATTTCTAACTCAAATGCCAAGTTATCTATCTTACCAGCCTCTGAACTGAACACAGCATGTCCATAATTTGGAATCTCATGAACAAGATCGCATTGCAACCTAGTCTCTGTGGTTATTTGCCACTTCGAGTTTTCAAGCGAACCTTGATAACGACGGAAGTCAGCCGAAGAGACACTTGCCGAATAGGCACATACAATAAGGATAAAGAAAAATAGCTTCATAACTCTCAATTTAACTATGTTGAACATTGGCACCTGCACTATGGCAAATGTTCGCCGCAATTCTATTACTCGAAAAAGTTAAGCAATATAAGTACCAATAACTATATCGACCAATTCTAAACAATATTTAAACATAATTATCTAGCGCTATATAGCTTGGTATAGAACTCGAACCGTGTGATAATTAACTCATATTTAAGCTTTCACCAATTATAATATAGTGACAAATCAGAAAACTGAGCAAAAAGCAGATCCTAATTCATTAAAAGGTCGCTTTAGAGGTTTCTACCCAGTAGTAATCGATGTAGAAACAGCAGGTTTCAATGCGAAAACCGACGCATTATTAGAAATTGCAGCTGTTACGTTAAAAATGAATGAACAAGGTGAGTTAGAAAAAGATCAAACTTTTCATTTTCACGTTGAGCCCTTTGAAGGTGCAAATATTGAAAAGTCCGCGATTGAGTTTAATGGTATAGATCCTTTTAACCCTCTTCGAGGTGCAGTTCCAGAAAAAGACATGGTTAAAGAACTATGCAAAGAAATACGTAAAGGGCAAAAGGCAGCTGATTGTAATCGCTCTGTTATTGTTGCTCATAATGCAAACTTTGATCACAGCTTTTTTATGGCAGCAGTAGAAAGGCAGAATTATAAGCGGGCTCCATTTCATCCATTTGTGACTTTTGATACTAGCTCACTTGCAGCTTTAACCTTAGGCCACACAGTCTTAGCGCAAGCTTGTGCACGAGCAGAAATTGAGTTTAGCCAAGCTCAAGCTCACTCTGCTATTTATGATACTGAAAAAACAGCCGACCTTTTTTGCTACATGGTTAATAAATGGAAACAATTAGGTGGTTGGCCGATCGTATCGGAAGATAATTAGTTACAAAACTCAATTAGCAAAAAATGTTGATGGCAACAATATTGTGCTATTGTTGCCTCAGCCAACTTTAAATTAATAGTTAAAAAACGAAAGGTTATGACAAATAACAAGAACTCAAATGCGCCTAGAGGCATTTATCTTTTACCTAACCTGTTAACAACAGCAGGTTTGTTTTCTGGCTTTTTTGCCGTAGTTTCATCAATGAATGGTCGCTTCGAGGCAGCTGCTGTTGCAATATTCGTTGCCATGATATTCGATGGTTTAGATGGACGAGTTGCTCGACTAACAAATACACAAAGTGCTTTTGGCGCCGAGTATGACTCTATGGCTGATATTGTATCATTCGGTGTTGCTCCTGCACTTGTAGCTTACAATTACGGCTTAAGTGGCTTAGGTAAACTAGGCTGGCTAGCAGCATTTATATTTGTTGCATGTGCAGCACTTCGCTTAGCTCGCTTCAATACTCAGGTTGGTACCGCCGATAAACGTTATTTCCAAGGTTTAGCTTCTCCAGCTGCAGCCGCTGTTATCGCTGCTACAGTGTGGACTGGTGTGGAGTTTGGCATTGACGGCCAGCAATATGGTATTTTCGTAGCTGCATTAACTATCCTTATCGGCCTACTGATGGTTTCTAATTTTAGATACAGCTCATTTAAAGAAATTGAATGGAAAGGCAAAGTTCCTTTCATGGTTGTACTATTGGTTGTTCTTATCTTTACTTTTGTTGCAGCACGACCAGCAGAAGTATTACTAGCAGTATTTGGCCTTTACGCTATTTCAGGTCCATTTATTACGATAAAAACAGTAAAGAAATTGAAACTTGAACATGTAGTTGGCGACGACGACGCAGACTTCAATGATGAAGAACAGAAGAAATAAAATTTAACATTGTATTGATAGTAATAAAACGAAGACCCTGATACTTATATCAGGGTCTTTTGTTTTTAGGGGTAAAATGTACTAACTGCATATAAATGTAAGTTCTTTGTAGAGATGACTATGTGATTTTAATCATGGGTGTCTCTACTATTTGAAGACTTTGTTTGAGTTGTGTTAGAACAGTTAAATACACTAACGGAGACACCCATTGAAGTTTTTATATGGGTGTCTCCGTTGTTTGTCCGTTGTTTGAATACTAGCTACTTAAGGCATCTATAATAATGAGTCGCTAGGAAAGCGAAAAATACAAATAGGAGATGACAATGAAATGTCACGAAATTGATTACCAAATTATTGGTGAAAGTATGCAAATGGTAGAAGTCGAGTTAGATCCGCAAGAAGCTGTAATTGCTGAAGCTGGTGCGATGAACTACATGGAAGAAAACATTGAATTTGAAACCAAAATGGGTGATGGCTCTAATGTTGATCAAGGATTTATGGGCAAACTCTTTAGCGCTGGTAAAAGGATGATCACTGGTGAGTCTTTGTTCATGACTCACTTTACAAATCACGGGCACGGTAAACGCCGTTTAACTTTTGCATCTCCTTACCCAGGTACGATTGTACCATTAGATATGCAGCAGCTTGGTGGAGAAATCATTTGTCAAAAAGATTCATTTCTATGTGCTGCAATGGGAACAAAAGTAGATATCGCGTTCAATAAACGCTTAGGTAGCGGTTTTTTTGGTGGTGAAGGCTTTATCATGGAACGACTTGTCGGAGACGGTATGGCTTTCGTTCATGCAGGAGGCACAGTTGTTGAGAAAGAATTAAATGGTGAAACGTTAAGACTCGATACTGGCTGTTTAGTAGCTATGGCTGGAAACATAGAGTATGACATTCAAATGGTTAAAGGCTTCAGAAGTATGTTCTTTGGCGGTGAAGGATTATTCTTAACAACTCTTAGAGGTCATGGCAAAGTTTGGATTCAAAGTTTACCTTTCTCTAGACTCGCAGAGCGTGTAATTCAACATGCGCCTAGCGCTGGAGGTTCTCGTCAAGGAGAAGGATCAATTTTAGGTAGTGTAGGTGATATGATTGGCGGTGACTGATAAAGCTATAGAGTAAGAGAAGCTAGTTTAACTAGCTTCTCTATTTACAACCACGGTTGGATATATAGCAATATAATTGCTGATATAGCCCCTGCTAGAATGTCATCTAGCATAATCCCCAGTCCACCATGCACTTTTTTATCAAGTACAGAGATAGGCCAAGGCTTGATAATGTCGAAAAAGCGAAACAGCACAAAACCAACTGCGACATTAACCCAGCTAAACGGTACTAAACACATTGTGATGAAAAAGCCTGCAAATTCGTCCCAAACAACCGCCTTATGGTCATGCACTCCTATATCATCTGCCGCTTTCCCACAAATATATGGGCCAACTAAACAAGTGATTACAGTAAATAACCAAAATGACCACTGCGGTGCATATACAAACATAAGATAAAAAGGAATAGCAGCCAAGGTTCCAAATGTTCCTGGGCTAACAGGAGCTAAGCCACTACCGAATCCAGTGGCTAGCAAATGTACTTTATTGCAAAGATTAAACTTTTGCTCTGTCGTAGAATCAGTTGCCAAAATGCTGAAAGCCTCTTTTTGTAGGCATAGGAACAACTTCACCATTTCTTAGCAAAACAATCTCCGCATCAGTTGTACCTGCACTTCTAATTTGTCCAATGCAATTGAACTCTACGCCCATCGCTGTAGCATTTTGTTCTAAATAAGCCTTTTTCTCTTCCGGAACAGTGAATAGTAACTCATAGTCTTCACCACCAATAAGAGCAAGTTCAGTCGCTTTATCTTCAGGTAGCATAGAAGTAACTGAAGGAGAAATAGGTAAATCCTCAAGCCATAGTTCAGCTGAAACTTCTGAAGCTTTGAGAATATGTGTTAGGTCTTGAACTAGCCCATCAGAAATATCTATTGCTGATGTTGCCGCATGACGTAGCACGTGACCAGCAGCAATTCTAGCCGTTGGGTAATTGAATTTTTGCTCAGATAACGCCGCAAAGTTTGGATTGATATCAACCTGCCCTAACTTATTCGCAACAGTCAGTGCTGCGTCACCAAGCTGGCCAGTCACATATATCCAATCACCTGTTTTCGCACCACTGCGTAACAATGCTTTCTCTTCACGAATAAAGCCTTTGATACTCACAGTAATCGTAAGCGGGCCTTGTGTAGTGTCGCCGCCTATAATCTGAACATTGTAGTATTCAGCAATTTCAAACAAGCCATCGGTAAATTCTTTTACCCAAGTTTCATCAACTTCAGGCATAGTAATGGCGATAGAAGCCCAAGCTGGTTCAGCTCCCATAGCTGCAAAATCACTTAGATTTACAGCTAGACTCTTATGGCCAATCGATTTCGCTGGAGCATCTTTAAAAAAGTGTACGCCTTCAACCATAGTGTCCGTAGCAACTACTAATAAGTTGTCTTCTGGAACTTTCGTTAAAGCAGCGTCATCTCCAACACCAAGAATCACGTCCTTTCTTTTTGGCCCGCGCTCAGCAAAATAGCTATTAATTAGCTCAAACTCTTTCACTAAATAAGATCCTAAGCTCTCAGGTTACTGAAGAGGAACCCTTAAATCTTTCACAGCTTTATCTAACACACCATTTACAAAACGGTGGCTATCATCAGCACCAAACTTTTTAGCCAATTCAATACCTTCATTGATGGCTACCTTGTATGGGACATCAACTCTATACTTAAGTTCATAAGCAGATAAACGAATAATAGCTTTTTCGATTTGATCAATTTCTTCAAATGGTCTTTCTGTGTATGGTGATAATGCAACATCTAGCTCTTTGTAGTGAGCTGCTACACCACGAACGATCTCTTGGAAATAATCCACGTCAATTTTGCTCACATCATTATCAAGCAACATTTGTTGCTCGATATCACTCACGTGGTTTTGGCTAAGTTGCCAAGAGTAAATAGCTTGTACCGCTAAGCCTCTTGCTTTTCTTCTTGCAGCTGGTTTCATCTTGATAGGATTCCTTACAGCTGAGCCATTACGTTAACCATTTCCAGCGCACCTAAAGCCGCTTCGCCACCTTTGTTGCCAGCTTTAGTGCCTGAACGTTCGATAGCTTGCTCAATAGAGTCTGTAGTGATTACACCAAATGAAACTGGAATGCCATAGTCTAACGATACGCTCGCTAAGCCTTTATTACATTCACCTGCAACGAAATCAAAGTGTGGTGTGCCACCACGAATAACAGCACCAATAGCAATAATTGCATCAAATTTTTCAGACTGAGCAATTTTCTTTGCTGCAACTGGTAATTCATATGCACCAGGTACATATACTATTGTAATATCTTCGTCGATAACTTCACCGTGACGCTTAAGCGCATCAACAGCCCCATCTAATAAAGCATCTACAACAAAGTGGTTAAAACGAGACACAACGATTGCAAATTTTTTGCCTGTTGCGTGGAAGTTACCTTCAATAATATTCATTGGTAAACCTTCTATATACTTAAAATTTTGTGCGCGATAATAGCACATGAATTAATTAACTGTTAGTTATAGGTTGAGTAAATGTTACTAGGCAAATAGCCCCTAACTACTCAGATACATACTCTACAACTTCTAAACCAAAGCCCGATAAAGCATGGTACTTCTTCGGCGAACTTAATAAACGCATTTTAGAAATGCCTAACTGAGCTAAAATCTGCGAACCAACACCAACATTTCTTGAAGTTCCTGTCCATTTTGCTGGTGGTAAGTTTTCACCTGAATCTTCTGCTTCAAAGCGCTTAACAACATTGATTAAATCTTGCTGATTTTCTTGTTTGCCTAACAACACAAATACGCCACCTTCTTCAGCAACCTTTTGTAGGCCATCATCAATTGAAAAGCTGCGTTCAACTGAACGGTCAGAGCCTAGCATATCGCTGAAAGTATTCTGTAAATGAACTCGTACTAAAGGAGCTTCTTGAGCAGCTAAGTCTCCTTTCACCATCGCAAAGTGAACTTGTTCATCTATTGTGTCTTTAAAGGTGTAAAGATCAAACTCACCATGGCTAGTAGGCAATTTACACTTGGCAATGCGCTCTACTGTTGTTTCATTATGATTGCGGTATTCAATTAAGTCAGCAATAGTGCCAATCTTAAGATCGTGTTTCTCAGCAAAAACCTCTAAGTCTGGACGACGTGCCATAGTGCCATCATCATTCAGGATCTCAACAATAACACCTGCGTCGGTACGACCTGCTAATCTTGCTAAATCTACTGCGGCTTCTGTATGACCAGCTCTGGTTAACACTCCGCCCTTTTTTGCAACCAGTGGAAAAATATGCCCAGGTTGAACAATATCACTAGGCTTTGCATTAGGCGCAACTGCGGCTTGAATCGTTCTAGCTCTGTCAGCTGCACTGATACCAGTTGATACTCCTTCTGCAGCTTCGATAGACACTGTAAAGTTAGTAGCAAACTGAGCGTTATTATTATCAACCATCAGTGATAAGTTTAATGCTCTAGCTCGTTCTTCAGTCATAGGTAAACAAACTAACCCTCTGGCATGAGTTACCATGAAGTTAATATGCTCAGGCGTAAGCATATCAGCTGCCATGATCAAGTCCCCTTCGTTCTCTCGGTCTTCATCATCCATTAAGATAACCATTTTGCCATGGCGAATATCTTCAATTATTTCTTCAGGGGTATTCAACTTCATTTTTTAGTCCCGTTTAATTCGTAGGGTTAAGGGATAATTTTATTTCAAGAAGCCAGATCTGGCTAACAAATCCATGGAAACACCTGAATTTTTTTGATTTATTAAGCGTTCCACGTATCGAGCAATGATATCAATCTCAACGTTGACATCATCACCTACATTAAGTTTATCGAGCGTTGTTTCTGCACTCGTATGAGGTACTATCGTTAATTTAAATTGGCTTTCATTAACATCATTAACTGTCAAACTAATACCATCAATAGTGATAGAGCCTTTTTTAACTATGTATTGCTTTAATTCATCTGACATATAAACCCAGATATCTTTCGCTCTACCATTATCGTAAATAGCTGCTACTTTGCTGACGGCATCAACATGACCACTAACCATATGACCACCAAATCGAGTGGTTGGTAACATGGCTTTTTCTAAATTCACTCTCTGACCTGCGCGATAGTTGGCAAAGCCAGTATTTTTTATTGTTTCATTTGAAACATCTGCTGCGTAGCCATCTGAAAATAGCTCGATAACAGTCAAACAAACACCATTAGTCGCAATACTGTCGCCTAAAGCAACGTCACTAAGGTCCAATTTACCTGAATTAACTCGAACTTGAACGTCTCCACCCTTAGGTGTTAATTGAGCTATCGTGCCTGTGGCTTCAATAATTCCGGTAAACACTAACCTTTCCTATTTTTTGTATAAATTAACTTTAAGTCATTGCCTAATTGAGTAACTTGCTGCAATGTCAGCTCGGTCACTTGTTGCATAGATGACAATGGTCCTATTGGTAGCATATCTTGAGCTTGGCGCCCCATTATCTTAGGCGCAAAGTAACATATAAGTTGATCATATAATGATGATTCAACAAAACTTGCAGCGAGTTTACCACCCGCTTCTACCCATAAAGAGTTCACTTCTAGAGTAGTCAAAAATGCTAATAATTGTTCTAGATCGAATCCATTTTGGTAATTAATTTGGGCTTCTTTAATATTTTCAATCCCAACAAATTCATCTGTTACATGTTTTCTAACCAAAATAACTTCAGACTCTGTATTAAACAGCTTCAGTTGTTTTACTTTATCTAATGTAATTGAGTTTCTGCTATCTAGAATGATGCGTTTTGGCTGACGTACTTGTTGGTTGATTTCGTCTAATGGATAATCAAACTTTAACTCTTCAGCTCTGACATTAAGGGAAGCATTATCGGCCAATACTGTCGATGAAGTTGATAAAATAGCGCAAGCTTGTGCTCGGTACTTTTGTACATCAGCTCTAGCATCTGAACCTGTTATCCATTTAGACTCGCCATTGTTTAAAGCGGTTTTACCGTCTAACGACGCGGCTAGTTTTACTTGTACAAATGGCTTTTTCTTTTCCATTCTTGACAAAAAGCCTGGATTTAAAGCTCTAGCGTCTTGTTCTAGCAACCCTACTCTAACTTCAATTCCTGCTTGTTCTAACATTTTGACGCCTTTGCCTGCAACATTCGGGTTAGGGTCAACCATAGCAATAACGACTTTACTGACTTTATTATCAATAAGTAGTTGGGAACAAGGCGGAGTTCGACCAAAGTGACTGCAAGGTTCAAGCGTAACGTAAGCAGTCGCTCCTTCAGCCTGCTCAGATGTTAACTGTGCAAATGCATTTACTTCTGCATGGCCTGTTCCTGCTTTTTTGTGCCACCCTTGCGCTATGATTTGTTCATTTTTAACAACAACACAACCCACATTTGGGTTCGGAGAAGTTGTGTAACGCCCTGACTTAGCCAAGCGAATAGCTAATGCCATGTATTCATGGTCTTGAACAGAAAATGTCATTTTGGTTATTCAAACAAGTTAGGTTGGATTTTGCTAATTTCTTGTTTTTTATCAGCTTGTTGGCCAATTTTAGCGATCTCTTCGCCAAATTCTTTAATATCTTCAAATGAGCGATAAACAGATGCAAAACGTACATAAGCAACTTTGTCGACTTGCACTAAACCGTCCATGATCAAGTTACCAATAAATTCTGAAGTAACTTCTCGCTCTCCTGTCATACGTATTTCTTTTTTGATACCAACAATAAGTTGTTCTACCTGTTCTGTGCTCACAGGTCTTTTCTCTAAAGCTCGTAAAATACCAGCACTCATTTTATCTTCATTAAAAGGCTCACGCTTACCATCTCGCTTTGCCACTTTAGGCATCACCAATTCAGCACCTTCAAATGTAGTAAATCTCTCATTGCACAAATTACATTCACGACGTCTTCTAACTTGAGAGCCTCCACCAACTAATCGGGAATCAATCACTTTAGTTTCCGTAGCGGAGCAAAAAGGACAGTGCATAATAAGTAAAACCTCTATGAGCTTAAAACAAAAAAGCCGCAGTATTACTTGCGGCTTTTAATCTTAACATAGCTCTTGCAGAACAAGAGCTTTTTATTTCAATGAATTACGCGTAAACAGGGAAACGAGCACAAAGTGCTTTGATTTGCTCTGCTACTTTTGCAAGGTTGTCTTCATTAGTGATGTCGTCTAACACGTCACAAATTAGGTTTGTTAATTCAACCATCTCTGCTTCTTTCATACCACGACGAGTTACAGCTGGAGTACCTAAACGTAAACCTGAAGTAACAAATGGAGAACGAGGATCATTAGGAACAGAGTTTTTGTTAACTGTAATATTTGCATTACCTAGCGCAGCATCTGCATCTTTACCTGTGATGTCTTTGTCGATTAAATCAACTAAGAATAAGTGGTTTTGTGTGCCGTTAGAAACGATTTTGTAACCGCGCTCTTGCATAACTTCACACATTTTTTGTGCGTTCTTAACAACTTGTTGTTGGTAAGTTTTGAATTCAGGTTGTAATGCTTCTTTAAACGCAACCGCTTTAGCAGCAATAACGTGACATAAAGGACCACCTTGACCACCAGGGAATACTGCAGAGTTTAATTTTTTGTAAACATCTTCATCGCCGCAACCTGAAATAATCAAGCCGCCACGAGGACCCGCTAGTGTTTTGTGAGTCGTTGTAGTTACAACGTGAGCATGAGGAACAGGGTTAGGATATTCACCAGCTGCAATTAAACCTGCAACGTGTGCCATATCTACCATTAAGTATGCGCCAATGTCGTCAGCAACTTTACGGAAACGAGCCCAATCAACAATACCTGAGTACGCAGAGAAACCAGCAATGATCATCGCAGGCTTGTGTTCATGAGCTAATGCTTCCATTTGCTCATAATCTAATTCACCCGTTTCTTCGTTTAGACCGTATTGAATCGCGTTGTAGTGCTTACCTGAGAAGTTTACGTGTGAACCGTGAGTAAGGTGACCACCGTGCGCTAAGCTCATGCCTAATACAGTGTCGCCAGGCTTGACTAAAGCTTGAAACACTGCTGAATTAGCTTGAGAACCTGAGTGAGGCTGTACGTTTGCATACTCAGAACCAAATAGTTCATTTGCTCTATCAATAGCTAGTTGTTCAGACACATCAACGTACTCACAACCGCCATAGTAACGTTTTGCAGGATAACCTTCAGCGTATTTGTTAGTAAGTTGTGAACCTTGTGCTTCTAAAACTCTAGGACTTGCATAGTTTTCAGAAGCAATCAGCTCAATGTGCTCTTCCTGACGTTTAGTTTCTTTTTGAATTGATTCGAATAACTCCGGGTCAAAGTCAGCGATATTCATATCACGAGTTAACATTTATCCACCTCTATTATCAGTTGTTTTACTAACAAATTAATTTTAATTAAGAGGTGCTTATAATACTTACTTCTTATCGAAATGCACTCGTTTCATTCATTAGATTTTTTAATCCTTAAAACAGCTCCGCATCATAGTCTGATACACTACTACCCTCTGCTTTCTTGGGCTCAAGAAGTTCGTCAATATCTTCTACTAATGAGGAAAGTTTATTCTGCAGGTTCATCATTACATTATTATTATCATCATGACCCATTACAGTATCTTCTAACATTCTGCTGAAAAACATCTCTTGCTGTTCTGTCAGTTCGAGTTCGTGAAAACTCAAACTGATCCTAAGCACAATATCATCAATTAATTTTTGCTTTTTCGCTCTCACATCTTCAACGCTGTGGTGCAAATCTAAAATAACGCTGGAAAGTTCAGTATGAAGTTTGCTTAACCTTTGCTCTCTTAACAAACTTAAGTACCGAGCTTCTAGTGCTTCTATGATTACCGCAATAACATCGATAAAAATGCCGTATTCTTCGGTTGCTTCTTGTGGTGGGTTTTTAACGAGAATCGAAACATGCTTATCAGAAACGATTAGCCGAGATCCCAACTTGTTAAGTCGCTTACGATTATGTGCTAATTCAAAAACTTCTTTGATTATAGGGCTACAAATCTTCGCTTTTTGGTCGAAGCAGCTGCAGCCATAGAGGTTTTTAAAATAAATTGCTGAAGTAATCCCCTGAGAAGCTAAAAAGTCAAAAATACACTGAGCTATGCTTTGCTCTGTATTTGCTGCGTTCATCTGTTTAACCATATTAAGCACTGAGCCATAGCTCGACGCTTGTGACATAGTAGAGCTAACTAAATCTTCTAACTCTTCGCTCTGGTTATACAAAGTCCTAAATAAAGTGTCATACCTAAGTAAAGATTCGACTTTGCGTATTACTTGTTCTGCGGAAAATGGTTTAGCAATGAAATCATCAGCACCTATATCGAAGCAACTAATGATATTTTCTCTGCTATCATCACCCGAAATAAAAATAACCGGTGGTGCAAAATCGCCAAACTCATCTTTTAGTTGCTGGCAAATCTCACGACCGTCATGTTTGCCTAGATTAACATCTAAAAGAATACAGCAAGGTTCTTTTACTTTGCAGAAATCAACTATGTTTACATGGTCAGGATCCGCAGCTATCCCTTCGAACTTAGTCGATAATAAGGTAACTAGAAGATCTGATATAGTAGGGTCGTCATCGACGACTAAGACTTTCCTCTTTTCATCCGACATCATTCTTCCTTATATGAAGTTAAAAGTGGTTTATAGCGAATTTGCAATACAAAATTCGCAGGCCTTACTACATCCTATTGATAAATTTAGTCATAAATATCGATTTTACCAATAAATAGACAGAGATAAGTGGATAAAAAAATGTTTAGTTTTTAGTGCCTTAAGTAGGTACTAAATTGATTTTTAGATGAGTATGGGTGTTATTCTTAAACGCTAAAATACTGCAACAAAGTAAATGATAAACATACTCCACAAGGGGTAAAACAACTAAAAAAGAAGAAAATAAAACCAACAAAAACAACAGGTTAACTAAACCATGAATAGTTATGCAAAATAATCGTTTTGATATACCCCTTAAAGGGGTGTTTTAGATTCTACGACTCACTTAGGCTAAGAAAATCTGAGCTCGACTCTTTCGAATCTAAGGAACAAGCATGACAACTCATTCAACGCTTTTTATCAATGGCCAATGGCAGACATCGAATAGTAAAGACACTATTGAAGTGCGCAATCCTGCAACTAATGAGATTTGTGCAACTACACCAGCGGCTGATAAGTTAGATGTTGAACAAGCAATTGCCGCAGCCAAAAGTGCTTTTACAGATTGGTCATCCACCTCATCAGCTTACAGATCTCAGCTAATTCATGCTGTAGCTGATGAAATGCAAAATCGCATTGAAGACTTAACTGATGCAATAACCATGACAATGGGCTGCCCAAAACATTTATCGCTAGAGATTCAAGTTCAAGGCTCAATTGATGCGTTACGCTCTTTTGCTGAGTTAACGGATTATGTAGAACAAGTAGAAGAAAACCAAGGTGTATTGCAATACAACGTTGCAGTGGGTGTCTGTGTTCTGATAAATCCTTGGAACTACCCTCTTTCACAACTAGTTGGCAAGATAGGTCCAGCCCTAGCAACTGGTTGTACTATCGTCGCAAAACCGGCAGAACAAACGCCACTTCAAGATTTAATCATGGCTGAAATTTTCGAGACTGTTGGCCTGCCAAAAGGCGTGTTTAACGTCATCACAGGCTATGGTAGAGATATAGGTGGTCATCTTTGCTCTCATCCAGATGTCGATATGGTGTCATTTACTGGCTCCACGCTAGCAGGTGTAAAAGTAGCAGAAGCAGCGGCTCCTACAGTAAAACGAGTATGCCAAGAGTTAGGTGGTAAATCACCTTACATTATTACTGAATGCGCAGACTTAGAAGCAGCTGTTCGCTACGGTGTTGAAGACGTGATGCTTAATTCTGGACAAACCTGTAGCGCCCTAACAAGAATGCTAGTTCCTCAAAACGCTTACCAAAAAGCGGTAGAAATAGCGAAACTCATCGCTGAGGAAAACCAAGTTGGTAATCCACTAGATGATGCTTCAACTATGGGACCGCTAAGTTCCAAATTGCAACAACAACGAGTATTAGAATACATCAAAGTTGGTCTTGAAGAAGGCGCAACTTTGGTTACTGGTGGTCTTGACGTGCCAGAACATCTGGCTCAAGGAGCCTATGTCATGCCTACCATTTTTGCCAATGTACATAGCCAAATGAGAATAGCTCAAGAAGAGATATTTGGTCCTGTACTGTGCATGATCCCATACAACAGCGAAGAAGAAGCAATAAAAATTGCCAACGATACTGTCTATGGGTTGTCTTCTGGCGTTTATGCCAAGGACCAAAAAACTGCACTTACACTCGCTCGCCAAATTCGTGCCGGCCAATGTTATATTCAAGGTACGTACTTCAATACCCACGCAGCTTTTGGTGGATTTAAACAATCCGGTAACGGTCGTGAATGGGGGATAGAAGGTTTACGTGAGTTCGTAGAAGTACAGTCAATAATATCAACATAAGAGAGAATATGAATGACCGAACTACACAGACACGAGAAAACACTCGGGAAACGCGATATATTTCTATTTTGTATATCCGCTGTTTTACTACTCGATACTCTAGCAGCTGGCGCTGTGATGGGACCCACAGTAATATTCTGGTGGATAGCCCTAACCATATTATTCTTGATTCCATTTGGTTCAATTAGTACTGAACTCGGCGTTGTTTATCCAGAACAAGGTGGTATTTACGCTTGGGTAAAACGCGCTTATGGCGAAAAAATGGCATCAAGAATAAGTTGGTATTACTGGGCTAATGTAGCAGTATGGATCCCAGCAATATTTATTTTGTTCTCAGGCGTTTTTGCTCAGCTTTTCTTCCCTGAAATGTCTTTAACCGCACAAATCCTATTAGGTTTAGTTCTTATTTGGGTTATCACCATTGCTAATATTGTTACGCTAAACGTAGGTAAATGGGTACCAAATCTTGGCGCAGCATTAAAGCTTATTATCTTTGCTATCCTGATTTTTGGAGGACTCAATTACGGTTTAGAAAATGGTATTGCCAACGAATTTACTTTTGCGACTATGATCCCAAGTTCAGAAAATGGTGGTTGGAGCTTGCAGTACTTACCAGCCGTAGTTTATGGCATGTTAGGTTTTGAATTAGCGAGCGCTTCTAGTGCTGAAATGAAAGACCCCAAAAGAGATTTACCAAAAGCAGTGTTTACCTCTATTGCAGTAGTAGTAACGGCTTATATTTTGGCAACAACTGCAATCCTAGTTGCTTTACCAGCTGACGATGTTGATGTCGTTGATGGTTTAATTGATACACTGACTTTGTTCTTTGGCGGTACACCTATGGGTAACGCATTAGTGACTATTTTAGGTGTTGGTGCTTTATATACTTTCTTCTCAAATGGTGCGACTTGGGCAATGGGTGCAAATCGTGCAGCCGCTGAAGCATCTATAGATAAAGAATTGCCCGCTATTTTTGGTGTTGAAACAAAACATGGTACACCTAAAGGAGCATCTATTCTTTTAGGTCTTGCTGCATCTGCTTTACTTATCCTATATGGCCTAATGGCAGGGTCAAACGAAGACCTATTCTGGTCATTATTTGCCTTTAGCGGTGTGATCTTCATGTTGCCGTACGTAGCTATGTGTGTTGCTTTCGTCAAAATTCGTGAACAAGATATTGCAGCTAATGGTGGTCTTATCAATCGAGATGGCGTTTATCGCTTCCCTGGCAGCCCAGGTTTTGTAAAAGCTGCGGCTTACCTATGCGCAACAATTCTATCAGTAACTATCTTGCTATTTATGTGGACTCCTGGTGAAGCAATTTATTGGGAAGTTGTTATCGGTGCACTTTGTGTTGTGCTGTTAGGCGAAGTGGTTATTAAAGCAGGTCAAGGTAAAAAATAATGACTTAACTCTGGCACTTAGGCATAAACTGCTTAAGTGCTCTGGTCTTTACTTTTTATTATGAAACCTTTTTATTACGAGATCTTTTTATTACAAAATCTTTAACAAATGAGCCCACTCCATTTTTTATTAACTATGTTAAGTAAATAAAAACTAAAGGGCAGCCATTTGACGATACAGAAGCTAAAGTTTTATACAGATTAGAAAATTAAATGCCAGTTAACTAACTGGCATTTCCACAAAGTGACATAGCCTATGACTTTTCAATTAAATACATTCGCCACCAGCTTAGTTAAGCTAACGAACTCGGTAGGAACTGAGCACTTTTATTCACACATTGAAAACCTATTTGTTGACTGGTTTGATTTCGACGAACTGTTGGTACTGAAGTTAAATAAAAGTGCTGATGCTGAAGTTCTCTACCGATATACCAGTAGTACTGATGTAGGAATACGGTTACAAGGTGAAGAATCATGGCGATACCTAACTCGCTTGTACGTATTAGATCCCTTCTATCGATTATTCGCGGACAAAAACCAATATGGTTTTTTTGCTTTAGACGACATTGCCCCCGACGAATTTGCCAATATCTATAGCTCCTATTTTAACTTCTTAGAGTTAACAGACGAGATTGGCTTTATCTTTCCTGTAGATGATAATTCATGTCTTCATATCGACATGTCTAGATTTAATCGCCAAGCCAGCTTTGAGCCTGAAATATTAAATAGCATGCAAGCTTTATTCGAGCCATTAAGCTCTTTGGTCTCTAAACACATTGAACTAACCAATGACAATAAAAGTTACACAGGTGTCAATGTTGAACAGTTGCTAGTAAATTTCGGTAAAGACTTGTTAACCAATAAAGAATATCAAGTTTGTCAGCTGTTGCTCCAAGGCCATTCAGCTAAAGCGATAGCTTCAATTATGGAGATCAGCTACGAAACAGTGAAAATGCATAAAAAGAATATTTATGGCAAAAGCTTTTTATCCAGCCAACCGGAATTATTGGCTTTGTTTATTGACACTATTCAGCAAGATAATTTAGATCCTACGATTGATTATTTACTTGAGCATACTCAAGAAGGTTAACTTTCAACCACCCACACCAAAGGGGGTAAAGGAAGCTACTCCCCTTTGTTAATAGCGCCCCTTCTGGGGGTAGTGATAATTTCCCGTTCAGTTAATTTAACCTCTCAACCAGAACATGTTGATCTTTGTGGTTTGAATTTTTATTCATGTTTAACAAAGTTTCTTTACCGCCAAGATCAACACGCTCTGAACGTCAAAAATAATCTAGTCATGCCTATCGCCTGCTGGTGATTTTGAGCATACCTAAAGACCTGATGAGGAGCTAAACTATGTCTTCAAAAGCAAGACTTGCACTAGAGAACACTAAGTTCTTTCCTTTTTGGTTAGATAACCCGGAACGGCCGGAGCCAGAAGCACCACTCAATACCAATATTAGTACTGACTTGTTAATTGTTGGCAGCGGGTTTACCGGTCTTTGGACAGCAATACAGGCCAAAGAGCAATCTCCAGAACGTGATGTTGTAGTAATCGAAGCAACGACAGCTGCGATTGGAGCCTCAGGCCGACCTGGAGCAATATTATCGACTTCTTTGATGCACGGTATGGAAAACTCATATCGTTTATTCGAGAAAGAAATGGACGAGTTAGAACGTCTTGGTAAAGAAAATATGGACGCTTTTCGAGCAACCATAGAAAAGTACAATATCGATTGCGATATAGAGTGGACAGGTGAACTGACAGTTGCAGTAGGCAAGCATGGTATTGACGATATAAATGCGGAGCACGAGCTTTATGTGAAATTTGGCCATGACGCACACTTACTTGATAAAGCGCAAATCAATAACGAAATCAACTCCCCGCTATTCGAAGGCGGCCTGTGGTCTAAGAAACGTTCAGGCACAGTCCACCCAGCTAAACTTGCTTGGGGGTTAAAGCGAGTGGCTAAAGAGTTAGGTGTCACGTTTTATGAGAACACACCTATGCTAACCAGCAAAGATAAAGGTCAACAAGTGCTGGTAAAAACTCCTGAAGCTACAGTTACCGCAAATAAAGTAATTCTAGCAACTAACGCGTTTACCAAACATAAAAAACCTATCAGCAAGCGTGTTGCTGCCATTCGTGACCGTATTGTTATGACAGAGCCATTAACCGAAGAGCAACTATCCGAACTAGGTTGGCAAAACCGTCAGGGTATTTATGACACTCGAACACAATTGAACTACATGCGTTTAACTAAAGACAATCGCGTATTGTTTGGTGGGCGACTGGGCTACTTTTATGACAACAATACCGATCCGGAGCATGATAAAACGCCAGAACCTTTTGTTCGACTAGTTGAGACTATGTACAAAACCTTGCCTGCACTTAGAGACGTAAAAGTATCTCATGCTTGGAGTGGTCCAATAGCATTGACTACAAGAATGGCCGTGCACTATCAATATTATCACGGTGGAAAAATGGTCTACGCTGGTGGTTATTCAGGTTTTGGGGTTACCGCAAGTCGATTTGCTGCTCGTGTCGCTATAGCCATAGTCGATAATAAAGATATTCCAGAAAGAAAACTTGAGTTCGCTAAAACCGTTCCATCTTGGATCCCACCAGAGCCATTCCGTTGGATAGGAGCTCAAATCACTATGTATGCATTAGATACTTGCGACGAGAAAGGTGGCTGGCGTGTGCCTTGGCTGAAAATGATTGATGCTATGGGCTTCCCGCTCAAACCATAACACAAGCGAACAACTGCTCCGCTGACAAAGCGGCTACTGAACAATATTATTGCAAGAGAAAAATTATGAGTTCTAGTGACAACAAACAATTTAATCAACCACTTAGTGGTAACGTTATGCCTAGATTTGGCGGCCCAGCAACTATGATGAGATTGCCAACTCAAGATAATGCAGCTGGCTTAGATGCTGCTTTTATCGGCGTACCATTTGACTTAGGCACATCAAACCGTCCAGGCGCGCGTTTAGCTCCGAGACAAATTAGAGATGAATCTCGCATGCTACGCCCTTATAACATGGCCACTCGTGCAGCACCTTTTGACAGTCTGCAAATTGCAGATATAGGTGATGTTCCAGTTAACACCTTTAACATGATGAAAAGTATACAAATTATTGAAGACTTCTATGATGATGTACTAGCTCATGACTGCATTCCACTGACATTAGGTGGTGACCATACTATTGCACTGCCTATTTTGCGGGCTTTAGCAAAAAAACACGGACCTGTAGGCATGATACACGTTGATGCCCATGCCGATATTAATGATGATATGTTTGGCGAAAAAATTGCCCATGGCACACCATTTAGGCGTGCTGTCGAAGAAGGCTTGTTAGATCCAAACCGTGTTGTACAAATCGGCCTTAGAGGCACAGGCTACGAAGCAGAAGACTTTGACTGGCCCAGAGATCAAGGTTTCAGAGTCGTTCCTGCAGAAGAATGCTGGCACAAGTCATTAGCTCCATTGATGGCTGAAGTTCGAGAAAAAGTTAAAGGTGGACCTGTTTATATTAGCTTTGATATTGATGGCATAGACCCAGCTTATGCTCCAGGAACCGGCACTGTGGAAATAGCAGGTTTGACTGTACCGCAAGCTTTAGAAGTTATTAGAGGTTGTAAAGGATTAGATATCATTGGTGGGGATTTGGTAGAAATATCTCCACCTTATGACACCACAGGTAACACAGCTTTACTAGGGGCGAACTTACTTTATGAAATGTTATGTGTCCTTCCAGGAGTCCAATACAGAGATTGAGTAGAACAAAGACAAAAGTAGTTAAAGGCAGCGAAATAAGCTGCCTTTTTGTTACTTTCACAAGTTAAATTTTAGCCAACGAGATTCTCCCCCCCGATCGTGTGTAATACCCCAAGTGATTTTTCAATTATATTGAGTTCTCGCTTTTGCCCATTGTGCTATATAATTTGTTAGGTGGCTTTTCTCAATAGAGTTAAAGACTTAACAAAGAAACAGCATTAGGTCACTTGCTATTAATTTTAATAACGACAGGGAAAATTAATGAAACTACTTACAAAATCTTTACTTGCACTAGCTATCTGCAGCTCTTCTTATGTTGCCGCAGAAGTCAGTGTAACAGGCACTCTAACGTCTGATTACGTGTTCCGTGGTGTAAGCCAATCTGATGAAGGCCCAGCAGCTCAAATTAGCGTAGACTACGCGAATGAGAATGGCTTTTTTGTTGGCGTATGGGCATCTAACGTTGATTTCGGCGACGATGCAGATGTTGAAATTGATTACTACCTAGGTTATGCAGCCGACAAGTGGGATGTTAGTTACGTTTATTATACTTATCAAGACGACATTGACGCTGACTACGGAGAGATCATTCTAAACGGCTACTTTGGTGCATTTACTGGTACCCTTGGTTATGCTCCTGACTATGCAAATACAGACGAGTCTGTTACATACGTAAGCGGTGCTTACGATATTGAGTTAGCAAACGACTACGGGTTAACCTTGCAAGCTGGTTATTCTATCGGTGACGACGCACTAGGTGATGATTACTTAGATTACAGCGCGACCATAGCTAAAACATTCAATGGCTTCGATGTTTCAGCTGCAGTCATTAGTACTGATATGGATGACGTTGATGTTGCAGACACTCGCTTCGTCGTTTCTGTTTCTCGAACTTTCTAAATCTTATTTTAATTGAGCGGCTACCTTATTAGAGAGCCGCTTTTATTTCTTTGTTTGGTCATCCTGAAACACAGATGAAATAACACTTTTAGCAAGCTCAACCTTTTGAATTTCACGCGCAGCTCGCTTATTAACCATAGATAAACAGAACTCATAGTGACAAACACTTGGCTTGATGATACGCATCTCTCCAGAGTTTAGTTCTTGTTGAATAAAGCTTTGCGGTAAGTAACCTATAAACTTACCTGATAACACCATAGCTTTACGTGTATCAAACTGATACGACTTAGCTGACAAGTTTAATCTACCCAGTTGCTCTCGACCTGTTTGGTCTATATCTATACCTGGATGAATAGCATTAGCTTGTGCAAGCTCGGCTTGGTCTATTTGACTATCTGTTAAATTGAAAAATGGATGATTACTAGCACAACAAAGATAAATACTTTCACTAAAGATCTGCTGATAGTTCAAACCATCTATATCCTTATACCTTGGGTAAATGCCGATATGAGCTTTATCATTCAGTAAACTCTGTTCTATATTCGAAATAGTATCGCCATCGAGTACTAACTGGAGTTTAGGTGCTTGTTCCTGCAGTTGTGCGATAACCTGACCTAGCTTCCTTTGCTTTTTTTGATCCAATTGATCTGCACACAAGATCACTAGCTCCCCACCCAATTCTTTTCCCAACGATTGCACCAACAATGAGAAATCATCAAAAGAAGAAAACAACTCTACTACAGCGTGATAGACCGACTGTCCATCAGCCGTTAATGAAAATCCTGAGCGACCTCTGTTACATAACTTGAGCCCTAATCGAGTTTCTAAGTTCGACATATGAACACTAACCGTAGAGCGAGTTATCCCTAAAGCGGTTGCTGCTGCGGAAAAGCCACTATGCTCTACCACAGCAACAAAAACTCTGAGTAATCTAAGATCAAATTCTGAAACTGGCTTAGGAATAATAGACTGCTTATACATTGTTTTACCAACATCAAACTTTATGTTTAAAGTTTTGTATTTAACATGGTTTTAATTTGATATTCAATGCCTCTATACCAGAGCAAAGCTTTATAAAAGGTGCTTTATGATCCAACTTAACGATCCACAACTATTGAGAACGCATTCATATATCAACGGCAGCTGGCACGCTAGCGAAAAGCAAATTGATATTATCAACCCAGCAGATGGTCAAACCATAGCGAACGTTTCTGATGCAACACCAAGTGAAGCTAAACTAGCAGTAAAATCAGCAAGAGCTGCATTTAAAATATGGTCACAAAAATCAGCTAATGAGCGTGCGGCTTTGATGCGCAAATGGTTTGATTTAATGATGCAACACCAAGATGACTTAGGCCTTATTTTAACAATGGAGCAAGGCAAGCCTTTAGCCGAAGCAAAAGGAGAAATCGCATACGGCGCATCTTACATCGAATGGTTTGCAGAAGAAGGTAAACGCGTTTACGGCGATACTATTCCAGCACCAACAGGTGACAAGCGTATTGTTGTATTGAAACAGCCAGTTGGAGTTGTGGCCTCAATAACTCCGTGGAACTTCCCCAATGCAATGATTGCACGTAAAGCCGCTGCAGCGCTTGCAGCAGGTTGCACTTTTGTTGGCCGTCCAGCTTCACAGACTCCTCTTTCAGCACTAGCTATGGCGGAACTCGCTGAGCGTGCAGGCATACCTGCTGGTGTTTTCAACATTGTAGTAGGCGACGACGCTCATGGAATTGGTGAAGTGTTAACTCAAGATCCTGACGTAGACAAGTTTACTTTCACAGGCTCTACTCGTGTTGGTCAGCAACTTATTGCGCAGTGTGCAACAACAGTAAAGAAAGTATCAATGGAGTTAGGCGGGAATGCGCCATTTATAGTATTTGATGATGCGGATCTAGATGCTGCTGTACAAGGCGCATTAGCATCTAAGTACAGAAATGCTGGTCAAACTTGTGTTTGTACTAATCGAATTTTTGTTCAAGCTGGCATCAAGCAAGAGTTCACCAAAAAGTTTATTGAAGCAGTCAAACAACTGAACCTAGGTAATGGCTTAAGCGAAGGAGTAAACATTGGTCCAATGATCTCTGAAAAAGCTTCTGCTGATGTTGACCGATTAGTTTTAGATTCTGTGCAACAAGGTGCGAAAGTAGAACTGGGTGGACATATCAGCAAACAAGGTAATTGTTTCTATGAACCAACAGTTCTTAGCAATGTTAGCAATGACATGCCAATTGCTAAAAACGAAATTTTTGGCCCTGTATCACCAATCATCAGCTTTGATACTGAAGAAGAAGTTATTGATATAGCCAACGATACCGAGTTTGGCTTAGCTGCATATTTCTACTCTAGAGATATAGGTCGTGTATGGCGTGTCTCTGAAGGTCTTAAATTCGGCATGGTAGGAGTTAATGAAGGCATTATTTCTAACGCTGCAGCCCCTTTTGGTGGCGTTAAACAATCAGGCAGTGGTCGTGAAGGTTCTAAATACGGCTTAGATGATTACACAGAATTAAAATATTTATGCATGGGTGGCATTTAGGCGTTTATAGCGCCCTCCCCCCAATGTTGTACGCTCGAAGATTAAAAGAGAAAGAAAAACAATGACAACAAACCTAGAATTACAAAATAGAAAAAACCAAGTTATCGCTCGCGGTCAAGGCAATGTATATCCTGTATATGTTGAAAAAGCATTAAACTCTGAAATATGGGATGTTGAAGGTAACCGCTACATAGATTTTGGCACAGGTATCGCTGTATGTAACACTGGTCATAGCCATCCAAAAGTCATCGAAGCAGTAAAAACGCAAATTGAAAAATTTAGCCACACTTGCGTAATGGTTAATCCTTATGAAGTTGCTGTTGAGCTTGCAGAAAAATTAACGGCAATTGCTCCTGGTAATTCAGAAAAAAAAGCTATCTTTGTTTCAACTGGTGCTGAAGCGGTAGAGAACTGTGTAAAAATCGCACGAGCTAAAACAGGTCGTCGCGGTGTTATCGCATTCAACGGTGGCTTCCATGGCCGTACTAACTTAGCAATGGCATTAACGGGTAAGATCACGCCTTATAAAAACTTATTTGGCCCCTTCCCTGGCGACATTTTCCATGCCCCATTCCCTATTGAGTGTCACGGCATCACGGTTGAACAGTCGCTGCAAGCGCTGGAAAACCTGTTTAAAGTAGACATTGCACCGGAAGATACAGCTGCAATTATCGTTGAGCCAGTTCAAGGTGAAGGCGGTTTCTATCAAGCCCCAGCGGAGTTTTTACAAGCATTACGTCAGTTGTGTGACCGTCATGGCATTTTATTAATCGCGGACGAGATTCAAACTGGTTTTGCGAGAACGGGTAAAATGTTCTCATTTGAATACTCAGACGTAGAGCCTGACTTAATGACAATGGCTAAAGGTATAGCTGGAGGTTTCCCTATCGCTGCGGTAGTAGGTAAGTCAGAAGTTATGGATGCACCTAACCCAGGTGGTTTAGGAGGTACTTATGGTGGCTCTCCTGTAGCTTGTGCAGCAGCATTAGCAGTATTAGACATTATTGAACAAGAGCAACTTGTTGATAGAGCGAATCGCATCGGTGATATCTTCAACCAACGTTTATCAGCATTAAAAGAAACGCACCCAGAATTAATTTTAGATGTTCGTAATCAAGGTGCAATGGTGGCTTTAGAGCTGATTGAAAATGGCGATGCAAAACAACCAAACACAGCATTAACACAAGCAATCATTGCAGGTGCAAAAGACGCAGGATTGGTATTGTTAGCTTGTGGCTTCTACGGCAATGTTATTCGCTTCTTACCAGCATTGACAATTGAAGATGAAGTACTTAACGAAGGCTTAGACAAATTTGAACAGTTGTTTAACTCATTAATTTAATCCTGTAAGCCTAAACCAAGCAACGACAAACAAAGCGTATTTGTTTGTCGTTTTTTTATCACAACGCCCTGCAATCCGTTGACGCATAAGCTGTTGACAACCTACAATATCGCTCTATTAATCCATAGCTATTTTTATAGGCATATTTTCATGGCAGTTCTTCCAGATAAGTTTATTTTCTCGATGAATCGTGTCAGCAAGGTAGTTCCACCTAAGCGCACGATCTTAAAAGACATTTCACTCAGTTTCTTCCCAGGTGCCAAAATTGGCGTATTAGGTCTAAACGGTGCAGGTAAATCAACCCTGTTGCGTATTATGGCTGGTGTTGATACAGAATTTGAAGGTGAAGCAAAGCCACAGGCTGATGTTAATATCGGTTATTTACCGCAAGAGCCGGTATTAGATGAAAACAAAACGGTTCGTGAAATTGTTGAAGAAGCTGTTGCTGACGTTAAAACTGCACTGACTCGCCTTGACGAAGTTTACGCAGAATACGCAATGGAAGACGCAGACTTTGATGCACTAGCTAAAGAGCAAGGCGAACTAGAAGCAGTTATTCAAGCTAAAGATGGTCACAACTTAGAAAACCAACTGGAAATTGCTGCAGACGCGCTTCGTTTACCTGAATGGGATGCAAAAATTGAACATTTATCAGGTGGTGAAAGACGTCGTGTTGCGATTTGTCGTTTATTGCTAGACAAACCTGATATGTTGTTACTCGACGAACCAACCAACCACTTAGATGCAGAATCTGTTGCTTGGTTAGAACGCTTCTTGCACGAGTACGAAGGTACTGTAGTAGCTATTACCCACGACCGTTACTTCTTAGATAACGTGGCAGGCTGGATCTTAGAACTAGACCGTGGTGAAGGCATTCCTTGGGAAGGTAACTACTCTAGCTGGTTAGAACAAAAAGATGTTCGCCTTAAGCAAGAAGAAAGAGCTGAAAAGTCACGCCAAAAATCAATTCAACAAGAACTTGAGTGGGTTCGTACTAACCCTAAAGGTAGACAAGCTAAATCTAAAGCTCGTATGGCTCGCTTTGAAGAGATGCAAAACTCTGATTATCAAAAGCGTAACGAAACAAATGAATTATATATTCCACCAGGTCCTAGACTGGGTGATAAAGTTATCGAAGTCGAAAATATCAGCAAAGGTTTTGGTGACCGCGTACTTATCGATGATTTATCTTTCAATCTACCAAAAGGTGGCATTGTAGGGATCATAGGTCCTAACGGTGCTGGTAAATCTACCCTATTCAAGATGATTTCAGGTGCTGAAGGCGCTGATTCAGGTAATGTGACTGTTGGCGACACTGTGAGCTTATCGTCAGTAGACCAGTTCAGAGATAGTATGAATGACAGCAATACTGTATTTGAAGAGATCTCAGAAGGTAGTGACCTTATCCAAGTTGGTAACTATGAAGTACAAGCGAGAGCGTATGTTAGTCGCTTTAACTTTAAAGGTTCCGATCAGCAAAAGCGTATTGGTGAACTGTCAGGTGGTGAAAGAAACCGAGTTCATTTAGCTAAACTATTAAAGGCTGGTGGCAACGTATTGTTACTGGATGAGCCAACTAACGACCTGGACGTAGAAACATTACGTGCACTAGAAAATGCATTGTTAGAGTTCCCAGGCTCTGCAATGGTTATTTCGCACGACCGATGGTTCTTAGATAGAATTGCAACCCATATTTTAGACTACAGAGACGAAGGTAAAATTGAGTTCTTCGAAGGTAACTACTCTGACTATGAAGAGTGGTTGAAAAAGACTTACGGTGCTGAAGCTGCCGAACCTCGTCGCATCAAATATAAGCGATTGAAATAAGCGTTAAGCTTGTAAATTTTAAGGGACGTTAAACGTCCCTTTTTTATTGCTGAAAAATCTCTTTTTGTTGCAATTTAAATTCTACGCTTCATTCTATAATTAAAGTGTACTTCTCTTTTATCAGTTAAAAGAAAAGACACTAGCGTAATAATTTTAAATTGGTCTGAGGTTGAAAATGGAAGATAAACGAAAATTTACTCGTATAGTTTTTACTACACCTGCTTCATTGGAAATAAAAGGACAAATGTTTCCCACCAAGTTGATTGACTTGTCATTAAAAGGTGCGCTTATCGATGTTCCAGCCAGTGCTGAAATCTCGTTAGGAGACCCTTGCAATTTGTCATTCGAACTAGGTGGTGTAGAGGTAACCATAGAGTTTGACGGTGAAATTGCTCATATTGAACAAAATGCAATTGGTATTGTTTGTCTGAAAATGGAGTTGGAAAGCGCTAGCCATTTAAAACGGCTGATTGAATTAAATGTTGGTAGCGAAGACTTGTTGCACCGAAATCTCGAAAACCTTAGCCATCCTAAATAAAAAAGCACCACCTGCTAGGTGGTGCTTTTACAAGCTTAAAGAGATAAAACTATTTAGTTCAGTTTTATTATCTCGCCTTATACATTGTTTCTGTTACTTCTACACGGCTTTCAACAGTCAAACCAGACTCTCTCAACGCATCAAACGCTTCAACTAAGTCTTGTCCTTCTACCGCTTTTAAAATAACAATATCTGTTCCTGGGAATGTTGAAACTACTTCCATACCAGATGCAGCCGCTACTTGCGACGCACTAGCATTATTGTTTAGTAGAACTGTAATATTACCAGTTAACGTTGTTAGTTCATTTGTTAGCGTGTTTCTAACAACACTGCCTTTACCAACAATATCAGATGCAGAATCATCAGCTTTGGCTACTATTGCCATTTCACCTTTGTTTGCAACCAGACCAGTCGCAGAAGCAATTGAAGACGGCACACTTGTTAGTGAAGATTCAACTTTAAATAGGCCTAACTCAGAAGCCACAGCTTTACTAGCCACAGTTTTTTTAGTCATAGTAAGCTTCTGCTCAACGCCGAACTCTTTATCGACTACATTAGCTTGTGCTGTACCAGATAAAAACACAGCAGCCGTTAACATCATTAATTTATTTAATTTCATTACATTATCCTTCTATTGCGCTGCGCGTCCGAATGCTCTAAGAGATACACCTTCCAACACACTTTCTACAGGGTTATTGATTAAACCAGTTGCACCATAAATAGCACCTTCAGCGTTTGAAAACTCAATATTTGTATTACCTGTATCTAAAGCTCTAATAGTCCAAGTACCTTTGGCATTCTCACCGTAAAATGCATTCGAAAGGAATACACCACCGTCCATAATGTAACTTACGCTATAGCCATTATAAAAACTGAATGACGCGTCAAGTAGTGCTTGTTTAGAAGAAAGCAACACACTTCTAGTACCAGAAGGTGAAGTCACTTCAAGCGCTAAATCGTGACCAGCTGACGTTATTAAACTGCCATTCAAGATAAAGCCCATATGTTCATTGCTAACATCAAATTCAAATTGCATACCTTCAATAATAACATCTTCTGTCACTTCAATTTCTTGAGTAACACCTGCTGCACTATTGTCTGGAATATTTGCAGTCATTGCAGCTTCACCAGCAGTAGAACCAAAGCCTTGCCAATCTGTGATCACTTGTTCACCAAGATCTGCAGAATAGTTCAGTGCCATTTCAACCGCCGCACCAGCATCAACTCGACCAAAGCCATATAAGTTGTTGAAGCTATAACCAGCTGCATTTTCAACCCAACCATCGTGAGCTGCAAATGTTCCTTCACCAACCGTTAACTCTACAACTTCATCTTCTACATCAATTATAGTACTTGTGTTCGCAATAATATGACGAACATCACGCCAAGTTAGTTCCGGGTTTGCCGATAAAATTAATGAAACAACACCTGATGCATTTGGCGCAGCTGAAGAAGTACCATTAAAGGTTGAAGTGTAATTACAATTTGCGTTCTCAGGATGTCCTGGGTAATTGAAAGGAAATTGGCTCTCAGCAAAATCAGCATTAATCACTGAAGCAAAGAAGCTTATAGTTCCGCCATTGAAACCAGAATAACCATTAATACAAGTCATTTGGTCCGTAGTAACCATAGCTGGAGCATAGCGACCAAATTCACCTGCAGGAGCTGACGCCATTAAGTTGGCACCTGCTGTTGAATAACTAGTATGCTGACCATTGGCATTAACTGCGGCAATGCTCAAATAATATGGATGAGCTTGGCTAGGCTCAAATGCACCGTTATAACAGGTTAATCCCATGCTATTTGCACCATTGTCACTACATAAAGACGCTTCTAAGCCATCGTTTCTAAAGGCATTACCACTAGACTTAATGTTTAGAGCACCTTTACCGCCACGCAAAGTAAGGTTTGGATAAGACTCAATTTCTTCATCTAACACAGAGTAAGCAATAAAGCCCGGATAGGTAATACCGTAACTGCGGTTAAATGCTGAAATTTCTTCGTCAGTAGAAATACCACTGCCAGGGAAGCCATGAACTAAAAGATCTGCTTGGCTAATCTTGCCACTACCTAGGTAGTTCATACCAATAAGACCTGTATCAGGAGCCACGCCTCGGCCACCTTTACCGTTCCAACCTTTTGCTGCAATTAAGCCAGCAACACTAGTACCGTGATCACCGCTATTAGAAAGGCTAGTTGGGTCAGTTCTATCAAGTACTGATTCATCTAAGTTCAAAGAGCGATTCGGTAGAACATTGTCGATCAAATCTTCATGACGAATTTCCATACCAGAATCGGCAACAACAGCTGTAACACCAGCACCTGTTACACCTTGAGCATAAGCAGCTGCAACATTCATATCTTCGCCAGCAACTAGCTCAGTAGCTTCTTGTTCTGCAAAAATAGCATCTGCTTGCTCTTGTGTGTTAAAGCCAGCATCAACTAATCCTTGCTTCATTTCGTCACTTAGCGAGTATGCTTTTTGGCCAACATTACGAAGGTGCCATTGCTGATATGCTAGCGGATCGTTTGCAACATTCACGATATTTATCGAAGCTGAAGCCGATGCGCCATTTGCCGTTACAGTGTAAGCAATTGCAGTGTCTTGACCTGAGATAGAAGTATATTCGAATTCGCTACCAGACAAAGTCAACAAACCGTGGCTAAAGGTATAAACGCCATTTACTGCACTCACCGCTTCGCCATTTTCAGAAAAGCTGTAAGCTAATGTATCACCGTTAGTGTCACTACCTAACAAAGTACCTGATACAGGAACCCATTGTTTGGCAGTATCTAACATTACATCGTCTGCTGTAGGCGGTACATCTGGAGCAACATAAGGGTCATTATCACTACAACCCGATAATGTTAATAAAACAGCTGCTGGTATCGCAGAAAGTTTAAACATTTTTATATTCATTTAGATTTCCCATTTATCTGTAGTTTTCCTAACTATTTTTATTGTTATTTTGTTGTTATTTTTTATACAAAACTTTGTACTTAAGTGTGGATTAACAGTCGCATTAAAGTTAATCGGGTTAGGTGTTCTACCATAGTAATTTTTCATTTTAAAGTAATTAATTAAATTACTGCGGCAAGTGACAGTTTCAACATAATGTAAATTTTTGTCATCTAACAGTGAGATGGGTAAAAAATTCTCTCAACCTCAGCATAATCTAAATATTTTTACCCTAATCTCAAAAAAAAATTACAATTGTTCTAATGCTTCAGATAGACGTGTGATGCCAATTACTTTCATTCCTGGGATCGGTTCTTTTGGCATATTAGATTTAGGCACTATGGCTTTTTTAAAGCCGTGCTTTGCCGCTTCTTTTAGTCGTTCTTGACCGCTTGGTACTGGCCTAATTTCACCAGCTAATCCCACTTCACCAAAAACGACCAATTCTTTGTCCAACGGAGAATCTCTAAAACTTGAAACCATAGACAACAATAAAGCTAAGTCGGCACTCGTTTCGGCAACTTTTACACCACCAACAACATTCACAAATACGTCCTGATCACCTAGCATTAAACCGCCATGGCGGTGCAAAACAGCTAATAACATTGCCAGTCTATTTTGTTCCAAGCCAACGGCTACCCTTCTTGGGTGACCTAGTTGCGAGTGATCAACCAAAGCTTGTATTTCGACTAACAAAGGTCTTGTACCTTCCCACAAGACCATAACGGAGCTGCCTGCAGATTCACCTTCGGCTCGATTGAGGAAAATGGCCGAAGGGTTATTAACTTCTTTAAGGCCTTGCTCTGTCATAGCAAATACTCCAAGCTCATTAACCGCACCAAAGCGGTTCTTGTGGCCTCGTAAAGTTCTGAACCTCCCATCAGCATCTCCATCTAGCATTACGCTTGCGTCAATACAATGTTCAAGAACCTTAGGTCCAGCTAACGTTCCATCTTTGGTTACATGACCAACCATAATAACGGCTATATTATTTTGTTTAGCAAAGCGAGTTAAATATGCGGCACCTTCTCTAACTTGAGAAACACTACCAGGAGCAGACTGAACATCTAGTACATGCATAACTTGGATAGAATCAACAACCATGATCGCAGGTTTGAGATTTTGCGCATGAGTACAAATTGCTTCCACATTAGTTTCAGCTAGTACGTTTAATTTATTGGTAGGTAAACCCAATCTACTTGCTCGCATAGCTACTTGCTGTAAACTTTCTTCACCCGTTATATACAGTGTCGACATAGACTCAGCTAAATAGCACATAGTTTGTAGTAACAATGTACTTTTACCAGCTCCTGGACTACCACCGATCAAAATAGCAGAGCCAGGAACAATACCGCCACCTAATACTCTATCTAACTCTTTGAAGCCACTAGTGAATCTTGGTAGTTCCTGTAAATCAATCTTATCTAATGTTTGTACTTTATTATCGACCTGCCCTGCGTAACCTTCGAAGCGACTGGCTGCTTTATTAGACTTAGGAGCTACCCTAAATTCAGAAACTGTATTCCAAGCGCCACACTCTGTGCACTGTCCTTGCCAGCGGGGAAATTCTGCACCACAGTCACTACATACATATGCAATTTTAGATTTTGCCATTTTTATTCCTGTCATTTACTTTCTGTGGCATATTAGTTGCTTATTACTTGTTTAGGTGTTGCTTAGTTGTGTCAACACACTAAAAAAAGTCAACTTTTTGAGTTTTTGCGCCACTAGCTAAAGTGTAAAGATTGTTTATCTTTCAGATATTGAAAGACAAACAGCCTCTGACTCTTATATTATTGACAATATTAAGCTTTTATTTTTAAACAAAACAGAAAAACGATAATTAATTTTGGGGAAGTAGTAGTCGATGTCAGCGGATTTACAAGATTTCAAAGACATTATTGAAGAATTAAAGTCCGCGGTAAGCGAGCCTGACTTTGATCCCCAATTTAAAGCCGCCACCGCTGACGTCCCTAAAGCCAAACAGTTCTTGATAAAAATGGAACTAAAACGCTTAGCCCAACCAAGTAGCCGTCAAATTGACCTTAGAGGTCATGTTCAAGGTGAGCCTTTTGCTTACGAGCATAAAGGACAAGTCCATTATTTAGATGACTTAGCCAAAGATATATTTGAGCAGCAGTTAGCTAAATTTGGTCGATATACCGTTGGCGTATTTGAGTCTGTGATGGCAGCAGAAAACAATAACCGAGTTCTGCATAAAAAAGAGCAAGAACAAAGAATTGCCGAGAAGAACAAACAGGTAAGCAACAAAAATCTGACGGAGCCTGTGCAAGCCGAAAAACCAGAAACTGAAAAAGTTGTTTCAGAATTTGGCGTCAATACAGTTTACTTTACCCAGTATGGCATTCGTCATGAAGAACGAATGAACTTCAGTATCAACGTTGAACTACAATTTGGTATTGGTAATGTGTTAAAAGCTAGCACGAGCGATCTATCAATAAGCGGCGCGAAAGTTAAAATACCTGTTACCAAAGAAGTCGCTATAGGCCAAAAACTCGCTCTGTATCTAACAGGTTTGGAAGACGAATACGAACTTGGTTTAAAAGACGGTATTCAATATGAAATTGTGGGCATTGAAAGTGCTGACAGCAATTTCAATTACATTAGAATGAAGCGTACTTTCCTAGAAGACGTTAACTCATTTGACGATTTTCTTGAAAACTTTATCAACGGCAATAAGCGCCGCTATAAAGTCAATTTAGACAATACACTCGATGCTATTATCATTAAGAGTTTCGAGCAGTATTATTTACCAAGAACGAATACTCTGCCCGTATTTATGCGTCAGGTTAAAGATCGCCTATTACCAACTATGGCTCTGGCGACCGAAAACAATCGAGCAAATTTGGGCTTTTTCAGTGACGAAAATAAAGCCTTGGTACTGCAACAGGTTTTAAGTGAACAGCGCATTGAACAAATTGTTAATTCCGATAAAGAAATTAAAGAAACAACCCTATTCTGTTTTACCCACGCTAAAGCTGGTCGTTTATATTTTTACACTGCGACCACGGAAGAATTACAGCAAGATTTAGAACTTAAAGAGTTGTTTATAGGTTTTGGTAGCAGCAAGCCAAGTTGGCAAACCTATAAATTGCAAATTGTAGAAACTGACGAGAGTAATGCATATATCCCGTTGTCAGTGCCCGATAGTGCAGACCCAGAGATTAAAAAACTCAACCAACCGCCTTCGCCTAAAGTAAAAGCGATGTTAAAAGACCTCAAATATGTCGCTTTGCTTACGCCACTTGAAGGAAAAACATTCAGTGCTGAGTATCAAAAGCATAATCAGTGGGACAAATCTCAAGTTCAAGCGCTTAAAAAGTTCGGGCATCCTAAATTAAAACGTTATATCACGATCAATATCGAGACTATTGATTACGTTAATTTGCGCTCAGAAGATAGATATTTATACAAAACTAAAGTGGAAGTAGAACAAGAAGTTGGCAAAAAGCACCCTGACACTCCAAATGATACAGGCACAACCCGTGACTTCTCCACCCAAGGTTTACAGGTTGTATTAGATCAACCTGGGGATTATAAAAAAGGTCAAGTTATCAAATTGACCATGCCTGACTTGCAGAAAATAACTAAGGCTTTTAAGTTGCGTCATTTGTCATACGAAATTATGGCTATTTCTAAATCAAAGACGGTGATGAACTTACGTGCAACTGATAAGGATCCTAAGCACAGTGCTAAACCTTTCTTTAGAAAATTAATCCAGCAAAACAAGTCTAAATTAACACCTGCCAAAATGGAAAGTCGCTACCCTGGCCTTTCTAACTGTTTGCGAAATTTAACAGCAAAAAGCATCAACCATATGCCTATGTATTTTTCAAAGGAATCAAGCAGATTAAAAGTCAATACCATTGGTACCAGTCAAGAGCGAAATACCCTAGTTCATTTGCTGAAAAAGTTTAAACCGTCCTCGGCCGATGCTTCCTTATACCCATTACTGAAAGACAATGCGGTAAGTTCGATTTTTGCTCCTGAGTTAAACAATATGAATAGAACAGATAGACCTAAATATATGGATCTCTATGTTCGTTATAAGTTTAATCAAGAACAAGAATATGTTGCTTTTGTCAGTCAATATGAACAACAGTTTGCATCAGCGCAAATCAAAAAGCAGTTTATAGAATCTGGCATTGAAAATGACTGTTTACTGGTTTACCGCATTTACCTGTCTAGAACAGGACGCCCAGACATGGACTTTGTTGCTAAAGAACTCAATTATGTTGGCCACTACGCAATACACAGAGCTAAAGAGCTTGAAGAAAAGCTTTGGAGTGTAATAGGTGTTGGTGAAGTTGTTGATATCACTGAAGAAGTACTTATTCGTATGAATACTTCTCCTGAGTTGATGAAAAAACAAAGAGTTAAGAAAAACAGAATTCTGCTGTAAGTGACCGTCAAGTAGGTCATCCTGAATTCATTTCAGGATCTCGTCAAGTAGGTCATCCTGAATTCATTTCAGGATCTCGTCAAGTAGGTCATCCTGAGTTCATTTCAGGATCTCGTTAAGTAGGTCATCCTGAATTAATTTCAGGACCTAAGCTTAAGCCAAAATAAAAAAGAGTGCTTAACATCAGCACTCTTTTTTATTGTTCAATACTTCTTAAGGCTTACATCAATTACAAACCATCAACTGTAACACCGGATAAAGCCCCTGAACCACCAGCATCATTACTATCTAACTTAATTTTTAGTCTCAAATCGTTTGGCGCATCTGCGTGATGAAGGGCATTGTCGTAAGTGATCTTGCCAGCTTTGTACAAGTCAAATAAGGCTTGATCAAACGTTTGCATCCCCATTTCTTTTGACTTTTCCATCACTTCTTTGATGCCAGAAATTTCACCTTGCTTGATAAGTTCTGCAACCATAGGTGAATTTAACAAAATCTCTATCGCTGCAGCTCTACCAGTTTCATCCACAGTCGGTACTAATTGCTGAGCGACAATTGCTTTTAAGTTCAACGCTAAGTCGAATTTTAACTTTTCATGCAATTCTTTTGGCACCAGATGCATAATACGATCTATTGCTTGGTTGGCATTATTAGCGTGCAATGTAGCTACACATAAGTGACCTGTTTCAGCAAATGAAAGTGCATATTCCATGATTTCTTGTGAGCGAATTTCACCAATCAAAATCACATCAGGCGCTTGTCGCAATGAACTCTTAAGTGCAGACTCAAATGACGGGGTATCTATACCAACTTCCCTTTGAGTAACAATACAATTTCTATGCTGATGAACAAACTCAATCGGATCTTCAATCGTTAAAATATGACCTTTTGAGTTCTCATTTCTATGACCTAATAAAGCCGCAAGGCTGGTCGATTTACCAGTACCGGTGCCACCAACAAATAGCACAAGTCCACGTTTACTCATGATCACTTCTTTCAGTGTCTCAGGTAAACCTAACGACTCTGCTTTTGGTATTTCAGTAACAATTCGACGTGCTACCATACCAACCTTGTCTCTTTGCCAAAACGCTGAAACACGAAAACGTCCAGCATCGTTTGCGATAGCAAAGTTGCACTCTCTCGTTGTTTCAAATTCTTGCTTTTGTTTGTCAGACATACATGAATGAACTATGTCTGCGGCTTGCTGAGAACTCAAAGTTTGTTCATAAATAGGCGTTAGTTCACCGTGCAACTTTACTGAGATAGGTAAGCCTTCTGTAACAAACAAGTCTGAAGCGCTTAGTTCTACCATTTTGTTAAATATATCTTGAGTTTGCATAGCGCCTCCCACTAAAAACCACTATCAAAATCACTAGGCGTACTTGATTGACCTGAGCCAAACGATGAATGAGCGCTTCCTCCTGTCGCTCCGGTTGCAAATGCTTTTTTATCTACTGCCTTATTTGCCGCTTCAGACTCAGAAATGACGCCTTTTGTTTTAAGCTCAGCTAAACACTGATCTAGCGTTTGCATACCGTAAGCTGCACCAGTCTGAATAGATGAGTACATCTGCGCAACTTTATCTTCTCGGATTAAGTTTCTAATCGCTGGGATCCCTATCATGATCTCGTGCGCTGCAACTCGCCCACCGCCTTGCTTTTTACAAAGTGTTTGAGAAATAACAGCTCTAAGTGACTCAGATAACATAGAGCGAACCATAGCTTTTTCTTCACCTGGAAATACATCGATAATACGGTCTATTGTTTTAGGTGCTGAGGTTGTATGAAGTGTACCAAAAACTAAATGCCCAGTTTCCGCCGCAGTCATAGCCAAACGAATAGTTTCTAAATCACGTAATTCGCCTACTAAGATAACATCAGGATCTTCCCTCAAAGCAGAACGTAAAGCATTTGAAAAGCTGTGGGTATCACGATGAACTTCACGCTGACTAATTAAACTTTGTTTACTTTTGTGAACAAACTCGATTGGGTCTTCAATCGTTAAAATATGGTCGTGGCGGTTGGCGTTGATGTAATCAATCATCGCCGCTAGAGTAGTCGACTTACCTGAGCCTGTAGGGCCCGTAACCAATACCAATCCTCTTGGATTATCCGAGATTTCTTTAAAAATAGCAGGCGCGTTGATTTGTTCTAATGTAAGCACTTCTGATGGAATTGTTCTAAATACTGCAGCAGGGCCTCTATCGGTGTTAAAAGCATTAACACGAAAACGGGCTAAATCAGGAACAGCAAAAGAAAAGTCGGTTTCCAAGTTTTCTTCATATTCTTTACGTTGCTTATCGTTCATAATGTCATAAATTAATGACTGAACTTGTTTGGCATCAAACTCGGGAACATTAATCCTTCTTACATCACCATCTACCCTGATCATTGGCGGTGTCGCCGCAGAAAGATGTAAGTCAGAGGCATTGTGTTGTACGCTAAAGGCTAAAAGTTCGGTAATATCCATAAGTAATAAACCTGATCAGATGACAATTTTTATGTCAAAAAACAAAGATATACATAACATAGCAAATCGGCTCGAAAATACCCAAGATAATATTGATAAAGCCTGCCAATTAATTGATCGAAATAAAGCAGAAGTAGAATTAATGGCGGTAAGTAAAACCAAACCAGTTGAGTTGGTGTTAGCAGCTTATGAAGCAGGTCAGCGCATTTTTGGTGAAAACTATGCGCAAGAGTTAGCAGATAAATCACAACAATTAAGTCATCTAGTTGACATCCAATGGCATTACATCGGTCCAATTCAAAGCAATAAAACCAAAATGATCTGTCAAAGCTGTCAATGGGTAGACAGTTTGGACAGAATAAAAATAGCAAAACGACTTGAACAACATTGCCAAGAGTTAAACAAAACCATTAATGTACTTATTCAAGTAAACATTTCTCGTTCTGACACTAAATCAGGCGTTTTACTAGAAGACGTGGAAGCCTTTGCTCAGCAATTAACCGAATTGCCGAATATTCAGCTACGAGGTTTAATGGCAATACCTGACAAATACGAAGATAACACAAAATTAGAACGAGAATTTAATGCGATGCGTGCTTGTTATTTGTCATTACAGCAACAATATAATCAAATAGATACGCTATCATTAGGCATGAGCCAAGATATGAAAACCGCGATAGCTTGTGGTAGCACTATGGTAAGAATTGGCACAGATATTTTTGGAGCTAGAAATTGAATAACTCGCCTATTGCAGATTTAACCTTTGCCTTTATCGGTGCAGGTAACATGTCTGGTGCAATTTTAGGTGGCATGGTTAAAAGTGGTGTAAAACCAGAAGAAATCATTGCAACCAATCGCAGTAAAGAAAAACAAGAAGCTTTGAGACAACAGTTTGGCGTTAATACTGAACTTACCAACTTAGAAGCTATTGCCAAAGCAGATATCATTATTTTAGGTGTAAAGCCACAAATGATGAAAGCACTATTGCAAGAGTTGGTCGACCAAGGTGCAGACTTCAGCTCAAAGTTAGTTATTACTGTAGCGGCAGGCTTATTAGTGCAAAGCTACACTGACATCATAGGTCCAGTACGTTTTATAAGAGCTATGCCAAACACTCCTTCTCTTGTAGGTTTAGGTGTTGCAGGTTTGTACTCAGGTACTAACCAAACTTTTAGTCAGGAAACCATTGAACGAGATCGTCTGATTGCACAAGCAATATTCAGTAAAGTGGGTGAAGTAGTTTGGTTAGAAAATGAATCTGGCATAGATGATATTTCGGCAGTTTCAGGTTCTGGCCCAGCTTATTTCTTCTTATTCATGGAGCATATGGCAGCTAAAGCTGAACAACTTGGATTCTCTTCTGAACAAGCCAAAACTATGGTAATGCAAACTGCACTTGGTGCAGCTACTATGGCAAATAGTTCTTCTGAGACGTTTGAGCAACTCAGATTAAATGTGACTTCGCCAGGAGGTTCAACAGCAGAAGCAATTAAGCATTTTCAGCAACAAGAACTTCAACAAACTACTTTTGACGCTTTGGACGCAGCAATTGCTCGTGCCCAAGCAATGAGCAAATTATAACTAAGCAGGAACCTGAGGTTATGCAAGCAACACAATTTTTAGTAAGCACCCTTTTCGATCTTTATTTGATGGTCGCTATTTTGCGAGTTTGGTTACAACTTGTTAGAGCCGACTTCTACAATCCAGTAAGTCAATTTGTAGTAAAAGCAACAAATCCAATTGTTGTTCCTTTACGCAGAGTGATACCTGGCTTTGCTGGTATCGACTGGGCAGGCGTTTTATTGGTGCTGTTAATTGGCTTTGCCAAAATTAGTACTTTGCAGCTCATGTTTGGGCAAGGCTTCCCAGCTCAAGAAATTGCTATTGCTAGTTTGATTTCTGTAGTCAAAGAAGTTTTTAGTCTAATGTTTTGGGTAATGATTATACGTGCAATTCTAAGCTGGATTAGCCAAGGTTATAACCCAATCGAAGCGTTGTTACACCAACTTACTGAGCCATTATTAGCGCCTGTTCGTAAGTTTATACCTCCTATTGGCGGCTTAGATTTGAGCATGATTGTATTTTTAATTGGTTTACAGTTTGTTCAGTTCTTGTTCCAAGACCTTTTAAGAGCACTATTTTAGGAGGAGCTATGGTCAAATATATATCAACACTCTTTTTAATCTTTATTAGCTTCGCAAGTTTAGCTGAACAAAAGTTTGTTAAAAACGACTGGGATATCCATTACATTGCGTTTCCTAGCTCGTTTTTAGAGCCTGAAGTTGCTCGACAATACGGTCTAACAAGAAGTAAGTACCAAGCAGTGATTAACATTTCTGTGTTGGACAATACAAATAAAGACAAAGCGCAGCGTGCATATATTTCAGGTAAGGCCAAGAATCTAATTGGGCAAAACATCCAGCTAGATTTCAAACAGGTCGTTGAAGGGGACGCTATCTATTATCTATCTCAATTACAGTATCACGACAATCAACCAGTTGAGTTCAGCATTGATATTCAACAGGGTAATCGCACTGAAAATATCAAGTTTAAGAAAACTTTTTACGTCGAAGAATAATTAGTTAGCAACACAAGTAACCTTGAGAGCGACTTCTTCGCTCTCTTTTCCATTAGTACTCTTTTCAACAAAGTTCACTTTTTGCCTAACCTCCTCTTCCCTTTCCTCTGGTACAAACAGCCTCAGAAGACGTAACACTTGATAACATTTTAGATGGTTCATCAGATATATACTCTCGAACTTCAAAGTAAACTTAGGGTATAAAATGAAGTTATCAAAATCTAATGCGTTATTAAGTGCATTTTTGATGCTCGCCATTACTGCTTGTGACAGTGATGATGACAGCAACAACGAGTATGTAAATTCCTTTAACGCAACGCTTTCCGAAAACTCAGAAGGTTGGCAATCAGGCTTTGCCGATTATCCTCAAGGCGGAGAAAGCGAATGGGAATTAACTGCGACTCCTGAACAGAGTTTTACACTGGCTGATGGTAGTTCTGCAAAAGGTTTTTATTTGCATTCAAGTAATAAAAGTGATGACACTCAAATGTACATCACTTACAGGATTGATGACCTAAAACCAAACACTCATTTTAATGCAACATTTGACGTCCGATTAGCTACTAATGTTAACAATCAATGTGCAGGTATCGGCGGCTCCCCTCATGCGGTAACAGTCAAAGCAGGCCTGACAACACAAGCCATCACGAGCGCATTAGATGATCAGAATCATTACCGTATTAATGCTGACTTTGGTCAACAAACTCAAAGTGGCTTAGATGGTATAGCGCTAGGTGATATTTCGGAAAACAGTTTAGATAGTTGCGACCCATCATCAGAAAAATACGCTATAAAACAACTAACAAACACTGATGTTCCATTTGAAGTAAGCACAGATTCTCAAGGTGTACTTTGGTTGACTCTAATGACTGATTCAGGCTTTGAAGGTTCGACAAGCATATATTTCACTGCGGCATCTGTTACTTTCAACGAATCTGACAAATCCGTCGATAGCTTTACTGAAACTATCGACTTTAGCCAAAAACAAAGTTCCGTTTCCGCTATCTTTTTCGATTATCCTATTGGTAGAGAATTTGATTGGGAGTTAATGGCCAGAGAGAGAGCTACAGTTAAAGACCAGAGTGAACAAGACATTGTAGGCTACCTATTGCATTCATATAACCGCAGTGATGACACTGGCATGCTGCTTTTTAAACCCGTCAAAGGATTATCCCCTAATACCGAATACCAAGCCGATTTTAATGTCACTATCGCTAGCAATGTTAACGATCAGTGTTTTGGTATTGGAGGTGCACCTCATGCAGTAGCTGTTAAAGCAGGTTTAAGTTTGACTAAACCAGAGCCAATTATTGTCAGCAATGACAACCACTATCGCTTAAATGTTGATTTTGGCAACAACATGCGAGACTCCGAAAATAGCGTAGTGTTAGGTGACATTGGTGTAGAAAGCTTAGCTGACTGTGATCCTAGTTCAAGTATTTATGCGCTTAAGTCATTCACCTCTACTGAAGTGAATGATTCAGTTAATGTGTTAACTAATAACTCTGGAGTGGTTTATTTCAGCATGTTAACCGACTCAGGCTTTGAAGGTGCAACAACAATGCTGTTCACGAACGCCAGCGTAACCTTCACCAAACTATAAGAATTAACAGAAAAGAATTAACAGAGACACCCACCACAAAATTAACATGGGTGTCTCTGTTGTTTTTTGATGTGCAACTAGGACACCCACCACAAAATTACAATGGGTGTCTCTGCTATTTTTTGATGTGCAACTAGGACACCCACCACAAAATTACCATGGGCGTCTCTGTTGTTTTTTGATGTGCAACTAGGACACCCACCACAAAATTACCATGGGTGTCTCTGTTGTTTTTTGATGTGCAACTAGGACACCCACCACAAAATTACAATGGGTGTCTCTGCTATTTTTTGATGTGCAACTAGGACACCCACCTTAAAATTAACATGGGTGTCTATGTTATTTAGCTATGGGTGTCTCTGTTGTTTTAAGGGCTTTGGGTAGGAAAAAGGTGAATTGTTTTACAGATCACACCATGCCTACAACTTGACGAGAAATGATCTCTTTCATAATTTCTGACGTGCCGCCATAAATCCTTTGCACTCGGGCATCAGCATAAAAACGAGAAATAGGATACTCCAACATATAGCCATAGCCTCCAAACATTTGTAATGCCATATCGATAACTTTACATTCCATTTCAGTACAAGAGTACTTCGCCATACTCGCATCAACAGCTGTTAACGATTTCTCCATCAACTTTTGTTTGTAAGTTTCTACTAGAACTTTATGGGTCTCGACCATAGAGTACATTTCAGCAAGCTTGAAACGAATGTCTTGTAGTTCCGACAAAGGTCGACCAAACGCTTTGCGTTCATTAACGTATTCCACAGCTAGTTTAAGGGCGCCCTCAGCATGAGCTACCGCACTTACAGCCAAAGTCAAACGTTCTCTAGGTAATTCGTTCATCAGACCGAAAAAGCCCTGATTAAGCCCTCCCAAAATGTTTTCATCCCTTAGTTTTACATCTTGGAAAAACAATTCTGAAGTATCACCGCAATGTTGCCCCAACTTATGTAAGTTTTGTCCTCGCTGGAAGCCTTCTGTTTCTGCGTCAACTAAAAACAATGTGATACCTTTTGCTGCTTTAACATTCATATCAGTTCGAGCTGCAACTATATATAAGGAGGAGTTTTGACCATTTGTAATAAAAGTCTTGGACCCATTAAGTACCCAATGCTCACCTTGTTTTACTGCATTAGTTTTTAGCCCTTGTAAATCACTCCCAGCTCCTGGCTCACTCATACAAATTGCGGCAATGCATTCGCCGGAAACCATTTTAGGTAGGTACCTTTGTTTCTGCTCCTCCGTTCCCATATTCAACATATAATGACAGCAAATATCAGAATGAACCTGTAGATTGCAAGACAGTGCTAAAAAGCCCGCTTTTGCTAGCTCTTCACCAACTATCGTGTTGAAACGATAATCCACATCAAAACCACCGTATTGCTCTGGGATGTCGCAAGCAAGGAAGCCGTTTTCCCCCATCTTTTTATAAACATCTTTAGGAACTAATTTATTTTCTTCCCATTGTTCATAGTTAGGTGCAACTTCCACTTCGATAAAGCTTTTCACAGACTCTCGAAAGATAGTCAACTCTTCGTCTAAATTTTCAATCGACATAACAAATAACCTTTTTAGTTAAATACCGCATCTTTAAAATCTTTGGCGGAATCTAATTCCTTCATAATATGTGCGTAGTGTTTATTAAAATTCTGTAAAATTAAGTCTGTTGGCATTTGGCCAAAAGTGCCCCAATCTTGCAGATACTCCATATGTTTTTCCCCCTGTTCCGTAAATTCTTGAAACAAGGAGTCTTGTTCACCATCAAACTCTAGTGTTTTTGTTCCCATGCGCTTGCAGAGTTGCTTATTGAAGGTGGGTGTCGCTTTAATCCATTTACCGTTTAAGTAAACAGCTACGTAACCGTGCATAGTAAAAATATCAGTGCGTAATAAAGCGAGTAACTTAGGAGATGACAAGTGGTTGGTAACATCAGCAAAACCTATCTTGGCTGGAATGCCAAACTTTCGACATAGCGCAACCATCAATGCCGATTTTGGTATGCAATAACCTTGTTTGCTCTGAACACAAAATTGCGCAGCAAATGTATCTGTTCCTTCAACAAACGAATATGGGTTGTAGGGAAAGCTATCTCTTACCAAATAGTAAATTTCGACAGCTTTGTCCTTGTGTGTATTAGCTTTGACTTGCTGGGCAAACTCTACAATGAGAGGATGTTCGAAGTTAAAATAAGCATCACAAGCTAAGTATTGTGCTAGTTCATCTTCAGTCATGCTTCAGAATCTCATTTACCTGCTGCTGGCTATACCCGAGTGACTCTAGAACATCAAAAGAATGCTGTCCTATAATCGGAGCCGCTTGATACTCAATAGGCGTATCGCTAAAAAACTTCACTGGAGCGGAAATTTGCTCAACAACTTCACCATCAACATTGACTTTAGCGAGCATGTTACGCTGCTCAAACAACTCTGTTCTTGCAGCTTCTGTGACTGTCAAGACTGGTTCCACACAAGCATCTGCATGTGCGAATTTATTCTGCCAGTAAGTTAGATCATGACTAATTATTACATTAGCAATATTTTGTTTTAATTGAGGCTGTTTATCTGGTTGGGCGCACATTTCTAGCCATTCAGGGTGCTCAATCAAAGTAAAAAACTCTGTGGCAAATTTAGATTCTAAGCTTCCTACTGACAAGTAACGTCCATCTGCTGTTTCATAATAGTCATAAAAGCAGCCACCATTTAATAGTGTTTGCCCTAATTCAGGAGCAACGCCTGCTCCAACAGCACCAGCTCCAAACATTGCATTAAGAGAAAACGCAGAGTCTGTCATGCTGATATCTAAATGCTGTCCTTCTCCCGTTTTTTGTCTCGCAATAACAGCAGCAAGGACACTCATCACAGCTTGATGAGAACCTCCTGCTATATCAGCGATTTGAGTAGCCGACAGAACAGGCCCTGATTTCTGAGTACCGCTATAACTAGCTAAACCACTCAATGCCATATAGTTAATATCGTGCCCAGCTTTGTCTTTCGCTACGCCAGTTTGACCATAACCTGTAATTGAGCAGTAAATAAGTTCTGGATTTATGGCTTTTAAAGCTTGGTAACCAAGTCCTAATTTATCCATAACCCCCGGCCTAAACTGCTCAATGACAATGTCGTATTCCGCAACGAGTTTACGCACGACCTCAATACTTTTGGCTTGTTTTAAGTCTAAAGCTATCGAGCGCTTATTTCGATTCAATGTTAAGTTCGCATATGAGGTTTTACGCTGCTCAGACTTAAACATAGGTGCCAATGTGTGGATCATGTCCGGCTTATCTGGCGATTCAACTTTTAATACTTCCGCCCCCATGTCAGCCATTAACATGGTCGCATAAGGGCCAGGCAGTAAAGTTGAAAAATCCAGTATTTTAAGGTCACTCAAAGGTAAACTCATACTGTTACTCCCATAATGTTCGACCTTACTATTAAAAAGTTTCACCTTTTTCTGCCATAGCAATTAACTCTGCGGTAGGTGCAAACCTGTCGCCGTAGTTGCTAGCTAGCGCCTGTGCTCTGACAACAAACTTATCCACGCCGTAGGCATTGATAAATTGCAAAGTTCCTCCGCTCCAAGTTGGGTAACCTAAGCCAAAAATAGAGCCTATGTTCGCATCACCAACAGAGCGTAATACGCCTTCTTCATGGCAGCGAGCCGTTTCAAGCGCCATAATGAACATCAATCTATCTTTTATATCTTGTAAAGGTATGCTGCTTTTTGCTGTTTTAAATCTAGTTTGCAATTCCTTCCAGAGTTTCTTTCCACCTTCTTTTGGATAGTCATAAAAACCAGCACCAGCTAATTTTCCAGCCCTTTTTTCCGCTAAAACTTGAGCTAAAACGACTTCTCCTGGATGCTCCACATACTCTTTTCCTTCTGATGCAAAATCTTGTTTTGTTTGATTCTGGATCTTTTCGACTAAAGTAAGGCTGACTTCATCCGTAACAGCTAGAGGCCCAACTGGAAAACCGTCTAACCAAGCTGCATTCTCAACCTCAGCAGGATCCGCATCTTGTAATAATGCAGCGCCTTCCAGTACAAAGCTTTTAAATACACGAGATGTGTAAAAGCCACGACTGTCATTCACAACTATTGGAGTCTTGCCTAACTGTAATGTTAAGTCATAGGCTTTAGCTAAGGTTTCATCTGAAGTCTGTTCACCACAAATAATTTCAACTAAAGGCATTTTGTCGACTGGTGAGAAAAAGTGAATACCAATAAAGTTTTTCGGGCGGGATGAAGCTTGTGCTAATCCTGTTATAGGTAAAGTTGAGGTGTTAGAACCAAACACTGTACTTTCGTTAAGCACAGCTTCTGCTTCTTTGGTTACTTGCGCTTTTAATTCGCGATTTTCAAACACAGCTTCAATAACAAGTTCACAATCAGCAATATCTTCAGCTTTATCTGTTACTTGAATTAAGTTCAAAGTAGCCTCTACTTTTTCTTGAGACGTGCGTCCTTTTTCCAAGCGCTTTTGTAACAAGTTTCGAGAATAGTCTTTGCCCTTTTCAGCGGCTTCAACAGATACATCTTTAAGTACAACTTGAATACCTTTGACTGCACAAGAATACGCAATGCCAGCCCCCATCATCCCAGCTCCCAATACGGCTACCTTGGTAAACTTTGTTTTGTTAGCTTGAGGACGATTTTTGCCCGCTTTGATTTCGTTGTGTTGATACCAGAATGTATTAATTAAATTCTTTGATACTTGGCCTCTCGCCAACTCAACCATATAGCGAGATTCTATTCTGCAGGCAGTATCAAAGTCGACTTGAGCGCCTTCAACCATAGTGTTTAAGATAGCTTCTGGTGCAGGCATTGTGCCTTTTGTTGCCGATCTCAACATCACAGGAGCAACAGGTAAAGTTTGTGCTACTTTAGGATTACTTGGTGCTCCTCCTGGAATTTTATAGCCTTTAATATCATAAGGTTGTTGTGTCTCTGGATTTGCCTGAATCCACGTCACTGCCATATCAATAAGTTGCTCAGGCGTATCAGCCAACTCTTGAACTAAGCCTAGTTTTGTCGCTTCAGCTACTCGAAACATTTTCCCCTGAGTTAAGTAAGGCATAGCGCCTTGCAGACCAAGTAGGCGAACCATACGGGTTACCCCACCAGCACCTGGTAATAATCCCCAATTGACTTCAGGTAAGCCAATAGAAACCGAAGGATGATTAATCGCAACTCGATGATGCGCAATCAGAGCTAGTTCCCAGCCGCCACCTAAAGCTGCACCATTAATACATGCAACAACTGGCTTACCTAATGTTTCTAATTTTCGCAAATCTGCTTTCATTTTTTCCAAGAAATTGAACACATCAGCAGCGTTTTTATCGTTAGTTTGATACAGCATATCGATATCGCCGCCAGCAAAAAATGTTGTCTTATTTGAGCGTAAGATCACTCCTGCTATATCATCTTTTTGTAACTGTGCGACAACATCAGATAAGTCTTCAAAGAAAGCTTGATCCATCAAGTTCACCGGTGAGTCCGGCTTATCAAAAATCAGATGGACAATGTTATTTGCGTCTTTTTGGTATTGAATACAGCTCATGTTTCTCTCCTTATACTCGCTCAATAATGGTAGCTATGCCAATACCACCACCAACACACAAAGTTGCCATTCCAACTTTCAAGTTCCGCTCTTCTAGCTCATCAAGCAGAGTCCCTAAAATCATGGCTCCTGTTGCACCTAAAGGATGTCCCATCGCAATTGAGCCGCCATTAACATTTACTTTTTCTATTGGCACCTGCATTTCGTCCATAAAGCGCATTACAACCGATGCAAATGCTTCATTGACTTCAAATAAATCTATCTCTGAAATATCCATCCCAGCTACAGCTAAAGCTTTGCGGGCTGCTGGTGCTGGACCTGTAAGCATAATCGTTGGGTCTGTGCCAACTAATGCCGTTGCAACAATTTTTGCTCTCGGTTTTAAACCATTCTTTTTAGCAGCTTGTTCAGAGCCTATTAATATCGCCGCTGCACCATCTACTATGCCAGAGGAGTTACCAGGGGTGTGCATATGTTCAATCTGCTCAACAGCCGGATACTTTTGCTTAATAACATAGCTAAACCCCATATCAGCTAGTTTTTGGAAAGAAGGTTTAAGATTAGCTAAGGTTTCAACTGAAGAGTCTGGACGTACTAACTCATCATGACTCAGTACCTCAATACCATTGCGATCAACCACTGGAATAACCGAGTTTTTGAATGCACCTCGCTGCCAAGCTGCAGCCGCTTTCTGATGTGAATGAACAGCAAACTCATCAACTTGCTTGCGCGAATAACCTCCTAAAGTACCGATGAGATCCGCACCTATACCTTGAGGCATAAATCCTGTCTGCATATTAGTTTCTGGATCGCTAGCCCAAGCACCGCCATCGCTTCCCATAGGAACTCGAGACATTGACTCAACGCCTCCCGCTACAACTAAGTGCTCCCATCCTGAACGTACTTTCATTGCAGCCATATTCACGGCTTCCAGGCCAGATGCACAAAAACGATTAATAGTGACTCCAGCACAGTCATCATCCCACCCGGCAACTAAAGCCGCAGTCTTCGCTATATCAGCACCTTGATCACCAACCGCAGTAACACAACCCATAACGATGTCATCAACATCAGCGGTATCAAAGTTGTTACGTTGTTGGAGTGAAGTTAATAAGTTGGAAAGTAAGGTGATAGGTTTAATTTCGTGTAGTGCGCCAGTCGCTTTGCCTCTTCCTCGAGGTGTGCGAATCGCATCAAAAATATAGGCTTCTTGCATGCTAAACATCCTGAAATAATTAAGTACTCAAACCAAGAGTGCATTAATAATGTAAGTTATCTAATAGTAGAACGGATGTTTAAGAGTTGACTATGACAGTAACAATCACATTGGTGATAAAAATTATCACTTATATGAATTTAGTCACTTTTTCTAAATTCACTCGGTGTTTGTTGAAACCAATGTTTAAATTTTCGATAAAATATACTGACATCGGGATAGCCTAATTGATTAGCTATTTGTTGATTAGTCATAGATGTTGTTAGCACTAATTGTCTAGCTCGCCTTTTCTGAATTGAGTCTACTTCCTTTTTAAATTTAGTCCCTTCTGACTTTAATTTTCGGATCAAGCTTTGCTCACTACAACAAAAGTGCTGTGCTGCGTCTGCTAAAGTCAATTCGTTTAAATTGTCTTGTTGCTTTAAAAATTCTTTGAGCTGACCTGACAAACTCATTTCTTGCTGGTAATGACTCAATAAGCACTCAGGCACATTAATTAAGAAGAGCTCTAGACTTTGTGAGGTTTGCTTAACAGGAAGTTTCAAATATTCGGTATTAAAGCTAATTCTATTTTTGCTGCTGTTTTGTTTTACTGCTCTTTTAAATATAGGTTCAATATTTTTTGCGGCAACAGGCAGCTGAAAGCTAAATTCAACACTATCAAGTTTTATCTGTTTATTGATAATCCAACTTAGCCATCGCCAAATTACTACACTAATAAATGCGACCAAATAGCTGCTTCGCTGATAGTCCATATGTTTAAAGTTAAATTCTATAAAACTCGTGCTGCCTTCGATAACAAGTTGCCAATCAAACTGAGGATTAAAAATTTTATAAAACTGGATACAACGCTCAATAACTTGTTGCAAGTTGATGCCACTAATACAAGCGTGACACATCATTTGAAAACTACCGCGATAAACAGGCACATTTAACTGTGCAAAGCTTTCATCATTACTTTCTAGAAAAGTATATTTTAGCAACCGAGCAAACTCATCGGCTGTGAGAGTTTGGCCACTACCTTCAAGAACTTCTGCGGGAATAAGCTGACGTTTATGCAGCTTTTCTAATAACTCAGGACAATGAGATAAAGTGGCAAAATGCCACTGAATAAGATCATTAGGAATAAGATGTTCGGACATTAATAAATGTACTCACTTCCCTTAACCAAACACATATCTAAACCAGAAGTTTGACGACTCTTCGCATACTATTAGAAAAATCTTCTGAAGATTCACAAACAGTAAAAGCACCTTTAAGCGCAATCATAATAGCAAATGAGATTTCTTCAGCTTGCTGCTTGGTTTTAGCCGTTTTTTGTTCAAGTAAATATTGAATTAAATGGGTTTCAAAAACTTCTGAAACACTCACCTTTTGTTGCATGAGCGCTTCCGTGTCAAAATTCAGCACTTCATAACCATGGGGAGTAAGTTTCCATAGAGGAAAACTATCACCTGCCCAACGGTCAAGCGCTTCACAAATAGCTTCACCAACAGAGTTATTTTCGTCTTCAAACTCTCTTAAAGCAGCTTCTAACACACCTTCGGTATAACCAGTTACCGCCCATTCTCTAATGGCGTCTTTCGTTTTAAACTTATTGTAAAGCGTTTGTCTGGATACTCCCATAACTCTCGCTAAGTCGTCCATTGAGGTTTTACGCATACCATAATTGGCAAACGTCTCTGTGACTTTGATATAAGTTTCTTTTGTGTAGGATTCTTGTGTATTCATCCCGCCATTTTTACAAAAAATGCATAGGAAGTATAGCGGCCTATCAATCAACCGATTAACAACATGAAGGGATTAGAACTGTTTAGTCGACCTATGTTAAATATAGCTACACTCAAACATGGTCAAAACAAACAGCCCTTGGTCAAAAGATAGGCCAAACTGGTTTACTTCAAAGTAGACATATCAATAACGTATCGATAACGAGCTTCTTTGTTCATTACCTTGTCATAGGCTTCATTTATTTTATGCATTGGTATCACTTCAACTTCTGGCAATATATTTTTCGCCGAGCTTTGGTTAATAACATCTTGCATATCATCCAAACTACCGACTAGTGAGCCTGTTAGGGTGATCTGTCTCATGTTTACAAATAGATAGTTAGGATTGCTTTTTTCAAGTAAGCCTACGTTTGACATAACACCACCTATTTTTAGCATCATCATGAAGCTATCCATATCGAAGGCGTAAGGAACTGTTGTTAGAATAAAATCAAAGCTTCCTACTCGCTTATAAACTTCTTGCTGGGCTAATGGCCATACAACAGCTTCTTTTGCTCCCATTCGTTTTGCATCTTTAACTTTGCTAGGTGTAGTTGTAAATACAGTCACATCAGCTCCACGATCTACTGCAAACTTCAGCCCCATATGCCCTAAACCACCAAGTCCGACTATTGCAATGCGAGAGCCTTTACCAATTTCCCATTGTTTTAATGGCGAGCTGGTAGTTATACCTGCACAGAGTAAAGGGGCGGTTCTAGCTAAATCGACTCCTTTTGGAATAGTTAAAACGTACCTCTCATCGACGACTATGTTGTTTGAATAACCACCTTGAGTTAATTGCCCTTTGCTATCAGCTGAGCCATAGGTGAAAACTGGATTCGAATATTGTTCTTGACCTGGCGTCGAACCATCACTGGCAATATAAGGACCAACTCCAACTATATCCCCTACTTTGTGCTTATTTGCTGCTGAACCTACTTCTCTAACTCTGCCGATAATTTCATGCCCTGGCACAACTGGGAATGGGAATGGGAAATCAATATCTAGGTTAGCTCTTGCGCCGTGAATATCTGAGTGACAAACACCACAGTACATAATATCAATAAGCACATCGTTAGGGCCTGGGGCAGCCCGAGTAAATTCAAAGCGCTCCAATGGCTTATCTTTAGCAAGCGCAGCCCAACCAACCGACTTTATTGAGCCACTTGAACTAGGCTGTGCCATTGCTTGTGAAATTAAACTTCCACCTGGAAGACCAGCCATAAGAGCTGTTGCTGCTACGCCTCCGCCCATCAGCGTCAAGAAATCTCGACGAGAAGTCACTCCTTTGACTAAAGTAGTTTCCTCTTTTTTCATTTTGTCTACTGAGTGATTACAGTTTGTATTGTTACAGCACTTGCTCATAATGTCCTCTCAACAATAAATTCATTTTTTACAAAACAAGACCAACTTGTACATTTATTAAATTTACAAATTAAGGCAACTTTGTAAAGACAAAAATTGTTCATTTAACAAAAAAACAAGATGAGCTAAAAATTTATAAGGAAATTTACAGAGACACCCACCTCAAGATTGCTTTGGGTGTCTCTGTTATTAAACAACACAAATAGTGTGAAACTTGTAAACCTAATCATTAAGCTCACAGAACTTTAGAGAGCACTTTTAGATGTAAAAGAGAAAAGTCGTTAGAAAGAGCAAATAGAGTCATTTACAGACAGTTACAGAGACACCCACCCAAGGGACAGTTACAGAGACACCCAGCCAAAATAACTATGGGTGTCTCTGTTATTTCATCTTTTCTGTATCGGATGTATATGACAAAGAAGAAGGGATGTTGTTCTATTTTGTTCCAGACAAAATAGTCCCCCTTCCAAGCTGATCTGTAAATTCGAGACAATAAAAAACCCCAGTGTCATTAGACATCTGGGGTTGTATATGGCGGAGAGAGAGGGATTCGAACCCCCGGACGGTTTGACCCGTCGCCTGATTTCAAGTCAGGTGCATTCGACCGAACTCTGCCATCTCTCCTAAAGACTGATTATGTGCTGGTTTTTCTCCAGACTGGATACCGATTATAAACCGCCATCCCAAAAATATGGCGGAGAGGGAGGGATTCGAACCCCCGGACGGTTTAACCCGTCGCCTGATTTCAAGTCAGGTGCATTCGACCGAACTCTGCCACCTCTCCAAACGATGGAGCGCATATTAGTGATATGATTTGAGCTTGTAAAGTCTAATTTTAAAAAAATTCGACTTTTCAGTGTCGTGTGCTTATTTTTGCGGCAAACCAGATAAATAATAAACAAATTCGACGTTTTAAAGGGAACATTCATCTTTATTTAGTGTCTTAACAAGGGAACTTATGCTGAAATCATTCTGTGGTTTATGTATTTTTTGATAAAAAGGTAATCCAAGTAAAAGCTTGAAACATATATTATTACCCATACATATTGACCATGGTTTCAGATTAGTGAAAACTGAGCCCAGTTAAACTTTATAAAAACAACAGGAGTTCTTAATGGACAACAGAATGGCATATCAAAGTACTCAGGCGTCTGTACTACAGACTAATAAAGTACTGAGAAATACTTATTCTTTATTGGCAATGACATTAGCGTTTGCAGCAGTAGTAGCTGGTGGTGCTATGGCATTAAATTTACCACACCCTGGCCTTATCATTACTTTAGTTGGCTTCTACGGCCTATTATTCTGGGTTCACAAAGCAGCTAATTCTTCTACAGGTCTTATTGCAGTATTCGCATTTACTGGCTTCCTAGGTTATAGCTTAGGTCCAATCCTAAATATGGTGATTGGTGCTGGTGGCGGTGAAATCGTTATGACAGCGTTAGGCGGCACAGCACTAACATTCTTTGGTGTATCAGCTTATGCATTAACGACTAAACGCGACCTATCATTCCTTAATGGTATGATGATGGCTGGTTTTTGGGTATTAATCGTAGGTATGATTGCAAACATTTTCCTACAATTACCTGCTTTATCTTTAGCAATGAGTGCAATGTTTATCCTATTCTCGTCAGGTGCGATTTTGCTTCAAACTCAAGCTATTGTTAAAGGTGGTGAAACAAACTATATCCTAGCTACAGTTACTCTGTTTGTTTCTATCTACAACATTTTTATCAGCTTAATCCAATTACTAATGGCATTTGGTGGTAACGACGACTAACCGTCTTCTAGATTAAAAGAAAGGCTCCTAAATCGGAGCCTTTTTTGTTTTCAGAGAAAATTGTTTTTGACCTTAAAAAGGTGCACATAAAGTTAGTTTTAACAATTTCACCTAGAAGGTTCTTATAATTTATGTTTTGCATTAGTTTTAGCCTAAATCAATTCACTTTATTTCTTCTACATTTTTCCCTCGCACTCATCGTTAGATCGCATACAATATAGATAATAAAGTTTCTTCAATGAAAACATTGGGATTCCCAGATGTTAATGGTAAATACATTTATATGACTTCTTATATTCTTACTTTGCATAGCGCACCTTGGTCGAATCAATCAGTGGCCACTGCTTGTGACTTTGCTGAGACCGCAATAAAGATGGGAAAACAAGTAAAAGCTTTGTTTCTCTATCAAGATGCCGTGCTTAATGCTAACAATTCACTGGATATACCGTCTGATGAATTAAATGGAAGTCAACGCTTACAAGCATTACACCAAAAGTTTGGAATAAAAATTTTACTTTGCGTTACCGCCGCAAATAAGCGAGGTATCAATCAAGACAATTTAGACAAGGGTTATACTGTAGCGGGTTTAGCCGAGTTTGCTGAAATGACCACAGCAACAGATAAGGTTGTGCAATTTAAATGAATCTAACTATGAAAAATATTTTAGTCATCCACACACAATCTGCAATGAACACTTTAGCTGGTAAAGAAGCTCTAGACTTCAGCCTGATCTTTGGTTCATATGAGCAGAACGTTTCTGTACTATTTTATAGCGATGGAGTAACTCAGGTGCTAGCTCATCAAGACCCTGAGCTCATTGGCCAAAAAGACTATTTATCAACGATTAAAGCTTTAGACATCTATGACATAGAAAATGTTTTTGTTTGTCAGCAAAGCCTTTCTAATCTCTCTTTAGAAAAACGTGAACTATTACCTAATGTAAACAAAATTTCTTTTGAGCACATTACTAAATTAAAACAACAAGCTGACCACATATACGTGATTTAAAATGGAACAAGAAAACTACACCCTACATATTATTTTCTCAATTAATGGCTGGCAGCAAGCAAAACCACTTGTATCAGCTCATGACAAAATTCTCCTACTACAAGATGGTTGTTATCTAGCTCAGCAAAATCTACCACAAGCCCATAGCTTATTTGCCCGCTGCTTAGACGTTAAGGCTAGAAAAATTAAAGCTGATCCCCATATTGAAGTTATTGATGATGAACAATGGGTTGAGCTGACTGAGCATGCCCACAATACTATGAGTTGGTAATGATAGAGTTTAATGGCAACCAATACGAAACAGACAAACACGAATATTTAGCAAACCTTGATGACTGGTCAGAACCATTAGCTGAACATATAGCATCATTAGAAAACATTGAAATGACGGACAACCACTGGGAAGTTGTGAACTTTGTTCGTAACTTTTATAAAGAATATAAAACAAGCCCAGCTATCCGTATGTTGGTAAAAGCAATGGCTAAAGAGCTTGGCGAAGACAAAGGCAATAGTATCTACCTTTACAAACTCTTCCCTAAAGGTCCTGCAAAACAAGCAACACGTATTGCAGGATTACCTAAACCAGCGAAATGCATCTAAACTTTTACTGATAAAAGTAAGTGCTCAAACTAAAATAGAGAAGGCGCGTTAGAATGAGCTAACGCGCCTTTTTGCATTTTAGTCATTTAATTTTTTACGAAGTTGCCTATAGTAGTAAATAGTTCAGCACACTCGTTCAGAACTAAATCCTCTATATTCATAAAAGCATGGATCATATTTTCAAAGATTTTCACTTCTACTCTGGCCCCCTGCTCTTTCAATTTTTCTGCGTAAGCTAGCCCCTCATCTCTGAGTGGGTCACAACCAGCGACAACAACTAAAGTATCTGGGCTATCAGAGCTACAAGGCCCGTATAACGGTGAACATGCTTCTCTGTCTTCATCGTTCAAAAAGTAGTTATCAAAATACCATTTCACTCTACTAGCTTCGAGAAAGAAGCCTACGCCATTTTGCTCAAATGAAGGTTGCTTCATGGTGTAATCTACACTTGGATAAATAAGAATTTGCTTTGTGAAGTTTAGTTCAGGATCTGACTCTTTTCTCATGGTTAAGCTTGTGCAAATTGCTCCTCCGGCACTATCACCAGCAATAAACAATTTGCTCTGGTCAAAGTGAACATTGGTCAGCAACGATTTATAGTGCTTGATTACATACTCAGCGTCATTTAGCCCTGCAGGATATGGATTCTCTGGAGATAAACGATAATCAACACTAATTACAACAGAAGAACTTGATATTGCGATCTTTCTAGCCATAGGATCATATAATTCTGAGTCGCCACACATATGGCCACCACCGTGAAAAAATACGATCACAGGCAATTTTTGCTTAGGTGCAGGACTAAAGATCTTTACAGGGATCCTATGAGAGCCTGCAGCCAACTCTGTACGTTGGGCAAAATCAATTTCCGGTGAGTGAGAAACAAATGCAGATAAGGAAGCTAGTTTTTCCCTCGCTAATTCAGGTGTTGGTATAACACCATCAACCTTGGCTTGAGCAATAGCTTCATTAACTCCGTTAATAAAGCCCTTCAAATGTTCTGCTAATACTCCTCTCATGCTCATACCTCCTCAGCTTGCTTATTTTCTGGAGAAAGCCCTTTATCTGTTAAAGGATTAGTTTCAGGTAAAAAGAAGCTGCCAATAAAGAAACTACAGCTAACTGCTGAAATTAAAACAAATGCTGACGTATAGTCGCCATTATTTACATCTACTAACCAACCAAACAACCAAAGTACAATAGTTGCAATCATGTAGCTGATAGACCAGAACAAACTAAATACAACGGTGATCTTTTGCGGATTCATGCCAGGTAATTCATGTGGGATAGTCACTAACGCAACGATAGGTAGAAAAATAAAGAAACCTAAAACCATCGCACTCAACATTTGCAAAGCTTCGTTGCCACTAAAAGTTAGCCCAACTATAGTGATAACTTGAATTAATCCAGAGTATTTAATAACTGGTATTCTTTGTTTGACCTTTTGGCTGTAAAAGATCCCTGCAATAGTGCCAATAATACCGAAACCAATAACCCACTTACTTGCAACAATTCCTGCCTCTGGATAAAAAGTGAATAAACAAATGTAAAAAGCTAAAAGACCTGAATAGCACAACGAATAAGCCCAATTAAACTTATCCTTTAGCCCATCTGCATAGGTATAGTTCTCAGCTTCACTATTTAATGAAGATGTGGCTGAGTCTTCTGAGTCTTGCCATTTAACCAACAACCAAGCGATAGCTAAAAACAAACTGGCGACAGAAAAGGCAATCAAAGAGTTTTGCCAGCCACCTAACACCTGATTAAAACCGGACATTGACCACAGAATAATTGCGGTACCAACATTAAAGGCAACGGCGTTCAGGCCATTAACGACAGGTCGTTGTTCAGCATCAAACCATTTCATAACAATAGGATTGAAGTACACTATCATTAATGCTCCACCTAACCCCATTAAAAATCGGCTAACTAAAAGCATGTCAAAACTAGAAGCAATTGGCGTAAATATTCCTACAACAACCAAAAAACAGGAAAGTAAAAATGCGTATTTCACACCAAGTTTTATTGATATCCAAGCCGCGACAAAGGTTCCTACAATCTTGGCAAAAGTTACAGCGCCACTAATAAAACTCGCTGTGGCTAAACTATCAACTTCCATCGCCGCCATTATTTGACTCATACTGGCTGTGCCACCGACCCAAGCCATGGCAAACAAGACATAACTTAAAAAAACTATTGCTTCGACAAGGTATTTATTGGTTATTTTCATATGTGATGATTTCAATCTACAACTTGGATTAATCGCAGACTAACTTAGGAAATAGTAAAAAGAACTACTACCTTAGTGCACCCTTATACCAATTCCTGTAAATTTTCGCGTATGCTTCATCCATAAAAATAAAAACAGGAAGTAAAGTTTGTTAGTTTGGCTGTCTCTTGATACTTGGTTGATATCGCTGATTTCTGTCGGTTATTTGTTGTTACTGATAGTAGTAGCTTATTGGGGTCAGCAAACGAGTAGAACACAACTTGCTAACAAGTCATGGATTTACAGCTTAGCATTAGGAGTAAGCTGCACTAGCTGGGCTTTTTACGGAATTATAGGACAAGCCAGTAGTACCGGATTTTGGCTATCACCTCTTTATATAGGCACCATTGCTTTTTTTATTTTAGCTTGGCCTGTAATGTTAAAAATGCTCAGGGTGAGTAAACAACAAAACCTTACTTCTTTGGCTGACTTTTTAGCTAGTCGTTATGATAGAGCACCGCAAATTGCCGCTGTCGTTTGTTTAATAGCAGTCCTAGGCACAGTTCCTTATATTTCTTTGCAGCTTAGAGCGATAAGCCAGAGTTTTGATTTGGTGACAGGAAGCTACCAATCTGGCATAGGAACAACCTTCGCTGTAACTATTGCTCTGATTGTTTTTTCAATTTTATTTGGTGCTCGTAATATTGCAGTCAATAAACAAAACCAAGGGCTGTTGGTTGCTATTGCTTTTAGCTCAATCATCAAACTTATAGCTATTAGTGCTATTGGCATTTACGTTAGCTTTTTCCTATTCGATGGCTTTAGCGAATTATTTAACCAATATACAGAACAAGTTCAGCCCAACAAAGCATCTGAAGAAATAAGCCCCTACACTTTTGTTGCTCAGATTTTATTAGGCACGATCACCATATTTGTTACGCCCCAGCTCTATCACATGATAGTCATCGAAAATTACAACGAAAATCAATTAGCAAAAGCCAGATGGCAGTATCCTTTATACCTTGTTTTGATAAATATCTTTGTCTTACCTATTGCAATTGCGGGTCAAGTAACCTTTCCTGGAGGCAGTGTAAATGCTGACACCTATATTTTGACTTTGCCTCTATACCATCAACAAGAGTTGTTAAGTGTGATTGTTTTTGTTGGTGGCTTAGCAGCTGCGACTGGCATGGTAATTATTGCAGCTATTGTATTGAGCACTATGGTAACTACGGAAATTATCACGCCTTCAGTGTTAAAGTTCAGCGCATTTAAGCGTGACAACAAAACTCATCTTGCGACTCAATTACTGCAATATCGAAGATTCACTATCGCTTTTATTTTGCTACTGTCTTTTATCTTCGATCGTATTATCACTCAAAGAAGTGATCTATCTTCTCTAGGGCTATTATCTTTTGTTCTCTTAGCTCAGTTTGCTCCTGCGGTGATTGCTGCGCTCTACTGGCGTAAAGTAACTTCGAAAGGCGCTTTAACAGGATTAATTGTCGGAGCCATACTCTGGTTTTATACCCTACTATTGCCTAATTTATTTCCAAACGCAGGCTTTGTGGAATCAGGGTTATTTTCTATCAACTGGCTGAAACCTACAGAGTTATTCGCTATCACCCAATTTGACCCTACAGCACACGGTACATTTTTAAGTCTATTGTTTAACTTACTTTCTATGGTCTTAGTTTCCTTATACTCCTCTCGTTCCGTTGGCGAGAAGCTGCAAGCTGAACTGTTTGTTAAAAAGCAAAAAAGTACACTAACTTATCGATTTACCGTCGAAGATCTAGCTAAATTATTGCAAAGATTTATAGATCAAAAAGCAGCACAAAAACTATTAAAGCAAGTTGCTAATACCGACATAAAACAACAAGCTTCTTATGAATTAGTTGAGTACACCCAGAAACAACTAGCTAGTGTTATGGGAACCGCTTCGACTAAATTGGTAATGAACGCTGCACTCTCAGATGAACAAGACGAAACGCCACTAGCTCTCGAACATGTCGCAAATATAGTTGAAGAAGCCAACCAACTTTTTCAATTCAATAGAGAACTATTGCAAGCTGGAGTTGAAAACATAGAACAAGGCATCAGTGTAGTAGATGCTGATATGAATCTAGTTGCATGGAACAAGCGATATTTAGAACTACTCGATTACCCTGCCAGTGCAATTCGTGTTGGTATGCCGGTTGCCGATCTAATTAAGCTTAATATCAACAAAGGTGTTATCAAAGGAGAAAACCCAGACCAAGTTATTAAGCGACGCTTAGAGCATATGCAATCGGGCAATAGTCATTACTATCAAAGAATTATGCCCAATGGAATTGTGTTAGAGATAAGAGGACAAGCAATGCCTGGTGGGGGCTTTGTTAGTACTTTCTCAGATATCACCAAACATATTGAGACTGAAAAGTTTCTTCAACAAGCCAATGAAGTATTAGAGTTAAAAGTTCAAGAGCGAACCCAAGCCTTAGAAGATGCAAAAGCTGAGGCAGTCGCCGCAAACGCTAGTAAAACTCGATTTTTAGCAGCAGCAAGCCACGACTTAATGCAACCTTTTAATGCTCTTTCCTTATTTACAGATATGTTAAAGCAGCAGGTTTCAGGTTCTGAGTCTGAAGAATTAGCAGATCACATCCAAAAGTCTTTAACCTCAGTTGAAGCGCTATTAAGCGACCTAGTAGAGATTTCAAAATTAGATAGTAATGCGCAAAAAGTGGAAGTTGAGTCTTTTGCTTTAGACGAAGTTCTACAACCATTAAGCGAAGAAATAAAAGCCCTCGCACTGCAGTCGAGCATCGAATTTAATTACATCAAATCGTCTGTCTGGGTAAAAACAGATAAACGCTTGCTAAGACGCATTATTCAGAACTTTTTATCCAATGCTATTTATTACAGTCCATTAACAAAATCTGTCAAAGCAAAAGTAACTTTAGGGGTGCGACTCAAGCATGAGCAAGTGCAAATTCAAGTTTGGGATAATGGCTCTGGCATTCCAAAAAACAAGCAACAGCTTATATTTAATGAATTTGAACGACTAGAAAGTAATAGAGATAAACCGGGCTTGGGATTAGGTTTAACCATCTCTGAACGTATTGCTAGACTGCTCGATTGCAAAATAGCAATGCACTCAACTATTGATAAAGGCTCCATGTTTGGTCTGTACATCGACAAAACTACACGTCAACAACCAACCGTTGTAAACGAGGAAATAAATAAATCGAGTAACGATTTATCGCATCTTAATTTTATTTTAATCGATAATGATGACTTGTTATTAGCTGCATTGCGTAAACAGCTAGAGTCTTGGGGTTGCCAAGTTAACGCGATTACAGGTCGGTCACAAATTCAAACTTTGAGTACAGAACAAACTCGTTATGATTTTGTTATTGCAGACTATCACTTAGACGATGATGACAATGGTGTCAGCTTAGTAGAAACTATTTTTTCTGACATTGGCTATTCCTTACCTTGCATAATTTGCTCGGCGGACCCTTCTGAAGCTTTGCGAGAGCACTGTTCTCATGCAGGCTTTAGCTTTATGAAAAAGCCAGTTAAAGCGCTTGCTTTAAAACGTTTAGTTAGGCAGCTACACAAGACAGATTGAACTAGGAAATTTAATCCTAAGTTAATAATAAATAATAGCAATTTAGAGATATTGAACTAAGCTTTGGATACAAAGTCTTAGCCATTTAGTTTATGAAATATCTTTTTTGTATCCTGTTAATACTGTCTCCGAGTTTATTCGCTAATGAGAAAGTGATACTTCAACTGAAGTGGTTCCACCAATTTCAATTTGCAGGTTTTTACGCAGCAAAAGAACAAGGCTTTTATCAAGCAGCAGGCTTTGATGTTGAAATAAGAGAACGGGATATAAAAACCAATGCAATGGCCGATGTTTTAGCTGGAAAAGCTGATTTTGGCGTTTCTGACTCTTCTATCATTGTTAGCAGGTTAAATGGCAATCCACTCGTTATAGCAACGACTATATTCCAAACTAGTCCACTCATATTCATGTCACTAAAACAGAGCAATATCACCAGTCCCTATGATTTGAAAGATAGAAAGATCATGTTTCAAAAAAGCGTTGATGATGCGTCGCTTCAAGCCTTGTTACAAATGTTCGGCATATACGATCAAGATTATCAATTTGTTGAGCATAATTTTGATGATTGGGCACTTAGCAAAAATGATGTTGATGTAATGTCTGCGTATAGCTCGGACCAACCATTTAAATACAGCGAGAAAAACATAGATGTTAATCTTATAGATCCTGCGAGTTACGGCATAGACTTCTACGGTGATTTACTCTTTACCACAGAAGATAGAGCCAAAAATAACCTCGAAAGCATAAAACGCTTTGTTGAAGCAACTCACAAAGGGTGGATGTATGCATTAGCAAATCAGGTGGAAGTAGCTGAACTAATAGTAAAGAAATACAATCCCGAACTTTCTCTGCAAACACTGTTAAATGAGGCAAAAGCCACTGAGAGATTAATAAAACCTGAACTTACCCCTATAGGCAATGTCTTCCCCGAACGATTTGAACGTATCAGTGAAACATACAAAGCCTTAGAAATGGTGCCACAAAACAGCAACATAGAAGGTTTACTCCTCGCAGATTATGAGAGACACCCACTCTATCTTGATAGTAGAGTCGCATATGGTTTAGTTAGTTTGGTGCTAATTTTCAGTATTTATGCTGCTTTTCAAGCTAGATTCAACCGTCGACTACAACACATAGTAAAAGAACAAACAAAAGAGCTTAAATTTAATAACCAACGACTTCAACAACGTAACGAATTGTTATCTCAGCAAAAAAAAGACATCGAAGATGCGCGACTAAGTGCGGAAGAAGCCAATAAAGCGAAATCTATGTTTTTAGCAAATATGAGTCATGAAATTAGAACGCCTATGAATGGAGTGCTAGGGACATTACAGCTATTACAACAAATGCCACAATCAGCAGAAGCTAATGACTTGTTAAATAAAGCATTATTCTCTTCGAAAGCATTACTAACAATCATTAATGATATTCTAGATTTTTCGAAAATCGAAGCTGGCAAACTAGAGGTAGAAAATACCCCCTTCAACTTAGATGAAATAATCAGTTCAATTTGTACATCTCTCCAGCCTATCGCTAACGATAAAGGTATTGAATTGGAGATCATTAAAGGAAAAAACTATCACCGAGGATGGTTAGGTGATGCCGTTAGAGTTAAACAAATCTTACTTAACATTAGCTCGAATGCGGTTAAATTTACAGACCAAGGAAAGGTTACAGTGACGTTAGATACAAATTCCCAAAAAGCTTTGTATTTCTCTGTTACTGACAGTGGCATAGGTATGTCAAAACAAGCAATTGAACGTTTATTTAATCGTTTCGAGCAAGCAGATAACTCTACCACGAGAAAGTTTGGGGGTACTGGGCTAGGTATGGCTATATCACGAAGTTTAACTGACATCATGAAGGGTCATATCTATGTTCATAGTGAGTTAGGAAAAGGCTCAACCTTTGAGGTAGAACTTCCTCTCCAACAAGAAGATGTGCTTGAATGTAAAATTAAAGAAGAGCAACAGTTGTTACCGGACTTGACGGGTAAAACTATCCTTTTAGCTGAAGATAATCTGATAAATATCACTATATTTACCTCTATGATAAAACCAACTGGCGTGAAATTAATAGTTGCTAAAAATGGCCAAGAAGCAGTAGATGAAGTAGGAAATAATCAAATAGATTTAGTTTTTATGGATATTCAAATGCCGATTATGGATGGTGTGGAAGCATGCAAAATTATAAAACAGCTCTATCCTGAACTTCCTATTGTGGCGTTAACAGCAAACGTGATGGAGAAGGAAATAAAGTTTTATCTCGAAAATGGCTTTAATTATCATTTGGGTAAACCTATTGATATACAAGAAACATATAGCACTTGCCAAAAAATACTACTAAGACACCCACCGTAATCTTTTGCAAAGGATGATACATTACAAAGACACCCATAGCTAAAAAGAAAAAAACATGTGCAATACATGCCAATTTATGTGAAGTATGAAGGGAATGTATCGGATATTTTAAGAGTTTATCTACCCACATTACATATTTGTAATGTTACGGACGTACTTAGATTGCACAACCTATAAGTTATGATTAAAAGACATCAAAAATTACGCTAATAGCTTTAAGCTAGAATTAAAATTGCTTCTACGCCTTTTATCTTGCTGGATTGCAAATTCGGTCAAAGAGCCAACTGTGCCTACCGCACCTCGAAACTCTTTAGTAAACCGAGTCATCATTATAAACCAATTCTTTTCACTCACTCCTAGCTGCGACAAAATGTTAGGAAATTGACTATCCATAAAGTCCAACCTCCCCTCTGTTATACTTTGCGCTGATAAACCTACAAGCTTTATATAGTCCATCAAATCAAATGGAATTTGTTGACATTTACCTTGTAACTCAAGATTAGAAAGTGGCATTAGCTCTTTAGGTTGTTCATGTGTTAGTGCCTGATGAACCCTGCGCTTTATACTCGTATAGTCCGAGGTTTGAGGGGTTATAGCGATACCCGCTCGAATGGGGTTTAAGTCAACATAAGCCATACAAGCGACAACTGCTTTTTCATCTAAAAGCGCTTGTGTTTTAAATCTTCCTTCCCAAAAGCGTCCTGTACAGTGGTCTTCTTGGTTCGCTTTTCTCGCTATACCTTCGTTAAGTACTCGCATAAACCAACTGATACTCATCAACCTTTCTCTATATACTGAAGCGGTTTCTTCTACACTCACTTGTTCATAAACTGCCAACTCTTTTTCTTGAAGAAAAGCTTGTGTTAGTAATGTACCTTTAAACAATTGATGCCACCGCGTTATGACTTCTTTTGTATCCCATTGCTCTGCTTTCATTTTATCTACATGCAGTACGATGTGAGTATGATTGCTCATCACTGCATATGCACAAATATCAATAGCAAACACAGTACTCAAAAAGAGTAATTTTGTTTCTACCCACTCCCTTCTATGTTCATAGCTTCTGCCTGTAACTTCATCTTCACCACATAAGAACGCTCGTCTTACACAACGAGAAATACAATGATAGTAAGGCGTAGCCATTAAGTTGACTTGGCTCTTCCTTGATTGGGGCATGCATCTTCCTGAACGCTTTTATTTGTACCTTAAATATAGACAATAAAAACCCACCGTCAAATTCCGGTGGGTGTCTTTGTTGTTTTACGGTGGGCGTCTTCGTTATTTTAGTTCTAGTCCTAAAGGTTGTTCTTGTGGTTGATATTCATAGGTTTCTTCTGCATTTATTTTAAATGCCGAAAGCAATCTAATCATTGCTCTTGCGAGTTCTGCCATAGACTCACTTGTCGCAGATGCTTCTTCAACCAAGGCTGCGTTTTGCTGCGTCATCTCATCCATTTGCGTTATCGCTTTATTCACCTGTTCAATCCCCGAACTTTGCTCAGAAGATGCTGTCGAAATATTACTGATCATATCCGTCACTTTTTCTACTGATACTACAATTTCAGTTAACGTTTCTCCCGATCGACTTACCTGCTCTGAACCCTCTTCAACTTTACCAACACTATCCCTTATCAAGTCTTTGATTTCTTTCGCAGCTTCTGCTGAGCGTTGCGCCAACTGTCGGACTTCCGCAGCCACTACCGCAAACCCTCGTCCCATTTCGCCAGCTCTCGCGGCCTCTACTGCAGCATTAAGAGCTAGTAAGTTAGTCTGGAATGCAATTTCATCAATAACAATAATGATGTCCGAAATTTTCTTACTAGATGCATTTATCTCAGCCATGCTCTTTTCTGCACCGCCTACAACCTCACCACCTACAGCCGCTCTCTTCTGCGCTTCTATCGCTAAGTCATTTGCTATATGCGAGTTTTCTGCATTTTGCTTCACTGTGCTAGTCATTTCTTCCATGGAAGATGCCGTTTCTTCTAATGAAGAAGCTTGTTGCTCAGTACGTTGACTCAGGTTCATCACGCCACTGGAAATTTCTTGCGAAGATTTACTAATATTCTCCGCTGAATCAACCACCTTACTAACAAGTTGTTGTAAGTTATGAATACTTGTATTAACCGCATCACTCAATACAGAGAAGTCTCCACGATAATTCGAGCTCATCTTCTTAGTTAAGTCACCATCCGCTAACGCACTCATTACGTCTTTTGTTTCGTTTACAGGTGATACAATGGCATCTAATGTATTGTTCACGCCTTCAACTATTTTACGGAAGTCGCCTTCATGTTCAGCAACATCAGCACGGGTAGTAAGCGCCCCTTCAACCGCAGCACTTGCTAACGAATTCGCATCGTAAATAAGACGGTTAACAGCTCCAATACACTTATTTAAGTTATTTTTCAGCTTATTAAAATCTCCTCGATATTCTTGACTAATTGGCTCTGGAATATCTCCTTTTGCAATGCTATCAACATAGTCAGCCGCAACAGTTAATGGATTAACGATAGCATCTAGAGAATCGTTCACACCTTCAATGATCTTCTTAAAGTCTCCCTCATGCTGATTAGCGTCAGCACGAACTGAGAGTCTGCCTTCAACGCTTGCTTTTACTAATAAGTCTGAGTCTTGAACTAATAAATTAATTGCTTCAATACAAGTATTTAAGTTGTCTTTCAGCTTACTAAAATCACCTTGATAATCATCTGTGATCTTCTCTGGTACATCACCTCTAGAAATCCTCTCTACATAATTAGCTGCAACGTTAATCGGGCCAACAATCGCATCTAATAATTGGTTCACACCATTAGCAAGCGAATTCATAAAACCATTAAATCGATCAGAATCAAGTCTCGCACTTAGTTGACCAGCCGCCGCTGCATTTATCACTTTCTCAACTTGTCGTTCTGCATCTCTTTGTTCGGTCAAGTCCTGCCACTCAACAACAGTACCAAGTCTTTTTCCATCGGAACTAACAACTGGGTTTAGCACTACTTTAAATACAAATTTAGCTAGCTTAATTTCTATTTCTTTGGTCGCGACTAACTCACTTAGAGCGCCTTTGGAAAATTCTGCAACATGCTCGAAAACATCTAAGTTGCTACCAGATAATTTATCTACAGAGAAATTAGGCAACTGTTGAGCTATCGCAGATTGTTTTTCATTGAGCATCTTTTCTACAGTGGTATTGATGTATATGATTTCCGCTTGTTCATTAGCAAGAATCACACTGGCTGAAACCGTGTCTAGAGCTTGTCTTATCCGACTATTTGCTTCACCTCGTTTGCGCTCTTGCTCTGCAACTTCTCTATCTTTTTCAGCTTGAAGCCTATCTTTCTCCGCTTGTACCCTATCCTTTTCAGCTTGCAGTCTCTCTTTTTCTCTTTGCTCTGCAAGACTTTGCTGCATTGACTTCAGAGAGTTCAATAGCTGCCCCGCTTCATCAGTTGTATTCACATCAATCACATTATCCAAATTACCAGCAGCTATTGCATCAGCAACATCTACAGCTGTCGATATCGAGTGAATAATCACTTTTTGAATTTGATACAAGAACAAAGCAGTTAAAATTAAAGCAGCCAACATAATAGCCACAGAAAGGTAAAGCGCAGAGGAAGCGTAATCGAGCAAGTCTTTAGCTGAAGCTTCCAAATCCATAGAGAGTTTATCTTCTACTTTCTTCAATAAATTGATCTTACTAGTTTGCATTTGAAACCAATGCCCAGCATCAACCCCAAAGCCACCTTCTATTCCCTTAGCAATAGCTATCGCTCTCATTTCTTTTGTGGCTTCTATGGATTCTCCTTTCATTGTCTTTAGATAAAATTCTTTATGCTCTTGCGTTGCTAATGAGTCAAATACATTCAAATAAGTATCTTGAATACTCACCAGTTGTAAAAATCGATTAAAAGCACCAGATTGGAAAGCGTCGGCAGCAAATGTTCCCGTTAACACAGCTCTTTCTATCCCTGCCCTTTCCTTACTATTAAGGAAGTTCACATAAGCGCTTGCTTGGTTGCTTAGCTCACCTTCCGAAGTTGACTTTGCTAAAAAGCTAATTGCTCCAAGGAAAGCTCCGTTCATTTTAGAAAAGTAACCTATGGCTTCGCCGCGAGGAATCGAAAAATCATCAACGCCTAATCGTATCTGTTGCAGCTTTTTCTGCATCGCTAAAGCAGAATCTAATTGTTTAACAAAATCCTCACCAAATACACTTGACTCTAACTTAGATAAAATCGTTGCTAAGGCTTGGGCTTTCTTGTCTACTTGTTGCCGCTGGGCTAACAGTTCAGCTGAGAATTTTTGTCCTTTACTTCCCATAAAACCAGCTGTTAATCCCCGCTCTTTTTGAAACTCGTGCACTAATGCACTCGCATTAACGGAAAACTGTGAAAGCTGCAGTATCTCTTCAGTTTCAGTCAAAATGGTATTATCGCGCACGACTTCGTTTAAGGCGTAATAAATCAAACTCAAGATAGGGATCACGGTAATAGCTATCAACTTCCAACGCAGTTTCAGATTAGCTAAAGCATCCATATAGTTTTCTCCTTTTATGGATTCACCAGCGGGTTAAGTGAAGTTTTGAACCAAGTTATTATTAGCGTAGTCTAATACTTAGAACTTACTAGCTAGATAATTGAATTTCCCAAATTTTTTATTAATTTAATACTGTATCGTTATTGCATTCATGTGTTTTAGTCTAGTCAGCTTTTCGATAATGAAAATAAAAAAGCCCCACATAATGTGAGGCTTAATTAACAAGTAGAAAGTTTCAAAAGTTACTGATTAGCGACTTCTTGCAGCAGCACTTGAACTGCTTTTTCGATTTGCTTGTCTTGACCTTGCTCTACCGATTCAGGGTCATTTTTGACAACATAATCAGGCTCTGTCTGATTATTTTCTAGGTATTCGCCTTTGGTATTTTTCATACCAACTTGTGGTACTCCAGCTCGGAAGTCTCCAGAAATACCAGTCTCCCACCAAACCGCTGTCATAGTACCAGGCACTGGCATTCCTACCATTTTACCTAAGTCCAGTTCGTCGTAAGTATAAGAAAACGCGTGGGCATCACTATAGTTGCCTTCGTTGATTACTAATACAGAAGGTTTATTCCATTGATCTAATGGGTCACCGTGGTACTGACGACCACGTACATGCATAGTAAAGTACTCATTACCACTTAATAATTTAGCTAAATCGTTATGTAGCCAACCACCGCCATTAAAACGAGTGTCAACAACCACAGCTTGTTTGTCGAAGTGCTTGCCTAGTAAACTTGAATATACTTTTCTAAAACTAGGATCATTCATGCCTCGAACATGAACATAAGCTAACTTGCCACCAGATAACTCTTCAACTAACGCTTCTCTTGATGCAACCCACCTGTCATATAGTAAATTGTTTAATTTACCTGCAGAAATAGGTTTAATTACTTCATCAAAGCTTTCACCACTCTTATTTTCAAAAGTAAATCGAACTCTCTTACCATTAGTGTGATTCAATAATTGATATAAGTTTTGTTTGCTTGTCAGTTTAGTGCCATTTACCGCAGTTAACTTAGTGCCAGCAGTTACTTTACTCACAGCGTTATCAAATGGTCCTTTTGCTAATACTTCTTGTATAATCAGACCACCGGAGGTGTTGGATAGATCAAAAAATAGGCCTAAACGTCCAGTTGAATCATTGGTAGATTTACCTTTCGGCCGATATGAAGAACCAATATGAGAAGCATTTAATTCACCTGTCATTTCCGCAAACATGTTTGCAAAGTCTCGATTGTGACCAATTGAAGCGACTTTGTTGCGATATGACTCACCAACATCATCCCAGTCAATACCGTGGAAATCATCGCGATAAAACTTATCTTTGATAATGCGCCAGCTGTGATCAAACATAAATGCTCTTTCATCCGCTGCACTCAATTTCATAACAGGGTTTGCTTGGATAGGTGTTAACGAAATGTTGTTACCTACGTCGCCTTGTTTCAATTGACCATCAGCTAGAATATAAATTTTGTTTTGATCATCACTGAAAGACATAGAAGCCCAGCCTGCATTTAATTTAGCAACGAGCTCAGTTTTTCTGTCTCTGATCTTGTGACGCCATAAGTCATACCCTTTTTCAAAGCGAGCTAGGTAGTATAGTTCCTTACTGTCTTTCGTTAAGAAGGCATCGCCTAAGCTAGAAGCATGCATAGTTAAACGTACAGTACGGTTTTCAACGTTATCCCATTCTATTTCTACAGCTTTACTTGAAGTATCTTCTGACTCAGCAACTTGTTCTTCTGTGTTTTCTTCACTTTCAACTTCTTCTTGCTCTTTAGCTTTAGAGTCAAGTTCTTGCTTTAGTTCATATTCTTCTTTTGACATATGAAACTTGTCATAACTATCTTGAGTTAAAAATGCAGCCATAACATCAGCTTTTCGTCCCCAACTGCCATGATCTCTCATGCCAAAACGAGTACTTGCCCACAACACAGCTTCACCGTCAGAGTGCCAACTTGGCGAAGAATCATTATATCCAGACAAACTTACGTCTACTGGTTGTTGTGAACCATCAGATGGAAATACACCTATATTAGTAATGAACAATCTATTTCTAGGTGCAAAATCAGCACTCATCCAATAACTGTCCGGCGCCCATGCAAAAGTAATATCGCCATCAGCGTATGAGTAGTTATGTTGTTTACCAAGAGCAACATTCACTTCTTTGCTCTGACGATTAAACACTTGAATTTCATCTCTACCCGATAAGAAAGCTATTTTGTTGCCATCTGGAGAGTAAGCAGGTTGGAAACTATCTGTCTTTGCCTTGTGAATCGCTTTTTCTTCTAGCGTTGTCGCTGCAAAAAAGTATGGTTCACTCTCATCAACTATAGATGTTTCGTATAACCCCCACACACCATCTCTTTCTGCTGCATAAAGTAAAGTTCTGCCGTCTTTATGGAAAGATACTGATCTTTCTTGTTCTGGTGTATTGGTAATTAAACGCGTGTTATTAAACTCCGTGCTGGCAACGAATACTTCACCACGAGCAACAAACGCAACTTCTTTACCGTTTGGAGAAACTGAATATTCAGTTATTTGGCCACCTAAAGATACCGGAAGTAATTCATCTTCTTGCACATCATTAGCTATGTTGATATCAACATGTTTTAGACTGCGGCCTTTTTGGGTATAAATACTGCCGTGATGAACAAACGCTAAAGTCCCATTGTCACTTATCGATAAGCTACGTACAGGATGTTGTTTAAATTTAGTTATTTGCTTTTTATCACTACCATCTAAGTCAGAGCGCCATACATTAAATGCCCCCGATTTATCTTCTGAAGTGTAATAGAAGGTTTCTTTATCTTTCCACACCGGGTTGTGATCACCACCAGCAAAGTTTGTTAACTGAGTGTGCTTACCTGTTTCTAAATCATGTAACCAAACATCTCTGGCAAAAGCAGAAACATCGTGCTTTCTAAACTCATTTTCATAAGCTTTTTCATCTCGGTACAAGAGTTTGTCGCCCGACGGCGAGTACTTCAATTCTGATGCTGGAATTGTTGAAAGCATTTCCGGCGTTCCACCCACAACACTCACTGTGTAAGTTTCCGTTAAACGAGCCGTCGGAAACACTGTTGACTTGGTTGAATCCATTCGAGCAGAAGTGAACAGAACTTCTTTATCCTTGGTTGAGAAGTCTTGTGGAATATCATTTGATGAATGATAAGTCAGTCGTTTTGCTTTACCGCCTGAAGCAGGCATAACATAAACATCTAAGTTACCAGAACGATCACTAGCAAACGCAATTTGTTTACCATCTTTTGACCAAACTGGATGACCATCCCAATCATGATGTAGTGTTAACGCCCTAGCGGTACCACCTTTTGCAGGAACTGTGTAAATGTCCCCTTTATATGAAAAAGCGATATTTTTACCATCTGGTGAAATGCTGCTATGTAAGAACCACTCATCTTGTTTGTCAGCAACAGCGACAGACGAGAAAACGGCTAATAGCGACAATGCAGTTTTTATTATTTGCATTGGTTTTCCTCTTATTATTTTAGTTTGGGCGTACCCATTTATTATTGGGGCGGTTTTTATTTTGTTCATTGCTTGACAGCTGACATTATCCACAAAATAAAAAGGACAATAGTCTGCAATGGTTTAGCCAAGAACAAAAGAGGCTTTGCTCAATAAAGAGTTGAACAACCGATTAGAAAGGATAAATGATATACCATATCATTTATAAACTTAACTAGTTAAGTTTGAGTTGCTGAAAGACTAAACCAGCCATAGTTCTGTTTGTGACTTCTAGCTTTTCCAAAATTGCCGAAACGTGTTTTTTCACTGTTGTTTCTTTGATCTCTAAGTCATAGGCAATCTGCTTATTAAGTTGGCCATCAGCTATCATGGAGAGAACAGTGTATTGCTGTGGAGTAAGCTGTGATAATTGAGCTGCTAACTTTTTGTTTTTCTGAGTTTCTTCGTTACTTGGTTCAATATCAATCCCTTGAGGTAACCATATTTCTCCATCCAAAACTTGCTCTACTGCTTCTGCTATAACGCTTAAATCTGCAGATTTAGGAATAAATGCTGCGGCGCCAAAGCCAATCGCTTTTTGCATAATTTCTGGCGACTCGTCAGAAGACACCATTACTACTAATAAATCAGAGTGGTGATTTTGCAATTTGGATAAAGCCGTAAAGCCATCATTACCTGGCATATGCAGATCTAAAAAAACAATCTCTAACTGGGAGTTTTGTTCAATTAGCGTTAGCAGCTGTTCTACATTTTCCGCTTCTAAAATCCCAGCATTATCTAAGCATTGGTTCACAGCTTGTTTTAATGCGGTTCTAAATAAAGGGTGATCATCTGCAATGATAACGGTTGCGTCAGACATAATGCCTCTCTAATTGAAACTCTTTATGATGAACTCAATCATATCCATTTTTGTTCCGAATACCAGTAACTTATAAAACCAAAGAGCTGACTTAATTAAGTCAGCTCTTGATTCAGTCAAAGCAAAACACTAAGTTTTAGAAACGATAACCTAAAGTAAAGTGAATAGTTCTTGGATCACCGTAATAGGCAATCAAAGTTTGGTCTCCACCTAAACCAGGCACATAGTTGCCATTATCATCAACACCTACGAAATTATAACCACCAACTTGATACTCTTCGTCAGTTAAGTTTTTACCATAGATACCGCCATACCAGTTACCTTCTGAGCTTTCCCACGAAACACCGATATTAACCATGCCATAACCTTCTTGTTCAAGCAGGTCTGTTTCTTCAAACAAATAGTAATCATCGCGATAGTAGTAACCACCGTTTATTACAAAATAGCCGATATCAGTGTCGATAACGTAGTTTGCAGCTAAGTTCATTGTGTACTCAGGTGTATTAGACAAATGCATTATTGATTGCGTGCCATCTGAGTTTTCTTCGATGTCATAATCAACCCAACCAAATGATAAATCGATTGTAAGGTTATCTGTAGCCGCATAAGTGATCTCTGCTTCTATTCCGTCTACGGTCGAGCCTGCGACATTACCTAAGTTTTGATTTAATACCGTAGGATCATTTGGATCTGGGATAACCGTAATATACTGTCTATCTTTATGATCGATGAAAAATGCAGTTATGTTGGTTCTTAGTACATCGTTCCAATCTTTTTTCATCCCAAACTCGATAGAGTCTACGATTTCTGGATTAGCTGATGCTTCGTTTGTTTCCGCTCTAGGATTAAACGTACCTGACTTAAAACCTTGCGAATAACTAGCAAACAACATAGTGCTAGCATCCATTTGATATTCAACGCCTACACGAGGTGTAAATCTAGACCAATCATCTTTCGCTGGCCCATCAAATACAGGGTTACCAAACTCATCAACATCAACTTGGTTACCTAACACTTGCGGGAAAACGATATTAGGATCTCTTTCATATCCAGGTACCCAGCCTGACTCTGGATATACATTATCAAACCATACACCGTTGTTCACATATGCTTCTTTTTCTTCATTGGTGTAACGCGCGCCTAATGTTAATGACCACTGCTCATTTAAATCGATAGAACTTTGCGCGTAAATAGCCGAACTTTCGGAATTGTTACAACCAGCTACCTCACGAGTGAAGCCTGGTGTACCGAATGCAACACGGCCCAAATGTCCTAAAATAGCGTCAAAAGTACCGCACGATTCTCCATCATATAAGTAAACACCACCAACGAGGGTAAAACCGTCACCTGCATAATTTGCTTGTAATTCATGGCTGATATTTTCATCATCGTAAACAGCGGGAACATCAAAAACATCAACAGGAGTATTATCAAAGTCGATATTTGTATCTGAGTAATTTTCTCTCGAAGCTCCTACATATTTAAGTGATAAATTATCATTCACATTCCAATCAATAGTAAGACTGAATCCCTCCAGCTCAACCTTGTTATCTGTTGGTAAACTGGTATATGAATCAAAAACACTATCAGGCACAGGCGCTTCCGTTACCAAACTCGGCAATAAGCGATAACCGCCTTTAGCATTTGAGTCGTCTTTTGTTCTATCCCATGCTAGGCGCATAAATAGATCATCTGTTGCATGATATTCGAGAGTTAATCGGCTTGCTGTTAAGTCTTTGTTATAGTTTTCAGTATCTTGATCGCCCAAAGAGTCTGCTACAATTTTGTATTCACCAAAACCATCACGACTCAGGTCGGCATGACCAAAACCTATATAAAGCTTATCTTCTAACAGAGGAATTTGTCCTGTTAGTTTAATGTCTCTTTGATTATACGAACCTACAGTACCTTCGATATTAAACTCAGTATCACCTGACATTTCTTTAGTTACGTATTTTACCGCACCGCCTATCGTATTCTTGCCGTAAAGCGTACCTTGTGGACCGCGCAAAACCTCAATGCGATCAACATCTAATAAATCGAGTACAGCGCCTTGTGGACGAGCCATGTACACATCATCAATATAAATACCAACACCTGGTTCATAACCCCATAATGGATCCTGCTGGCCAACACCGCGGATAAATGCCGTTAAAGTTGAGTTAGTACCACGGCTAGTTTGTAATGTAGTGTTAGGAGAAAACTGCTGAATTTCAGTAATTACTGATACACCAGACTCTGCTAAGTCACTTGCGCTAATAGAAGTAACGGCAACAGGAACTTGCTGAATGTTTTCTGCTGTTTTACGCGCTGTTACTTCGATACGCTCCAACCCCGTCTCTTTTTCTTGCTCTTCGGCAAAAACAACCGGAGCGGATAGTGCAGCAGTAATCGCAAGTGCGACACTAGTATATTTAGTCTTATTATTTTTCATATCGTTACCCTGTTTATCTTGTTGTTGTATCAGGTTTGTATTTGACGATTAAAACTCTATCGCAATTTATTCAATAAATAAGTGGTACCTTGGTAGTACAAAGAAGAACAAGGTAACCATATGTTTTTATTGAACTATCCACTTATTAACTAAATAATCCGCAGCACTAAACGACGATTTCAAAACGAATGCAGCTTCAGTTCCTCCTGCTGTTAAATCAGGATTAACAGGAATGCCATGCTCCATACCTGAAATCAAAATAAGTTCACTGGCATTGCCAAAGTTTGATATCTTTACACCTTCTTTCTCTGATGTTTTAGCTTTAACACCACCCGTTAAATATCCCCATTGCTGAGCCATAAGTTCTGAGTTTTTAGGATTAACCACAGAATCGCTACTACCTGAAATGACTGTTAAGTTTGGCCACTCAACAGCAGAGTTATGAATAGATTTAGCTAACTGCTTCGCTGTTAACTCAGAACCGGATTTCATACATGAAATAGCTTTAATTAAGTTATCAGCACAAGGATAAGGAATACCGGCAATAACTGCGCCTGCAGTAAATGAATCAGGGTAATGAGCAAGCAAGCTACTTGTTAACGCTCCGCCAGCAGAAAGGCCTGCGATATAAACATCTGTCGCCTTAGTCTCAGCCTTTGCCTGCTTTATCATATTCATTATTGACTGTGTTTCGCCCTGCCCTTTGTCCTGATCAGCCTTAGAGAACCAATTAAAACAAATTGTGGCGTTATTTGATTTGTCTTGTTGCGGGACTAATAAAGTAAAGTTGTGCATTTTAGCTTGTTGCAAAAAGCCGCTTTGTTGCGCCAGTGTTTCACCATGTTGACCACAACCATGAAGCAAAACAACCAGATTTTTTGACGCTTGCTCCGGCTTGAAGTAACTAGCAGTCAATTGCCCTGGGTTATCACCAAAGCTCTCTAATTGATTAAATTCACCTGCGTGTGTTTGATTGCAAACGACAGTCATAGCGACTGCCAGTAAAGACATCCATTTAGTCATACTTATCCCCATTGGAATTATTATTTGGGATTAATTTAGGACGATAGCATTAAAAGTAATATGGTACTTTAGTGCCCTATTGAGCTTCTTTAGCTATCAACGCGAGCTTTTGCTTGCGGCTTAGTTGTTTTATCTGCCATTCTCGTTTGCTGGCACTGCTTCGATCTTCGGTACTCTCACTGTAAATCATTTCAACAGGCAATCTTACTCTCGTGTATTTTGATGCTTTTCCTTTGTTGTGCTGAGACAACCGCCTTTCTTTATTATTGGTAATGCCTGTATACAGAGTATCGTCTTCACACTTTAAGATATAAACAAACCAGCTCACTGCTATTCCTGATTGACTTTGTTTGCAATTCCTGTAGCCTCGCGCCCTATTTTGTAAAAGCGGTGTTACCAAGGCGAGCTACCATGAAATTTTCTGAATTGGGTCTAGATAATAAAATACTTTCGGCCATATCAAAACAAGGATATGACACTCCGACCCCTATTCAGCAGCAAGCTATTCCAATTGTGCTTCAAGGTAAAGACCTAATGGCCGCAGCACAAACTGGTACAGGTAAAACTGCTGGCTTTACTTTGCCTATGCTGCACTTGTTAGCACAAGGCAAGCCTGCATCGCCAAATCATGTAAGAGCACTAGTGTTAACACCAACTCGTGAACTAGCTGCTCAAGTTGCCGAAAATGTTGAAGCCTATGGCAGTGACTTGAAATTGAGATATCAAGTTGTTTTTGGAGGCGTAAAAATTAATCCTCAAATGATGGCTCTACGTAAAGGTGTAGACATCTTAGTTGCAACACCAGGTCGTTTGTTGGATTTATATCAGCAAAATGCAGTGCGTTTTGATGAACTAGAAATACTAGTATTAGACGAAGCCGATAGAATGTTAGACATGGGCTTTATCAATGACATCAGGAAGATAAAAAAACTATTACCAAAGCAACGCCAGAACCTGATGTACTCTGCGACGTTCTCTAGCGATATTAGAGAGCTTGCCGCTAGCATGATGAATTCACCAGAAGAAGTATCTGTCACACCGAGAAACGAAACAGCAAAAACAGTTGAACAGTGGCTTATTCCTGTCGACCAACCGCAAAAGATAAAGCTACTCGTAAAACTAGTTAAACAAAGTGATTGGTCGCAGGTTTTAGTATTCAGTCGCACGAAACACGGCGCTAATAGAATAGCTCAACGACTGGAAAGAAAAGGAATAAATGCAGCGGCTATCCATGGTGATAAAAGCCAAGGAGCCAGAACAAGGGCTCTATCTGGGTTCAAAGACAAAAGTATTAGAGTGCTAGTGGCAACAGATATAGCAGCACGAGGCCTAGATATTGAGCAGTTACCACAAGTAATTAACTTTGACTTGCCGCAAGTTGCTGAAGACTATGTACACCGTATAGGTAGAACAGGTCGAGCTGGTGCAGAGGGCAAAGCTATTTCTTTTGTTCATGCAGATGAATTTAAGAACTTAAATGACATTGAACAGTTGATTCAGCAGCATATTGAGCGTCGAGATGATGATGAGTTTGTTCCAGAAAACAAGCTACCGAACTCCAAACCTCTTAAGCCTCTTAAACCGAAAAAGCCTAAGAAAAACAAAGTAAAAGCTGCTCAACAAGACGCTGATAAAGCGGAAGAGAAAAAGTCGAGTAACGGTAAGTCAAATAACAACAAGCCTGCAAAAAAGAACTATAAAGTCAGTGGTAAGTCGACAGAAAAAGGTGGTCGTAATAAACCTATGAAAGACAACCGTCCTGAACAATCCAAAGCCAAGCGTCGTAGAGCTCAAAGACCAAAAGGAAAATTAGGTTAAATTAGACAAATAATTACAAATTTGTTCTTTAACGAAGTTCGACCTAGCGGATAAAGCGGAACCTCTGTGGTAACTAAGATAGAGTGTTTCGCTAACTTGTATTGGCAAATGATGAATTTTGATATTTTCTTGTTTATAAAATGCTTTCGCAGCATGTTCAGGTAATACAGTAAAGCCCAGTCCTCTGCTTACAGGCTCCAATATTAAACTTATCTGATTAGAGAATCCTTTGTGAGTAAACTGCTTTACGTGCTCAAACTCGGGGTAATTCTTCTCTAATAACAATTGACTATGGTGAGCAGCATCAGGATGGGAAACAAAACCCAAACTTAGTAAAGTTTGCCAACTAATTTGTTCAATCTCCTTGGCCGTAACTAAAACTAAAGCTTCATCAGCTACTTTAACACTTACCACATGACTTGAGCGACTAAGCTCAGTGCACAAGCCTAAATCTATGCTTCTCTCTCTCAGTCTCTGCACAATATCCTTATTAGGCGCGAACGCATAATCAGAAATTAATGATGGGTGTCTCTGTTGCAGCTCAAGTAAAAATGGATATAGTCTTAAGCCTACACTTCCTGGCGAGGCTATTTTTACAACCCCTTCATAAGGTGAATCTGCTTTAATTTTTGCTTCTAACGCTTCAAAACTTTGCAGCAACTCTCCACCACTTTGGTACAACTTTTCACCTGCATTTGTAAGGGAAAAACTCTTACCTTCTCTGAGTAACAATTGAGTGTCCAACTGCTGTTCTAATTTTTTGATGTGCTGACTAACACCTGATTGCGTCATAAACAGTTTATTAGCGGTATTGGTAAAATGGTTCTGTTCAACCAAAGTGCAGAAAGTTTTTAACCAGTGAAGATTAATCATTACATTTCATTCTCACAAAGATAACAAATGATAATTTTTTATTCTTATAAACAAAATATAAGCTAAGTACAAGTTAAACAGCAAGAGAGTTGAACATGAGCAAAGCTTATCCAAGAACCTTTTCACACATTGGCATTTCAGTGCCTGATTTAGAAAAAGCAGTGACCTTTTATACTGAAGTGCTGGGCTGGTACTTAATTATGGAGCCAACTGAGATCACAGAGGATGACAGTGCTATTGGCGAAATGTGTACTGATGTATTTGGCGCTAATTGGGGTAGTTTCAAAATAGCTCACTTATCAACAGGTGACCGTATTGGTGTTGAATTATTCCAGTTTACCAATCAAGAACAACCTGAAAACAACTTCGAATATTGGAAAACAGGTATTTTTCACTTTTGCGTTCAAGACCCTAATGTTGAAGAATTAGCTGAGAAGATAGTTGCCGCCGGAGGCAAAAAGCGTATGCCAGCCCCTAGATATTACTACCCAGATAAAAAGCCATACCGCATGATTTATATGGAAGATCCGTTTGGCAATATCCTTGAAATCTATAGTCATAGTTATGAACTAATCTATTCAGAAGGCGCTTATTAACAAGCAACCAAGCCATTTTTACAAGGACACCCACCACAAGTTTACTATGGGTGTCTCAGTTATTCTTTTACAAGGACATCCACCACAAAATTACTATGGGTGTCTCAGTTATTCTTTTACAAGGACACCCACCACAAAATTACTATGGGTGTCTCAGTTATTCTTTTACAAGGACATCCACCACAAAATTACTATGGGTGTCTCAATTATTTCTTTTACAAGGACACCCACCACAAAATTACTATGGGTGTCTCAGTTATTTACAGGCAAGAAAAAAGCAAAAAAAACCACTTCATTTGAAGTGGTTTCTAGTTATTATGCTGAAGCAAAGGTGTATTTATCTATCTCATCATCCATGTCCATCGCAGCCTCAGCAATGTTGGATGCGGCTACCGCAATTTGTTCAGCACCTGCAACGTTATCTGTTGCTTGTTCATAAATATTAACAATATTCTGATTTACTTCATCAATCGCTTTCGCCTGTTCTCTGGTATTAGTTGTCACAGATTCCGTTACAGACTTAACATCTTCAATCTGAATCGTTATGCGATCCAGCGCCTCTTTAATAAGTTCAGCTTGTTTAGATGCGGCCATCGCATTGTCTTTACCTTGATTAATGATATCAAAAGCCTGACTTGAACCTTGTTGAAGTTCAGAAACAATTGTTGAAATCTCTTCGGTGGATTGCTGTGTTCTGCTCGCTAAAGAGCGGACTTCATCAGCTACAACAGCAAAACCTCTACCCTGCTCACCAGCTCTAGCTGCTTCAATTGCAGCGTTCAATGCTAATAAGTTTGTTTGCTCAGCAATATCACCAATCATACTAACCATATCAGTAATACTGCCAACTTTTTCATTCAACGTATTGATAGCTTCTGCTGAATTAGACATATCATTAGCTGCACCATGAATAACATTCACAGCCTGATTCACTATATTCTTACCTTCGAATGACTCTTGTGCAACTTTAGCAACAGATTCTGCATTATCTTCCATCGCGCTAGCAATAACACTTACATTCGCGTTCATTTCTTCCGCAGCCGAAGCAATCGTCTGCACGCCACTTTGCTGTTCAATCAAGTTAGTTTGACTCTGACTAATTGCTACAGCAGTTTCATGAGTTGAAGAAGTAATATCCTGTGACGCACCAGCGAATTGTTTCAGGTCATGAGCAAACAAACGAGTCATGGAGTTAATACCTTCGGCGGCTTCTCCTAATTCATCGAATACAACAATCTCGATTTCATGCGCTAAATCTCTCTCTTTAAGAGCAAAATCAATGCCTTCCTTAATAAGTTTAGATTGTTTTTGACGAACTCTAATAGCCAAAAATACAGCCATAGTAATTGCCGTTCCTAATGCAAAAATAACAAAACCAACAAATAAATTTACTACTGCCCCTTGCTGAATTTTTACCGCTGTTTTATCAACAATATTCAAAGCTTGTTCTTCTGCTTTTTTCAGCTCATCAATTCTCTTGCTAGCCTGAGTAGACCAGCTACCTAAGCTAATACTAAAACTGCTATCGCTGTTAGCTATGTTGTTTCTGGTGTTAATCAATGCTCTAGAAGCACTGCTACTTAATGCTAAGTCAAACAAATCAAACATTTCAGGAGTTGCTGATTCTAAAGCACCGTATGAATACACATCTTGTTTAGTAATTAGTTCTGAGTGTTTTAATTTTAGACTTGTAGAAAACTCACCACGAGCCAATGCGTTAGTAACGATAGCTCGTTCTGCGGTCACAGCTTCTTTAGCACTAGAAAAATTGTAAATGCTAAATAGCTCTGACGAAATAATTTGGCTAGAACTTAACTTCGAAGCCATTATCACTACGTGAAGCCCTTTACTGCTGATCTCGTTATATGGTGCCAGAACTCTACTTAGTTCAGTACCTCTAGAATTACTACGTACACTAGAAAGATTGATAAATGCATTTAAAAATTCTTGATAAGATTTTTCAATCTCTGGACTTAATTGCCACTGCTCTCTATTTGATTTGAGTCTCGCTAAACTACTATCAACCGTTTGACGTTGCTCCCTTAGTTCTGAACTAAACTCTCGACCGTTAGAACCAGCATAACCTGCTACTAAGCTACGTTCTTTTTGTACTTCATGTACAACACTTAGCACACCATGCGATAAAAACGCATTATATTCTGCGTCATACGCATTTTTCATGCGATTATATGAGTGGTATACGTCGTAGAAAATGATACCGCCAAGCAAGATGCATGGTAGTAAGATAAAAAGACTGAGATGGGAAGTTACATGTTTGATTATGGTTTGTTTAATTTTCACGATACACCTTCAGAACTTAAGCCAACCATAGCTATAAAAATTACAATCAATTGAACCTTGATATTAAGCGCTAGCGCTTAACATCAATATAACCACGTACAATATACGGATTTACCTTATTTACAAAGCAAAAAATTCTAATGTTTCAAGCAAATACGATGAATATATAGGTTTTTCTTCTGCACGGTGGTGATATCGGTACAAAAAGCGAAATATTTAGTTTCCCGTACTTAATAAAGTGGTTACTAAAAATTAATAATCGAGAGCAAAGCTCCTTTATCGCATACACCTAAAAATACCAGAAATTACTGAGACCAGAAATAACAGAGACACCCATGACAAAATTACTATGGGTGTCTCTGTTATTTCCTCCCCATGACAAAATTACTATGGGTGTCTCTGTTATTTCCTTCCATGACAAAATTACTATGGGTGTCTCTGTTATTTCCTTCTGTTATTTCTCTGTTCGCGTTTGATCAAATAAGTAAAACTAGCTTTGGCAGGTAACAATCTAGGAAGTCGTTTTAGGATGGGCCAGACAGAAACAAAAAAGCACTGCAAGAGCAGTGCTTTCTTATTTGGATTTGGTGCTAGCTTAATAGAAAGTTTTACCTTCTTCAGCCATCTTAACCAATAGTTCACAAGGCTCGAATCGATCTCCATGTTCTTCTTGGTAGCCTTTTAGAATTGCAACTAAGTTATCAATACCTAAAGAATCCATATAACGGAACGGACCACCTTGGAACGGAGGATAGCCAGTACCGAATATCATGCCAATATCACCATCGCGTGCAGAACGGATAATACCAGCATCTAAACAACGAGCGGCTTCATTCAATAACTGAACTACACAGCGCTCTGCAATCTTTTCTGATTTCATCTTGCCACTAGGTGTAATACCCGCAACGGCATAGACAGACTCATCGACTTGTTTGCCTTTCTTACCTTTTGCAGCTTTGCCATACAAATATAAGCCTTTTTGGTTTTTCTTACCTTTACGGTCATCTGCAATTAATTTTGCCATCACTTCTGGAACATCGAAACGAGATCCAAAAGCGTCATTTAAAATAGCACCAACTTTAGAACCAACATCAATACCAACTTCATCTAACAAAGTCATTGGACCAACAGGGAAACCAAATTTAACTAAAGCTTTGTCTACTTTCTCAATTGGCTCACCTTCCGTTAGTACGTAAGCGGCTTCGTTCATATATAAACCCAAAATGCGGTTAACAAAGAAACCAGCTTCGTCTTTAACTACGATTGGAGTTTTACCTTGACGACGAGCAAATTCTACTGTTGTAGAAATGGTTTCGTCGGAAGTTTTGTCAGTTGCAATAACTTCTACCAATGGCATTTTATCTACCGGCGAGAAATAATGAAGGCCAATCACATTTTCTGGGCGCACTGCTTTTTCAGCAATTTTGTGAATTGGCAAAGAAGAAGTGTTAGATGCAAACACAGTGGTTTCTTTACAGTTCGCTTCTATATCCGCCACCATACTTTGTTTCAAAGATAAATCTTCAAAAACAGCTTCAACTATGATGTCTGCATCTTTGAAGCCAACGTAATCAGTGCCAGCAGATAACAAAGATAATTGCTTTTGCATTTCTGATTTTTTGATAAAACGACGCTTAACTTTTTTATTTAAAATGTCATAGCTATATTTGAATGCGTTACGAATACCTTCGTGTGCAATATCTTTAATACGCGCTGGTACGCCTGCTTTTGTCGTTGTAACAAAAGCAATACCACCACCCATCAAGCCACCACCTAAAATACCAGCTTTTTCGACTTTAATTGGCTCTACACCTTCAACACCATTCTCTTTTTTCATTTCTGTAGTAGCAAAGAAAATACTGCGCAATGCTTTTGACTCTGAAGTCATACATAGCTCAGAGAAACGTTGAGCTTCAATTTCTAAGCCTTTGCGCTTACCCATTTCTACGCCCGTACGAATACACTCGATGATACGCAATGGTGCTGGGTAGTTGCCTTTTGTTTGCTTCATTACTTGCTTGCCAGCTTGGTCAAACAAGATTTTGCGGCCAAAAGGATTATTCTCTAATAAGCGAGTCACCAATGGCTGCTTTTGCTTTTTCGCTTTTGGCTTACCATTAAGCGCCATCTTAATTGCCGTTTCTAATAAGATGCTGCTTGGCACCATATCGTTGGCTAAGCCCGCTTTAACGGCTTGTTTAGCACGCAGCTGTTTACCCGTTAGCATCATATCTAGAGATTTTTGTAATCCAACTAACTTAGGTAAACGTTGTGTACCACCTGAGCCAGGTAAAAGACCTAGCTGAACTTCTGGTAAACCTAGCACTGTTTTAGGGCTGTCAGAAATAACACGTCCGTGACAGCACATAGCTAATTCTAAACCACCACCTAATGCAGGACCGTTGATAGCAGCTATTACAGGGATGTTTAAGTTTTCGATACGATCAAACAACTTTTGGCCTAATTGCGCGATTTCTTTAACTTCTTGTGCTGACCCACAAGAATCAAGCATAGTTACATCAGCGCCAGCTACGAATGAGTTATCCTTACCCGAGATAAGTACCAAGCCTTTAATTTCTTTGCTTGCTTCTACTTCATCTAAAACAGCACCAACTTGCTCACCAAATTCCGCTTTTAATACGTTCATGGTTTCGCCAGGCACATCAATGCTGATCACACCTACGCCATTCTCTAATACTTCTAAGCTAAAAGCCGAATTTATTTTGTTTTCTTCCGTCATTGTTTCCTACCTACTGAGACGAGCTCAGCTTAATAAATCTTGATAACTAGTTCGAAAAGGTCGGATTAACCGTCTACTTCTACAATCATAGCTGCGCCTAAACCACCAGCGGCACATGCAGTTGTTAGACCTACACCACCACCACGGCGACGTAATTCGTTAATAGTTTGTGTAATCAAGCGGGTGCCTGTTGCTGCAAATGGGTGACCATAAGCTAATGAACCACCATTAACATTGAACTTAGTCATATCGATGTCACCGATAGCTTTGCTACGGCCTAGCTTTTCTTGTGCAAACTTATCAGAAGCAAACATCTTCATATTCGCTAATGCTTGAGCAGCAAACGCTTCGTGCATTTCAATAAGATCTAAATCTTTTAATTCCATGCCAGCTCTCTCAAGCGCGATTGGCGTAGCATATGAAGGGCCCATTAACATGTCTTCCCATACATCAATTGCTGAGAAACCGTAACTGCGGATGTAACCTAAAGGTTCATAACCTAGTGCTTTTGCTTTGCTTTCTGTCATCAGAAGGATAGCTGATGCACCATCCGTCAGCGCTGTAGAGTTAGCAGCGGTTACAGAACCGTGTTTACGATCAAATACAGGTCGAAGCTTTGCGTAACCTGCTAGTTCTGAATTAGTACGGACAGTATTGTCCATTTCGATGAATTCTTTGAATGGTTCTGGGTGTGCTGTCATTACTTCGTCTTTTAAGAAGCCAGCTTCCCAAGCTTTTGTTGCTAATGTGTGAGAACGATGTGCCATTTCGTCTTGTTCTTGACGAGTTACACCATGAGTTTTAGCCATCTGCTCTGCAGTTTGTCCCATGCTAAGACCTGTTGTGTACTCAGCAACGGCAGGAGGAACTGGCATCAAGTCTTTTAAACCCAGTTTTTTGATGATACTCCATCGTTGGCCTAACGTACGAGCTTTATTTAAATCAACTAAAGCGCGTCCTAATTTTTTACTAACACCAATTGGTAATACTGAAGAAGAGTCAGCTCCGCCAGCAACACCTACAGAAACGTGTCCTGCCATCATCGACTCAATAATATTTGCAGTCGATTGGAAGCTCGTTGCACATGCTCGAGATACTGAATATGCATCTGTGCTTACATTCATACCTGTGCCTAGCACAATCTCACGTGCAATGTTTGGCGCCTCTGGCATTTGCACGACTTGACCATAAACTAGCTGCTCAATCTCTTTTGGATCTAGCTCTGCTCTTTGTAGCATTTCAGCCACAACCATTTTACCTAAGTCTAACGCTGGTACACCGTGGTAAACAGTAGCTTGTTTCGCGAATGGGGTTCTTAAACCTGCAACAACCGCTATGCGATCGCCCTCTCTTGTTAGCAGCTTATTTGTCATTATTTTATCCCGTTAATTTTGAACTCGTGCCAATCCCAACACTCTGGTCTGACCTCTAATTTAAGCCGATTGTAACTAGTTATTCTTAAATGTCAAAACAGCATAGTTCATTTAATACCAATGTGTTGTTGAACGACTCATATAAAGTTCACATGAGTGTCTTTAAATATTTCTACGTAGTTTTAACAAAAATATTCTGAAAGTCGCTCACTACCGACAAAGCGAATTTGATGTTCTTTTAACAGAGACACCCACCATAAACTAAAGTGGGTGTCTCAATTAATTATGTCATTCCTTTCTATTATTCCTTTTCATAAAGTTAAGGTGGGTGTCTCCGTAAGTTCGTACTCCGTAAGTTCGAGTTGAACTCATCACAGTTGAATAAATTTACAACGTTTGAATTTTCGTCACTTGAGATTTTTGTCGGGAACCTTATATTGCGTCTGTAGTCCTATTCAGTTCATTGACCGCACTGTGCTTTAAAGTGCGGAATAAACTCAGTACCTATGGGTATTAATCAAAATAAATAAAGGAAGATAAAGCATAATGTCGGTAGCACGCTTTCATCAGTTAAAAACTTATTTGGATTCTCAAGTTATTGGTCAACCAGAATTTACCAAAGCAATATTGGTTGCTTTGTTAGCCGATGGCCATTTATTGGTTGAGGGACCTCCTGGGCTTGCAAAGACACGCGCAATTAACGCACTTTCCAATGGCTTAGAAGGCGACTTTCACCGTGTTCAGTTTACACCTGATCTATTACCAGCCGACTTAACAGGTACAGATATTTATCGCCCTGAAACTGGCGAGTTCAAGTTCGAGTCTGGCCCTTTATTTCACAACCTAGTGTTAGCTGATGAAATTAACCGTGCCCCTGCAAAGGTTCAGTCTGCACTATTAGAAGCCATGGCTGAACGACAAGTAACAGTAGGTAAAACGACTTACAAATTACCTGAACTATTCTTAGTAATGGCTACTCAAAACCCACTAGAGCAAGAAGGCACATACCCTCTTCCAGAAGCCCAATTGGACAGGTTCTTAATGCACTTAAATGTTGATTATCCAGGTGCAGAAACAGAAATTGAGATCTTACGTTTAACTCGTGGCGAAGCGTTAACTGATAAAGTTGAAAAGCCTGAAGCTTTAACTCAACAAGATATTTTTGACGCTCGTAAATCAGTATTATCGATTCACCTAGCTCCAGAGTTAGAACAGTATTTAGTTGAACTTATCATTGCAACCCGTCAACCAGGCAAGTTTGACGCTGAATTAGAGCAGCAAATCGCGTTTGGCGCATCACCTCGTGCAACCATTTCTCTAGATAGATGTGCACGTGCTCACGCTTGGCTAGATGGCCGAGAGTTCGTTACACCAGATGATATTCAAGCAGTGTTTTTTAATACGCTAAGGCATCGCATTCTATTGAGCTATGAAGCAGAGGCAGCAGGTGTTAGCGCTGACCAAATATTAGCACGCATATTAGAGTTAGTTGCGGTTCCATAAGCGATGAAGTTAAGGTAATTGTTTGCTTATGGACGCCAAACAAAATCAATTTAACCCTATTCAGTGGTTACAACAAAATAAGCTGACAGGCGTATCTGTTGGATTAGATGAGTTACTTATGTATCGTCATTTTACTTATTTGTTGTCGAACAAGCCCAATGTAAAAGTTAAACACCAAATGTCAGGTCAGTACTTAGCCAAAACTAAAGGGCGCGGTATGGAATTTGACGAAGCTAGACATTATCAACCAGGTGATGATGTTAGAACCATCGACTGGCGTGTTACTGCTCGCACCGGCAAAACCCATACAAAGATCTTCCGTGAAGAGAAAGACCGACCAATATTCGTCTTCACCGATCTTCTGCCTTCTATGCATTTTGGCAGTCAGTTATTGTTTAAGTCTGTACAAGCTTGTCACTTGAGTGCACTTATAGCTTGGAAAGCAAAACAAAACGGCGACAAAATCGGCGGTTTAATTTTATCTGAACAAGATTTGTTTGAAGCCAAACCAAGAGCAAGACAACAAGCTGTATTGCATTGGCTTAATGGATTAGAAAAGCAACACAACAGCTTGGCCGTGAACTCGGATACCCAATTATCCAAAGCGGAGCTAGAACAAAAGTTCACTGAAGCTTGTGCTCACCTTAGACGAGTCGCTCACCCAGGTAGTTTGGTTTATTTGGTCAGTGACTTTCAAAATATGACAGAAAAAGCACTGCAACATATTTTCCAATTACAAAAGCATTGTGAAGTTATTGCTTGTTGGATCAATGATCCAATCGAACATAGATTACCTAATAAAATATCTAAAGACATGCCTGTTACCGACGGCCAAACTACAAAATTAATCAACTCAATGAGTCAGTTAACGGACTACCAAGCAAAAGCTAAAAGATTAATTGCGAGTAAACAACAAAGCATGAGCCAATATAAAATCAAATGGTTAGCCATAGATGCAGGGTTACCATTAAGCGAGCAATTGTCATGAATCCAGATGTATTAGCTCAGCTAAAAGATATTCAAACACCTGCACAAGTAGGAACATGGCCACTAGCTTGGGGCTGGTGGGTTGTTATTGTTTTGTCAGTATTAGTGCTAATAGGAGTGATTTACTGGCTAGTTAAGAGTTATCAACTAAGAACAGCACGAAGACAAGCACTAGAGCTATTAAGTAAATTTGAAACCGCAGAACCAAGCGCCAAAGCAGCTGGTATTAACCAAGTTTTAAAAAGGGCTAACTTAGCTTACCAAAATCGAGAGTCAGTAGCAGAGCTATCGGGTAAAGAGTGGGCTGACTGGCTTAATCATCATAATGAAAAAGTACAAATAAGCCCTGAACTTATTGATTTATGTTATCGACCAAACTGTAGTGAAGAAGAAGCTCAGCTGTATTATCTGCAAGCGCAACAATGGTTGAAAAAAGCATTGCCGCTAAAACCGGTAAAAATGAAGGAGGCAAGCCATGTTTAGTTTTGCTTGGCCTTGGTTGTTAGCATTGGCTCCTCTACCTTTTTTAATGCGATTGTTACCTAGGGCAAAGTCAAAGCCATTAGCGTCGTTGCATTTACCTACTTTCGATCTGTTAAAAGATGCGAAAAGCGTTGAAGTAAAACAAGGATTTCCTTGGTTACTTATGGTGATCTGGTTATTGTTAGTTACCGCGGCAGCTAAACCTCAATGGCTCGGCGAGCCTGTCACTATCCCACAAGAGGGCCGTGAACTTATGTTGGCGGTAGACTTGTCCGGTTCAATGCAATACGAAGATATGATGATAGGCCGTCAAAAAGTAAATCGTTTAGACATGTTAAAGCACGTGTTAAATGACTTTATTGAGCGTCGTGTCGGTGATCGTCTAGGCCTCATTCTCTTTGCTGATACAGCCTATGTACAAACTCCGCTAACTTACGACCGAGCAACCGTTCGTCAAATGTTAGATGAAGCAGTACTTGGCTTAGTTGGTGAGAAAACAGCAATCGGTGATGCGCTAGGTTTAGCAGCAAAACGCTTTAATGATAAAGACGACTCGAATCGAATTCTTATTTTGTTAACAGATGGTCAGAATACCGCAGGTAATATTGAGCCAAAAGAAGCCCTAGAAATAGCTAAAGCAGCAGGTGTCAAAGTCTACACCATAGGCATAGGCGCTGACGAGTTGTTAGTGAGAAGCTTTTTTGGCAACCGAAAAGTTAATCCTTCAACTGAACTGGATGAATCTTTGCTAACTCAAATAGCAGAAGAAACTGGCGGACAATACTTCCGTGCTAGAGACACCCAGAGTTTAAGAGAAATTTACCAACTTTTAGATGAATTGGAGCCAATAGAAGATGACCCAATTCAACTAAGACCTTTGCAAGCTTTATTCTTCTGGCCTCTTGGTTTAGCCATTTTATTATCAAGCTTGCTCTTGTATTGGCACAGCATCAAACGCTACTTTAATTGGCGCAAATGGATAAAAGGTGAAGCCTAATGAATGAGTTTTTTGCAACCTTTTCACAGTTCCACTTTTTACGACCAGAGTTCTTTTTAGTCCTCATACCTTTGGCGTTATTTTGGTGGTTAAAAGTTACTGTAGATAATAATACTCAGTGGCATCAGGTCATCCCTGCTCACTTGGCCAAAGTGCTATTGACCAATGACCAACAAAAAACAAAACGAAATAGTTGGTTAATACCTCTGCTTTGGTTAATTGCAACAGCAGCATTAGCTGGGCCGACTTGGCAAAAAATAGAAAAGCCTGTATTTCAGGTTAAACGAGCCAGCGTAATTGTGATGGATATGTCTATGTCAATGCGCTCAACGGATGTAAAACCAAACCGTTTGGCAAAAGCTAAATACAAAGCTATCGACCTAGCTAACGCTATCGAAGACGGCGAAATCGCCTTGGTCGCCTATGCTGGCGATGCATTTACTATTTCTCCTCTGACACCAGATAGTAAAAACATCATTAACTTAATCCCAAGTTTATCACCAGAGATTATGCCTGAAGCGGGCTCTTACCCTTTACAAGGTTTAACTAAGGCAAGTGAGTTGTTAGAACAAGCTGGCTTTGTTAAAGGTGATATTTACTGGTTTACCGATGGTGTAGAACACGAAGATATTGCCGATTTAAACAGATACATAGCGGACAGTCGTTATACCTTTCACGTTATGGCATTTGGTACTTCAGAAGGCGCACCAATTCAAATGGTAGATAAGAGTTTGTTGAAAGACCAATTTGGCAGCATTGTCATTCCTAAGCTTAACGCTTCCCAGTTGGCACAACTAGCAACTGTAGGTAATGGCGTATTTGTTAAATCCACGGCTTCAGATCTTGACGTAAGAACACTATTGAACGCTCATTCATTCCAACAAGCAGAAGCTAATACTGAGCAAGAAGCTGATGATAAGTTACTTACAGGTGATGATTGGCAAGAAGCAGGTCCTTACCTAATTTTTCTGCTACTTCCTTTTGTGCTTTACGCTTTCAGAAGAGGTGTTACGCTGAGCCTGTGTTTTTGTTTGTTACTACTGAACACTCCAGATGCGACAGCAGAAGAAACTACGAGTACGCCACAAGTGAAAGCAACCTCTTGGACTGACTTTGTATTTGATACCAAAGATCAAGTTGCTACTCGTGATTACCAACAAGGCAATTATGCGCAAGCACAAAGTACTTTTGAAAATGCTCAATGGAAAGGTTCAGCTGCTTATAAAGCTGGTGATTACGAAGCCGCATTAAACTACTTTGAACAAGATACTTCTGCAACTGGTCAATACAACAAAGGTAATGCTCTAGCACAGTTAAATAAGTTGGATGAAGCAATCGCCGCTTATGATGAAGCATTAAAACAAAATCCTGAATACCCAGAAGCAAAAGCGAATAAATCGTTACTGGAACAGTTGAAACAACAACAAGAGCAACAACAAAACTCCGATCAGCAACAGCAGCAAAATCAAGATCAGTCGCAACAAGAAGACCAACAAGGCGGTCAACAACAAGACAAAGAACAGTCTGAACAGCAACAAAGCGACGATCAGCAGCAAGGCCAAGAGAGTGAATCTCAACAAGACTCACAACAGCAGAGTCAGCAGCAATCAAACTCAAAGCCTGAACCTACAGCTCAAGAACAAGGCGAGCAGCAAGAGCAGCAACAACAAAGCGGTGAACAAGAGGGTGAAAGCGAAGAGACAGGCGAACCTGAACAACAAGAAGCTCAAGCAAAAGAATCGGCAGAAAAGACGGATCAACAAGGTGAGCAACAAGCAGCTCAGTTAACTCCGGAACAATTAGCTGAACAAGAAGCACAGCAAAAGCTAGAACAGTTACTGCGAAAAGTGTCTGATGACCCTTCGGTACTGTTAAGAAATAAAATGATTTTGGAAAGTCGTAAAAGACAGCAGTTCGGTACGCCTCCTAAAGGCGCCGTAAAGTCATGGTGATGATCAATAATGAATATGTTTAAACTATTTACCTTAACAATTAGCCTGCTTATTGGATTTGCAGGGAAAGCCTTTGCATTAACTGAGCTAACGGCAAACGTTGACCGTAACCCAGTTATGGTTAATGAATCTTTTATCCTACAAATTGTTGCTGACGACTCAATAGATGCAAATGAGCTCGACCTAGCACCTATTCTGCGCTCTGGTTTAACCGTAGGCAGAACAAGCACAAGTTCTCAAACTCAAATCATCAATGGCAGCATCTCAAAAACAACAACACTGAGCACAGTTCTGTTAGCTCGCGAAGAAGGTGAATATACCATTCCATCATTAACTTTAGATGGAGTGAAAACTCAACCTATCACAGTTAATGTAATTAAAACGCAAGCAGGAACAGACCAAGGTCATCAATCTATCTTTTTAAAAAGCTCAATAGAACAATCTGAGCTCTACTTGCAACAAACAGTAAAGTTAATTACTAAGCTGTATTTTGCCCCTAATGTGGATTTACAAAGCGGGACTTTATCAGACCCTGCATTGGAGTCTGCAATTATCAAACAACAAGGTAAAGATACAGAAAGCAGCGAGATAATAATGGGTATGCGCTATCGAGTTATTGAGCGCGTTTATACCTTAACGCCACAAGAAAGTGGTGACTTTGTTGTAACTTCTCCAACATTTAATGGCGAAGTAAGTACAGATCGCCGCCGCTCTGTTTTCTCTTCTTTTGGCAGCCGTAAGCCAGTTTCAAGTATAGGTAACGATATTGAAATCAAGGTATCACCGATTCCAAGTGAATACCAAGGTAGTTGGTTACCAAGCGACTTAGTCCAACTCAATGATGAATGGCAACCAAATCAACTCAATTACCAAGTTGGAGAGCCTATTACTCGCACGTTTACCTTAACTGCTCTAAACGTTAACGAGGAGCAATTGCCAGAGCTTAAAGGTCAATACCCAAGTTCATTTAACGTTTATCCTGATCAGTCAGAAAGTCATTCAGTGTTGAGACAAAACGCAATAGTGTCACAACGAGTTAGTTCTGAAGCAATTGTAGCAACGGTACCTGGTACTTATACCTTGCCAGAAGTGTCAATCAACTGGTTTAATACCAAAACAAGGCAAGTGGAAAAAGCGACAATTCCAGCAAGAAAAGTTGAAGTTATTGCAGCTGAAAATGAAGCAGAAAGTTCACTAGTTACTAATGTTCCGCTACAGCAACAAGATATCTCAGCTCATGCTTGCCCAACACCAGAGACGGAAGAAATGAGTTGCCCTGCTCTATTCCAAGGTGAAAACAACAACTGGCTCCTAATCGCCATTTCTGGTTGGGTTGCTTGGTTTATAACCCTCATTTTCTGGTTGCTTACTAGAAGCAAGACTAAGTCTGTTGAAACGCCTGTTCAACAACAAACTGCTAAATTTGATATCACACATCTAAAACGAGCTTGTAAGAGCGATAACCCACAATTAACTCGTGCAGAATTGATTAAGTGGGGACAAGAAAATATAGATGCGAACATCATCTCTTTGAGTGATTTATCAAAACAAGTTAAGTCTGAATTAGCCTTAGAAATTGCGAAACTAAATCAGAGCCAATATAGTAAAGAAAAGAGTAACTGGTCTGGAGCCGACTTGTGGAAGTTGGTTGTGAAATACAAAGGCGCAACACAAGCACAAAAAGGCAAAGCATTACCTCCACTAAATTAATGTAGAGCTAAAACTATGACAAACTGGCTGCAAAACGTTGAACTAAAGAGTGACTTAGTAACCTTAAAACCTCTTAGTTTAGAACATGAAATGGAATTGATGACCGCAGCCAGTGATGGTGAATTATGGAATTTGTGGTTCACTAGCGTACCTGAGCCCAAAGCAACAAAAGCGTATATCGAAATGGCATTAGCTGAACATGACGCCGACTCTTCCCTCCCCTTTGTTGTTATCGATAATAGAACTCAGGAGATTGTAGGTTGCACTCGAATTTGCAGTGCGGCTCAAGAGCATAAACGAGTTGAAATTGGCCACACTTGGTATGCTAAAAAAGTACAGAAAACAGCAATTAATACGCAAACTAAGCTATTACTGTTGGAACATATTTTTGAGCGATTAAATTGTATTGCGGTAGAGTTTAGAACCCATTGGCATAATCATAATTCAAGAAGAGCAATAGCTAGATTAGGTGCTAAACAAGATGGAGTATTGAGAAATCACCAGATCATGGCTGATGGCAGTTATCGAGATACAGTCGTATTTTCGATTCTAAATACGGAATGGCCTGCAGTTAGAGCCTCATTACAATACAGGCTGAATAGCTATAAGTAGCGCTCAGCCTGTAATTTAGATTTAATAGCAGTTATTTTGCCATTAGTGCTTCAATTTCTTCTACCGACTTAGGTACAGAAATTGTTAGGTTTTCGAAACCATCTTCAGTAATAAGAATATTGTCTTCAATCCTAACACCAATGCCATGCCACTTAGCATCACACTCAGAGCTAGAGTCGATATAAATGCCAGGTTCAACGGTAAATACCATACCTTTTTCTAAAGCTCGCTGCGCGCCTTTTTGGTTATAATCACCAACATCGTGTACATCAAGACCTATCCAGTGTGCTAAGCCGTGCATGTAATAAGCTTTATGCGCATTTTGCTCAATAAGAGTATCAACCTTGCCAGCTAATATACCTAACTCGACTAAACCTTCTGTAATCAAGCGTACTGATAAATCAGTCATAGCTTTAAGATTCGTTCCTGGTTTAATGCTTTCTAACACTTGCTCTTGTGTATTTAGAACTAGTTGGTAGATAGCTTTTTGTTCAGGTGAAAACTTACCATTGGCAGGGAAAGTACGAGTTATATCTGCAGCATAACCTTGATACTCACAGCCTGCATCAATCAATACCAAGTCATTTGGATTAATTGCACTTTCATTTTCAGTGTAATGCAAAATACAGGCATTTTCGCCAGAACCAACAATAGAGCCGTAGGCAGGATAACGAGCACCATTCATCGCAAACTCGTGGTGAATTTCAGCTTCTAACTGATACTCTGTAACCACTTCATTTGCTGCAGTTTGTTTTGCCGAAAACTCCATTGCTCGTTTATGAGCATTTGCTGAGATAATGCCCGCTTTACGCATTACTTCGATTTCAGCATCTGACTTAATTAAACGCATGTTATGCACGACAGGACGAGGGTCTATAATATCGTTTGGTGCATTCCAGCCTTTCTTTGGCGCACTTCTTAACTCAGATAACAAATCAAAAATAAGATTATCCGCATCAGCGTATTCACCTTGCGCCCAATAAAGCGTGTGTTTATTGTTTAATGCTTTGTGTAACTGCTCGTGTAACTGAGTTTCATCGTCCGTTTGGTCAAATATAAAGTCTTGCTTAGCCGCATCTTTACCAATACGACGACCTTCCCAAACTTCTGCTAACTTATCTTTTACTCGGCAAATTAAAGTTGATGTCACCTTCTCTTGCGACTTTTCTATTACTAACCATGCATCTGGCTCAGGAAAACCAGTTAAATAATAAAAATCACTATTTTGGCGGAAAGGAAACTCAGTATCTCTAGAGCGAGTTAGCTCTTTCGCAGCAGGAAACACTACCACACTATCATCTGCCATTTGCTCGGCAAAGCGTGCTCTGCGTTGTGCAAACTCTTCTATCGTTATCATAACAACTCCTAATGAACCGTTTTACTATCGTTACCTTTATTCACTTGCTTGCCATACTCTTGATGACACAAGATTGAAGAAATACGTACAAATTCTATGATTTCGTAAAAGTCAGCTTGTGTTTCATTACTCTCATCTAACTCTGTGTCCATACGAGTGATATTCGTAAAGTCTTCGATGATCTCTCTTAACTCATTTGATGCAGTTTTAAGGTCGCGCTGGTTAAAGCCGAAACCAACCAAGAAATACTGAACCCAGTTAAGTAGCTCAACCGCTTGGTCAGATAAGCTTTCATCTTCATCCATTAATAAAATTTCAAAAGACATATCTTCAGATTCAAACTGGTCAAAGATTTCAGCAACCAGTTGTTCAGCAGCATTTTTTAAACTGCCTTTTACCGTTAAACCATTGTTAAACAGCTCAGCCATATGATGTAAATAGTCGTTTGACTCTTTAAACATGCCACCGGCAATTAGGCCAGTTAGCAAACCGTGCAATTCACTTGCAGTCGCAGTGAAGTCATGTTCATTTAAAATCGAATTTAGCTGTTCATGATCCATAAAAATTAGGCTCTTAAAATTGATAAAGTTATAAATTGTATACTATCACTGAATCAGCAAAACTGCCTACCCAGAGTCGGCAACAAATGCCTACAAAATCAACAAACTGATAACTAATTCCGCAATCGCATTAAATATCACAAAATAGTCATTGAGCTTCATTCGAAACTTGTTATATTCCGCCTCGAAATAGAACGGCCTTTGTTAGTTCATTAATGTTATTGGTGAAATCGGTAAAGGTGGTTTATTTTTCAATATGGTTACCTGGGGTGTTTGACAGAAAACTTATGTCCCCGAGCCGATAATACTTTTTCAGGAGTTCATCTTCGGAGCTATTGCGTAAGCTCGACCCTTAGGGGAAATCGAGAAACCTACGGCATCGTCATGGATTCCGCCTTGAACATTTCGGTTGTTCAAGGGTCTGGTTTTCATCGGCACTCTGGGAGCCTCCAACCCTTTGATTTATTTAGCTTTATCTACTAAAGCTATTTCTACCGTTTTCATAACTACATACTAATTGTCCACAAAGTGTCAACCGCACAATTTTGCAAGCATGACTAAACTCTTTTACCCATTGATAAAGTCTAAATTAGAATTACCTTTTTTGGATACTGTTGGTGTCTATGATATTTAAGATCCCAGCCTACGCTGGGATGACGACTCCCAACTCGGACATTCACCACGAGATTATGTGGGTATATCTATTAATTCCCTAATAATTTTTAAAGTTCATCCGAACGGTCAAAAAATTCTTCTAATTGTAAAGCAAGTTGATTGTTTATTTTATTGTAGTCTAATGTGATCCCGCGCATAGTATCTTGAGTCCCTTTTTGGTCAATTAAATCAAAGAACTCGAGCCATATCGCTTCATCATCATCAGTAGGAAAATCTGAAGAAAACTCAAACAAGTTTTCTACCAAATAGTGAATTTGCCAAATGAGAGCTTGTAAGGGAAATTCTTCTTCATCTTTAAGAGTCATCATGAACTCTGCTGACAAATCAACCCCCAACACTTCAGCAAAACTTTGCAGTATAGGAATGTATGCTTCTGGTTCCTCAGTGCCAAGGGAATCCATTATGGATAAATTATCTTGTAATCTTAATATTAATTCTCGGTAGAAACTTGAATAATTAACCTGGAGTACAAAAAATAAGGAAGAATTGTTGGGGAAGAACGTTTTATATGCAGCTCGAGGATGCAGGTTTTCAAATGTATCATCAAAGTATTTAGATATTAATGCCTGGTAAGTTTTTTCAAATTCTTCTATATGCTTGTAGTAATTTGAAAAATTATTTTGTGCTTGTGATTCGCGAATTTGCTTGAGCGTCATTTCAGATCTGTGATGGGCTGTCATAACAGCGACTATAGGAATTAACAAAGACAAAATACCAAGTGGAACTTTAAAGTCAGATGCCATTGTGTTAAAAGCTTCAGCAGTTCCAATATATTGATAGTCTCCATGAGTTAAGATTTCATCAGTAACAGTCCATGCTGCAAGCCCTATTACAAAAACTACATACCAAACAATTGGTAACTTAAAAAAGCTAGTCTCAGGGTCAAAAAATACTGATTGTTTTTTCAAAGCTTACTCCATTTTCCATAGTTCCTATGCTCGAATTCTCCCGTTCATGTGCAAAAGTCGAACAATTTAGCATGAGTGATTACAAGTGGGTTGATACACTAAAGCTAACCTTTCCCAAGAGAAAAGCCGCTTAATAGCGGCTTAGTTTTTTGCTTCTTTTGCTTCTCTTTCCGCTATATACAAAGCTGTACTGTTTATAGTGTCATTCATAAACTCAAAGTCCAGCTCTTCCGACTTCATTGTCGACAGTTTTGCTACATAAGCCGTAGTCTTTGTATATCTTTCATTAAATTTCTCTCTTGAGGTTCCTTCAGAAAAATTGATAGCTGCTACTACTAAATAATGCATTTGATAAAGCAACTGATAAAAAGAGTCTACAGGGTGATTTTGAATTTCAGTCAAATAACTTTCTTTAAATTCAACACCAATGTAGCTAGGTAAAGCTTTTATAGCTGAGAGAATGTACTCCTCTCGCATTTGTTTAGAATTACCATCATCAGTCTCACCATTTGCAACAGACTTAATGTTTCCGTAAATGGTTTTAGCCGATTTGTCTAACTTTTGTGTGCTTGCTTCAAACACGGCATCGTAATCAACTTCTAAATCAAGATTAAAAGGAGAGTTCGAGGGGAATACTATCTTGTATAAGATTCTAGGAAATGGCTCTTTAAATACATTATCGTAGCGACTCTTTAGTAACTTATCTATGTACTTTTCAAACTCTTCAACATGTTTGTAATAGTTCGTAAATGTATTCTGAGTTTGCTGTTCAACTACCTGTTCTTGTTGTTTATCAATTTGAACCTCTTGATTAGCAATTTGTTTGATCATTATGTTAGCTCTATGCTGAGCCCCGAATAAAACAAGAATGGGAATGAGTGCAGATAAAACACCAATAGCAAAGCCAAAGTCTTTTACAATCGTGTTAAAGCCTTTAGCAGAAAGACTTACCTTATATTCTCCGTTATTGTTAATCATAACGATTATAGTAATTGCTGCTGTTACAAAAAAAATGATAGTTGCCCTAACTACTGGTAATTTCAGAAAGCTTGTTTTTTCATCGAAATGAACCCAAGAGAATAGCCAATTAAAAAAACGTTTCATCGTATTAGTTATAACCTTCTAACTTAATTTATTAACATCCTCCCATTGATGTGAAAAAAATCAAACACCAAAATCAATAACTTAACTTTTTTCTCACCAATTCGCCCTAATAGGTTAACCACCACTTCGCAGTTGACAATAACCTAAACCATTTGAATAAAGTTTGAAGCGGATTTTCAAACAGGGAGCAGATTACACAATAATTAAAACTAATGTCGCAATTGGACTAGGTACTACTAGGCAATTACAGAGACACCCACCACAAAATTATTATGGGTGTCTCTGTTATTTATTTGCCATCTCTGTTATTTGAGCTCCCAGCCTACGCTGGAATGACGACTCTCAAATTGGCCCTTCCCAAAATAACTATGGGTGTCTCTTTAATAAAAAGAGTCTCATTAATATCCACCACCAAATTAACATGGGTGTCTCTGTTATTTGCTGTTATTTGATAAAAAGAGGCTCCTAATAGAGATCCCAGCCTACGCTGGGATGACGACTCAATACCTAGGCACAAAAAAAGCCAAGCTTTTGCTTGGCTTTTTTTAATCTTTTACTTAAATGTTTTACTTAAGAAAATACGCTTTTCACATCGTTTAGCGCTTCCGAGAATTCATCTGACTCAATGAAATCAGCATCTGGTAATACGCCTTTTTCTACATATGGTTGTAGTAATTCTTTAGTATCGTGGTTTTTGCCAATCACTTTATTGATAATTGCGCCTACACGAACGAAGTCCAAGTAACTTACTGATTCTGTTTGGTAATTTAGATTATTCCAGTTTTCTGCAACTTCAACAAATTCACCTGTGAATTCCCAAGAACGCATAATTGCGCCACCTAGTTTACCTGCCATTTTCTTAATTGCGGCTTCTAAGAAATTAGGATTAGCAAATACTTCTTCGTGACGCTCTGCTTCCGTTAAAATAGGTAAAGCACCAATGCTGTGAACCAAAGCAACTAAAGTCAAAGTATCTAAGTTTAGTGACTCGTGTTTGTTATCTTCTAGCCAGAATTTCATTACAGCCATAGAAACACTTGCTACGTTAACTGTTTTCTGCCAGCTCTTATCCATGTATTCGCGTACTAATTCATTTTTAGAAACGAATAACTGCTCCATAGCAATTGCCGTCGCGATATTCTTAATTTGACGTAGACCGATACGAGTTACCGCTTGGTTGAGAGTTTCAACCTTAACGCTACGTCCCATAAATGCACTGTTCGCAACTTTAACCATACGCGCTGATAACGCTGGGTCTTGGGCAATAACTTCCGCCATCATCATCAAATTTGCTTCTGGGTCATCCGCAGCTTCACGGATCTTGATAGCAATTTCAGGCAATGTTGGTAACACTAAAGAATCAGTTTGGATTTTTTCAACCAGAATGGTTAGTAACGCATTTTCAGTGGACATATAAATTCCTTCAGACACACAAACAAGAAGATTTTTAAAATAAGTATAGACCCTATTGTTAAACTAAATAGATGATTAAACAACTATTTTTTTACCCTTCGTTGAGCTACATCACAATCTGCATAATACAGCGTAAACTAAAGGTCTCTAGAGTCTTGAGCGGTTTTTAACATGCTGCGGCTCTCTAATAAGAACTCATCGGACTTTTCACCAAACCATTTTGACACTTGATTAAAGGCCCCGGTAAATGTGGATTTATCCTCACTAGATAATATAGCAATGCCTTTGTCTAATTCATCTCTGAATTTCATTGCTAACTGCAACGCATTCTTTGCGCCAAATATAATATCGGCATAAAGGCTAGCATCCTGAGCAAATAGTCTTCCAGTCATGGCTAATTCGAGTCGATATATTGGAGAACTTAAACGTAATAACTGTTGTAAATTAGGGTTTTCATTTGCTAAGAAATGCCCGTACACAAAAGTAGTAAAGTGTCGCATTGCTTGGATCAATTCCATACTTTCATCATGAGATTTAGCCTCATCATTTTGCAGTACAGAACCCCAAATATTAATTTGCTTTAGCAACCATTCACACTTTTCTGGAGCTCTACCTTCACAAACAACAACAACCTGCTTTACAAAGTTAGTGACATCAGGTCCAAACATAGGATGAAGACCTACGACAGGACCTTTATGTTTGGCTAACATGGCTTGTAAAGGCGCTTCTTTTAATGAAGTTAAGTCAGCTAGTACACAGTCATCTGGCAATGTCGGTAGCTGTTGAATAACTTGCTCTGTAACTTTGATGGGCACAGCAATTAATACGAGTTTTGCATCCTCAACAATCTCTTGGGCCTTTGACCAATCCTGTTGTTCAATAATCTCAACCTGATAATTGGAACGCTGGAACATGTCAACAAATCGTCTTCCTAAAGCACCTGCTCCACCAACAACAACAACTTTGCTTCCTTCTTCAACAACACAACGATAAGCATTGTGCTGACTTTGATAAGACTCACGCATTATCCTGCGCAACAAGTCTTCAATAAGATCAGGAGCAACTTGTAAAGACTCAGCAAGTTCACGTCTCTTAGCAATAAGATCAGCTTCACGAACAGGATCGTAAATAGGTTTGCCAATTTCTTTTTTGTAAGCGCCGACTTGTGCCGTCACTTCTTGTCTTTTCGCTAGTAATTCAACCAGCTGAATATCCAGCTTGTCTATTTGTTGTCTTAGGTTTTCAATTGCCAAAATGACTCTCCACTAAGCGGCTTCTGTTTGCTTTTGTTTATTTTCAATCACAACTTTAACACGAGCAGCATATTCTAGGATCAGTTGCTCGGTCGTTTCCCAATTAATGCAGGCATCAGTGATAGAAACACCGTATTCTAATGCATTCAGATCAGAGCTTAACTTTTGGTTTCCTTCATTCAAGTGGCTTTCTAACATGATCCCAACAATAGAAGTGTTCCCCTGCTCTAACTGCAACAAAATATCTTTCGCAACCTCAGGTTGGCGAGAATAATCTTTATTTGAATTAGCATGCGAACAGTCAACTATGATTGCTGGATTATAGCCAGCTTTGTTAATTGCTTGCTCTGCAGCTTGTACATATTCAGCTTGGTAATTTGGCTCTTTACCACCACGTAAAATTAAGTGAGCGTCTGGATTACCCTTTGTATTGATGATAGCTACTTGACCTTGTTCATTGATGCCTATGAAGTTGTGTCCGCTTTCCGCTGCTCCCATAGCATTTACAGCAATACCAACATCGCCATTCGTGCCATTTTTAAAGCCTACAGGCATAGATAAACCGCTTGCCATTTCTCTGTGCGTTTGTGATTCTGTGGTTCTAGCGCCAATTGCTGACCAAGAAACCAAGTCAGATAAGTACTGAGGTGAGATAGGGTCTAAAGCTTCTGTTGCAATCGGAATTTCTTGCTCTGTTAACCAAATTAATAGTTCTCTAGCGTGGAATAGCCCAGTTTCAATATCGAATGACCCGTCTAAGTGCGGATCGTTGATTAAGCCTTTCCAGCCAACTGTAGTTCTAGGTTTCTCAAAGTAAACGCGCATGACGATAAAAACAGCATCCCCACATTGCTGCTGCAGTTGCTTCAATTTCAGTGCGTATTCTTTTGCAGCTACTTGGTCGTGAATAGAACATGGACCAGAAATAATTAACGTTCTGTGATCTTTTTTATGAACAATATCAGAAATGGTTTGGCGGCTTTGTTTGATAAATGCTTGGTGTTGTTCTGATAGTGGTAATGCCGACTTTAATGCTTTTGGCATTACCAATAACTTCTCGGAATTTATATTGACGTTGTTTAAGTTGTCTCGTTTCATTTATAACCTCTGTAAACTTTAAATTACACCGTGTAATTATTATGTTACAAAGGTTACTTTTTCATAAACCAAAGTCAACTGCCAAACCCAATTTTTTATAGATTTTTATTAACGGTAATAAAACCTGTTTAAAATGGCACAAAATTGGTGCATCAAGAAGAAGTTAAAAACAAGCTAGGTAAAATCCGCAACATCTTGACTCAACAAGTACAAATTCAATAAAAGCTTTGACCTGACTCAGTACTTAGTGACATCTTAATGATAAGATGGAAAGTCGCGAGTAATGAGAGAGTCATAAAAGGTTTAGTAATGAAGAGTAAAGCCCATTTTTCCCAAGGCATGCTGTTGTTTCATTTAACAACACCGCAACCATTCGCTTTAGGCACATTGAAAATAAAAGAGATCATCCAATTCACTGGCTTAACTTCTATTCCTAATTCACACCCAGAAGTTAAAGGTGCTATTACTGTTAGAGGCCATACTATCCCTGTTGTTGATATGTCATCAGCTATTGGTCATCGACCACTCACTAATGAAGAAATGAAAAACTGTTTTATTATCGTTACTGATTGCCAAAGAAAAGAAATCGGCTTTTTAGTTTCTGCTATCGATAAGATAATGGAATGTAATTGGCGAGAGATCTCTCCTCCACCGAATAGCTTAGGTAAAAATGCTTATTTAACTGGTGTTACTCAGTTTGAAGACAAGTTAGTGCAAGTATTAGATGTCGAGTATCTACTTTCTAAAATATTCCCAGAGAGTATCGACCATAGGTTGCCAATTCTTACTGATATACAAAGAGAAAAATTAAAACCGCTGAATATTTTATTAGTTGATGATTCTTTAGTCGCGAGAAAACAATTATCTGATGCACTAGATGCGATGAATATTCCTTACACTGTAACTAGCAATGGCCAAGATGCATTAAACATTATGATCGAACAAGCCAGTACAGGTAAACCAATTGATTTGTTAGTTAGTGATATTGAAATGCCAGGTTTGAATGGCTATGAATTGTCATTCGACGTTCGTGACGATTCGAGACTAAACCAAGCCTATATTATTCTTCACACTTCTCTCTCTAGTCATATTAGCGTGAGTCAGGCTCATCAAGTTGGAGCCAATGAAGCATTAACTAAATTTGACGCTAATGAGTTGATTGGTGCCATGCTAAGAGGCGCAGATTCATTAAATGATGCTTTAGATAAAGCTAGCTAACCTTTAACTTAGAATCTTTAACTTAAAACCTTCAACCTAGAAGTCTAAAATCGCAGTGATAAGACACACCTATCACTGCGTAATTAGCTCTTTTACTTTGTTAGCTAATCATTATTGTGGACTGCTCCACGACTCACCGTTAGATGACTTTAAATTAACCCATACAGTTCCTGCTTGAGGAATATGGTTATTGATCAGCTCATTTGCTTCAACTGGCGTAATCGGAGTAGTAAAACTATGCCCTTCATTTGCACATACTGAAGCACCTTGACCATGTGAACCCTGACCATTTGATACGACTAAATCGTCGCTAGAGTTTCGACATAAGTACTTGCGTGTAGTGCCACAGCTAGAAGTACCACGGAAAGTTGCTAGCGCTCGTAAAGATGAAGAAGATGGAGCGCCTGCGTACGCACAACGTGCAGAATCACTAGGATGATTTTCTAGCCAAGTCCAAAACTGTCTGGTAAAACGCCCATCGCTATCGCCTACATCCGACAGTTGAACATGATCTAAACCAATAGAGTTAATACCGCAGCGTGTAGCAGGCGTCAGATCAGAGTCAGCAACTCTGTCATTGGCAAAGATATTGTCACTCTCTACGACACGAGTATGTCGAGTTGTTCGAGCAACAAAACCACAGTTAGAAAAATCTGAGTTTCTACCTATTTCATGCGAAGAGTAAGCAAAAATGGTATCCGCAACATCAGATACTCCCGAAGAGCCACAATCTAAGCCCATAAACAAGATGCGTTGACCAGCGGCAATTCGGTCGCCAAGACGAGTTGACGAAGGAACTGCTTGTCCACATGAAGTGCCCGACGGAGTGTATAGCTTACTACCAAAGCTATTTGTTAATGCTGCTTTATAGTCGTCATACTCACCATCGTTCAAGTGGTCTTCATTTCGAACAACAATAAATGCATCAGGGTGAGTATCTAAGAAGGTATTAATCTCATTAAATAAGCGCTTCGCATTAACTCTTAAGCCACTGAAACCGCAGTCAGTTGCATGGCAGAAGTAGGCATTACTATTGGTTCCATGCGGATCTAATTCAATGACTCTAGCACCAAGTTCAAGCTGTTGGTAAATTGAAATGCCTTGGTTTGTACCTAAACCAAAGTTAGCAACATAGTCGTCACTGGTTGAAGAGTTATGAGTAGATAAAAAGTGCTGATCAAAAAATTTGGCGTTGTGACCTAATTTATCCGCTAACTCGACTGAATGCTCCCAATCGTCTTTATTGTTCACTGTCACTTTATAGCCCGTCACTTTATCATCGAAGCCGATATCAGATAAATATGCTCTACTAACTGAGCGAGTTGTGCTGCTACCTGAATAGCCACCATCTTCATACATTTTAATTTCTGCTGCACCACCTAAAAGTAATGAGCTCGCTTTGTCGTTAAATACAGAGCCTACATTTGAAGTTTGGGAGCCTGCTGGCAAACATATTGGAGTGCCTCTAAAGCCTGGATGTTCAAAAAGACAAGCAAAGTTTTTACTAGGTGCAACTCTTAATGTGAAAGAAGTGATCTCATCTTCTAACGTGTCTAATTCATAAGTATTTGCCATTATTCTTGCTCTGTCACCACTTTGACTGCCATGCTCATAAACCGTCACTTCAGCATTGCCATAAAGCTTGATAGAACTAATTCTGTCATTAAAACCGCCAGAGTCTTGAGTAACATTTCGGTTTAATACTTCGCTTTGTGAATTTAACGCATAACATATTGCTTCGTTATTTGTTGATGTTGGCTCGTTATTATCACCTGTGTAGTTTGTCGATTTGAAAAAACATACACCTGGCTTACCCGAGTTATTCATTTGCGCTTCAGTTCTGTGCGTCGAATGTGCCAGAGCTGAAGATGTTGATAGCGCAAATAACACTGCTGTGTATATGAGCCCACTTGAACGATTTATTCTCATTATTGTTTCCTTTTTAAGTTTTATTGTTAAATCGCAAAGAACAAGACACAGATTCTTTTTTAATAGCTAACACGTTTTTACTATCAGAAAGTTTGCTCTGTGTACTTGTTCAATGACGGATTCATCGTGAATGTGAAACTTTATTTCTTTTGTTAAAAACACAACTCACATATGAAATGAAATCCACTTTAATGGAAAAATTTCATTATTTCTCAACAATTTTTTAAAAAATTAAACAAAGCAAACAAAGCCCTTTAAAAACAATAAGATAACAATTTGTAAAATTTCATTTACATGTAAAGAAAGGGTAAATAAACAAGTTGATTTCATTTAACTTTGAAATCCGTGAATTTTCTATCCCAAAAGTAGAAACAAAGTTGAGAGATAAATAAGGTTATTTGAGTAGGAAACGAATATGGCGCGCTGAGTATCGGATATTTTTCTGGAACAAATACGGCCGACCCACATGGACGTGGTGAGTGCCGTTTTTTTGTCTGGAACAAGTACGGCCGACATATATATCCCTGAAAGCAGTCACTCTTTGTCATTCATAACACCGTGACTCACATGGATGTGGTGAGTGCCGGTTTTTTGTCTGGTACAAATACGGCCGACATATATATCCCTGAAAGCAGTCACTCCTTGTCATCCATGAATAGCCTAAGGAAATTTATCAGTTGTTTGCACTCTCAGAACACGGAGCTAAGGCCATCCATGGCGCTTGACCCACATGGATGTGGCGAATGTCGTAAGTTTGTAGGGAACAAATACGACCGATTCATCGAATTTGATACGTCCTTGTTGCCCTACATGGATGTAGGGTAAGGAAACAATGCAGGAGCATATTGTTTTAAATTCGATATACCTTCGTCCATGAAGGCAACTTTCATCCCTTCAAGCAGTCACTCCTTGTCATCCATGAATAGCCTAAGGAAGTTTATCAGTTGTTTGGGCTCTCAAAACACGGAGCTAACGTCATCCATGATGTTTGACCCACATGGATGTGGCGAATGTCGTAAATTTGTAGGGAACAAATACGACCGATGTACTTTCATCCCTTAAAGCAAAAAAGCGGCCCGAGGGTCGCTTTTTTTAGCATCAGTTAAAAAGTTGATATTACTTTTTATCCAACTTCTCTTTGATACGTGCTGACTTACCAGAACGCTCACGCATGTAGTATAGTTTAGCGCGACGTACGTCACCACGACGTTTAACTTCAATGCTATCGATTACTGGGCTGTGCGTTTGGAATGTACGCTCAACACCTTCACCGCTAGAAATTTTACGTACTGTAAAAGCTGAGTGTAAACCACGGTTCTTCTTAGCTAGAACGAAACCTTCAAACGCCTGTAGACGCTCTTTGCTACCTTCTCTTACTTTAACTTTTACAACAACTGTGTCACCAGGGCCAAATGCTGGTACATCAGTTTTCATTTGCTCTTCTTCAAGAGCTTTAATGATGTTTTGACTAACTTTGCTCATTATATTCTCACTTTTCTAGGGTTCACTGCCTAACAACAGTATTATTCTTGACCTTGTTCACTTTGGAACTCGGCTAATAACGTTTCCTGTTCTGCAGTCAGAGCTAGATCATTAATTAAATCAGGTCTTCGCAACCAGGTTCTGCCAAGCGATTGCTTTAATCGCCATTGACGGATCTTTTCGTGATTACCGCTAAGTAACACGTCGGGAACCCGCTTCCCATCTAATACTTCAGGTCTTGTATAGTGTGGGCAATCTAATAACCCATTAGCAAATGAATCTTCTTCTGCAGATAACTCATGGCCTAGTACACCAGGAACCATGCGTGACACTGCATCAATTAGCGTCATTGCAGGTAGTTCACCACCACTTAATACGAAATCACCAATCGACCATTCTTCATCGACTTCCGCTTGGATCACTCGTTCATCGACTCCTTCATATCGACCCGCAACCAAGATAAGCTTGTTATGCTTGGTTAATTGTTTAACACCTTGCTGATCTAACTTCCTGCCTTGTGGCGAAAGATAAATCACCTTTGCACCTTCACCAGCTGCTGCTTTCGCTGCATGTATAGCATCGGTTAAAGGTTGAACCATCATTAACATACCTGGGCCACCGCCGTAAGGTCTGTCATCAACAGTACGATGTTTGTCATGAGTAAAATCCCTTGGATTCCACGCATTAAACTCAATCGTTCCATTCTTGATAGCTCTAGCAATTACTCCTTGTTGAGTAATAGCGTCAAACATTTCCGGAAACAGCGTTATTACGCCTATCCACAACTGACAACTCATGATTTTACATTCACCAGTATCAGAATCCCGGATCCCAGTCCACCTCTATGGTGTTTGCTTCCTTATTGACTGCGATGATTACTTCGTCCTGAATAAATGGGATCAAACGTTCAGTTTTGCCAAATGCATCATTACGATTTGCATCAACAACTAATACGTCATTCGAACCCGTTTCCATAAGGCCAGACACTGTACCCAAGTCATAACCATTTTTGGCAACCACTTGCATGCCTTTAAGGTCACGCCAGTAGAATTCATCTTCTTCCAATTCAGGAAGTTGGTCTGCAGCGACAAAGATTTCACCATGAAGCCATGCTTCTGCTTGATCTCTGCTATCCACATTTTCAAACTTGGCTATCAAGCCTTTGTTGTGTCGGCGCCATTCAGCAACCTTCACTTCTTGTTGCTGTCCACTTAAGGTTACAAACCATGGACTATATTCAAAAATTCCTTCCGGAACTTCTGTATAAGCATTTATTTTAAACCAGCCCTTGACGCCGTACGGGGCACCAATTTTACCGACTAAGATAAGTTCTGACTGACTCATGTAAATACCTATGATTCGCTAAATTAAGCCGCTTTCGCGTCTTTAACTAACTTAGCTACGCGATCAGAAAGCTGTGCGCCAACACCTACCCAGTGCTCAATGCGATCTAAGTCGATGCGAAGCTTTTCTTCTTGACCTGCTGCAATCGGGTTGAAGAAGCCAATTTTCTCGATGAAACGACCGTCACGTGAACGGCGGCTATCTGCAACTACGATTGAGTAAAATGGACGTTTTTTCGCGCCACCACGAGCTAAACGAATTGTTACCATAATATCCTCAATAATTACTTAATATTAACGGTGATAAACACCGACCTTTTTGGACACCCCAAAAAGGTCGCGCAATTGTACGGATTTAAAGAAAAATTTCAACAACAAATAGCAATCTCGTTTAGCTATTGTGCAATCTGCTGAAATAAACAACGAAAAGCAGTGCCAAGTCATCAAAATTACTCGGCAAGTATTTGAAAAAGTTATCGAATCAAAGCACTTTCATTAGACATGGCAAGTCGAAATCCCAATGTATCTAACTTACTGCTTTTAGATTTACCAAATCTAGCTGAAGGACGTAGGTAATAAGCTTTGTTATACCAAGAACCACCTTTAATAACAGCTTTGTTACATTGTGTTCTGGCTTTTTTACTATGGTCATAGCGCCAACATGAACTTGTCCATTCTGCAGCGTTACCTATTAAATCGTATACCCCGTGTTTATTGGCTTTAAACATGCCAACAGGTGCGAGCTTTTCAAATTCATCATTACAAGGTGTGAACTTAAAATTACCATTGCCCAAAGTACATAACTGAGCATTAACCTTACCTATTTTACTAGCGTACTCCCACTCTCTTTCTGTAGGAAGTCTCATTTGATACCCAGTAACATTAGAAACCCAAGGGAGGAATTCTTCTGTGATTTCCAACCAGCTTACATCTACCGCAGGCTGAAGTAAGTCACCTTCATATAATTCACGCGAACAAACTAAAGCTTTAATACATTGGTTATAAACTTGTTTAGTTACTTCAAGTCGAGATAAATAGAAACTAGCTACTCTAGCTATGTGCTGTGGCGTTTCATTGCGGTCCCCTTGCTGTGAACCAAATTTAAAGTTGCCACTGGGTAACTCGACTAGTTCTATGCCCAGTTGAGTTAACTCAAGTAAATTGTAATGGCTTAATCTAGTTAATTCTTTACTTGATAGATAAGGCTTGTATAAAGCTTGGGCTTGTTCTGTTAAAGATTGTTTTAGAGCTGAATTTTGTTGCCCAGCTACTTGTGCTTGCAACTTAACAACAGCTTGTCTATTTGAAGTGAACGGACTGCGTTCAATTCCTTGCTCTAACGTTTTAAAGCCTAACACATGTGCTTTAACTGTCATGGAAACTGTTTCGTTGAACTGTACAGAGGTTTCAATTTTACCTTTATTTTGTTCTCTTTGATTTTGCTGTTCCGACAAGGCTTCAATAAAATAATGCCCACCTTGCTTTGCCGCCAAAGCAAGCGCTGCTTGCTCAGCTTTTAACAAACACTCTTTATCACTTTCAATGCGCTCACAGTCGCTACTTGCTTCAACTATTATATTTTGCGCAGCTAGTGCCTGATTGTAATCTGATTCAGCTTTAATTTGGACTAATGCTTGATACAAAGCTAACTCTTTAGCTTTAGCCTGTTGCAACAAGTTGCGTAGCGAATTAATAGCTACAACCTCTGCATTATCAGTTTGAGCTTGGCTAAGTTCAGATTGCAACTTTGCAGTTGCTATAGAAGCTTGTTTTAATTCCTCTATTGAACTCGCATCTACTTTAATAGAAGTAAGTAGCAATAAGCATAGAATGAAACAATGTTTAACTTTCATCTATTAGACTTTGTACTTGAGCAGTTTCTGATATTTCAGGTTGAGATTTAAATGTTTGCTTTAGTTGTTGTTCCATTTCTTTATCGAGTTGAACATCCGCTTGCTCGACCATAGAGTTGAATAACTGCTCAGTTTTTGCTTTTGTTAAAATCGCCATAGAACAAAAGTAATCTTTACCATTAATTTTAACTATATCTGATTGCAGAATTTTTGACCCAGAAATACTTTGTTTTGTTATTTGTTTCGAGACTGAGCTAAATCTAGAATTAATATTGGTGTTTTTGCCATTTGAGACTCTTGAATCATAAGTTTCATCAATAGCTTCAACTTTAGTGTCTATTTGCTGAGCTAATGCCAATCTAGCGTTGGAAGAAGCAAGCTTAGCATCAATTGAAACGTTACCTGAAAACTCAACACAATCAACTGCAGCAAGGCCATCCTCGGTATGCGGATTAAGAATCCAACTTGGCAATGCCGCAGCACTAGAAAAAGAGAAGCAAGCGAACAAAGCGAGAGTGCTTTTAGTTAAATTTAATTTTATCTTCATGTTACAGCTCAGTATTGATAACAAATGACGATTCAGTGTCGAATTTCTAACGCTTTTTGTCATTTATACTTTTATTTGCGATTTATTTCCAATTAACAAGCAAGTCCTAGGCCAGTCAAAAAACAAACTTAGCCTTTTTACTTGGATGCAAGTTTAACTTCTTCACAAACAAGCCAAAAACGATTAATGTCAAAGCTAATTAGATTTTAAATAAGGATAGTTTATGCAAATGATAAAGCTATTCATAGTGTCTGCATTCGCCTTTCTATTGCAAGGTTGTGCTGCGCACTCTGATAAAAGTAGTACAAATGAATCGCTATATTTAGACCAGAAATTCAACTATCAAACGTCTTCACACACTTATCAGGAAATATATTCTCTCTCTGATGAAATGCAAAGTTATGTCGATGACAGATTAGCACCTTTACATACCTTAAGCGAAAAAGCAGAGAGGCTGAAAAGCGATTTATTTTCCCCTGAAGTCATGGGGATCACTTACAATCCCGAAGCCAATTTTACTCCTTCTGAAGTATTTGAAAAAGGCGAAGCGAACTGCTTGTCTTTAGCCATGCTAACTTATTCACTAGCCAAAGCAGCAAAGCTTAATGGTAAGTTTAGAGAAGTTGGTCTTGAAGAAAACTGGCGTGTAACCGAAACCTTAACAACGATAAATGATCATGTAAACATTGAACTAACAGGCTTTGAGTTAAACGAAACAAATTTCGAAATTATCTCTGGATACACAATAGACTTCTTTCCTCGTTGGCGACAAAAAGCAATATCGCAGAAAAGGATCCCTAATCAGCAAATACTAGCTCTATTTTATAATAATAAAGGCGCTGACGCTTTGGCTAACAAGGATTATGACTTAGCTTACCAGCACTTTAAACAAGCCTCCTTGCTGGCGCCAAATGTTGGTTTTATTTGGGGTAATTTAGCAAGTGTATATAGAAAAAAAGGATTCTTTTCTGCTGCTGAACAAGTCTATTTCCATGCATTTAAGTTAAGTCCTGATAGTCTCAGCTTAAAAGAAGGGTTAGCTATTCTTTATAAACATAGTGGTAAACAGCAACTCGCTGCTAAACTGCAACTGGAAATTGAACAAAAACGTAAACACAACCCTAATTACTATGCAATGAAAGCAGAAGAAGCGTTAAATAAAGGTGAAGCCGAACAAGCTAAAGCCTTGTTTAAGCAAGCTATCTCGTTAGATAAAGGACGACACAACCTATACTTAGGTCTAGCTCAAGCATCATTACAATTGAATGAGTTCGATATGGTTGAAAAATATCTAACAGAAGGACAGCGAGCTATACGCTATACAGGACAAGAAGATATTTATGCAGCTAAGCTGTCAGCCCTATCAAGGTATGCTTCTAATAAAGGTCACTAATATTAATCACTTTGGCAGCATCTATAGTGGCTGCCAAAGTTCAATCTTGTTACCTTCGGGGTCTAAAAACCAACCAAATCTACCGTAATCATATTCTTCTGGTTTTCCACATATCTGGCCGCCAGCCTTTTCCACTTGCAGTAAAGCACCAAACAAATCATCAACAATAAAATTGATTAAAAAGTCTTGCTTAGAAGGATTAAAGTACTCTGTATCTGAGTTAAAAATAGAAAATGCGGTATAGGCATTTTCAGGAATTTTATCTGCTTTAAAGGTCGCTCCATAAGCGCCCATATCTATACCCAAAGTTTCTGCATACCATTGCGATAATGTTGTAGGGTCATTCGCCTTAAAAAACACACCACCTATCCCAACTACTTTTGCCATCGACATCACTCTCCAATTATCAGTCTATGATTAATACTAGTAGCTTAAGTATTAGGAGTAAAACAATGAAATGGTATCAATTAAGCCTATGGTTAATATTGGTTGTTTTTACTCAAGGATGTTCAGTAACAAACAGCTCTACGCCAGCCGCCTTGTCTAACGTTTATTTAGATCAGCACTTTGAATTTTCAGGAAAAATAGAATCTGAACGAGACATCTTCAGTATCAGTCCTGCAATGCAACACTATGTCAGATCTCGTTTGTTAAACAAGGAAGGAACTAGGATAAAAACAAAAATACTCATCAATGACCTTTTCTCAGAAAAGTACATGAATATTGAGTATTCGCCCCATGCAAACTTTACCCCTGCTGAAACTTTCGAAAAAGGACTAGCAAATTGTATGTCCTTAACACTTCTCTCTTATGTATTAATTAATGAAGCAGGCTTAGACGGCAGATTTATGAGTGTGAGCCTAGAGGAAAATTGGACCGTTTCTCCTCAGGCAACATTACTAAATGGTCATGTTAATTTAGAAGTAAGACCTTTAGCTGCATCGGGAGAAGTGGTTTATCAAGCAGCAGAAGGTTATGTAATTGACTTTTTACCAATGTTAAATAATAAAATTGGAGCTAAAAAGTCTTTATCTAAATCACAAATTATTGCTCTGTTTTACAATAACAAAGCAGCAGATGCCTTGGCTGATAGAGATTATACTTTAGCTTATCAGTACCTAAAACAAGCTACATTGTCAGCTCCTAACTTAGCCAGTGTTTGGGGCAATTTAGCCAGTTTATACCGCCAAACAGGTCATATTCAACAAGCTGAAAACCTGTATCATCACGCTTTATCTATGGCTCCTCATAATTTAACTATTCAGGAGAACTTAGCGCTTTTATACAAACTTACAGGCCGCTCTGAACAAGCACAAAAAATCTATACTAAGGTGCAAAATGCCAGAAAAAGTAATCCTTATTACTACGCTATGCAAGCAGAGGAAGCTTTACTAGTAAACAATGCTAAAAAAGCACAAAAACTGTTTAAACAAGCAATAAAGTTGCAAAGGGACGAACATAGTTTTTACTTCGGTTTAGCTAAGTCTTCACTTATGCTCAATCAACTGGAAGAAGCGGAAAAATATTTACTTAAAGCAAAGCGCTTGAGTAGAGATGTCCAACAAAAACAAAAATATCAAAACAAACTTTTTGCACTATCAAACCTAGTTGTAAAAGCTTATTAAACACAAATTCGACGAGCAGTATAGATTCGCCGACCAACACTAGGATTTCGCGATTTAGTTTTGTTAATCTGCCTTAGTCTCTATAAAAAAAGCGCTCTAATTAAGAGCGCTTTCTTTGTAAGTGCAACACATACAACATTAACATTGCGAAGTGAATTCCAACATGAAAAATATAAGCTTTAAAGGATTATTGTCCTTGGCATTTGCCGTTGTTGTCTCAACAACAGCCAATGCTTCAGCAGTAAAGCAAACAAAAGGAGACTTTGAAGATAAGTTTCGTCAGTTAGATGAAATACTGCCAACTCCAAATGTTTATCGCGCGGCTTCTGGGGAGCCAGGTGAAAAATACTGGCAGCAAAAAGTTGATTATAAAATCAAGGTTATGCTGGACGAACAAAAGCGTAGAATTGACGCTACTGAAGCCATCACCTACAAAAATAACTCTCCTCACACCTTAAAATACCTTTGGCTACAACTAGAGCAAAACAAGTATAAAGCCGACTCTATTGCTGAAGCTGGCACTTCATTTGGCGGTATTGGCCGTCGTGGTCCAGCTACTTCAGCAGGTGGTAATGGCAAGCCTGCAAAATTGAGCTTAGCTGAACTTCGCCGTCTACAATTCTTAGCAGACAATGACTTAGGTTATGATGTTTTAAATGTTACTGATGCCGATGGCAAATCTCTAAGAGCAACTGTAGTAGGTACTAACCTAAGAGTTGATCTTAAAAAACCTCTAAAACCGGGTAAAACAGTTAAGTTCAACATAGAGTTTGGTTTTAACATTGTTGAAGAAAATTCAGTACCAGCTCGTTCAGGTTATGAACACTTCCCTGATGATGCTCGTGAAGGCGGCAATGACATCTTCTTATTCGCACAATGGTTCCCTCGTTTACACGCATACTCAGACTACGAAGGTTGGCACAACAAAGAATTCATTGGTCGTGGTGAATTTACTTTAGAATTTGGTGACTACGAAGTTGAGATGACAGTTCCAGCTGATCACATCGTTTCTTCAACTGGTGTGTTAGATAACCCTAAACAAGTGTTAACCAAAGCTCAGCGTGAACGTTTAGAACAAGCGAAAAATGCAACTAAGCCTGTATTCATTGTGACAGCTGAAGAAGCATTACAAAATGAAAAAGAAGGCACTGACAAATTAAAAACATGGCGCTTTGAGGCAGAAAACGTAAGAGACTTTGCTTGGGGAACATCTCGTAAGTTTATGTGGGATGCTCAAGGTTACCACCAAGGCGGAGAAGACCAGCCACTAGTTATGGCTATGTCTTTCTATCCAAAAGAAGGTGGCGACTTATGGAAGAAGTACTCAACTGCTTCAGTTATCCATACTATGGAAGTTTACTCTCGTTATTCTTTTGATTATCCATATCCAACCGCACAGTCGGTAAACGGCCCTGTCGGCGGTATGGAATATCCAATGATCACCTTTAATGGCCCAAGAACTAAGCTTCAAGCAGATGGAACTCGCACTTATACTCAAGCTGAGAAACGTTATTTAATTGGTGTAGTTATCCATGAAATTGGTCACATCTACTTTCCTATGATAGTTAACTCTGACGAGCGCCAGTGGACTTGGATGGACGAAGGATTAAACAGTTTCTTAGATGCTGTAGCTTGTCGTGAATGGGATCCAACTATTCCTTGGGGCGTTGAACCTCGTTACATCATTGATTACATGAAAGGCGATACTCAAGTTCCTATTATGACGCAGTCTGATAGCATACTTAAAATAGGCCCTAACGCTTACCATAAACCAGCTGCAGCATTAAACATTCTGCGTGAAGTTATTCTAGGCCGAGAACTATTTGACTTTGCTTTTCGCGAATACTCACAACGTTGGAAATACAAACGCCCTACTCCTTCGGACTTTTTCCGTACCATGGAAGAAGCTTCAGGTGTTGATTTAGATTGGTTCTGGCACGGTTGGTTCTACACAACGGATCATGTAGATATTTCTGTGGATGCAGTATCTCAATTGCGTTTAGACACTAAAAATCCAGATATCGACTTTGCTCGCTTACGTGATATTGAAAACGAAAAGCCGGAACCTTTATTTGTTCAACGCAATAGAGAAGCAGGTATGAAAACTTGGGTAGAAACAAACCCGGATGTACGTGACTTCTATGACGAACATGACATTTTTACCGTTACCAACAAAGAAAGAAATGCCTATAAGAAATTTATAGACGGTCTTCAGCCTTGGCAAAAACGAGTGTTTGAACGAGCAGTTAAAGAAGACAAAAACTATTACGTTATTGATTTCTCTAACAAAGGTGGCTTAGTTATGCCGATTCTTCTAGATCTTCATTACGTGGACGGTACGAAGGAAAGTAAATATCTACCAGCTGAGATTTGGCGTCGTTCACCTAAAGCGGTTAAACACCTTCACATTACTGACAAAGAGTTAGTTCGTGTAGAAATTGATGCTAATTGGGAAACAGCTGATACTGATATCGAAAACAATATCTACCCTCGCCGTATTATTCCTTCACGTGTTGAAGCATTTAAAGCTAAAGCTAAATCAGGCAAAGTATATAGAGATATAATGCAAGACTGTAAGACTAAGCTGAAAGAGGATGAGAAGGAAGGCAAAGCGGAAGGCTCAAAAACTTTCCAAAACCTGCTGAGCGGCTGTGTCATAATAGAAAAAGAAGAGTCTGACAAAGGCGCTTAATTTGTCCTTTTCTTAAATTGCATAAAATGCCTATCCTATGTGATAGGCATTTTATGAGCTGTAAGTGACCGTTAAGTAGGTCATCTTGAACTCGGTTCAAGATCTCGTTAAGTAGGTCATCTTGAACTCGGTTCAAGATCTCGTTAAGTAGGTCATCTTGAACTCGGTTCAAGATCTCGTTAAGTAGGTCATCCTGAACTCGGTTCAAGATCTCGTTAAGTAGGTCATCCTGAATTCATTTCAGGAGCTAGGCTGTAAGTAAAATTTTAATAAACATTTGAAAATTCATCTAAATGAAATTAATCACATCTTTATTCATTAGTTTTTTATTGGCTGCAAGTTCAATAGCTTATGCCCACAAGATAAAAACAGCCTTTACTATTGTGCTGTTTAACGACAGAACCAGTAATCTTGAAGTTGTGCATCGATTTTATCTACACGATGCAGAAGAGGCAGTATGGCAACTGTTTGATAAGAATGTTGATATTATAGGTAGTGAAAAAACTCAGGCAATATTTGCCAACTATGTTACCAATAGCTTTGCACTGAAAAATCAAACGGGCGAAGATATTAAATTGGAAACTTTGGGTTTTCAAAACGAAGGAGGCTATTTTTGGGTGTATCAAGAAACACCGTTAACTCCTTCTCTCACTAAGCTTTATATCAAACAAAATGCGCTTAAAGATGTTTGGCCTGAACAATTTAATGTAGTAAATATTGAAGGTTTAGATCAAGTCTACACTTTAAACTTCTCAGATCGCGATGAGTGGTTATCCATCTTAGTAAAAAAGCAGGAAAATCAATAAATACCAACTAATATAACTTAACAAACCATTATTAAGTTATGCAGTGAATTTAAGCAAATATCTCTTCATTTTTGGATTATTCTACTCTCCGGTGCTCAGCGCTGAGGCGATAATTTGTATTGAAAATGAAGCTTATCCGCCGTCGATAAATGGTACTCACACTCTGCCAACTAACAATCCAGGTTACTCAATCGAAATTGCACAAACAGCAGCCAAGCGAGCAAACCTTTCCATTGAATTTATTCGCCGTCCTTGGGCAAGGTGTCTACAACTCGTTTCTTCAGGAAGAATAGATGGCTTGCTTCCTTCTATAAAAACATATGACCGACAACAGCAGTATAGCTTTCCGCAGGAGGATGAATTGTTTCTCAGTAAAGCGGATTACCATATTTTTTATCATGCCGAAGATCACAACGCTCACTTTTACGAAAAGCTTGTAACTACTGAAAACAAATCAGCTCTAGTACAGGAAGCAAAGCTCAAATATGGAATTGCAGCACCATACGGTTACATCGCTTACAAAATGTTGCAGCAATTTAATCTCCTCGCTAGCCATGATTATGCCCTAGATAAAGGCCTTAAAATGGTCGCTAATAAAAAACTAGATGGATATGTAGTAATAAAGACGATTGGCGAGCATAAAGCTGAGATTCTGAACATAAGGGCTAAGTTAAAAATAACTAAGCAACCTTTCTTGCAAGAACGTTTATATATTGTGTTCAATCACGACTTTTATAAAAGCAATAAGAGTAAGATTGATGCTTTCTGGCAAGAGCTGCCAACAAGTAGGTTAGAAATCTTAGGGTATTAAATCGCAGCGAACTTCATCTTACGACGATTATACAAATGAGCACCAATCACAAACACACTGCCAACAATAGTAATTGGAGTTTCTAATTGACCACCAATGACCAATGCACTCACAAGAATTAACAAACCAACAGAGGCCAAGACAGTGGGTTTAAGATCTCTGTGTTGGAAATAAGCGTTTGGCAAGCTATAAGCTAACAGAAGAACAATTGGAAATAACAAACCTAAATGCATCCAATCGTGATGTAAATGTTCAGCCACTTGGTGGATGCCAATGCTAGAACCTACTGATAGCGCAATAAGAGGTAGGAAACAGTGGATCATACAAAGTACAGATAGACATGCACCTACAATATCTCGCATCTTTTATTTACCTCTTAGCTAAAAATAAGCGGATATAATATAACATGACAAAAAAACACGCTAGCCGAAAGTGCGATATTGCGTAAATAAATTATCTTTCGCCTTACATTTATACAGTATAAGGCGAAAAATCGAACTAACTAAACAAGTTACTTAGGTGGTTGTCCCACTTAAGCTCTGAGTGTTTAGTAATTAATTTATTATTACTTGCTGTTGCGTTGAACATTTGTCCCTTGCCATTGGTCGCAACAAACCTATTTTTTGCTAGTGCAACTCCTGCCCCATCAGAGAGTCGGTGTGAAGTGATAAAGTCACCTGAAGTTAAATCCCAAAACGTCAGCATATCCCCTCTTGGACAAGCAACAGCCACTTTATTATTGATAGAGTCAACCGCCACGCTTGCTGTGTATTGGTTCATCTTACGCCAAACTGATTCAGGAGCGTTAAAGTAACTCAGCTGTAACTCTCCATGATGACTAACAATTAGCTTTGTTTTATCACTTTTTACGCCTTGATATTGTAAACCAACTACAACCTTTCCTTGTTCAGAGACATCCAAATGACGAATACTCAGATGCTTATTTTCTAATTCGTATGAGTCTAAAACTTTGCCATCGGCTAAAGAAAGATAACTCAGGTTTGGCACCATAGTATCAAGATTTAACTTTTTCCTCGGCTGTGATGGATGCGTTAAAATCCCACCGTTAGCAACAACAATAGACTTTTTGTCAGGCATTAATCTCAACTCATGAGGACCTATACCGCCTGAGTCAAACTTATCAAGCTGCGCTAATGATTCTAAGTCTCTAACAACAATAAGCCCTCGTCCCTTGTCATAATCGTTTTCTGATGTCAGCAAATAACGATTATCAGCAGTAACAACACCATGACCAAAAAAATGCTGGCCTGCGACACTATTAACTTGTTTTACAATCGAGCCTGAATTGAAGTCTACCTCAATTAAAAAGTCACCAGGTCTTCTAGCAAACACTAAGGCATGTCCAGGTTTGCTAGAAATACCTATGACTTGATGACCTCTAGCTGGAATTGGCATTTTATTGATCAAATTGCCTTCATGGTCAAAAGCCGCTACATAATGTTGGTTTTGTTTATCTGTGCAACAAGATACAAACCACGATTTTTGTTGCCATAAAGAACACCCCGGCAAGATGCTAGCAGCTGTAACTGCTAGTCCTAGTTTTAAAAAGTCTCTTCTGCTATTCATTAGAACTGATACTTAAAGCCAACGGTAACTTGTCTAGGTTTACCTGGGCGAGCACCAAACGGTCTTCTTGATACGATATCCTGCTCATCTGTGACATTATCAATTTTGAAGTATGCTTTGGTTTGGTTGTTAACCCAGTAGCTGGCAGATAAATCTAACTGCATTATCTCGTCGGTTTCGTAACCTTCAAGCTCAGTGTTTTCGCCAGCCGCTTCTAACATAGCACTAGCGAACTTTGTCATTAAACCAACCTGCCATAACTGTGACTCTAGAGTCAAAGTCACACTTAATTGATGTTCAGGTAGATAAGGCAATTCGTCCCCTTCTGAAACCGTTCCCCATTGTGAAAAGTCAGAAGTGAAGTCAGTTTGGAATTCAGATTGGGTATGCGTATAAGCAACCTTTACTGGTAAATTTAATTCAGAACTTAGGCTAAACTCAGTAGAAACATTTGCTTCAAGGCCATATACGTGAACTTCACCGCCATTGAACTCTTGGTCTATATTATTAGTACAGTCACCACCGCTTGACTGAGTACAAACGCCTTTAAGGTTAGAGTAGTCGTTGAAGAAGCCAATGACTTCCCCTTGCACTTGGTCATCGCCATAACGATAACCCAATTCATAGTTCCAACTTTCTTCTGGGTCTATATCTGTATCTTGACCAGGGCTATTTGGTACAAAGCCTTTATTTACACCAAATAATACACCTGATTCTGCCGATAACTTATAGAACACACCAAAGCCAGGTAAAATAATGTCTGATGAGTTCTCCGAAACCGTATCATGAAGATAATCAATAGCTTCACCTTCAATTGACTCATAACGTAAACCAAATGAAGTGGTTAACTCATCTTTGACAAATTTTACATTGGCATAAGTTGCGACCGCAGTTGCCGTATCTTGGTTCAAGGTAATTTGTTCATCAGGTTCCGATGTTCTTACCAGATCACCTGAACGCATATCTAAATACCTTGCTCTGTGATTTCTTTCTACTCTGTCTCTGTGTAAACGAATACCAGCGTCTAATGTGGCTTCCCAACCAGAAATATCAAACTGATAGTTTAATTTTGATTCTAAACCTTGAGAGAAATACCTTCTGTCACTCATGGTGAACTGAATTTGTTCATCATCACTTTGCGAATCCCTTTCACCATCAATTACTTCCATAAAAATACGGTTCAGTCCTGTATCAGGTGAAGTCAATATAGTTTGCGCAGTACGATTTGAACCAAAACCATTAAATTTATCCCAATCTCGGTCGAACTCTCTATGATAAGCCTGACTATATATAGATACCTCATCACTTAGTTCGATGTAATGAGCTAATTGAAATTGATAGTGCTCCCAATCCATCAGGTCATCTTGGCTTGCCAAATAACGATGGTTTGGATCTTCAGCAAAGTCTTCATCGGTTAAACCAAGATAAGTCTCGTTCGATTCTTCCATTGAAAACCCAGCTTTCGCTAAGAAAAATTGTTCATAAGCACTGTTTGCTGGAACATAACTCGCTTTAACTATCGCTTCATTTTTTTCAAAACCCGTATCTTCGCCGTTGCTTAGTTCTTTGAAACCGTCAGAACTAACATGAACGCCCTCCACAGAATATGCAAGTTCACCCAAACCTTGGGAAAAGTAGCCGTGCCCCTTTTGATAACCGTTTTCACCAATTGCTAAATCAATCACACCTGAGTGTCCTTCAACATATTGATTTTCAATTGGTCTTGAGATCATATTAATCGCACCGCCAACTGTATTAGGGCCATATTGAATTGCCGATGGCCCTTTAAATACTTCAACTTGAGACATTCTAGATACTAGAGGGAAGTAATAAGCAGCTGGTGCGGCGTAAGGGGCTGGAGCAATTAATATACCGTCTTCCATTATTGCTACTTTACTAGAGCGCTCTGTAGTTGCACCTCTTAAACCTATATTTGGTCGCAGTCCATAACCATCTTCTTCACGGATGTAAACGCCAGAAACGGTTTGTAAAACCCGGTGAATATCATCAAATTCAAACTGTTCTAGTTGCTCTTGGTCAACTAACGCTGCCGAACCGGTTGCTGTTTCCAAGTTGATACGTTGGCCAAAAATACTGACAACTTCGATTTGCTTATCTATTTCTTGCTGCTCTTCTGCTTGTACATTGGCGCCAGCTAACAGTGCCAATACTAAAGGTTTCATTACGAATTTTTTCATTACTAATCCAAAGGGAAAAAACGGTATCAATTAAGCTAGCCGGCAAAAATTCCGGCTATTAAAAAGGAAAATTAGCTAGTTGGCTCAAATGGCGTTAGTCGCCGTCATTTGAGTTAAAGCCAATGTTTAAATCCATTGCTTGAACAAAATCAGCAGTAAGCACAGTTCTGAAGTCTCTTAATGCATTAATCACTTCATTTAAAGCTTCTCTATCTGCCTCATTATTTATTGCTTGTTCAAAGTCATTTGATACTGAGTTAATTGCAGTTTGCGCACGAGTCAGCGCTTCATTCATTTCTGTTGCGATAGCAGTTTGCTCTAAGTGATTGTTCAAGATGTCGTCAAAACCATGACCATCTTTTGCAGTATAAATATCACTTAATGCCTGAATATTAGTCTTAAGGTGAGCCAATGAAATATTGCTTCTCGGGCTTTCTGCAATTTCTGGGAATCCAGGTGCGTTATCACCTAATGGATGTAATAGCTTTTCGTCTTTCACTAACTCTAAATGCTCAAGATAGTTAGTTACCACTTCTTCAACTACATCTACTTGTCCTGTGAATTCGCCAGTACCATTAACAAAGTTAGCTCGATAATTGCCGCCTTGAGCAGACCAGTCAGTTACAATTTGTGATGACATTTCGACAAGACTGTCACTGATCCCCTGAACAACTTCACAACGCTTTTCTTTATCAGAAGCAGAAACTAGAGACTCTGTGCTAGAAGCTGGATATAACAACACTTCTAAAGCGGGTAAACCTTGAGCTCTAACATTTATATCAGTTAAGTAATCTGCCGTAATTTCCTCATCGGTTTCTAGCAGGTTAAAAACGGCGCGGTCGACTGCGTCAACATCAAAAGGTAAGAACTCAATTCTAAAGTGAGCAGGATTACTGCCATTTATTGCAGGACCGAGCCGAAGCCACTGTATGCTCTGCCATTTGTCAAAAACTTGCTGCCAAGCAGTTCTTATTTCAGTCAACTCAGATTGGCCAAAACTTGCTTCGCTACATGCCAAGCTCGCTTGTCTCAACGCGACACTTGCTGTTTCAAACTCTTGATATGCAGGAGTGATATAGCCATCTGCCATATCAACAATCCATTGAGCTAACTCAGTTTCTAGTGTCGACGTTTGACCTCCGTTGTTACCACCTGTGTCAGTTCCACCGCCATTGTCAGAACCACTATCACTAGAGGAGCTGCCTCCTCCGCCGCCACAAGCGACTAATAAACCCGTTAAACCTAAAATTGAAAGTTGCTTTATTGCTTTCATAATCATTCCTAAATTGCAGCTAAAAAGGCTAACAGCTGCTGTCTTTGTTCTTTTGATAAGTTTGTGTAGGCATGTTGTGATTTTGCAGCTTCGCCGCCATGCCATAAAATTGCTTCTTCGATACTTCTTGCGCGACCGTCATGAAGGTATCTCGCTTGCCCGGTATAGTGCTGTTGTAAGCCGATCCCCCATAAAGGAGGCGTACGCCACTCTCGACCATTAGCAGAAAACTCATTAACTCCATCCGCGAGTCGTTCACCCATATCGTGCAACGCCAAGTCGGTATACGGCCATATAGTTTGCCCAGCTAATTCTTTGATTGGGTGGTTGCCATCAGTGTTATAACTTGGGGTATGGCATAAGTGGCAATCCAATTGATAAAACAATTCTCTGCCTTCAAGTTTATTTTTCAGCTTACGAGCGGGAGGGACAGCTAAAAAGCGATTAAAGTCGTTAACTAATTCAAGCAAATCGTCTGGTATTTCTACCGAAACATGCTCCCCTAATTCAGAAGCTTTGCTGCAACTAGTTTGTATTTCAGTACAAGCTTCTTGCGGAAACAATGAGCTAGTAATACCTATGTCACCTTGGAAAGCACCAGCGACTTGTTGTGCCATATTTGGATGTTTAGCTTTAAACCCAAATCTACCAATTTCAATAGCACCAGAGACAACATTTGGCACCTTGTTATATTTTGCAGAAATGCCATCTTGGTTAGTGTCATTGATGTCTTCTTGAGCAAGTAAGTCAGCATCGGAAATTGCATCCAACATGCCCATACCGAACACGTTTGGAGCGTGTCTTGGCGACAAACCTATATGGCCTGCCAGTGGGCCATAAGCTAACTTAGTTAATTCGTAGCTAGGCTTTTGTAACTGATACTTAGTACCGTCGGAAAACTTGCCTTCAATAGTTTCAAATTCAAGTTTAAGCCAAGCTTCTGGCTCTATTTTTTGAGGTAAACGCCCTCTATCATAATCAATAGCTCGGTGTTGAACCTGATCGCCATAGTTAGGATCTACCCCTGCTATTTTTGCGTCCGTACTGCCAAGTCGAATGACTAAAGCATCAGGTAAAAACTCTCCCGCCTCGGCAGCCTTAGCTCGGCCACCAGCATCATGGCAAGATACACAAGAGCGAGTGTTAAAAAGAGGCCCTAAACCATCTCTATCTTTGGTTGAACTTGGAGCAATAACCCAAGGGTCTCTAAACAAAGAAAAACCGGTCCAAAACTCCAGCTCTTGTGCTCTACTAATTCCCTTGCCTGGAACGATATAAGTTCGCTCAGATAATCGCTTAGCAGTTAAACTGCCACCTGGTTGTAATTCTGACTCAGAAAACTCTGGCGCTGAGTGTTTTGAACACCCAGCCGCCAACAGAGTCAATGCAATAGTTAAATACTTCATTTATAACGACTGTAAAAAATCTAATACTTGTTGGCGTTCTGCCGCAGGTAAAGTCATAAAGGCTTGCTTGATCTGCTCTGCTTCACCGCCATGCCATAAAATTGCTTCTTCTATGGTTCTAGCTCTGCCATCGTGTAAGAAAGTAGAATTAGCGTTAACGGTTTGCACTAAACCTAACCCCCATAATGCTGGAGTCTTCCACTCAGTACCTGAAGCATTGCCTTGACTTAATGAGTCAGCTAAGCCTTCACAACGTTGAACGTAATAACACTGCTCGCCATCGGAACAAGCTAAACCACTGGCTTCTTCGCGAGTAACTGCACATGAGCCTCCCATGTCATGCAGCAATAAATCGGTATAAGGGAAAATAGTTTGGTTAGATAACATCTCAATTGGCTCAGCATTATCTTCAAGGCCAACTAATGAAATTTCACCAAGCTCACTGCCTTCAGCAACACCTGTTACATGTCTAGGTGTATGGCAACCAGCGCAATCTAGTTCGAAGAACAAACGACGACCAGCAGCCACATCTTCATCCCAAACATTGGTATCGGAATTGAAGCCTCTACGAGCTGGTACACCTAAAACTCGGTTATAAAATTCAACCTGAGCAAGTTCTAAATCTTCAAAATCAGTGTCAGCTCCTACGCTTCTTTCTAACTCAGCCGTTGCTAAACAAGCTGATTGGTTTTCCGTGCAGTTTTCATTTGGAAAGATACTAGTAGTGATACCTATATCACCGTTGTATGCTCCCGCTACTTGCTGCAATACACTTGGATTTTGTGCTTTATAAGCAAAACGACCTAACTTAGTTTCGCCTGTTGTCGCTTCAGTCACCATAGATGCACGACCAGAAATGCCATTGCCATCAGCATCATTCTCATCAACTAGCGCTAAGATGTTTTCAGCAGGAATCGCTTCTAATAAGCCAGAACCGAACACTTGTGGGGCTACACGAGGTGAAAAGCGCACATTGGCAATGAAAGGACCAAAGCTCAAATCTCTGACTTTATAAACTGGATTTCTCAATTCATATGCAGTGCCGTCAGGATAACTACCTTGAATCATTTCATATTCGATAAACGGGAATGCTTCGCCAAACAATTCATTACCATTTATTGAACCATTATGCTGAGAAAAACTAGATTCAAAGTCATTAGTAAAGTTTGGTTGCGCAAACGGTTGCAATTGATCACCATAAATTGGATCAGCTTCTCCGTTTGCTCCGCCAATTTTGAATAACATGCTCGTCATTGGTGTAGTTGGAGTTGCAGGAACAACGCCTCTACCATCATTTAAATGGCAACCTTGACATGACCCTGTACTTAATAATGGACCTATATCGACATGAGGTGTTCTAAATAAATGATCACCCGAGGTAAAATTTGCATCGTGCTGAAAGTTATCCGCTATCATTTCAGGACGAGTAGAAAAAGCGTCTTCGTCGGTGATGAATAAAGTTGCATCACCACCAGATAAATGCTCTAAATCATCAATAGTCTCTGCCGTTAGTGGCGTTAAACCGCTGTGGTCTGTTTCTGCAACTGGTGGTTCAACAGGAGGCTCAACAACAGGGTCTGAATCAGAGCTGCTACCTGAACCACCACAAGCTACCAATAATGAGCTTAAAGCGAATGGAATTATAATTTTATGCATAAGATTAACTATCTAATTTTTGAGTTACAGGCGAAGAAAGTAAAAACTCTAAATAAAAATCATTACCACTTCTTTAATCTAAAACAAAAATAGCCACGCTAATGTGGCTATTTAATCTGTTTAGATAACTTGATTAGATATTCTCTTCAGTATCTTGACGGATGTCGTCTGTAGTAACACCAAGTGCATCAATAGCTAATTCAATTGAATCAGTTTGGTTCGATAATGCTTGAATTACCGCTACTACGTTTTCTTGACCACTGCCTTGCTGAATTAATGTATCAAATGGCATACCTGTTCTAGCTTTAGTGTCAATAACGGCCGCTGCTGCCATTGTTGCTTCTAAGTCACCGCGCAGTTGGTTTGCTAACTCATGTTCGCCGTTTACTACTAATAAATCATGAATTGAAGCACCTTCAATTACTTCACCATCAATACGAGTGTATAAAGCGTTGTAGCTGTTTTGTACGCCTTTAGCATTTAAGAAAATATCTCTGTGAGTGTTATCAGAGAAACATGAATGTTCATCTTCTTGTGAGTTAGTTCTCAACGCAATATTGATACGCTCACCAGCTAATTCACCGTAGCTTAAACGACCCATACCTTCTAAGATTTTAGCTAGAGAAGCATCACCACCATTTACGAAAGACTCATAGTGGTTACCCGCTACAGCTGGTTCCCAAGCTTCAGTTACAGATTGTAAGTGATCTACTAATAACTCAGCACTTGCTACTAAATATTGACCACGACGAGTACAGATTTCGTCTGCTACTGATGTAGTACCAGAAGTACATTCGCCAGTTGTTAAAGAGTAGTCAGAAATTGTACGGTGACCTGCTGTAGCGTCACGAGTACCACGACCTGACATGTCTAGGTTTAAATCTTGACCCCAAAGTAAGAATTCAATCGCATGATAACCAGTTGTTACATTACGCTCATCTTCACCGTGCTCGAATAAATTACCTAGCACTTCAGTAGTGATTGTTGGGTAAGCAACAGTATCAGCAATGATGTTTGAAGAAAGTGCATTAGCTGGGCTTTCAGGACCCGCATCACCGTCAACTTCTGCCGCAACATAATCGATTAGCGCTTCACCTAAAGGCCAAGCATTGATTAAACCTTCAGGACCATCGCCATCTTCGCCCATTGTGTTATTTTCAACATTTAATGCGTCGATTGGACCTGCACGGAAACGGTAAACTTCAGTTTGACCATATGGTTCACGAGCATCTAACCACGCTTGCTTAGCTGCGATGAAGTTAGACTCTGTAGGCTCAGCAACAAAAACTTCCAAAGCCGCTTGTAGGTTTTGTGCAGTAATTAGAGAATCAGCATATGCTGCATATGCAATGTTTGCGTTGGTTTTTAATACGTCATTTGTCGTTACAAACGCACTAACGCCGTCTTGACCATTTGCACCTTGTGCACCATCAACGCCGTCATCTCCGTCGTCAACACATGCCACTAGTGCAGTTGCTAACAATGCTGTTCCGATTACTCTTGAAAGTTTTGTTAATTTCATTTTTTTGTTGGTTCCATTGTTTTAAATCAAAATGAGAATAATTCTCATAATATTTTAGTTTTAGATCTAATGTCCAGACAGAAAGTAGGTGAATTCTTCTTTCCAATGACCATTTGATCGCGAAAATCACTTTTCTTTGATCTAGCTCATGTTTCAAACAACCAAAAATAGCCATATGAAATCAGCAGTGCAGGAAGCGCCGAATACAAGGTTGCCCAAATGGCAACTTTGGGTGACAAAGCTATAGCTGGAAATAGCGCATCACCGTCGTTACTTATGGCATTGCCAATTTGGGCAGATAGAGGAATTGCGCCAGATAGATAGAGGGAAGTAGTAAGAATTTGTGGGCCACAACCTGGGATCATGCCAACAATAACACCTGCAAGTGGAGCTATAGCAGGCATAAATGAAAACAGCTGTGCTAGGTCAAATTGAGTGAAGTGGATGATTAACTCAAAACTAATAAAGGCAAGTACGACCCAAGCAGTTACAAAATTAGTATCTAGTGCAACTTTTTGAAAAATTAGTGAATCATCTCTCTTTTTGTCTTCAGCAACTAAGGTTTCAAAATTAGTGACTTCCGTTGTTGTTGCCCATAAGACAATACATAACACAGCTATTAAAGCCCCAAAAGCTTGTAACCATTTATCGCTACTTTCTATTAGATCATTAAAATTCACTTGGGCAGCAAACATCAATCCTATAATCGCTCCAGGAAACATAATTAAACGCCACAGACTTCCCTGTAGTTTCAGAATTCCAGAAGACTTTGCTTCCCCCTCTCCACATGATTTACAACCTTTAGGGGAGACATTACTTTTAATAGCACTATTAACAGAGACACCCACCTTATTTTTCGGACGCAAAAAATCCTTTTCATGGATACGGTCAACAATTAAGCCTGAGACAACTCCAGTAGACATAGTAAGAGCGATAACACCAACACCTGTAACAGGTTCGCTGGCTAGCAGAAGAAAAGCAGCATCACCCATAGTTGCTGTTAGCACAGCAACAACAGCACCAAAAGACATAGAGCCAGAAACATATTGGGTAATAACAATTATCGCTCCACCACAGCCGGGAATCGCTCCCAATAGACTTGCAAATAAAACCTGCCCCGCAGGTAGTGCTTTTATTTTCGATAGCCTGTTTGATTTTAATACTTTAGTAGCAACGAGGTGATAAACAGCTAATGTTGCCGCTACAAACACTGATACTTGCCAGAAGGCATCAGACAATACGGTAGTTACTATGTCTCGGGTTTCTGACTGAGCTAATAGAATCAATAAAGCAGCAGGAAAAAGTAATCGCTTATGTTCAGGCTTAGCCCAGCCTAAACTCGCATTAAGATGTCTTCTTCTAATGTTCAGCAACAACATTAAGCATCAAGTCCGCTCTGCCCTTTACCACCTAACCAATAAAATGCAAAGGCAGCGATAATCACTAAAGGAGCAATCCATAAGAGACGTTCAAAAAACATAAACGAGCTATGCTGATTGAAGCTACTTGCTGCAAAAGCACTTGAGCTAAACCCAGTTAAAAAAGCGATTACAACGTTAATATATTTCATAGTGATACCCATTTAATGAATAGAAACATCTGCACCCATCTTTGATGCTTGCTTAATCAATTGATTTTTCCCCATCAGATGAGGATGATTATTTGAAAACTCGACGATTGGTGGAAAAGTAACGGTTAACGCTTGAATAGCTAAAGACTTAGCTGTCTCATCAGCGTTATGCTCTGACAAAATATGTTTGCAATGTTGGTGAGGTAACAATAAATAACGAAGTGCTGCAGGCAACTTATGTTGTACTTCAAATAGTGCCGACAGATTATGGCAAGCAGATATCCAAGCCGTTAACGCTTCACAACTAGTTGGCTCGTTCTGACACTGCTCCAATAACAAAACAAAAGCCAGTTCATAGTAATACTCTGCTTCTTGCCAATTATTAGACTTATAAAACTCATTACCTGTATTCAGTAATGCTTTCCATTTTTCTTGTTGCATGCGAGTCATCGTCTTCACTTTCAAATTTTCTATCTTTAAAAGAACCAGTTAACGATAATCATTATCATTTGCATTTTCAACTTTATTTTTATATTTTTTGCACAGAAGAGTTTTGTCCCTGTCCGAACAAGAGGAGTTTGTAAGATGTCTAGCCTTAGTATTGAGTTGCTAAAACAAAAGATCAGATATGGTTCAGAGCCTGAGAATTCAGGCTTGATTGAGTTTTGGTTAGAACTAGATACGCCACCGGCTTCAGCAAACACAGATCCGAGAGAACATTACGAATCTCAATTTCGTTTACTGTTAGATACAGTCATGGATGAACTTGTTCCTAAACACTGGCGGCTTCAATGCTTAGATAATATCTACAAACCATTGCTCTCTTTCAAACGAAACTCGCACGGACCTAACTCACAGCAAATGCTAAATAACTTATTTAGAGAACTCACTCTAAGCTGTAATTACACAGAAGATTCTCTCTATTAACGAAAAGTCGAGGAAAACATGACTAACACCAGAATAGAACAAGATAGTATGGGGCAACTAGAAGTGCCTGAGTCAGCCCTTTATGGCGCTCAAACTCAAAGAGCAATCAATAACTTTCCGGTCAGCGGAAAAGCTATGCCTCCCGCTTTCATAAAAGCCTTGTTATTAGCAAAATATTCTGCAGCTAAAGCAAATTCTGAGTTGAAACTTATTCCAGCGGAAATGGGTAAAGCTATATGCCAAGCTGTTGACTCTTTGTTACAGCAAGATTTCATGCAAAATTTTCCGGTGGACATATTCCAAACAGGATCTGGTACTAGCTCAAATATGAATGCCAATGAAGTACTGGCAACCCTAGCTAGTGAAATATATGGTGAACCCGTTTCGGCAAATGACCATATTAACTATGGCCAAAGCAGTAATGACGTTATTCCTTCAAGTATTCATATAAGCGCTGCTATTGAACTTCAAGAAAAGCTACTACCCCAATTGGAATACCTAGAAAAGGCTATTCGTGAAAAAGCATCAACTGTAGAAAAATATGTTAAAACAGGCAGAACCCATCTAATGGATGCTATGCCTATTACTATGGCTCAATCATTATCAACCTGGGCAGATCAAATAGCATTGAACATTGCTAACTTAAAAAACATGCAACCTGCCATTCAAAGTTTGGCTCAAGGTGGAACTGCTGTAGGTACAGGTATTAATGCCCACTCAGATTTCGCCGCACTCTTTAACAAAGAGTTAACAAAAAAAACTAATATATCATTTACTCCAGCAAAAAATTTCTTCACTCACATTAGCTCTCAAGACACGGCAGTGGCTTTATCAGGTCAATTGAAAACAACTGCTGTGACTATGATGAAAATTGCAAATGACTTACGTTGGATGAACTCAGGCCCATTAGCTGGGTTAGGCGAAATAGAACTCGAAGCCTTACAACCGGGCTCATCAATTATGCCAGGCAAAGTAAACCCAGTTATTCCAGAAGCTGCGGCCATGGTATCAGCCCAAGTTATTGGTAACGATGCAGCAATTACAGTAGCTGGTCAATCAGGTAATTTCGAATTAAACGTAATGTTGCCTCTAGTTGCAGCAAACTTACTAGAAAGCATAGAGTTACTTTCAAACATAAGTGGTTTGCTTGCCGACAAAGCAATTGCTACTTTTTCAGTACAACAACAAAACTTAGAAACAGCGTTATCATTGAACCCTATTCTGGTCACTGCACTTAACCCAATTATTGGATACGCTAAAGCAGCCGAAATTGCGAAACTTGCCTACAAACAAAGAAGACCAATTATTGAAGTTGCTCACGAAAATACGGACTTAACAATTGAAGAATTGAACAAGCTTTTAGACCCTGCAAAATTAACTTTAGGTGGCATCCAAAGCTAACTTTTACACACGAAATTTTTTGCTAAAGGCTGCCTAGTGCAGCCTTTTTATTTTCTTTCAAAAATAAGGAAACTTCTTGATTAATAAACACCTTTCTCGATCTTCAGAAAAAACCCCATTTTTAGCACGAGAATAATAAACTAAATACAGAATTAAACTTAACTTAATAATCCATAAAATAGGTAAATTTGAACATAATATTTCTTATTAAAAAGATACCCATTAAATGATATTGATTCGCATTATATAGCTAAGTATATTGCCACTCCGAAACGATAATAATTCTTATTAAATCTTCCGAGGGTAAAATGTTAAAAAGAACATTGATTTCTGTAGCAGTTGCAGCCGTGCTTTCTGCATGTGGTGGTTCATCATCAAGTAGTGATGACGATACAACACCAGTAAACCAAGCACCAACTGGTATTAGCCTTTCTCAAAGTGCCGTTGACGAAAATGCTGTAGGCGCCACTGTAGGTGACCTTACTGCTACTGATGCAGATTCTGGTGACACTCACACTTTCACAGTTTCAGATGATCGTTTTGTGATCTCAGGTTCAACACTAACACTAGCGGAAGGTGTTAGCTTCGACTACGAAACGGAATCTAGCGTTAATGTTGAAGTAACAGCTACAGATGCAGCTGGCTCTTCAGTTACAATAGAACTTACTGTTGCAGTTAACGATACACACATTATCGTTAGTGAATTACCTAACACATATGACGTTGCAGACTCTGTTTCTTACTCAGGTCAAGTTGCACGTCACCTACTAATCAATGAATTAAACGACTACATCAACTCTGGCTTACAAGCCGATCTTGATGATGGCACTATCACAACTCGTGACGAAGCGCTTTCAATTCTTATGTCATACTTCTCTGGCGACTATGAAACAGAAGTTGCAGACAGAGCATTAACGACTTCAACTATCCTTGATAAAGTGCAAAACACTTTACGTGAAGTTTCTTCTTCATCTAAAGACTTAGTTGGCAAAATCGCTGGTAATGATGAAGTTGGTCAACACAAAGATTGGTCTACTGACTTTGTTGCATTTGGTGACAAAGGTTCTCAAAGCCCTCAACAACTAATTGAAGCATTGTTAAATGAGATTGCAGATAATGCAGGTGAAGTATTATTAGGTAATCTACGCCAAGACGTATTTGGTAATGACATCAATGTATATGTTGCTACTGACGGTCGTGACCTTAAGCAATTAGTTCAAAAAATCCTATTAGGCTCGGTAACTTTTTCACAAGGTGCTGATGATTACCTAGATGACGACACTGAAAACAAAGGTCTTTTAACTGACCACACAGCTGTTGTTGACGGTAAATTGTACACTAACTTAGAACACCAATACGACGAAGGTTTTGGTTACTTTGGTGCAGCACGTGACTACTTAGCTTACACTGATGACGAAGTAGCTAAAAAAGGCGGTCGTGACGAGTATCAAGGTATGTTCGATACTGACTCTGACGGCATGATTGACTTCAACTCTGAATTCAACTTTGGTCACTCACAAAATGCTTCAAAGCGTGACCGTGGTACAGTTGACGGTGCAGCACCAACAGACTTCTCTAATGACGCTATGGTTGCATTCATCGCTGGTCGTAAGTTACTTGCTGACACAGCTGGTACAGCGTTAGATGAAAGCCAAATGTTAGAATTACAAGGTTTCCGTGACACTGCATTAATGACATGGGAAAAAGCTATCGCTGCAACTGCAGTTCACTACGTAAACGACACATTAGGTGATTACGAGAACTTCGGTACTGACGACTTTGATTATGCTGACTTAGCTAAGCACTGGTCAGAACTTAAAGGTTTCGTAGTTAGCTTACAGTTCAACCGCCGCTCTCCACTTACCGATGAGCAGCATGAACAAGTAAACACTTTAATTAAAGATGCACCTGTATTAACTGCTGATGAAGTAGAAGCATACAGAGCAGACTTAATTAGCGCTCGTGATATTTTACGCGACGCATACGAGTTTGATGCAGATAATGCAGCGAACTGGTAAGATACAAAATTAAGCAAGAAACTAAGGCTGACATTCGTCGGCCTTTTTGCCATTTAAATTTAGAGAAAGCAGACATATGAAACCATACGCAGCTCTTTTATTACTGCCATTAGTTCAAGCCTGTTCAGACAGCTCAAGCAGTGAACAAGGCAGTGGTTTTGACAGTGGAACAACCACCCCACCAGATTTAACTACGGAGTTTAACCGTAGCCAGTTATTAGCGGATGTCACTGATCAAGCCATAATCCCAACGATAGAATCTTTCCAGCAACTATCTCAAACCCAAGCAGTTTCAGTACAAGCTATGTGCGAAGCAATTGTAAGTGGAGCAGAAAACACTGCTGACTTAACAGCAGAAGCTCAAACTAGCTGGCGTAGCGCAATGGATCAGTGGCAACAAATAGAAGTTATGCAAATTGGTCCTCTGCTTGATAATGATGCAAGTTTAAGAAACCGAATTTATTCATGGCCTGTAGTGCAAAACTGTGCTGTTGACCAAGATGTTGGCTATTTTGAAGAAGGTGAAATCTCTGGCCAACCTTATAACATTACTCAAAGAACCTCACCAAGAAGAGGCTTAGATGCCTTAGAGTATCTACTATTCAGTGAAAACTTAGATCACTCTTGTAGCGCAGATCGATTAGCACCAGCTGGCTGGAATGAAAGAAGCGAACAAGAACGCAGAGTAGCTCGTTGTGAATTTGCGACAGAAGTAGCACAAGATTTAGCAAACTCAGCAACAACTCTAGTAGATGAGTGGCAAGGTAACGCTGGTTATGCAAATACACTTAAGTCAGCTGATGCCGATCACTTTGATGATGAACAAGCTGCTATTAACACTATTACTGACGCTATGTTCTACGTTGATAGCGTAACTAAAGATGCTAAGTTAGCTGCACCAATAGGTTTAGGTGCAAACAGCTGTAACAATGCAGCTTGCGTTCAAGATATAGAGTCTAATATCAGTGCAAATAGCATTAGCAATATCAAACAAAACCTTATTGGCTTACAGAAACTATTTATTGCTGGTGATGAAGCGAATGCAGGCTTCGACGACTTTTTGGTAGCAGTGGAAGCTAGTGAGCTAGCAGATACTATGAAACAAGATATTCAAGAAGCGATCGAGCTTGCAGACAGCTTCCCTTTAACTATGGAAGAAGCAGTCACAACACAACCTGAACGAGTTCAAGAATTGCACCAAGCAGTAAAAGATGTAACTGACAACCTTAAGTCAGTATTTATTACTTACTTAGCTTTAGAATTACCACAAACTTCTGCAGGAGATGCTGATTAATGAAAAAGTTTACATTAAACCCAGTGTTAGCTTCTCTGTTATTAGCAACTCCAGTCTCATTTGCTGCAGAGCAAAAAGAAGAGAAAGTGGAAGCTGGCAAGCAGAGCATTGAATATATTCAAATTTTAGGTAGAAGTGACAAGCTTAGAAAAGAGTCTGGCTCTGCAACTCTTATTGATGAGCTTGAACTTGAGAAATTTGAATACGACGATATTCACCGCGTACTGGCAAAAGTACCAGGTGTAAACATCCGTCAAGAAGATGGTTATGGCCTACGTCCAAACATCGGCTTCCGTGGTGTTACACCGGAAAGAAGCCAAAAGATTAATATCTTAGAAGACGGTGTTCTTATTGGTCCAGCTCCTTACTCTGCACCAGCTGCTTACTACTTCCCTGCTGTGAATCGCATGACTTCAGTTGAAGTATTTAAAGGCCCTGCTGCAATTAAATATGGTCCGAATACGGTTGCAGGTACATTGAACTTAACAACTCGTTCAGTGCCTGATGAAAGCGACGGTCAACTTGATCTTAGCTTCGGTTCTGACGGTTACCAAAAGCTGCATGCTTATTATGGTAATTCATGGGAAACTGGCTCTAATGAACGCGTTGGTTTTTTAGTTGAAGGTTTGAACAACAAAGCAGACGGTTTCAAAGAAATAGACAACAGAGAAAACAGCTTGTACGACGATGACTCTGGCTTTGATAAAAATGACTTTATGCTTAAGTTAAACTATCAAAGTGCAATGAGTTTATTTGGTTTTTCAGGTACCCAAGTATTTGAATTAAAAGTAAGCACAGCTGACGAAGACTCAAACGAAACTTACTTAGGTTTAACCGACGAAGACTTTGCTGAAAATCCATATCGTCGATACGCTGCTACTCAAGCTGCGAATATGGATTGGAAACATGATCAATTCCAGTTAACGCATCACTTCCAATCTGACAGATTTAGCCTTACGACAAGATTGTACAACAACGAGTTTGAACGAGCTTGGCGCAAAGTAAATGGCTTTGTTTCATCTGGTAATCCTTCAACTGACAGAAGTATTCAAGAAGTATTAGCGGCACCTGAAGATGACGTAAATTCAAACTATTATGACATTTTAACTGGGGCAAAAGATTCAGAGAGCTTGTTTGAACAAATTATAGTTGGTACCAATGACCGTAGTTACTACAGTCGTGGTATTCAATCTGACTTGAAACTATCTACTGAATTTTTTGGCGTTGAGCACTTAATTTCTACAGGTGTTAGATTCCATCAAGATCGCATTGACAGAGACCATTTCGAGCAAACTTACTTAATGTTATCCGGTGTTATGACACCATCTGAGCAAGCAGCCTACTTTACAACAGTAAACAATGAAGAAACCGATGCTGTCTCAGTTTACTTCGAAGACACTATTACGTTGGGCAACTTGTTATTAACAGCTGGTGGCCGTGGTGAGATCCTAGACAGCCGTTATCAAAATGAAGTTGTTGGCTTTGAGGATCAATGGCGCGAGAAAGAAAGCACTACTTGGCTTTACAGCTTATCGGCATTTTACAACTTAAGTGAACACGCAGGTTTATTTGCCGGTGTACACGAAGGTTATGCTCCAACAAGTCCAGCTCAGCCAACTGACGCTCGACCTGAAGAAAGTGTTAACTACGAACTAGGTGGCCGATACAATAACGGTGTTACCCAGTTTGAATCAGTATTGTTCTTTAATGATTTTGATAACTTAAAAGAAAGTTGCCGAGCGTCAAGTTCAGACTCTTGTCTTAGCCAAGGTCTATTAGACACTGAATACAATGGCGGCGAAGTTGATGTATACGGCTTAGAATTTAACTTATCTTCTGCTGTAGCCCTCAATGGCCAGTTAGATCTACCTTGGTCAATCACTTACACCCAAACAGAATCTGAATTTAAGCAAGATTTAGATTCAGAGTTTGATATGTGGGGAGAAGTTGAAGCTGGCGACCCAGTACCTTATTTACCAGAACAACAATTAGCTGTTAGCTTTGGCTTAGCGGCTAGCGACTGGCAAATTGAACTCTTGGTTAAGTATATGGGCGAAATGCATGAAGCATCTGGCGAAGGTGTTACTTTGTCTGGGTTAAAGACTGACGATTACACAGTTGTTGATTTATCTGCCAGCTATGATTTCGCTGAATACGGTTCTATCTACGTAAAAGTAGATAACTTAACTGATGAAGCTGCTATTGTAAGTCGACGCCCATATGGTGCTAGACCTAGCAAGCCACAGCAAGTATTTGTTGGTTATAAGTACCAATTCTAACCATGCTTGAATTACTAACTCAGCCTTTTGATTATGTTGTTGGCCATTTGGCCAGCAGCAATAAAAGGCTGTTTTGGTTATATTTATTATCGAGTTGCTTATTGGCCTTTTGGTTATTGACTCGAACTTCTTCTGTTAAAGAGACATTCCAGAAACTCTTCAGTAAACAGATTTGGTTACATCCTTCAGCTAAGCAAGATTATGTAATTTGGCTTATCAACGGCATTATTAAAACAACACTTATCTTGCCTGTTTTATTTAGTGCAGCTCCGATTGCTATTAATCTAAACAAGTGGCTAGAAAATACATTTGGCTCGGTAAATCTAACAACACTGCCTGAAGCAAGCATAGTAGTTTGCTTTACTTTACTCCTGTTTTTACTCGATGACTTTACCCGTTTTTTATTACATTGGTTGTCACATCGAGTCCCTTTTCTTTGGCGTTTCCACCAGATACATCACAGCGCCAAAGTATTAACTCCTATAACCGTTTATCGCATCCATCCTGTTGAAAGCGCTATGTACGCTGCTAGGCTGATTTTAACTCAAGGTATAGGAATAGGTATTGGGGTTTACTTATTTGGTCATAAACTAGATGTGATTGATGTTTTTGGTGCCAATATATTTATCTTCTTATTTAATATCTTTGGCTCTAATCTAAGACACTCCCATGTATGGTTAAGTTGGGGTAACAAGCTGGAAAACTGGTTTATCTCTCCAGCTCAACATCAGATCCACCATAGCTTGGATAAAAGCCATTACGACAAAAACTTTGGTAGCGCATTAGCGATTTGGGATAAGTTATTTGGTTGTTTATTGTTGGCAGGAGAAACCGAACAGCCTAAGCAGTTCGGTTTAAAAACAGATAAGCTAAACAATCTAGTTCAAATTTACCTAAGGCCTTTTAAGCCTAAGGGGCAATAGTTACACCTACTGGTGTTAAGCGATACATTGTCATGCCTGTAGTGACAGAAGCTGGGTCAAACTCTTCTTTATTTTCTTCTGCTCTATGCGCTAAGTAACCACGCGTTTTTTCTAAACTCATTTTGTACTCATATAGATTTCCTGTCGCATAGGCCGTTTTTCCAATAGCCGCCATAGGAAATACCATGTCACCGTCTTTTACCTTCATCGTCAGCTTCTCAGAGCTTCCTTCGGTGACTAAATCAGCCCAACATCCCTTCTTCTTACAAACCTTAACTATCTTGCCTTTGACCGTTACCGACTTATCCATGTAAGTCGTTGGTTTGCTCATTAGCTCAGCTACACTCACTACTTTGTTCATGTCAGCACCAGTGCCAAAGACTTGTTCAGCAGATACAAAGCTTGCACTTATTGCCAATACACTTGGTACTAAAAACTTAATCATTAACTGTTTCATTTATTGCTCCTAAATACATGAGGCCACTGCCTCTTCCTTGTCAAAAAGTTAAGATAAAACAGCTCATCGTCAGTTACAAGTAACTACATTTTCATTGTTTGGCATAGCTCAATAAATTGGTTAGTTTTATAGAGATACAAAAAAGCCCGCTAAAAGCGGGCTTAATACATAGTGATAAATTAACTTGTTAAGTCGTCAAAGAACTTTTTCACACCATCGAAAAAGCCCTGCTCTTTTGGACGATACTTAGAAGGCTTACCCGACATGCTTTCTTCAAATTGACGAAGCAAATCTTTTTGTGAATCGTTTAAATTCACAGGAGTTTCAATAATAACCTTACACAGTAAATCACCTACAGCACCACCACGCACAGACTTAACGCCTTTACCGCGTAAGCGGAACATCTTGCCTGTTTGTGTTTCTGAAGGGATCTTAAGCTTAGCTCGACCATCTAGAGTTGGAACTTCAATTTCACCGCCTAGGGCTGATGTAGAGAAACCAATTGGCACTTCACAGTACAAGTTAGAGCCATCGCGAACGAAGATTGGATGATCTTTAACATGTACCTGAACAAATAAGTCACCTGCTGGTGCACCATTAAGCCCTGCTTCACCTTCTCCAGATAAACGAATTCTATCGCCCGTATCAACACCAGCTGGGATCTTCACAGATAGTGTCTTAGTCTTTTCTACTCGACCTTGACCATGACATGACTTACAAGGGTCAGAGATAATTTGACCTTGACCATGACAAGCTGGACAAGTTTGTTGTACAGCAAAGAAACCTTGGCGCATTTGAACCTGACCACTACCGTGACAAGTTGTACAAGTTTTAGGTTTAGAACCTTTATTTGCACCAGAGCCTTTACAAGGATCACATGAAACCCAAGTTGGAACTTTGATTTCTAATTCTTTACCTCGAACTGCATCTTCTAATGTCATTTCAAGGTTGTAACGTAAGTCTGCACCACGTTGCTGACGTTGACCGCCACCACCGCGACGACCGCCACCACCAAAGATATCGCCGAAAACGTCACCAAATACATCAGAGAAATCAGCACCGCCGCCAAAGCCACCGTGACCACCACCATGACCTTGTTCAAATGCAGCATGACCAAATTGGTCATATTGCTGGCGCTTTCCTGCGTCTGCTAGGATTTCGTAAGCTTCTTTAACTTCTTTAAACTTTGCTTCTAAGTCTTTGTCACCAGCGGTACGGTCTGGGTGATACTTCATCGCCAAGCGCTTATACGCTTTTTTGATTTCACGTTCTGTTGCGCTTTTCTCAACACCCAGAACTTCGTAATAATCGCGTTTAGACATGCTCAAACTTAACCTTTATTTAGAACAACAAAGGGCGGAAACCGCCCATTTATAATTATTTTGTTTCTGTAGGTCGAAGTTAACTCCAACATTTGTCGCTATTAGCCGCGACCTACAAACTTATTTCTGTTCGAAAAAATTACTTCTTGTCTTCAGAAACGTCTTCAAACTCAGCGTCAACAACATCGTCGTCTTGTGCGTTAGACTGTTGCTGTGCACCAGCTTCTGGACCAGCACCTTGTGCTTGAGCTTTTGCTTGAGCAATTTCAGCTAGCTTTTGTGAAGCTTCCATTAATGCTTGTTGTTTCGCATCAATGTCTTCTTTAGTACCAGACTTAACTGCTTCTTTAAGTTCATTGATTGCAGCTTCAATCGTTTCTTTGTCAGATGCAGGTAATTCTTCACCAGCTTCTTCAACTTGCTTTTCAGTAGCGTGAACAATAGCGTCAGCTTGGTTACGAGCTTGTGCTAGTTCTTCGAACTTCTTATCTTCTTCCGCATTCGCTTCTGCGTCACGTACCATAGACTCGATTTCATCGTCAGATAAACCAGAAGAAGCTTGGATAGTGATCTTCTGCTCTTTACCTGTATCTTTGTCTTTCGCAGATACGTGTAAGATACCATCAGCGTCAACGTCGAAAGTTACTTCGATTTGTGGCGTACCACGTTGTGCTGGACGAATACCTTCTAAGTTAAATTGACCTAGAGACTTGTTACCTGAAGCTTGCTTACGCTCACCTTGTAATACGTGAATCGTAACCGCTGCTTGGTTGTCTTCTGCAGTTGAGAAAGTTTGCGATTGCTTAGTAGGAATCGTTGTATTTTTCTCGATTACAGGAGTCATAACACCACCCATAGTCTCAATACCTAGAGATAGTGGAGTTACGTCTAATAGTAATACGTCTTTAACGTCACCAGATAATACACCTGCTTGCGTTGCAGCACCTAGTGCAACCGCTTCGTCAGGGTTAACGTCTTTACGAGCTTCTTTACCAAAGAACTCAGCTACCGCTTCTTGTACTTTAGGCATACGTGTTTGACCACCAACTAAGATGATGTCATTTACGTCAGAAACTGAAAGGTCAGCATCTTTAAGAGCAGTTTTTAGTGGCTCTAAAGTCGCTTGGATCATGTCTTCAACAAGAGACTCTAACTTAGCACGAGTGATCTTGATGTTCATGTGCTTAGGACCAGAAGCATCAGCAGTTACATATGGTAAGTTAACTTCTGTTTGTTGTGCTGAAGAAAGCTCAATTTTTGCTTTTTCTGCTGCTTCTTTAACACGCTGCATTGCTAGCGGATCATTTTTAAGGTCTACGCCTTGCTCTTTGTTGAATTCTTCAACTAAATAGTTGATAACGCGGTTATCGAAGTCTTCACCACCTAAGTGAGTGTCACCGTTTGTCGCTAATACTTCGAACGTTTGCTCGCCATCTACTTCGTCAATTTCGATGATAGAGATATCGAATGTACCACCACCTAAGTCGTATACTGCAACAACGTTGTCACCGCCTTTCTTACCAACACCGTATGCTAATGCAGCAGCTGTTGGTTCGTTGATGATACGCTTAACGTCTAAACCAGCGATACGACCCGCATCTTTAGTTGCTTGACGCTGTGAATCGTTGAAGTACGCAGGAACAGTAATTACCGCTTCAGTTACAGACTCACCAAGGAAATCTTCAGCAGTCTTTTTCATCTTCTTAAGAACTTCAGCTGAAATTTGTGGCGCAGCCATTTTTTCATCTTTCGCTTCTACCCAAGCATCGCCATTGTCTGCCTTAACAATTTTGAATGGCATGATGTCGATGTCGCGTTGAACTTCTTTATCTTCCCAACGACGACCGATTAAACGCTTGATAGCAAATAGTGTGTTTGTAGGATTTGTTACCGCCTGACGCTTTGCAGGCTGACCTACTAAAGTTTCACCTTCATCTGTATATGCAATAATTGAAGGAGTTGTGCGATCGCCTTCTGCATTTTCAATTACACGAGGTTGGTCACCGTCTAAAACAGCAACACAAGAGTTAGTTGTACCTAAGTCAATACCGATTATTTTACCCATGAGATCAACTCCGAACTTCTTTAATTTAGGGTTTGATATATTGTTGACACAATAAGTGGGGTTATTAGGTAAGTTTTCAACTAAAAAAATAAATTTTTTTTAAAATTGTTTCTTGCCTGAGTGGATCTCTGTCACATTTTCGCTATTTTTAGCTTTTGCCACCGCAACTCTGTCCCTTCCTGCTTCTTTTGCCTCGTACAAGGCAACATCAGCTGCCTTCAATAGTGTTTCAGCATCTGAGCCATGTAGTCCATAGGTTGCAACACCTATAGATGCAGTAATTTGACCTAAGTAATTGCCGTGAAAATGAATGTCTTCTTCTTTTACAAATTGGTTTACTTTAGCTGCACAAACTTGAGCTGATTCTGAATCCGTCTGCGGCAAAATAATTGCAAACTCTTCCCCTCCAATCCGACAAGCAAAATCTTCTTTTCGCAAAGTCGCATTTAAACGATTGGCTAAAGTTTGCAACACGTAGTCACCTGCATCATGGCCAAAGTTATCGTTAAAAGGTTTAAAGTGGTCTATGTCCAAGACCAAAATTGAAATGACTTCGTTGTGGCGTTTGCAACGATTAAGCTCTCGCTCTAACACATCATCCATGTAACGTCTGTTAAACAGTTTAGTCAGCGGGTCTTTTATCGCTTGCTCACGTAATTTGTCTTGCATGTTTAAGTTGGCTAACGCTAAGCCTAAATGTTCGGATAATGTGAAGACCAAATTCATGTCAGCTTCTTTTTCCGCTAATAGAACATGCAGTAAACCTATTGCATTGCCATGGGCCAATAAAGGAACACATAAAGTTCTATCTTGATTATTGCTCATGTGATCACAAGTTAAACTTGAGTGCTTGTCTTTCGATATGTGAAAACGACCTTTGCGTAACGCCCAACATTCATTGCTAGTAAAGATTGTCATTCCTGGCCAAGTTGTAGGCCAAGCAATTTTTGTTTCAATAAATTGGCCTTCATCATTTACCAAAGAAACGGCACAAGGAAATTCCCCAATAACTTTAGGGACGATTTCACTCAGTACCTTTTGCACCTCATCAATTGAGTTACAAGCAGCAAGCATGCTCGCGAGCCTTTGTAACATTTCGATTTCAGCTGTTCTTTCTTCTACTCTTCTTTCAAGTAATGAATGTTCTTTGGCAATAGAGGCTCTTAATACTTTCGCATAAACACCAATTAGCACAGCTAAAGCTATTAGTGCGGCTAAATAGAACCCCAGCAGCATAAGTTTTAACGTGTCTACAGCATGATTTACTTCTTCAATTGGCAAAGATATGCGAACAACAGCCCACTCTCCACCTATTAAAAAACGCCGAGCATAATAATACGCTTCTGCATCTAGATACTTTGCATACCTTATATTTGTGGCCTTACCTGCTGTCAGTGCTCTGTTAACTTCTAACGATTCGTGTTGAGAATTAAAATTAGAAAAGTCTTCGGTGTTATAAAATGAGTCACCTATAATTCTTCCTTTACTGTCGATAATACTTACTCTCATGTATGGCGTTGCCATACCCACGCTGTCGGCGATAATTTCCATTTCGTCGTAACTTGCATTGGTTCTTTCTATGCTGTCTAAGGTGACTTTACTCGTTCGCACCAGCTCTTGTTCTGTACGCTCGTAAACCCAAGATTTCAACATGCCATTTAAACTAAGCATAAAAATGCCTACTAATGCAGCGAGCGAAATAAAAGGGACTAAAAACAAGCTTTTGTTGTGGCCGATATAATTCATAGGAAAACATCAAAGGAGCAATAGATTAATTATTGCACTGTTATGGGTTTTAGCAAGAAGATGACTAACTAACTTTATCGTTGGTATCTGACGTTAGACCAACTATAATGCTGCAAAAATACAATTAGGAATTATCCATATGCCTTTATTAGACAGCTTTACTGTTGACCACACTAAGATGGACGCACCTGCAGTACGTATCGCCAAGAAAATGCAAACACCAAAAGGTGACAACATTACTGTATTCGATTTACGTTTTTGTGTGCCAAACAAAGAAATTTTATCTGAACGCGGTATTCACACATTAGAGCACCTTTTTGCTGGGTTTATGCGCGACCACTTAAACGGTGAGTCAGTAGAAATTATTGATATTTCTCCTATGGGTTGTCGCACAGGTTTCTATATGAGCTTAATTGGTGAGCCTAGCGAACAAGCTGTTGCTGACGCTTGGTTACAATCGATGAAAGATGTACAAGGTGTGCAAGCTCAAAACGAAATCCCTGAGCTAAACGAATATCAGTGCGGTACTTATGAAATGCACTCGCTAGATGAAGCTAAGTCAATTGCAGCAGATGTTGCAAATAAAGGCGTACTAGTAAATCTAAACGACGAGCTAAAGCTAAGCGAAGAGTTCTTAAAAACATTGTAAGACCTAAGCTGTAAGTGACCGTCAGGTAGGTCATTCTGAATTCATTTCAGAATCTCGTTAAGCAGGTCATCCTGAACTTATTTCAGGACCTAAACCGTAGGCTGTAAGATTATCTTACAGCCTACGGTTTAATAAATAACTTGAATACTTCTTTTAACTTTTCAACCTGAATTGGCTTAGCTAAGTATTCATCCATTCCAGAGTCTAAACACTTCTCTCTATCCCCTTCCATCGCGTTAGCTGTCAAAGCAACAATAGGAATACCTTTATTTGATTCTCCACCTTTTCCTGAACGAATAGATAAAGTTGCTTCAAAACCGTCCATTTCAGGCATTTGGCAATCCATCAACACCAAATCAAAGTTATCACTAGTTTGCTGTAACTTCTCTAATGCTTGTAAACCGTTCTCCGCCAATTCAAATTCATAGCCTAGCTTTTTCAACATAAAACCAGCTACTTGCTGATTCACTTTATTGTCTTCAACTAATAATATACGTTTTAGCTTGATACCTTCATCAACCTTGTCAACATCAGAATCAAGCGTTTGCTCACTTCCGGTACCATTAGTAAGACTTGTTGGCTTGGTGTATTTTTGTTCTGCTTGGCTTTCCAATTCATGAACATAATGACTCGTTATTAAAGGTCTATCGCCCTTATTTTCTGGTAATACTAAAGTTAATGCTGATACTAGTTCTTTTTCTATGACAGGCTTATGCAAATAGGCGCTAAAGCCAAGTGACTCAAAATAAGCGGCGTCTCCTTTCATCCCCATGCTTGTCATCATTACTAAAGGCATCGCTTTTGTAGCATTGTTTTCTTTCAGTAAATTAGCCAACTGAGCACCACTTAACCTAGGCATCTGCATATCTAAAATAGCCAAGTCGAAAGGACATGCATCTGCAACAGGCTCTTTTTTCAAACAAAGTTCAAGCACTTCATCGGGGGTTAACACAGATGAAACTTCTGCCCCCCACTTACGTAACTGTTCAGCTAACAATGTCTGATTCGTTTTATTGTCGTCGACAACCAAGATCTGTTTACCTTGAAGATCTGGCTTAGGCATAGGTTCTACTTTTCTGTCGCTAGCGTATAAATAAAGAGTCGAAGTAAAGGTACTACCTTCTCCTTCCACACTTGATACCGACAGTTCGCCATTCATCATAGAAGATAACTTGTGACAAATTGCCAAGCCTAAACCTGAGCCACCAAAACGTCTAGTTGTTGATGCGTCAACTTGAGTGAAGGGGTCAAACAAGGTTTTTTGTTTTTCTTTTGCAATGCCAATTCCTGTGTCTTTCACACTAATTGATAATTGCACACTTTGCTCTAAACGAATCACATTTGCGCTGACAATCACTTCACCTTCAGTGGTAAACTTAATCGCATTGCCAACTAAGTTAGTCACAATTTGGCGTATTTTGGCAGGGTCGCCCGTAACGATATTCATATCGACTTGGGTTAAATCCAAAATGAGCTCCAATCCCTTTTCTTGCGCCATCAAAGCTAAAGCAACTGTGGTATCGGCTAATAATGTTCTTAAGTCAAAGTCAATGTGCTCGAGCTCCATCTTGCCCGCATCAAGTCGAGAGAAGTCCAGAATTTCATTTATCAGAGTTAAAAGAGAATGCGCAGATGCTTTTGCTACTTGCGTTTTCTTCAACTGATCAGAATTCAGTTTCTCGTCTTCCAATAACTCCAACATTCCTAGTACACCATTCATTGGTGTTCTGATCTCGTGGCTCATGGTTGCTAAGAATTCACTCTTAGCTAATGCCGCAGTTTCCGCAGCTTCTTTGGCTATAATTAAATTGGTCTCAGCAATTGTTCTTTGCTCCGCAGCAAAAATACTGCTAACTAAAGTGGCAGCCGACATTAAGAATCTCTTATCCGAGTCAGCCCAAACTTTAACTTCATGACCTTGGCATTCGACTGTGAGTACCCCAAAGCCACCATCACCAGTATTAAATTTTGCAGCTAAAACAGAGCGTATCCCATTCTCAACTTGATAAGTGCTTAAAGCAGTAATGAATTCATACCCTTCGCTGTCATTAAAGCAAAATATTGGTTTGTTTTTTGTTAACTCAAAAAACTCTGGATACTCGTGTTTACCAAGCGTAAGTCCACTGCCAAAACTTAAGTTTTCGTAGTCGAACGAGGAAACACTCTCTAACACTTCCCAATCTGAATCGTAAATCCATATTGACGCTCGACTTACTTGTAACGCTCTTGATAAAGAACGAGTAATCAAGTTTTTTGAATCTGAAAAACTGCCTGACAATACAGGCTCACTGACATTAAGCTCTGCCAAAATTCTGTTTTGCCTTGCTTCGCTACGAGCCTCTATTTCAGCAAGTTTGCGGTCATTTATATCTTGGAATGAACCAAATAGACGGACACATTTGCCATCAATAAATGCTGCTTCACCTTTAGCAACAACCCAAACTTCTTTGCCTTGAGCTGTTACTAATTGCAATTCTTCATGCCAAGGAGTGCCTTCGTCGATTCCTCGCTGAACAACTTCAGTGATCCTATTACGGCTGCGCCCTTCCTTGTAGAAATTGATGCCTGATTCTAGAGTTGGAACGTAATCTTCAGCTACGCCATGGATCTCTTTTGTCATCGGAGACCAAAATAAAGTACCTTCTAATAAGTCAACTTCCCAAGCTCCAATCCTAGCTTGATGGCTCATACTCTCCATTAAGCCTTGTTGCAACCTTAACTTATCTTCTGTTTCTTTTTGCTCAGAAACATCATTAGAGAAGGCCATGAAGCCTATTACCTTGCCTTGTTCATTATTCACTGGATTACAACGAATATTAATCCAATAAGGAGAGCCATCTTTACGGTAATTTATTAGGGTTTCTTCAAACGGTTGTTGGTCATATATAGCTTGGCTTATTCGTTCTATTGCCGCTTTATCTGAGAGTTCTCCTTGTAAGAATTGCCCTGGTCTTTTGCCCAATACTTCTTCCAAAGAAAAACCTGAAATATCCGAAAATGCTTTGTTAACCCACTCAATTTCACCGTTTACATTCGTTAAAATAACCGCATTATCTGTCTGCGATGCAATTCTAGATAAACGGGTCATTTCCTGTTGGGCTCTTTTTCGCTCTGAAATATCTAGAATAAACCCTTCCAAATGCAACACGTCGCCATTGTCATCATAAATAGCTCGCCCTTTTTCATAAACCCAAACCTCTTTGTCTATGCGACTTTGAATCACATATTCTAAAGACCAATCTTGCTTGGCATGAATCGCTTCTACTACTTCCGTTTCAACGTACTCTCGGTACTCAGGTAAAATCAGTTCACCGTATGAAAGTTCTTTATTATTAATAATTTGGTCTGGGTGATAACCACATAAATCAATTAACTGTTCACTGATAAAGGTCATAGTCCAATCTTTATCGTGCAAACAGCGGAAGGTCACTCCTGGTATGTTATCAACTAAAGAAATATAGTCATCCCTACTTCTATCTAACTCAAGTTGAGCTTGTTTACGATCGTTGATATTCAAATGAGTACCAATCATACGCTTTGGCTCACCTTTTCTATCAACTTCAACAACTCGGCCTGCGTCATAGACCCATACCCAATGACCTTCTTTATGACGCATTCGAGCTTCATATTCCAAACTTTGATGCTCGCCTTTCCAATACTTTCGTAAGCTCTCTAAGCCTTTTTTGCGATCTTCTCTATGAACTAAGCTGAACCACATTCTGGCCGTCACCGGACGGATTTCATCAAGTTTATATCCAAGTATTTCTGCCCAGCGTTCATTGACTTCTATTAGGTTGGTTGTCATATCCCAATCCCAAAGCCCTACTGCGGTGCCATCAATAACCTGTTCCAATTGAGCTTTATTCTGTTTCAAGGCTAACTCTGACAGTTTACGTCCAGTAATATCGGTTCGGATGGCAATGAAGTTAGTAATAATCCCTTTGTCATTGAGATAAGGTACTATCGTTGTATCAACCCAAAAATAATCACCTAGTTTAGAGCGATTTTTAATTTCAGCTTTCCAAGTTTTTCCTGAAAGTATGGTGTTGTACATGTTTTTAAAGAACATCTTGTCATGATGCCCAGAGTTTAAAAGGTTATGAGTATTACCAATAAGGTCTTGCTCTGAGTAACCACTTATCTCAGTAAACTTTTCATTTACATATTCAATAACACCGCTGCGATCGGTAATAGAAACAATAGAGTGTTGGTCTAATGCATATTTTTGTTTAAGTGTTTCGTTATAATTTCTTAATGCCTCTGCGCGGCTTTCTTCTAATAAACGCTCATGCTCTTTTTGTGCCGCTAACATTTCTTTAAATGCTTGTGCTAGCTCAGTGAGTTCGTCGTTGGTATCTAAGCGAATATCGTCTGCATAGCCTTTTTGTGTGACCGAACGAGCGTAATTAACTAACTTATGTATCGGGATAATGAAAGCTTCTGCTTTTAGCTTTGCTAGATAAGCAACAAAAAGCATGGCAATAAACATGATTGCTAGTGATGCCGCCACTGTTTGTTTTACACTTTGCAGCACAGTGTCTCTGTCAACTTCGGAGACTAAAAACCAATCGACATCAGCAATATTTACTCTAGTGGCGTAGGCAATTTTTGTTTCACCGTCAAGAGCCAGATACTTAACATCCAAAGAGCTCATTTGCTCTGAGTCGTTCACTAACTTATCAATCAAAGGTAAGTTAGGAGGCATAGCTAAAACATCTTGCTTAGTATTGTCGTAAGTTGAACGTAACTTTTTATCTGGCCCAACTAAGTATTGCCTTACTCTCATATTGTCATTATTAAACGACAATAACTTTTCGTAGATATGATCCAATTTAACCTGAACCGCTAACACTCCAACCATATTCCTCTCTACATCCCAAATTGGAGCAGTAAAAAAGCCAGCTAAAGTGTTGTTAGAAGGAGCATAACGTTCGACATCAGAAAAGTGGATACTCGGGTCAGTAATTGTTCTTTGTACAGCTCTTGCGAACTGAGTGTCTTTATAATGACCCGACACCAAATTGGTGCCTAAATCACTCTCTTCTGCTAACGCAAAAAGGATGTTGCCTGATAGATCAATCATAAAAATATCGTAAATATAATTATGATTTAAACTGGCAATTTCCAACAATTGAGAACCGGCATCTCGATAGTTTCGCCAACTATCAGAAGCGATGTAAGCTTTTGCATTGGGAAAATCTTTTGCTCCAGACTCAAGCTTGTCCATCATTTCAACAAGCATATAAGAGCCAGACAGCTGCCTAATATCGCTAAAACGAGATTCAAACCAAGCCGATATATAAGATTTATTGGCATTGCCTGCAATGGTTACCTCTTTACCTATTGAGGTTTGCAATGCATCAAGCATGTTGTAGCTGTGATAAACACCAGCAACAATTAGAGGTACAACAGAAAGTAGCCAAAACCAAAGTAACAGACTGCGATGAATTGGTGAGTGTTTTGGTAACAATTGATTTTGATCTTGACCCGACATAGAGAATAAACTTAACGCGTGTAAATTTTTAAACTATAAAACCTAAACTATACTAGTTTAGAACAAGATTTCATTAAATCATTGTATTTATGATGAAATAATGACGCCTCTTGGGTATCATCAAAGCGTACGGGACAACATACGAGGTTCACTTGAGTAATCAACTAACAGCAGTGCTAAAAAGAGCCAAAGAAATCTGCTTACAAAACGAAGTAAAACTAACAGAAAAACGAGAAAACGTTTTATCTGCATTGGTGCAAAGCCAACAAGCTATGTCAGCTTATGAATTAGCAGAAAAGTATAGAGAGCTGTTCGAACAAAGTATTCCTGCAATGTCGGTGTACCGAATATTAGATTTTCTAGCTGAAATGTCATTAGTACACAAACTAAGTTCAGCAAATAAATACATAGCTTGCTCTCATATTAGTTGCTGTGCCGAACACCAGATTCCACAGTTTTTAATCTGCGAGACTTGTAATACGGTTACGGAAATTGCAGTTAAGTCGTCAGTTATTGAAGAACTTACAGCAAGTGTTGCGAAAACAGGATTCACTCTAGCTAATGAACAACTCGAGTTGACCGGTTTTTGTAAAAATTGCCAAGCGAGCTAATTTAATTAGCTAACTAAGCCTGTAAAAATAAAAAAGCTTCTTAAATAGAAGCTTTTTTAATGCCTTAAATCTGTTCTTTATTTAAAAGAAAGTTTCATTTACTTAAAAGAAGATCTCATTTAAAAAAGCCCCACTTATTTAAAAGACAGTCCCATTGAGCTAAGTTTTGATGTGCGCTTTTGCATGTCATTGGCTTGTTCTTCAACCGATAACGCCTGCTCTAAATTGTGATTAGCATGTTTATTTATGTTAACCACGTTCTGATTAATTTCTCGTGATGTCGTACTTTGCTGCTCTGTTGCAGCAGATATTTGCATTGCCAAACCTGATATGTCAGAAATCGAGCTGTACACCTTACTAACTACTTGCTGTGTTTCTTTGGTATCTTCTACACAAGCTAGAGCTGCATCTTTACCCTGATTCATCTTATCTGACCAAGCTAATAGCGTAGCTTGTATTTCTTTAATCGAAGTATGAATTTGTTCAGTGGCACTATGAGTTCGACTAGATAGCGCTCTAACTTCATCTGCAACAACTGAGAACCCTCTGCCATGTTCGCCTGCTCTGGCCGCTTCTATTGCCGCATTTAGGGCTAACAAGTTAGTCTGATCTGCTATCCCCTGAATTTCTATCATAATATTGCCAATTTTTTCTGCCTCTTCAGCAAGTTCATTAGCAGAAGTAGAGGAACTCGACACTTCTTCAGCCAATTGAGCAACTCTTGTCATTGTTTGCTCCATAGACTGAGTCGCTTGTTCACAATCCAAATGAGCGTCAGTAACCTTAGTCGAGGTTAAAGCTGTGTTGCTGGCCACTTCAGAAATGGATGAGACCATTTGTTGAATGGCAGATGACACTAGTTCAAGTTCTTGAGACTCACTCTCTACCCCATTTTTGGTTTGCTTAGCAGCCATACTCATATGACCAACACAGTCTTCCATTTCATGACATGAGTCCACGACCCTACCTAAAATTGTACGCACTTTGCCATCTTGCAGTTTGAGGTGAAAATCAGCGATTGAATGAGGTTTAGTTCCTGAGAAGATCCAACGAGAAGCACTATCGTTGCTTTTTTGTAGGTTAGAGAAAAAGTTAGGTGTAGTAACCAGCTCGTCAAAATAACAAGCAAAAGCTAAGAAAGGCAATAACAGAACAAACCAAGTAGAAAAGCCAAAGCTGGCTGCCAGTGTTATCACATTGAGCAAAACATAAAGCATGTGACGGGAGCTTAATTTGCTATACCAAGGCTCTATTGTTTTACCTTGATTAATCGCTTGATAAGCTTTTTCTGCTACTTGTTTAACTTCAGGCTTTAAGTTAACTCGAACCGACTGATAACCAACTAAACGACCTTGTTCAAAAATAGGTGTAACATAAGCATCAACCCAATAATAACGGCCATCTTTACAACGGTTTTTAACCGCTCCTCGCCAGTTTTTTCCTGCTTCAAGCGCTGTCCATAAATCTTTGAATGCCGCCTTTGGCATATCTGGGTGTCTAACTATGTTGTGGTTTTTTCCAATCAGTTCATCCAGCTCGTAACCGGCAACACGACAAAATACATCGTTTGCGTAAGTAATAATGCCTCTAGCATCGGTAGTCGAAACTAACTCTTCGTGCTCAGCAAAAGTTACTTCTTCATTAATGGTGGTTTGATTACGTCTGGCCACTTAAAAACCCTCAACAATAACTAACCTATCAACTTAGCACAGTACAAACGTTGCTAAGTCTAGGTTATTGACAACTAAGGAAAGTCCTGAGAATCAGGACAAGTTGCCGGATACTAAAGGCCGATTTAACAAATTACTAGTAGGGATTTCCCCTAAATGTCTGGCAAATCGACGAAAGTATAACAATTATTGATCTGATAATTGATTTACCCCAAACAACTGGCAGCTTTTGAGATTAAATTTTCAACTAAGTTCCATAAAAAGAAAAATATTTTTGAATATTAACCACACAAAATTGGTGGTTTTTTGAACTCTTTACTATAGTTGAAAATGATGGAGTGCATAAGGAGTAATTAGGGAGGTGGATGTGCGTAAATCAACTCTCATAGCAAAATGCTTAGTAACTGGTGGTCACGTTAGTGAGATCAGTGATGGCGAGCTAATTACAGAAAGTTATATCAATCAGGAGTTTCCACAACTGGACTTCAATGAGTGGAACATCAGGTTAACACCAATCCAATCAGAGCGATTTCTAGAAAAAGTAAACTTTAGTTCTCCCATACAACTAGAGAAACTAGTTCAAGAGCTGCATATGTATTAAAAATACAGCGTAGTGATAGCACTACGCTGTATTTCTTTATTTTTATTTTACTTCGCAATATTCAGTTGAATGTCACGCTTTGACCAAGCTAGTTTAACCTTTAACTTGTTAGTATTTTTATCAAAGTAGCTACCTTGTTTAGCGCTTTCTAAGTCACTCATTGAGGTGTATTTAGCTAGCTTTTCGCCAGCTAAAGTAACCGCTGAGTTTGCTTGCCAGTTGTGAATAGTAAGCTCAACATCACGTTGTTCAGGCATGCCTTTGTATTGACCTTTTACATCTCGATTTAAGCCAAAAGTTAGTTTTTTAGCTTGCTGTTTTGCAGTCAGTTTTAATTCGCTTGCTGTTTTGCATTAAAGCTCAGTAGTTCAAACTTCTTGTGCGTTTGCTGACATACCATCATCTTCATACATTTGTGCAGAGCTTTCTGCTACTTCAGGGTCAAAGTAAAAATCTAATTTCAGCTGTTGGCTTGAGTAATCGTCTGTTGATTTTACGGCTTCAACACTTGGGATAATCGCCCCCGCTTTTACTAAAACAGGAATAGTATTTAGATCTACTGGGAAAGCTACTTTATTGCCACCAGCATACTTTTCTCCAGTCCAATAATTAAACCAGTTGCCTTCTGGCAATAATACATCAACCTGTTTCAAACCTGCTTCTGTCACTGGCTTAACTAAGAATTCGTTGCCCCACATAAATTGATCAGCAATGGCAATTAGCTCGCTATTGCTTTCATCGTTGAAAAACATAGGTCGCATTAACGGCATACCCGTCATTGTGTTTTCATACGCTAAAGTGTAGTTGTATGGCAACAACTCATATCTAAGCTTGATATATTCACGAATAATGTCTTGAGTTTCTTTGTCATGAAATACTGGCTCTGAAGGCACTGAGTCTTGAGCATGCGGGCGATAAATCGGCTGGAAAACGCCATATTGTAACCAACGGATGTACATCTCTTTGTCGTAATTATCTCCTGCAAACCCACCTAAATCTGAATGAGTATAAGCTAAACCTAGTAAGCCCATTTGCAATGAAAGTTCGACCTGAGGTTTAAGACCTCCCCAACTCCTACTTACATCACCTGTCCAAGGGATCAGACCAAATCGTTGTGAACCTGCAAAGCCAGAACGCATTAAGATAAATGGTCTAGTATTTGGTTGTTGCTGCTTTATTGTGTTGTAGACTAAGTCTGCCCACTGATGGCCATAAACGTTGTGAACCTCATCAGCACCCGCAGTTATACCGAACTCTGATAGCCGGTGTTGCATGTCATGTGGATGTACTTCAGGTTCACCCAAGTCGCCCCAAACACCAGTTACTCCTTGCTCCATTAACTCTTTATATACTTGGGAGAACCACTTTTGGCCGCTATTGCTAAAGATGTCAATCAATGAAGTATGGCCGAAATAAAAATCAAAGTACTTGATTTCATTTCCAGCTAAATCTAAAGACAGAGCGTTTGCCTGCGCAGCTTCATCATGACGTTTGCTGTTTTTAAGCACAAAAGGCTCTGTAATTAATGTTGTCTTAACACCGTCTTCTTTAAGTTGCTGGATCATTTTTTCTGGCTCTGGGAAAGCTTCATAATCCCAGTTTAGGTTACCCATGTGACCTTTTATATCTTTACCAAACCAATATAAATCTAAGATGATTGAATCGACTGGAATATCTAGCTCTCGGTACAAGTTAATCGTATCGATAACTTGTTGCTGTGTTTTATAACCAAATCTTGATGCATGATTACCTAAAGCCCATCTTGCTGGCATTGGTTGTTTACCAGTAATTCCTACATAGTTTTCAATCAAACTTGGATAAGACTGTGCCGTTGCAACAATAAATGATGCTCGACCACCTTCTGCACTAAACTCTAATGTGTTGGCGTGAGTTTTAGCCAAATCTAACCAGCCTTTGGCTGAATTATCGAATAGTAGAATGTATTTTTGGTCTGACATAACAGCTGGCAAGCTGTAATTCATTTGTTCTGAATGAGTGCTATAACCATAATGCGCTTTATTGTACAGCGGTAACTTATAGCCTCTGCGGTCCATC